>PLRS01000089.1 GCA_003164035.1 Bryobacterales bacterium | reverse complement strand
TCAACGGCGGCGAGGGCACCGTGGTCGAGAAGCGCCCGGTGATCTATCAGCGGGATCCGGCCGGCGCGGCCCGCACCGAAATCCGGGGCGGCTACGTGCTGCTGGGCCGCCATACGGTGGGGCTGCGTCTCGATCGCTACGACCCGGCACGGACGCTGGTGGTGGACCCGGTGCTGGCCTACTCCACTTATATGGGCGGCGCGGGGGCCGATACCATCAACGCTATCCAGACCGATAACCAGGGCAATCTCTATGTCGCCGGCTCCACCGGCACGTCCGATCTGGTGGCCACCAACGAAACCTATGACAGCGCCAACGCGGGCGAGCTGGATATATTCCTGGCGATCGTGAACAACGCTCCGGGCGAAGCCTACGGCGTCACTTACCTGACTTACATCGGTGGCTCAGGCAACGATATTCCGCTGGCCATGGCCGTCGACCCCGCCCAGAATATGTATGTCGTCGGCAGTACCACCTCACCCGGTTTCCCGATGACCACCAATGCGTTCGATACGGTCGGTGCGTCCACCTATACGGACGGCTTTGTGCTGGTTTTGAATCCCGAGATCAGCGGCAGTACGGGGCTGATCTTCTCGTCGTTCCTGGGCGGCACCACCGGCACGGAGAGCGCCAATGGCGTGGCGTACGATTCCGGCGGCAACATGTACGTGGTAGGCACCACCCAGTCCACCGACTGGCCGGTCACCGCCAACGCCTACGCCGGCGTGATCTATGGGCTCGAAGACGCCTATATCGCGCAGATCAACCCCAACACCGGTGCCTTGACCTACGGCAGCTATATGGGCGGCGAGTTAGTGGACGACGGCCGCGGCATCGCGGTCGATAAGAGCGGCCTGGTGTATTTCGCCTGCAGCAGCGATTCCACTATGTTCCCCGCGGCGGGTTATCAATATCAACCTAACCTGGCGGGCGCTTTCGACGTAGTTGTGGGAGTGATGGATTTGAACCAGGTGGGCGTCAATTCGCTGCTCTATACCACCTATCTGGGCGGTACCCAGAACGATATGGTTCGCGGCCTGACGCTCGATTCGGCGGGAAACATCGTGGTCACCGGCTATACCCTGTCGTCCGACTTTCCGGTTACCGCCGATGCGGCGCAGCCCACTTATGAGGGCAACGGCGACGTTTTCGTGTCGGTGCTGAACTACACCCACTCCCAGTTCGTTTTGTATTCCACGTACCTGGGCGGCGCCGACGGAGAAGTGGGCTACGCCGTGACCACCGACCCTTCCGGCTATATTTACGTGACCGGCTATACTCTCTCCACGAATTTCCCGATCACCGCCGACACGGTGCAACCCACCTGGGGCAATGGCATCGATGTTTTCGTCACCAAGATCAAGCCGCACGTGGCGGGCAGCGCGGGAATCGTCTGGTCCACCTTCCTGGGAGGAGCGACCATCAATAACGGCTACAGCATCGTGGTGGGGTCGGATGGGCGCGTCTACGTAGGCGGCTATACGGGCGGCGAATTTACCACCAGCGGCTCGGCGTACCAGGCTGCCTACCAGGGCGGATACAGCGACGGCTTTCTGGCGGTGATTTCGCAGCCGTAACGGGACCTGCCCCTTGGGGCCCCGGTTTCACGCCGCGCCCCGACTGCGTGCGTCCTTGACGATGAGCCACCAAGTGCGCTTCTCCAGTCCGGCGAAGTCGGAGTTCACGTTGCCGAAATCGCTTTTGGCATCGAAGGTTCGTTGGGCGCCATTCGCGGACTCGAGAAGACCGGTGCCTAACGGAACAATCCCATCCGTTCCTTCACCAGCCCCACGGTATCGTTGGCGATCGGAGCTACCCGCCCGGCGCCCTCTGTCAGCACTTCTCGCAGATAACCCGGATCGCCGGTAATCTCGCGGTAGCGTTGCTGGAACGGCCCGAGACTCGCCACCACCATGTCCGTCACCTGCTTCTTCAACTCGCCGTAGCGCATCCCCGTGAAGCGCGCTTTCATCTCCTCGTCGGAGGTGCCGGCGAACGCCTGGTAGATGGTCAGCAGGTTGAGCACCCCCGCGCCCGCGGTCTCGAAATCCACCGCCGGGTTGGAGTCTGTGGTGGCGCGAATGATCGTCTTGCGGATCTTGTCGGGCGAATCGAGCAGCGCCACTGCATGGCCCGCGGCGCCGGCCGACTTGCTCATCTTCTGGGTGGGATCGTCCAGGCCCATCACCCGCGCTCCCACCGCCGGAAGACTGGTGCCGGGCACCACGAACGTGTCGCCATAAAGCGAGTTGAACCGCTGCGCGATATCGCGCGTCAGCTCCAGGTGCTGCGCCTGGTCTTCGCCCACCGGAACGATGCCGGCCTGGTACAAGAGGATGTCGGCGGCCATCAGCACCGGGTATTGCAGCAGGCCGTCGCTCACCGATTCCTGCTTGGCGCCCTTGGCCTTGTACTGCGTCATCCGCTCCAGCCAGCCCACCGGTGTGACGCAGGTCAGCATCCAGGCCAGTTCGGCGTGCGCCGGCACCGCCGACTGCACCATGATGGCGCAGGCCTTGGGATCGATGCCCGCCGCCAGGTACAGCGCCGCGATTTCCTCGATCTTGGCGCGGAGCTCCGCCGGGTCCTGGTAGAGCGTGATGGCGTGCAGATCCACGATGCAAAAAATGCACTCGTAATCGTGCTGGATCCGCACCCAGTTCCGCAGCGCTCCCAAATAATTGCCGATATGTAAATTTCCGGAGGGTTGCATGCCGGAGAAGACGCGAGTTTTCATGAGCTTCTAAAGAGGTCGAACTTCCATGGTAAAGCAAGCGACGTTCCCAAGGGCGCTTCTATTATACGGGGAGCGGCTGGTCGCGCCCGCCGGACCGGTGGGTGGGGCGGCGTAGTGAGATAATCGGTATAGGACGCCGACTCCAATGACCTCGGATGAACGATTTGAGCGCATCGAGCACGTCACCGCCGGCATTGCCGAGGAGCGCCGCAAGGACCGTGAGGAGTATAAAGCCCTCTGGCGCGACAACCAGCGCCAGATTAACGACCTCGCCACCGGCTTGAACACTCTCCGCAATCACGTCGCCGAACTCGCGGTAGAGACCCGAATCCGCATCGAAGAGCTCGGCGACCGCATCGAACAACTTGCCGGCGAATCCCGCGCCGAAGACAAGCGGCTCGGCGAACGCATCGACCAGCTCGTCTCCGCCATCGGCCAGCTCATCTCCAAGCCCTAGCGCCATGGGTGGGCCACGTGCCCCGGCTATTCCCCGCTCCCAGCCCCTTCCATCGCCGCCAGCAGCCGCCCGTACCCGGAGCGGCTCACCGGCAGCCGTGTCCCGTCCGCCAGCGTCGCCAGGCGGCTCTCCTTGCCGTAGGGCTCGATCCGCGTCACTCGCTCCAGGTTCACCAGGCAGGACCGATGAATCCGCACAAAACACAACGGATCGAGCTGTGCTTCGAGCTGCGCGATGGTCTGCTGCTTCAGGTAACTCTTCCCGGCCGAGTGCAATGCGATGTAATCGTCCTGCGCCTCGGCGTAGTCCAGCTTATCCAGAGGAATGATGTGTATCCGCGCGCCGTCGCGCACCACGATCCGCTCCAGCTTCGATTCCGGCGGCCGAAGCGCCACTGCCGCGGCCGGCGGCCGGCTCTCCCGCAGCCGCCGGCGCGCCCGCTCCAGGGCCGTGTCGAAACGCTCCGCGCTGAACGGTTTCAGCAGGTAATCCACCGCGTGCGCGTCGAAAGCGCGCATGGCGTACTGGTCATAGGCCGTCACGCAGATCACGGCCGGGCCCGGTTCGATCAGTTCCAGCACCTCGAAGCCGTCCAGCTTCGGCATCTGAATGTCGAGGAAGATCAAGTCCGGCTTGGTTTCGCCGATGGCCTTCACCGCTTCGAACCCGTTGGCGCACTCGGCGGCTACGGCCACGTCGGCGTGCCGCCGGAGCATCTCCTCCAGGAACGCCCGCGCCAGTTCTTCATCGTCCACCACTACGGCTTTCCATAGGTTCTGCGGCATTTCCCGGAGCGTTTCTCCACTTGTCACTGTACACCCCGAGTGTGAGAGAATAAGTGCGTCCCTAATTTCAGTTGTCGACGCCCCACTCCGAAGCGGGGGAGAAAGGCATGATCGTGGATCGTCAGGCCGAGACGCCATTCGACAACATCGAGGGCTCTCATGAGTATGTGGCCCTCTTGGCGGATGCGCTCAGCGAAGCGCGGCGGGACGTCGAGTCCGAAATCGCCCTCGCCGAAGGCGACCGGGCCGATCGCCGCAAAGAAGCTCTGCTGCTGGTTTCCTACAACCTTGCCAAGCTGAACCTTCATATTGCCGCCAGCCGACGGATTCTAAATGACTTGCGCACCCTGCGGCGACTGCTGCTGGCGGAGCGAGGCATTGCGGTGGAAGATGGCAAGGAGGTTTCCGCCGCCGAAGGCGATTAAGTCCTGGCGCCCAGCGCGCTGTTCCCCTGCCAGGTCCCGATGGGTTGCCACCATCGCGGGGTGTAATGTGGCTGGGCTTCAGCTTCCCCTGTTCTCCCATCCGCCCTGCCCTACCTGCCATGTTCTGACCGGCCCTCCGCAAAAACCCCCGCCAAATAGGGCGAATGGGGCCACAATCCTCTTGACACATCGAAAGTACCCAGCGTACCATTCAAGAGTTGCTACGCCAGGTTCTTGGAGCACTTGAGGACGGTGGCTGTGGAGGGGTAGGGCATGACATTCGAGATCGGCGACAAAGTTGTCTATCCGAACCAGGGAGTTGGGACCATCGAGAATATCAGTATCCGGCCCTTTGGCTCAGTCCCGGAAAAATTCTACCTGCTGCGCCTCGGTTGCGGCGGCATGACCGTGCTGGTGCCGTTTTCCAACGTGGATAACGTTGGCCTGCGGCGGGTGACAAAGGAACGCGAGATCTCCCGTATGCTCGCCTTTCTTTCTAGCAGTTGGTATACCATTCGGTCGGACTGGAAGGTTCGTTTCCGGGAGAATTCCGAAAAAATGCAAAGCGGCGACCTGCTCAAGGTGGCGGAGGTCTTCAAGAGCCTGTTGCAACTGCATCTCGAGAAGCCGCTCTCCTTCCGTGAAAAGAAGATGCTCGACCGTTCGCGCCACATGCTGATCGCCGAAATCTCGATCGCCAGCCACGTCGCCGAGCTGGAAGCCTCCGCCATGCTGGAGCGCTCCCTGGCCAAGGTCGGCCTGGCCACCGCCGCCGCCACGGCGTGACCTAAAACGCTTGCCTTGCATAAAGATGCACGGAATTTACCGGGCTCCGCGGTGTGTCCCGGCGCGATAGGAGCCGGGCACAGGGCTACAGGTCGCTGGAGGAAAAGCCGATATAAGGACCAGTGCGTATCGTGCGCCACTGCCGGTCCCAGCCGTTCACGAATTCATCGTTACTGCCTCGCGCCCTCGGGCTGGCGTTCGTTTTGGCCGCCCTTTCGGGCACATTCCTGGCGGCGCAAACTCAAACCGCCGGTTTGCCCACGCTGACCACTACCCGGGCAACCCACCAGTTGAGCATTCCGGAAGCGAAGCGCGCCTACCCCGTTCTCCTGCGGGCCGTCGTCACCTACTACCAACCCTTCATCGATACCCAGCACCCCGCGCTCTTCGTATCCGATTACACGGGCAGTGTCTTTGCAACGTTAGCCATGAAATCCGCACGCCGATGAACGGCGTATTGGGCATGATCGACCTGGCGCTCGACACCTGCCTCACCGGCGACCAGCGCGAGTTCCTCGAAACCGCCAAAACCTCCGCCGATGCGCTGCTGACGGTCGTCGACGACATTCTCGACTTCTCCAAGATCGAAGCCGGTAAGCTCGATCTCGATCCACTCCCATTCGACGTCCGCAATCATATCGCCAGAGTGATTTCACCGCTGGCATCCAGGGCGGACCTGAAGGGGCTGGAGTTGATCTGCGACATCCGGCCCGAGGTGCCGGAGGAAATCGTGGCGGATGCCAACCGCCTCAGGCAGGTGATCACCAACCTGATCGGGAACGCGATCAAATTCACCCACCTGGGTCAAATCGAGCTAAGCGCGGGATTGGATGGTGTCGAAGACGGCACGGTCTGCCTGCACTTTTCCGTGCGGGATACGGGTGTCGGCATTCCGCCAGACCGGCAAGAATCCATATTCCAGGCGTTTTCTCAAGGCGACAAATCCACCACCCGCAAGTTTGGCGGCACCGGCCTCGGCCTCACCATCTCCTCCCGCCTGGTGAAAATGATGGGCGGCAAAATCTGGGTGGAAAGCCATCCCGGCGGCGGTAGTAACTTTCACTTCACGATCAAGGGCGCGGCTCTATCGCCACAGGGGCGGGCGAACCCAGCGGAAGCGCCCCGACTTAACGGGGTCCCTACGCTCATCGTAGACGACAACGCCCTGACCCGCCGTATCCTGGCGGAGATGGTGGAAGCGGTGGGCGTCCGGCCCGCGGTTGCGCCCGACGCCGCTCAGGCGCTGCGCGAACTGGAGGCGGCGGCGCGCAACCACGCAGCGTTCCAGCTCGTTCTGCTCGATAGCCAAATGCCGGGCGCGGATGGATTCACTCTGGCCGCGGAAATCCGCCAACGCGCCGAACTCGCTGAAGCCGCTATTATCATACTCACCTCGGCGAGCCAACACGGCCATGCGGCGCGCTGCCAGGAACTGCGCATAGCAGCTCGTGTTTCCAAGCCGATCACCCGGTCCGATCTCATGGATGCCATCCGGCTTGCACTGGACGGCGGCTTACCGCCAGCCAATATGAGCCAAGCGGCTCCGTCGCGGCCTCCCATCGGCGCTTCACTGCCCCACGAGCCGCCGCTGCGCATCCTGGGAAGACAATCCGATCAATCAAATGGTCGCCGCCGGCGTGCTTGAAAACCGCGGCCATCTGGTGAGAATCGCCGCCTCGGGATATGAGGCTCTGGCCGCCTTCGAGAACGAAGATTTCGACCTTGTGGTAATGGATGTGCAGATGCCCGTGATGGACGGACTCGATTGCACCCGTGCCATTCGCGAAAAAGAGAAGGCGCGCGGCGGCCACATACCCATCATTGCGCTGACAGCTCACGCCATGTCGGGCGACCGCGACCGCTGTTTATCCGCCGGCATGGACGGCTATGCCTCTAAGCCCGTCCGCGCCGAGGATCTATTCCGTGAGATAGAACGAGTGCGGCTGATTTGGGCCGCTCCGGCGGTGGCGGAACGCTGAAAAACGCCCCAAGCTGCCGCGGTTGGTGAACACAGTCCGCGCCTCGCCGCCGTCGGTTCGCTATCGTGGCGCTCGCCATGGAAGACTGCGACAATGAAGTGCAGGACTTGGAGCTAGGCTAGCGTGGGCCAGTACGTCAAGAGAATCGTTTGTTTGGCGAACTCGGTCAAGCTCGGCGGCAGTTGCATTGCGGGCAAGGAAGTACTTGCCAACGGCTATGGCAAATGGATACGGCCAGTGAGCGAGCGGGAGTCTGCCGAAGTGTGGGATTCGGAATCGAGGTATGCGAACCATACCGTGCCGAAGCTTCTGGACATTATCGGCGTCCCGCTGAAAAACCCCGCGCCCCGCAACCATCAGACTGAGAATCACGTCATCGGCAACACGCGCCCGTGGAAGAAATGCGGCCAGCTGCCGTGGAACGCGCTGGCGCAATTGCTCGACCGGCCCACAACCCTCTGGATCAACAGCGACAGCACCCATGCTGGAATCTTCGACTGCATAAGTCAGGAGGAAGCCGCTGCCCAGCACTACTCTCTGGCGTTGATCCGGCCCGAATGGTTCACTGTGAAGATCGGCTCAGAAATTTGGGATGGAAAGACCAAGAGGACGTACAAGAGCCGCTTCCGCTACAATGGCGTTTTCTACACTCTGCCATTGACGGACCGCGTCGCCATCGACGCGTATCAGTCGGCGGAGGAAGGCGAGTACCGGTCGAGTGGCGTCGATCTATGCGTCAGCCTGACCGAACCGTTTACTAGGTACAAAAACCGCTGCCATAAGCTTGTAGCGGCGATCTTCAGTGCGCGACCATTGAGGTAGCACATGCAGCAGACCATTTTCACCGTCGGCCACTCCAACCACTCGCGGGAAGTGTTCATCGGCCTGCTTTCGCTGCATGGGATCACAGCGCTTTGCGATGTGCGGTCCAAGCCCTATAGCCGCTTCAACCCGCAGTTCGATTGCGAGGAGCTGAAGAGGATCCTGCCGGATTATGGGATCGGGTATCTTTTCCTGGGCCGGGAACTGGGAGCGCGTAGCGCCGATCCGGCTTGTTACGAAAGCGGCAAGGTGCAGTACGACCGACTGGCGCGCACCGAACTTTTCCAGCACGGCCTTGCGCGGGTACGGGACGGCATGAGCAAGGGCTTTCGAATTGCCCTGATGTGCGCCGAAAAGGAGCCGCTCGAGTGTCACCGCACGATCCTGGTTGCGCGGCACCTGGTGGCGCTTGGCCTCGACGTGCAGCATATTCACGCCAACGGTGGGTTGGAGAGTCACGCCGATGCACTGAATCGCCTGGCTCAAATGCTCAATTTGGCGCAAGAGGATTTGTTCCGTTCGGCCGAGGATCTGCTGGCCGACGCATACCATCGTCAAGGGGAGCGCATAGCGTACGACGCCGGAGACAGCGTTCCGTTGGAAGCGGCCGCGGCAAGGAGCGCCGCCGGATGAAGATCTTCACCATCGGCTTCACCAAGAAATCCGCGGAGACGTTTTTCACACGGCTGACGGGCGCCGGTGTAAAACGGCTCGTGGATGTCCGGTTGAACAACATTTCGCAGCTCGCCGGGTTTACCAAACGAGAGGATCTTCGATACTTCACGAAGGCTATCTGCGGTATCGATTACGTGCATGTCCCCGCCCTGGCGCCAACGGCCGACATCCTGGACGCCTACAAGAAGCGCAAGGGGGACTGGGACCTTTACCAACGGCAGTTCCTCGACCTTATGCGGTCCCGGCGGATCGAAGAGACCGTTTCCGCCGGCATGCTGGACGGTGGTTGTCTGCTGTGCAGCGAGGAGAAGCCCGACCACTGTCACCGCCGCCTGGTTGCCGAGTACCTAAGAGAAAAATGGGGGGCGGTTGAAATTGAGCATATTCCGTAGCTTCGGCGGCGGGACACTTCAGTTTCAGACCTGAACATGCCGTGATTCGTCCATGGCCGCCTCGGCAATCGGGAGCCGCTTTTTTTTAATCGGCCGTCCGGCTCTCCGGCCGATCCTGAAGATCGCGGCAGGATGGCACTAAAGGTCTAACGCCAGCCTGCCGATAGTAAATCCAGGGAGGATTTTCTTTCAATGGTGAATCGGCTTGTGGCGGGTTTCAGCCTGTTGATGGTCGCACTTGTCTCTGCTTGCTTGTTTCCGGGCGGTCGGGTTTTGCTGCTGCTATCGCTGCTCCTTTGCAGCGGCCTGGGTTGGCTCACCGTTCGAAGCGCTCGCGCCATCGAACGGCACACAACCTTCCTGGAAGGGACTTTGGACGCCGTTCCGCAACCTCTTACGGTCACGGATCTGGACATGCATTGGGTATTCGTGAATAAAACGACCGAGCAACTCCTCAAACGAACCAGGCAACAGGTCAAAGGCCGGCACTGTTCGGAGTGGCAGGCGCACATCTGCAACACGGACAAGTGCGGTATTGCGAGCCTCCGCAACGGCCGTTCGCGAACCAACTACATGCAGGACATGGGTAACGGTACTTCTCGCGGCATGCAAGTGGATACTTCCTACATCGTGGACCAGTCCGGCAACCGCCTCGGCCATGTGGAAATCGTAACCGACGTCCACGCGCAAAATGAGTTGGCCGATCTGCATTCAAGGCTGGCCGCATCCCTCGAAGAAATGACCAGCACCATGGCAGAGATCGAGGCGCAAACGAAGTCCAATGCGCACAATGCAACCGATGCCAATAAACTGGCGGATGCAACCCGCCAGACGATTGGCAGCCAAGTGGCCGAAATTCAGCACTTGAACGAGGTGATGCATGGCATTCAGGAATCGAGCCAGCAAATTACGCGGATCAACAAGGTGATTGACGAGATCGCGTTCCAGACTAACATCCTCGCGTTAAACGCGGCGGTGGAAGCGGCCCGCGCCGGCGAGGCGGGCGCCGGGTTTGCGGTTGTGGCGGATGAAGTGCGAAACCTGGCCGGCCGGGCTGGCGAAGCCGCGAAGCAGACTTCGGAGTTGATCGGGCGATCCATCACAGCGGTCGGTCAAGGTGTGGATCTGGCAGCGCAGGTGGCGCAGTCGCTCGCCGGAATCAACGGAAAGGCGCAGCAGGTGGATGGAATCGTGGAGCAGATTGCCCGGGCGTCGTCCGAACAGTCTCAGGCCATCTCCGCCCTGGCGCAGGCTATGTCGGACCTGGGCTCGACAGCCCTGAAATCGGCCGGAAGAGCGGAGGGCGCCGACTTAGTCCGGATTTCGCAACAATAGCCGCCTAATGTAGTAAGGCTACCCCAGCAGCGCGTTTACCTTCCGCATCACTTCAAAGGCATCGGCCACGTAAACCACGTCGGCTTTGCCGCGGGCCCAGCCGCAGTTGGGGTCCAGGTTCACGGCGCGGCGTTCGGTGACGAAGCGCCAGCCTACCACGTGCGGCTCTTCGCCGTGGCAGCAGGTGGAAAGGCCTTTGGGATGGCGGGGCGAGGCGCCGGTCTGTCCGATCTGGTTCAGGTGGGTCATGAAGGGCAGGACGGCTTCGCCTTCGCCGCTCAAATCCACCAGCGATTTGCTGCCGCCGAGGGAAGCGTGGGTTTTGTTCAAGAAGCCCAGAATCAGCTCTGTGGCCTCGCGCGGGTGCGGCTGGCCATCGGCTTGCTTCTTGGTCCAGCCGGCGCCGGCGACGAATAGCAGGCGGGCGTCGGGCCGGATGGTTTCGACACCCGATTGTGGGGAGCGGACGCCGGTGACGATGGTTCGCAAAGGCGGCAGGGCGACGGCCACGCTTTCGACGGACACCTCGCCGGGCGAGCCGCTCCAGGCCGCGTGGCAGCCGGTTTCGAGCAGAATGAACCACGGCCGCGCGGTTCGGCCGACGGCGGCTTCCATGCGCTGACGATAATACCAGCGCGCGATGGAAGGGCCGCCGGCAACGGCGGTCACGTGCGTGTCGATGGCGCCGTTCAACCGATGCGCCACGCCGGGCAGGGCGCGATTGGCGCGCACGGACGCCGCGGCGATGACGATAGTCGCGCCGGCGGCGCGCGCTACGGCTTCGGCGGCGGCGGCATCGGTCGCGTAGCGCGATTGGCCGAATTCTTCTCCACTTACGCCCAGAAAACGCGCCGCGCCGCAATTGGCCACCTGGCTCGCGGCGCCGGCAACCGAGGCACCGATCAACCCGACCGTCAGCGGCGCACCCATTGCCACGGCCGCGCCCAGGGCTTCCAGCGCCGGTTTCGCCAGCGATCCGTCGGGTTCGGTGAAAGCGAGAAATAGAATGGTATCCATGTCAGTCTCCATTGAGCTAGTTTTCACTAAGCATTTCCTTTCGGAATTACGGTCATGTAACCGGCAACCGCTCCCTGACGGTCGCGGCTCTGACTCGGAGCATGATGTACCGAGTCAGAGCCGCGACCGTCAGGGAGCGGTTGCACGCGAGTACGTTGTCGAATTTCCGAGATGGTGATACTAAGCATTAGTCTTCCTTAATCCAGGCAACGATTTCGCGGGCAATCTCGTCGGTGGAAAGGTCCTTCACCACCTTGGTCGAGCGCTGCTGGCGCGGCAGCGTGACGGAAAGGAACTGCGGCGCCGAGCCGGCGACGTTCGCGGCGCGGGCCTTCTGCAGCGCGGGCATGATGGTGCGCATGTTCAGCATGCCGACCTGCGGATTGTTGCGCGGCTCGGGGAGGCTGCCGGTAGCCCAGCCAACCAGCGCGGGCGGACCGGCGCAGACCGATACCTGGTGCCGTCCGCCTTCGATCCGCTCCAGGATCTCGAACGATCCATCCTCGCGCGGCGCCAGCGAGTCCACACCCTGAAACTGATCCACGATTCCGAGCCGCTCGCCCACCATCTGCATGGTGGCGCCGGCGCCGCGGGTAGCCGATTCCCAGCCGCCAAAAACCAGCAGCCGCTGGCGATCCAGGCCGGCGATGCTTTCGATGGCGGCGGCCAGCGCGCCGCTCACGCCCACCGGATCGGTGAAAGCGCCGGCCGGCCCGTCGATCGGCACCAGCTCGAACGGGGCTTTCTGCGCCACGGTCATCATCACCTGCTGCAGCTTGGCTTTGGGACCCAGGCTCACCAGCCACACCTTGCTGCCGGCAAAATTCCGGGCCAGGTTGGCGGCTTCAAATAGCGCATGCGCGGCCCAGGGGTCGAGCACCGCCGGCAACATGGTCTCATTCTTCAGCGAGGGCCCCGCCGGGCCCATCACCGGTTCCAGAGTCTGCAGAGGATCGGGAACGATGCCCCCGCAAACGACAATGTGATAGCTCATAAGAAGTTGTTAGCACTCATGCCGGCAACCGCTCCCTTCCGGTCGCGGCTCGATAAGTAACTGGGAACACGCGGCACAGGCAACCGAGCTGCAACAGTAAGGGAGCGGTTGCCGGCGATTGAACTCGGTCCCCACACACTCAGTTTTCGGCCGAATGCAAGCCTCCCGCGCCGGCTTCGAAACAGATGGCGCCGGCTGGGCAGTTCCACAGGCAGGCGCCGCAATACACGCACTTTTCGCGGTCGAAGGCCGGCACGGCGCCGGTGCCCGGCGTGATGGCCTGGCCGGAGCAGATCTCCACGCAGGTGCGCGCGTTGCAGTCTTCGCAAGCCGCCGAATCGGTAAAGCGCACGTGATCGGGATAGCCCGGCGCGGCCTGTACCTTGCCGCCCACCAGCAGCGCGTCCTGCAGCGACATCAGCAGCTTGCCATCGCAAGCGATCGGGGGCCAGCCGGCGCGCTCCATCAGAGCGTCGTGCGCACCCGTGCCTTTGGCCGCGCACTCCTGCTGAATCCGCCGCACCTCGGCCGCCGGAATCCGTCCGCGATAGTATTCCGCCACGGGCGGCACCGGCTTAGGCTCGCCGCCGATGGTGAACCGGCCCTTGGTCATGCCCGCCAGCGCCATGCCCGTCAAACCGGAGATCACGCCGCGGTTGAAACCGTCGCGGGCGCGCTCGGCAATGCAGCCTTCCGCTTCCACCCAGCTTGCCCGGCGCCGCCGGACGTAAGTATCCTCCAGGTTTTGGCGCGTGAACGGACGGCCTTCCTGCATCAGCTCGGCCACGCCTTCGGCCAGTTGCATACCCGTGGTCCAGGCTTCATCCACGCCGGAGCCGGTCAGCACGTTGGTGCTGCCCGAGCCTTCGCCGATGCGCGCCCAACCATCGCCGGCCAGATACGGCTCGCCGCGCCGGCCCGATTCCGCCAGCGATTTCGCGCCCCAGGAACGCAACGTGCCGCCCTCCAGATAGCGCCATAAGTAGGGATGCTGGATGTAATGCTGCAAATACCGGTAGGAGGTCCGCACCGGGCAGCGGAACCACGACGGCACAAAGATCCCCACCGAGGCCACGCGTTCCGGATGCACGTAGAAGAAGCCGAAAATCTCCGGCTCCGGATAGCCGAAAGTGTGGAACACTGTACCGGGCGCGAGATCGACGTGCTCCCCCAGATCGATCACCATCTTGGCGCCCACCGCCCATTCGCGCGGATGATGCCCGGGGGGAAGGCCGAATCGTTCGTCGAGCCGCCGGCCGACCGCGCCCACCGGCCCATCGCCCACCACCGTCAGCGCGGCGCGAACATCCATATCGGCAAGCTCGACGCCGGCCACCGAGCCGCCCTCCATCAGCGGCGCTAAAACCGGAGTGCCGGGCCAGATCTGCACCGCGCCGGAGCCCATAAGCTGGCTGCCCACCCACTGGTTGAACTGGCCGATGGAGAAAAGGAACCCGCCGTCCTTGCGCAGAAACGGTGGCGTGTAGGGCAGTTCCACCGCGTGGTGGCTGGCTACGCGAAACGCGCCAGTGGCGCGGTCCGCCAGGCGCAGCCCGGCCGAGCGGCGGCTGGCGCCAACCGGGTCGAGCAGGTAGAGCACCTTTTCGTGGGCCACCCGCGCCGCCATGGGGATTTCCGCCGGATCGAGATCGGGAAAGCTGGCGCGAATCCCGCGCGCGCGTGTGACCGCTCCGGAAACGCCGAAAGCGATATCGTCGGCACGCTCGTAACAGATCACGTTGGGGGACAGGCCGGAACGGGCAAGGGTGGTCAGAAACCCGCCCATGGCCGGGCCGAAACCCACGCAGACGATATCGACGTCGAGGACGGGCCGTTCGCTCATGCGGGGTAGTCCAACGCCTCCGGAATCATGACGTGGGTAAGGGCTTCGGCGGCGCGGTCCTTGGCGAGCTGCGATCCGGTCAGGCAGCCATCCAGGCGCTGGCGCAGACGGGTGAATTGCTCCAGGCCGTCGAAGCGGGCGCAGGGGCCGGCCTTGCTGGGGTGCGACCCATCCGCCTCGATCACCTCGGTGCAGGCGCGCGCCACGCTATCCATGCCGGGGATCAGCCCTTCCAGGTCTTCCAGGTCGCCGGCCTGGTAGCAGGTCCGGCAGGCGTCGGAGTTCCAGGCCGGATGGCGGCAGTAGCCGAACACCAGCTCCGCGCAGATGCGGCCCACTTCGCCGGCCGCGCGCGCCGATTGCACGTGGCACAGATCGGTGAAAAATTGCACGAGGCCGGGCAGGGCTTCAGCGACGCCGGGATTTTGCGAACCCTTCTCTTCCAGCTCCAGCAGGTCCAGAATCTGGGCGCGGGAAGCCACCAGCCAGCATAGCGCGTCGGCCAGGGCGAAGGTCACCGCCTGGCGCGAGCTGTGATAGAGCTTCGAGCCATCCGCGTCGGTGGAGCTTTGCAAATGCTGGAGGGTCCAGTACCACATCTCCATGGCTGTGGCCAGCGTGCAGGCGCCGGTGCCGGGGCGGGTGCCGGCGATTTCGCGCAGCCGCACGATCCACTGGCGGAACTGGGCCAGGAAAAGCTCGTCGGTCATGGTCACGCTGAGCTGGCGCCGCTGCACCGCTTCGGGACCTTCATAGGTGGCCTCGAGCTGCGAATCCATCCATTTGTGGCCGAGGAAGCCGGGGCAGTCTTCGGTGATCCCGTAGCCGCCCATCAGGCTGACGGCNNGTGATGCCGTAGCCGCCCATCAGGCTGACGGCCTCGCGCATGGTATTAGCGCCGTGGCCGGTATTCCAAAGCTTGGCGGCGGGGCAGAGGACGTTGGCGACCGTATCGAGCAGGGCGCAGCGCACCAGCGTGTCTTCGGACGGCGTGGCGGCGCCGAGCGATTCCAGCGCCTGCTTCTGCGCGCGCCGCATGGCTTTGAGCGTAGCCGAACCGCCGCCAATTCCCATTTCCGCGAAAATTTCGGCGCGGCGGCGCTCCAGCGGATCGAGCTCGTCGAACACCCTGGCAGCCTGGAATCCCAGCGACGCCGAAGCTTCTCCGGTGCCCCAGATATCCACCAGGCGATGCACCACGTCGGCTTTGAGCTGCAATCCGAATTCGTATCGCGGCGAACCGGGCGACACCTGCTGGCTGCCGC
>PLRS01000005.1 GCA_003164035.1 Bryobacterales bacterium | reverse complement strand
GCCGCAGGGTTCACACGAAGTTTGGCTTACAGCTTCGGGGAACCGTGAAGCCGGCTACCGTTCATCAGGAGTTCCGAATTCTCTCGCACATGCTGAATGTCGCGGTAAAGCAGAAGAGATTATCGGACAACCCTTGCCGGGCGGTCGAGTTTCCGGTGTCGGTGGCGAAATCGACTCGCAAGCCGCACTACATGGCGGCGAGCGAGCAGGCGAAGATCGAATTCGCGGCTCCAAATTACCTGAGCAACATCGTCGTGATTCTGTCGGAGATGGGGCTTCGCTACAAGAAGGAGCTNNTCCAAAACGGTGAATGGCATCGGCGATATGCCGATGACCGCTGTCGCGCGGGAGGCGTTTCAGCGCCAGATCGCGGAGACGCCGGGAAGCGAGTACCTGTTCCCGAGTCCGGTCTCAACCGGCAGCAAGCCGCACATTACGAATCTGCGAAAGACGTGGTCGGCAACGTTGAAGAAGGCTGGCGTTCCATACTTCGCACTCTACGAATTGCGCCATACCTTTGCAACGCGGCTGAGTGCGGGTGGCGTGGCCGATCACATGGTGACGCAGATGCTTCGGCAGAGCGATGCCGAGGTGTTCAAGCTGTACAGCCAAGCCAAGCTCGGCATGATGCGCGAGGCGCTCGCCAACCTGGATCGTCAGGCGAACGAGCGGCCGGGGAATTGGTTCACGGAGCGGCCCGCTTGATGCATTTCGTTCACAGTTTTGCCACAATCGTGCCGAAATTGGTGTCGGGCGGGAAGGAGGAAACGTTGCAATAAAAGGAGTTTTTGGTCGGGCCGCCGAGATTTGAACTCGGGACCTCTTGCACCCCAAGCAAGCGCGCTAGCCAGGCTGCGCCACGGCCCGAAACCTCTATTGTACATGGTTTGCCGAGGCTCATGTTGAAAAAACGCGCGGGTTCGCGGCTAACCGGCTCACGATTATCCCAGCAGATCGAGCGCCGCCTGCAGTTCGCCCAGTGCATGCCGTTCGCCCTTACGCGTGGTTACCTCGACTCCGCGCCGGTACCATTGGCGCGCCTCCTCAATCCGGCCCAGCCGTTCCAGCGTCTGGCCGCCATGAAAATACGCGGCGGAATAATCCGGATCGGCCGCCGTCAGGGCGCCGAATTCCTCCGCCGCCCGCGCCAGGTCGCCGCGATTGCGGTATTCCATCGCCAGGCCGTAGCGCGCAAAACTGTCATTGGGATTTTGCGCCAGCATGCGGTTGAGTACGTCGATGCGGCTGGTTGCCATGGTTGTGTTACCATACCTCCAAAATGTCGTGCCCCTACTTCGATCCGGTGGCGCCGCGCACCCACGGGGCGCGCACGGAAGATTCCACCCTGCCGCTGGGCGACGAGTGGGCGGGCTTGTGCCGAGCCGAACCGGACCAAGCGCATGAGCCCGACCAGGCCGGCCTCCGCATGCTCTGTAATATCGGCTACGCGCGCGGCGCGTGCAACCGGTTTCCCGCCACGGATGGCCCGGACGCCGCCCGCTTCACCCTCCTCGAGGACAACGGAACCACCCTTCGACTCTACTACGTTCTGGAGCGGGATCACCAGCCGCACGCCCACGGAGCGCTGGAGTATTCCATCGGCCGCGACGCGTTTTTGCCCGCGCCGCCCGGTGAGTGCACCCCGCGCCAGGCGGCGGCTTACGCGCAAAGTTACCTGCGCCGAAAGGCGGAAAGCCGATCATGGAAGGCAAGCCGGTAAGGGAATCGGTCTCCGAATACTGCGAGTTGGCGCTGCCCACCGATGCCAACGGCCTGGGCAACGTGCTGGGCGGCAAGGTCATGCACCTGGTCGACCTGGCGGCAGCCATGGCGGGGATGCGCCATGCGCGGCGTCCGATCGTCACCGCGTCGGTGGATAGTTTTCACTTCCTGCATCCGGTTCACATCGGCGACCTGGTGCTTCTTCACTCCTCCGTGAACCGTGTGTTTCGCACTTCCATGGAGGTCGGCGTCAAGGTCATGACGGAGAACCTGATGACCGGCCTGCTGGTCCACACCTGTTCCGCTTATCTCACTTTCGTGGCGCTCGATTCCGAAGGCAAAGCCACTCCGGTTCCGCCCGTAATCCCGGAGACGGAGGACGAAATCCGGCGTTTCCGGGAAGCCGGGGAGCGCCGCGAATATCGGCTTGCCATGCGTAACCGCCTCCGCCGTTAGCCCACCCGGACCTTGTATCCTGGAGGGAGATTCCGAAGTGGAGAAACAATGACCCGTTCCTCGAAGATTGTGGCGTGCGCGGCGGCGCTGGCGTACATTGGCGCGGCGGCCGAACATATCGGGCTCGTCAGTACCACTTATCCGGCTGGCGTGGCAGCCAGCGGCACGATTCAGGTGAACAACGCCTACGGCGAAGTCAACGTGGAAGGCTGGGACCGGCCGGACGTGGAAGTGACGGTGACCCGCTCGGTATTCCAGCACGACACTCCCCAGGCGCGCGAGGCGGCGCAACGCTACCTGAATCAGATTCGGGTGAACACGGCCAAGGCAGCCAATGGCGACCTGACGATTTCCACCAGCTTTCCATCGCGCAACCGGTTGATTCGGCTGTTTCGCGGCTGGGGCGATTTCACCCTGGAATATCGCATTCAGGTGCCGCGCCATTCGCGGCTGGAGATTCGCGAAGGGAAGGGCGATGTGGTGATCGTGGACGTGACCGGCGATATCGACGCTCGCGCGCACGTGGGCGACATCCTGGTGCAGGTGCCCCAGAGCGCCACTTACCAGGTGGACGCCCGATGCCGTTTCGGCAGCGTCTATTCGGATTTGCCCGGCACGTCCCGCAACGCATCCTTATTCGGCCACAGTTTCAGGGAAAACGCTGCCGCGGCCTCGCACCGGCTTTATCTGCGGGTCGGCGCCGGCGGCATTAGCCTGCAGCAGTTCCGCAATCCACTGGAACCGGCGGCTGCGCGGTAAACGTTCCGCGTGCCGCTGTGTCTTGCGACAAGCGCGAAAGCGGTTAATAATAACCGCATGCTCGGTCACTACAACATCATTGGATTTCTCACCATCGTCGACGTGGCCCGCGCCAAGGAGTTTTACCGTGATACGCTCGGCCTGCGCCTGGTGAGCGAAGAACCGCCGTTCGCGCTGGTGTTCGACGCCAACGGGATCATGCTGCGCCTCGGGATGGGTAAGCAACTTCCGCCGGCTTCCGGCACTGTCCTGGGCTGGCAGGTTCCAGACGCAGCAGAAGCCGTGAGAAGCCTGCAACAGGCGGGAGTTCGCTTCGAACGTTACGATTTTCTGAAGCAGGACGAATTGGGAATCTGGACCGCGCCCACCGGCGCGAAGGTGGCTTGGTTCAAGGACCCGGACGGGAACATTTTGAGCGTCTCTGAGCATCCGGAACAGGCGTAAACGGCCCTTCAAACGGCTTCGAGATCGCGCAGTTCGTCCCAGAACCGGACAGCCAGCGCTATTAATTAACGATTGGGAGACCTTAACTACCGATTTCACCAAGCTGGCCCGTGGCCCCGAAATTGCCCTCACTCCGGTCTATGTCGCCCGTTGAATGGATCCGCGACCTGCGCATGGCTCTTCGCCTGCTCACGAAGAACCTCGGCGCCACGGCGTTGGCCGTGCTTTCGATTGCCCTGGGGATCGGCTTGACCACCGGCCTGTTCGCGGTTGGCGACGCTGCCGTTTTGCGGCCCCTTCCGGTGGAAAAGCCGGGCGACCTGTGGTCGGTGAATTCGCGCGGGGACGACGGCAACTGGATGATGTACGGCTGGCCGGATTACCTCGACATGGCCAAGGCACTGGAAGGCAAGGCGCAACTGGTGGCCAGCCAGCGTCGCGGCGTCCAGGTGGGTGAGGGCGACGACAGCGAGATGGTGATCATTCAGCCCGCCTCCTCGAACTATTTTCAAGTGCTGGGAGTGAAGCCCGCGCTGGGCCGCGCCTCGATAGGTGAAGCCGGGGGCAGGCCGGAGACGGTGTTGGGCTACCGGCTCTGGCAAACGCGTTTCGCGAGCGATCCGAACATTGTCGGCAAGACGGTGCGGCTCAACCACCAGGCATTCGTGGTGGCGGGTGTGATGCCGGAGGTCTTCACGGGTCTCGCCCGGGGCGTTCTGATCGGCGTCTGGGTTAGCGCGGATGCCTGGTTCCATACCCTTGGGGGCCGGGACGAGGAGCAGTCTCGCATCGGCCAGTTCGAGATCGCGGCGCGATTCCGCCCTCCCCTGACCTCGGCCCGTGCCGCGGCGCAACTGGATGCCGCCATCCGCGGCGCGGGGAAGCATAAACCGGCCCCGGGCAGCGGTTCGGGAACGGCGCTCGAATGTTTCGCGCGGCCATGGACTGCAGACCTGCTGTTCGGCGGCGGCCTGGCGGCCGTGCTGGGGTTGGTTCTGTTCGTGGCTTGCGCCAACGTGGCCCAGTTGCGACTGGCGCAGGCCGAAACGCGCCGCAAAGAACTGGGCATGCGGATGGCCCTGGGCGGGGGCAAGTGGCGAGTGGCGCGCCAACTACTGGTGGAAGCCCTTCTGCTCTGTCTTGCGGGCGCGGGATTGGGCCTGATGTTGGCCCGGCTTCTGACGGAAAAGGTCTCCGAGTTCGAGCGCGCCGCGGACCCGTTTATGGACTACGGCATTCGCCTCGATTACCGCGTGCTTGTCTTTTCGACAGGGGCGCTTCTTCTGGCCGTGCTGATTGCCGGCGTTGCACCCGCGCTTCACGCCGCGCGGCTCAACATTTCCGATGTATTGAAGCAGAGCCAGGGCGTGACGATGGGGCGCCGCACCTGGCAGCGGAACGCTCTGGTGACATCGCAGATCGCGGTCAGCGTGACACTGTTCGGCGTTGCCGTGTTGTTCCTGACCAGCCTTTACCACGCTACCGAGGTGCGGCCGGGTCTGGATCCGCATAAGAAGATCCTGGCCCTGTCGGTGATTCCGGCGCTCGATATCCCGCGGGCCGAGTGGTGCGACCAGGTGAGCGAACGGCTGGCCGCGCTGCCAGGAGTGCGTGGAGCGACCTACGCGCGGCGGCTTCCGCTGAGCGATTCCGGCGGTGGCCTGACGGCGCGGGTCGAGATTCCGGGGATGGCGCCGATGGGCGTGCCGCTGAACAACGTGGGCGGCAGCTACTTTTCGCTGATGGGCACCCGCGTGGTGGCCGGGCGGGGCATCGATACCCGAGACCGGGTGGGCGCGCCGCTGGTGGCAGTCGTGTCGCAGTCCTTTGCCCGCACCATCTTCGGCGGCCAAGGCGCGCTCGGCAACTGGGTTCGGATCGATGGCAAACCGCGCCAGGTCGTGGGCATCGCCGAAGACGGGCCGTCCAACGACTTGCACGAAGATCCGCGGCCGTTTGTGTTTCTGCCTTTTGCCCAGGCAGTGCCGGACGACATCACCTTGCTGGTCGAGACCTCGGGTGCTCCGCTGGCGCTCGACCGCGCCGCCCACGCCGCGATTCGGGGGTTCGACCCCAAGGCGCGTGTCTACGAATCGACAACGCTCCAGAAGACCCTGGACAACGCCCTTTCGGCCGATCGCTTTATCGCTACCGCGTGCAGCGCCTTAGGTGCCAGCGTGGTTTTGCTCACCGCGGCGGGGTTGTTCGGCGTGCTGCTATACGCCGTCAACCGGCGTACGCGCGAACTGGGGCTGCGGGTAGCGCTGGGCGCCCGCCCGCGCCAGATCGAGCGGCTGGTTCTGGGCGAATCGCTGCGCCTGGCCGCGATCGGAGTGCCCATCGGGCTGGCCGGGCTGGCGGCAACAGCCCAGTATGCGCGCTCGATGCTGCTGGGTGTGACGCCTCTCGACCCGCTGGCTTACGGCCTCAGCGCGGCTGCCGTGGTGGGGCTGGCTCTGGCCGCCGCATGGCTCCCGGCGCGCCGCGCCACGCGCGTAGACCCGATGGAAGCGCTGCGCTCGGAATAGGCCGGTGGGCCGGCCGCAATCGTTTGCGCTTACTGAGCCGCGAGTTACGAAATAACCATGCCAAATCCTGGATCCCGACGTGGCGCACGCACTCTCCTGAAGTCGCGGAATCGGGCCGTTCCCGTTGCATAACAGGCTATGCGAGACAAGCGCCGGGATGAGTCCCGGCGTGGCAGACTGAGAGTCCGCTCCACGAAAGGGTTCGTCAGGCGGCGGCTGCGGAGGACTTGCCGAGGCAGCAAATTTTGTACTTTTTGCCGCTGCCGCAGGGACAGGTGTCGTTGCGGCCGGTTTTGGGTTCGGAACGGCGGTAGGTTCCGGGTTGTGCAAAATTGTGCACCTGGGAGGCGGTTTCGGGCTGGCCGTTGGGCACGGTTGTGCAATTTTGTGCATCGGCGGGCGGTTGCTGGTGCGCGTGGGCGGCTTCCTCCATGGTATCGACCATGTCGGTCAAGCTGGCGGGATCTTCCTTTTCGAACTTGGGCGGGGTGGAGACTTTATCGATGATGAAGATGGCGGCGCGGAGGCGGATGGAAAGCGAGGATTTTGGATCGGTGAGGACGCCGCGGAGGGTTTCGAAGGCGAGATCGGCCAACTCGACGGCACGGTCGCGGTAGAGGAGGGCACGGTCGTGGCGGGTGATAGCTAATGCCTCGCGGAAATCGGGGGAATTGCGGCGCCACCTGGCGATGGTATTTCGATGGATGCCGGCTTGGGCGGCGGCGTCGGTCAGGGAGGCGCCATTGGACAAGGCGTCGATGACCTGGAGTTGTGGGGGATTCAGAATAAACATAAGGATCGCTTGCGACTACACGATAGCGGGCGAGCGGGAAAAGACGAGGGGTGGGAGAGCTTCGAATGGGCGCTAAGGTATTGAGGGATCGGGATTAAGAAATATTTCCAAAATTTGTGACACGGCCCCCGCGGGACCGTCACCGGAACAAATGAAAAAGCGGCCCGCGCCGGCCGATTTAAATATTGAGCGTAGGAACTCGTCGGCACTCCGCCGGGCGGACGCGCGGCGGGACCGATTGACAATCGGTCCACAGGTTGCCCCACAAAAGACGGGTCAGCTCATTATCCTTCAGGCCTCTTGAGGTCACCCGGGCATTTTGGGTGGCAAGGGGAAGAATGACTGATCCAGGGTCGTCTGTCAGGCTGTTACGGCCAGGCTGGGGGCCGACAGACCACGAAGAACGATGGTCTGTTCCACCCGGCCCGGTGACTCCCGGGAGCGCCACAGGTGCAATGCAGTAGAGTGGAGTGGAAGCCTTCGACGCAACGGAGGCTGGCCCGAACATGACCCGTCGACAAATTCTCTCTCTGCCGGCGCTCGCGCTGCCGGCTGCCGTTTCCCCTGCCCGTGCCCAGAACAAGGGGATGGCGTCCAGAGGCGTCAAGGCGCTGCCGCGCGGCAAACCTTCCGGACTGCCGTTCCACGCGCGCTTCGTAGACATCGCCAAGAGCGCCGGACTGCGCGCGCCGGTCGTATTCGGTGGCGTCGAACACGCCGATTACATTCTGGAGGCCATGGGATGCGGCGCGGCTTTCGTCGATTACGACAACGACGGCTGGATGGATATTGTGATGTTGACCGGGCAGCGCTTCCGGGATACGCCTCAAGAGGCCACCCTCCGGCTCTACAAGAACAATCGCGACGGCACATTCACGGACGCGACGGAACAGGCGGGGCTGCGCCGCGGCGTATGGGCTTTCGGCATTACGGTTGGCGACTACGACAACGACGGCTTCGACGACCTCTTCATCACCTGCTGGGGCCAGAATATCCTCTTTCATAACAACGGCAATGGAACCTTCACCGACGTCACCGAAAAGGCCGGCCTCACCCACGCTACGAAGCGCTGGGGCACCGGCTGCACCTGGATCGATTACGATCGCGACGGCCGTCTGGATCTGTTCGTTTCTCACTACCTGGTCTTCGACCCCGACAAAATTCCCGCCCGCGGCAAGGACCCGGGTTGCAACTATCGCGGCGTCGCGGTGAATTGCGGGCCGGCCGGGCTGGCTAAGGAACAATGCACCCTCTACCGCAATAACGGCGACGGCACCTTCACCGATGTCAGCCGCCAGGCCGGCATCTCCACCATCAAACGGGGCTACGGCCTGACGGCGGTGGCGGCCGATTTCGACGGCGACGGCTGGACCGATATCTACGTGGCCTGCGATACCACGTACAGCCTGCTGTTCCGCAACAACCACGACGGCACCTTCACCGAAGAGGGGCTTGAAACCGGAATCGCGCTGAACGAAGACGGCCAGGAGCAATCCGGCATGGGGCTGGGAATTGGCGACTTCAATACCGATGGCTACCTGGACATTCTGAAAACCCATTTCGCCGACGATACCCCGGCGCTTTATCAGAACGACGGAAAGGGAAATTTTCGCGATGTGACCATCCAGTCGGGCCTCGGCGTGGAAACCCGGTTCGTGTGCTGGGGCACCGGCATGTTCGACCTGGACAACGACGGCCTGCCGGACCTGTTCTATGCCACCGGAATGGTCTATCCCGAAGTGGAGCCGTTCAAGACCCCCCGCGTGCTGTACCGCAATCTGGGCGGCGGCAAGTTCGAGGAGCTGATGGACCAGGCGGGACCGGGAGTCGTGGAGGGGCACTGCAGCCGCGGGGTGGCCTTCGGCGATTTCGATAACGACGGCGATCTCGACATCCTCGTCGTCAATTTGAACGAGCCTCCATCGCTGCTGCGCAACGACGTGAGCGGCGGCCACCACTGGCTGAAAGTGCTGCTGGAGGGCACGAAATCGAACCGCAGCGCCATCGGGGCAACCGTGATTGCCAGCTATGGCGGACGGAAACAGGCCCAAGCCGTATTGGCCCAGTCGTCCTACCTCTCGGTGAATGACCGGCGGCTGCACTTCGGGCTCGGCCAGGCCGCTACCGCCGACCTCGAGATACGCTGGCCCAGCGGGGCGCGGGAAACCATCGCCGGGGTAGCGGCCGACCGGCTGGTGGTGGTTCGGGAAGGCGCGGGCGTCGTGCGCAGCGAACGCTTTCAGCGCCGGCCGGCAGCCGGATAACCGACAATCCCACCTACTGCCCCTTAGCCGCCACGAACGCCTCAAGGTGAGCGAATCGATGCAATCCGGTCCACATCTAACCACTATGAATCTGCAGCTCGACGGCAAGACTGCGCTCGTCACCGGTTCCACTGCCGGCATCGGCCTGGCGATAGCATCCGCTCTTGTGGCGGAGGGCGCCTCCGTGATTGTGAATGGCCGCACTCAAGAGCGTGTCGACAGCGCGATGAAGATAAGCGGCGCCGCCCACGGCGTCGCGGCAGACCTGGGAAGCGAGAGTGGCGCCCGCGCCGTGACCGGCCGCTTTCCCGAGGTGGATATTCTCGTCAACAACCTGGGCATCTTTGAGCCGAAGCCGTTCGAAGAGATTTCCGACGACGACTGGCGTCGCTTTTTCGAAGTGAACGTCCTCAGCGGCGTGCGTCTGAGCCGGCATTACATCGGGCCGATGAAGAAAAGGAACTGGGGGCGGATCGTGTTCATCTCCAGTGAATCCGCCCTCCAGATCCCAGCGGAAATGATTCACTACGGCATGACCAAGACCGCCCAACTCGCTATCTCTCGCGGGCTCGCGGAAACGACAGAGGGCACGGCAGTGACTGTTAACGCCGTTCTCCCCGGTCCAACCGCATCCGAGGGCGTCAACCAGTTCGTAGACGGGCTGGCAAGAGCCAAGGGCGTCGATCGTAGCTCAATCGAGCAGCAGTTCTTTTCCGAGGGTCGGCCAACGTCCATCATCCAACGGTTCATCGCGCCGGAAGAGATAGCGGCGCTGGTCGCGTTCGTCTGCAGCCCACTCGCCGCGGCGATCAACGGCGCCGCCCTGCGCGCCGATGGAGGCGTCGTACGTTCGATCGCCTGAACGGCCGAAGTTAATCCCCTGTTTCGCCATCGCCTCGATTCGACCGCCCTCGGCCGTATTACAATTCGTGCGTGCCTATTACACGCCGCGGGTTACTCCGCGCCGCCTCCGGTTTGCCGCTGGTGGCTAGGGCCTCCGTGCCCATCCTCAAGATAGTCGTGGCCGGCGGTCATCCCGGCGACCCAGAATGCGGCTGCGCCGGCACGATTGCCCGCTACACCGAGCTCGGCCACGAGGTGGTTCTGCTGTACCTGAATCGCGGTGAGGGCTTCTGCGGCGGACCCGGCCCCAGCCACTGTGCCGCCATTCGCACCGCCGAAGCCCGCCAGGCATGCCAGATCCTCGGGGCCCGCGCCGCCTTCGCCGGCCAGTACGACGGCCGCGCCGTCATCGACGCCGCCCATTACGAGACCTTCGCGCGCGCGCTCCACGCGGAAACTCCGGACGTGGTGTTCACCCAGTGGCCCATCGACCGCCATCGCGACCATCGCGCCGTTTCCACGCTGACTCTCGACGCCTGGTTGAAAAGCGGCAAGAGTTTCGCGCTCTACTATTACGAGGTCGCCGAGGATACGATGATGTTTCGCCCGGCCGACTACGTCGATATTTCGTCGGTGGAGCCGCGGCGGCGCGGCGCTTGTTACGCGCACGCTTCCCAGCAGCCCGATAAATGGTACCCGAAACAGGTGGAGATTACACGGGCTCGCGGGGTCGAGAGCGGATTCCCACAAGCCGAAGCCTTCCTCCGCCATGCGGAAAGTAAGCGCGCCCCACTGCCATGATGGTTTCGCCGGAGGGCGCGGCGCGGGCCGACGCGCCGCCCATGGTCTAAACTGAGCACATGGCAACGGTACAATCGTTTGACCGAATTACGGTCGAGCCTGGGAAGTGTGGCGGCAAGCCCTGCATCCGGGGCATGAGGATCACCGTGCGCCGCGTTCTCGAATTGCTGGCAACCTATCCCGACCGGGCGGCGCTATTCGCCGAGTATTCTTTTCTGGAACCGGAGGATCTCTATCAGGCGTTGAGTTACGCTGCAGCGACCGTCGACGACGAACGTTTAAGTATCGACCGCGTAGCATGAGCCGGCTGCTGCTGGACCAGGGGCTCGCCCCGCAGGCGGCGGCGATTCTTCGCCAGCGCGGCGTCGATGCAGTTCACGTTTCCGCAATCGGCATGGAGCGGGCTGAGGACGCGCAGATCCTGGCTCGGGCTCGCCATGGCGGACGTGTGTGCATAACGCCGGACCACGATTTCCACACGCATCTGGCGATGACTGGCGATGGGCGTCCTTCCGTGGTGCTGCTGCGCGTTCAGGGGCTTGACGCGCAAGCTCAGGCCGATTTGATCCAACTGGTGTGCGCTGAGTGCGAAAGCGCCCTGGAGGGGGGTGCGGCGGTTTCGGCAGACCGCAATAACATCCGTGTTCGACGCCTGCCGCTAAGGTAGGGAGCGGTTGTAGTTCCAGTCCGTACCGCAAATACGAAAAGCAGCGGAAAAAGCCAATAAAGCCAATAAAGGCTTTTACCCGTCCGAGATCGTTCCGTGGCATTGAATACCAAATTGAATCAAGTTAGACAAAATCACTATTGACACCCCCCCCCTTTTTCGGGATAGCATCCATGCTGGGAAGGCCAGGACCACCTGGGCTCCAAGGGTTGCGGCAGCGGAGTTTTTCGACCGAGGTTGGGGGATGGCATGAATCTGTCAAAGAAGATCGAAGCAATTGCCAACGTCGCAACCACGGTCGCGGCGCTCCTGCTGGTAGTGGTCTTGGTTAGGGGTTACCTGATTCCAGCACCGGGGACTCAGCGCCCGCAAATGGCCCCACCGGCATCCGTTGGAACTAACCTGAAGAGCAGCATCCCCGGTGTCGACTGGACGGGAAATGGACGAACGCTCGTACTAGCGATCAGCAACCAGTGCCACTTCTGCAAAGAAAGCGAACCATTCTACCGCAGATTGCGAGAGGAGCTTGGAGCAAGAGTTAAGATCGTGGCGGCGATGCCCCAGCCAGTTGCCGACGCCGAGCAGTACCTGAAGAGCGCGGGGGTGGAAGTCGACCAGGTCAGGCAGGTCACGCTCTCCGAGATTGGAGTGAGGGGAACGCCGACGATGCTCTTGGTGGACGGAAGTGGCAGGGTAACCGGGATCTGGACCGGCAGGCTGCAGCCGGCCGAAGAGGATCAGGTGTTGAGCTCGCTGCGAAGCACCACGGACAAGAAAGGCTAACTCATGTCAAGAGCAATTAGAATCCTGGCACGGGCCCTCACGCTCGCCGCGATTTCGGTTCCAGGAGCCATAACCGCGTCCACCGCCCAACGCCAGATCGAGGTCGACGCGCAGCACAGGAGCGACGCGGTCTTGTTCACCGCCGTAACTGTAGGCAATATGGACGTTCAGTGCGGCTTAGTGGTTAGCCGATCGGCGATCCAGACGGTCACACCATTTGATGCAGGTGATGACTGGCTCCAGAACACTGTTCTGTATCTAATAAACCGGACGAACAAGACCGCGGTCTTCGGTCAGATTGCGCTTTGGTTCCCGGACACCGGAAGCGGCTCGCCGTCGCAACCGACGAGGGTATTTATTCTGAGTCTAGGGAGGTTGCCTGGATCCGCAGCGTTTTCGGGCAGCACCGGCAAACCGCTCTCCCAGCCCTCCAGCGCCCAGCCGATGTCGTTTGCCCCCGGCCAGACACTCGGGATACATCTGGGCGACTATATCGACGGCATCCGGGCCAGCGTAGACAATTTGCCCTTTCCGGCCGTAACAAGGGTAATCATCCGCAGGAACTCCTTCGTGTTCGATGACGGCATGCAGTGGACGCCGGCAGGGTTCGCTAGCCCTGACCCGCAAAACCCGGGAAGGTGGGTGAATATGGCTCCCAGCTACTTTCCTGGCGACGTGAACGCAAATTGGCCCCAACATTAGACCCGCTCCACACGAGGACGGCGGGCACATAGTCGAGAGGGATGACGTGTCATGAAGCGAGTTTTTAGAGTTCTGGTTTTGAGTGCCGGCGCATTCATTTTGCTGCAGGGCCCACACCCGCCCAAGGTGAGGGCGGACATGGAATGCGTAAAGAGTATCGCCACGGACTACGAAGACTATTGCGTATATTGCTGCAAGAATAGCTGGCCCACCCAGATTGCCACGTACATAACAGACGGCAGCTTAGGCTCTTGGTGCTACACCACAGGCAGCGTCAACTGCGGGGGCGTATCGGACCCTAGCAATTGCACTGCAAGCCAGTGCGGCACCTTCCAATACTCGTCGGATATCAAAGCTCGTACTGCTGCGGCGGAAGTTACTCTCCGTGCACAACGGACGGCGACTGCTGCCCGCCGCTAACCTGCAGCGGCAACTTCTGCGCGAACGTCTACTAGCTGGACTGGCGGGCCTCATGAAGCCCGGAGCCGCCTGCTGGACCAGGGACACGCCGCCATCCTGCGCACACCGCCTGAGTCCGAGAGTGCGATACAAAAGCACGCGACCGGGCGGCATAACCGGGATGCGGCAACAGCGCCCCCGGGGACGCTGTGAGAGAATCGCGGATCGCAGGCGGCTCCGCCGGCCCAGATATTGATTGTTTCGCACCCGATGTATGAACTGACTAGTGAAAGCGCTTCCCTTCACATCTCGATCGTCAATCGCGTCACTGAAGCGGGGGGGAAGCTATGTACGATCGACCCGCTCTTCACGCCGACATCCACCTTCTTCGGTTCCACCGCATGCGGATTCTCGAAGCTGTTGTGCGCGTGGGGATCGGGGTTCGCGAGCTCGATGGCGGATACGGTTCGCGGTGTTCCTCCGCGCACTACGATTTCGCTTTCCACCGGCCGGTCCAGCGACGGGTTGGTGACGGTCACCGTTAGCCGGCCGTTGGCCAGCGAGGCCGAGCTGCTCAAGCCGCGCAGGCGGGCGGGCGCGCCGTTGCGTTGATAGTGCACGTCGGGCGCCGAGACCACGGTACGCAGGGATTGAGCGCCATGATGCGGGGTATAGAGATCGAACACGTGATAGGTGGGCGTGGTGCAGAAGCGATCTTCGTGGGCCAGGAATAGCGCTTGCAGGTTGTTGACGAGTTGGGCCACGTTGGCCATGCCGACTTTATCGGCATTGCGGTTGAAGGTGTCGAGCGTCATGCCGGCCACGACGGCGTCGCGCATGGTGCTCTGCTGGCCGAGGAGGGCTTCGGCGAACGGCTCGGTGCCGGGTGCGTACCAGGCGCCCCACTCGTCCACCACGAGTTTGACGCGATGGTGCGGGTCGGCCTCGGCCATGACGCCCCAGTGGGCGGCGATCAGGTCCTGGACCAGGTCGGCTTCGCGTAGGATCTCGTAATACTGTTCCGGTTCGAAGCGGAGGGCGTCGCCTTTGCCGGCGGCCCACTCGGTGGTGCGCCCGCCGCTGGCGTTCCAGGCGTAGTGGTGCATGGCCCAACCCCACATATTGCCCAAAGAGCCGGTTCTGGAGGCTTTGGAAAAGAAGCGGCGGGTCCAGTTGGTATCGCCGTCGCTAGGCCCGCTGCCCACCAGCGCCAGCTTCACGCCGTAGTCGGGCACCCAGGCGGTGTAGCGGCCGAATTCGGCGGCGTAATCGTCGGGATCGAAATTGCCGCC
>PLRS01000149.1 GCA_003164035.1 Bryobacterales bacterium | reverse complement strand
TTTCGCCATCGTCATCGAACTAGGAGGCCGATCCCCCCGCCAGCGCAGTGACTACCGCCGTGACGCAGGATGCCTGACAGAACTGCTTCAGCGCTCCGGGAAGAAGTTGGGTGTTGTCGGCCGAGCGCGAGGCCGCCGCGCCCACAAACCAGTTCAGATCCGGCCGGTTCGTGGTTCCGTTGGTAATGGTTTCGACGGTCGGGCTCGGGGCTGATCCGCCGGTGCCCGCGCACGATGGGTTGTCGCAGGTGCGCGTCATGATTTCAGCTTGCATAGTTCCTCTCCTGTCGTTCCTCTTGCTTACTGTTTAGTATGCGGGATTCGAACCCGCGGTTCGGTCCTATGCTTGGCTTCAAGCACGCGTGATTCTTGCGATAGACCGAACGTGATTGCCACCGGCTTTGTCCACACACGTTTCGACACCATCCCTACTCCGTGCGCCTCGCCCAATACTAAACGCAGGCATTTCATTGGGAACTATATAGTTGACTCCCGTGCCGTTGCGGTTAGGTGAAGTGAATCGGTTCGATCTTCAGATCAACGCTCTGGTAAGGTCCGGTTTTGTTTTGCCAGTCCTTGAAACCTATCGAACCCGAGGCGCTTACGCGCATGATCTTTTCAGGCTCAATCGTTGCAAGGGTTTGGGCGACAAGCTTCCGTGCGTGTTGCACGGTTTCCTGTTCGCCTTTGTCATTCATGTTGACTCTCTCAAACTGCTGTTCTAGCTGCTCTGCAATTTTCGGTGCAGGGCCGCAAGCACAAACGCTCCATGACATGATGTTCTCCTTTAGATTCAGTGGTCACGGGAGTCAACTATATAGTTCCCATTTCATTCATGCCTGCAAATCGTTTTTACAGCAAGCTGCGAAGACGAGCAAGCTATTGCTGCACGTACTTGATGACGCCCGAGACCTGGCTCGATGCCGAGGCCATGAAGCAGACGTTGTCGGCGGCGGTCGCTGTTTTCGCGACCCACGAGCCGCCGTTGAACATCACAAACCCACCGTTCGCCGCGATGTTTGGGCCGGTCGCTGCGGTCGTTCCGCCGATCAGCCCGGCTGAGATCGTCGAGCAGTTCGTGCCTGTGCCTTCCACGATGTTGAGGTTGACCGCCGCGCTCACAGGGAGGATCGAGATCCCGCAGAGGTAGGTCTGCTTGCTCGCCGTGCCCGAGATCATCGTCGTGGTGGTCGTCGTCGCGAAGTTCACAATGTAGACGCTGGGCGCGTTGACCAGGCAGGGATCGACGTAGACGGCAGAGCCGCCCAGTTGGGCGACGTTCACCGATTGGTTCGCGGCCAGCGACACCGGCTGCGTGGTCTGCCAGAAGGTGCCGGAAACCGGCTGCGTTGCTTGCCAGAATGTGCCCGTGACCGCGAGGCTGGAGTTGGAGACGTTGACGTTCCAGGTGCCGCTCTCGGCCGACTGAACGGCGAAGGTGCCCGCATTCGAGACCGGCTGCGTGGCCTGGTAGAAGGTGCCCGTGACGGGAGTGCTGGGCATCGACGCGATGCTCACCGGCTGCGTCGTCTGCCAGAAAGTACCAGAAACGGGCTGCGTGGTCTGCCAAAAAGTGCCTGTGACCGGGGTGCTCGGCATCGATGCGATGCTGACGGGTTGAGTCGTCTGCCAGAAAGTCCCGGAAACCGGCTGAGTTGCTTGCCAGAAAGTCCCGCTCACGGGCTGTGTCGTCTGCCAGAAAGTTCCCGTCACAGCGACCGTCCACGATCCGGACTGGACCGCGTTCACGGAGAAAGCCGACTGGTTGCTCGCGATCACAACGGGCGCGGAGTTTGCCATCGTCGCCTGGCCGTTTGCATTTCCGCCAGCGCACCCAGAGGTACAGGTGAAGCTCCACGATCCGCTCTGGGCTGCGTTCACCGTGAAGGCGCTCTGGTTGCTGGCAATCACCACTGGGGCAGAGTTCGCCATCGTGGCTTGCCCGTTGGCGTTGCCGCCGGTGCAGCCGGTGACGCAATTCACTTTTACGTTGTTGCTGCCATCGAGGGGCGCAGCGATGGTCGCGCTGACGGGCTGCTGGCCGTGCGTGAGAACGGCGAACGCGCAAACGAGGACCGCGAGTCTGAGGAAAGTTTTCATTTTAAGTTCTCTACTGATAAAAGAGGTCGACAGTGCAATCGCCAGCGGCCACCGCCGTGGCGTCGGTATCGGCGTACCCTTTCGTGATCGAGATCCCGATGCCGTTCGAATAAGTCACGCCGCCTGCGGGCAGATCGAGCGGGACGGTCACGCCCGCCTGGCATTCGATGGTTTCGGCCGGCGCGGATGAGCCTGGAGTCGGCAGAGTCGCCAGATCGTACAGGTGCACGTAAACCGCATAGGCGGCGTTGTTTGAAATCGTTCCGCCAGCGACGAGGCCAGCCGATGCCTTGATGTTGGCGGCATTCGTGCCCGCCGCGGCGACCTTGTGGTACTTCAAGCTCGGCATCTCCGTCTCTCCTCCTGTGGGAATGTTGCCGACCAGGACCCATGCGCCTGCGACCTGCTCCCAAAGGTTGCCGGTCGATTCGTCGTAGTAAATGTCTTCGTTGTTCTTGAGCGTCGACGGTGCACCGGAGCCTTCATAGAACTGCGGGGCGTAAGCGGTCGCGCCAGCGGTCGCCGCTGCCATGACCGAATAGAAGGCATAGACAGCGACCCAGCCCGTCTCCGGGTCGGTCATTTCGAGCGGCCCAACGACTTCCAGCGCTCTGACGATGGTGCCGTCCGCTACGCCAGCGCCACAGAGCCCGTGCAGCACGTCGTTGATCGCCCCGTAGACCTCCGAGGCCAGCAGCGCCTGCTCCGGGCCAGCCCAGACGCGCACATTCATCCGGGCATCGACCAGCGCCTTAATTTCTGTGTGCGTGTGGCCGCCGATGCGGTAGACCTGAATCGCCGGGCCAAGTGTCGGGTCGAAATGTTCCGGGAGATCGTAGCCGCAATAGATCGAGCCGTTGAGGTTCGTGCCCAGCAGCGCGGTCACTTCTGATTGCGAGAGTAAGAACTCCCGGACCAGCAGGTTCGCGTCAACCACCGAGCTTCTCTTTCACTTTCTCCGAGAGCTTGCCGATGTGCATCTCGAAAGCCGGGTTCAGGTAAGGCTGCGCGCGCATCTTCGAAGTGCCGAGTTCGAGATAGCCGCCATAGCCGGATTGAGTGAAAAGCTGCGCCTGGACGCCTTCTGCGGTTTCGGTGACCGTGCTGTCGATCGATCTGCGGTTGGTGCCCGTGCCCGACGGGTGCTTCTTTTTCTCGGCGACGTTGCGCTGATAGCCCTCGGCGGTGACGGGCGACAACTCCTTCGCCGTCGGCACGATCTCTTCGTCGAACAAGTCCTGTGTTGCCGAGAGCACGCCCGCCTTCACCGAGAGTAAGGCATCGCCCGTGCGCAGGTTCAGGCCGACAACGGCGTGGATTCCCATCAGGCCTCGATGATCCGGCAGAGCGCTTCCAGGTGGTGATAGAGCAGCCCTGGGTTGCGTAGCTCAAAGATGTCGTAGTTCTCGCCGTCGATCAGAAACCAGTGATCGTGGGTGAGGGGCTGGGTGTTGTAAGTCACCGAGTTATAAACCCAGTTCGGCAGGGATGAGCCGTCCGGGGACTGGTCCTGGTACCAGGGCCGCAGGTACACCTTGCGAAAGGCAACGTCTTCTTTCGATTTCGCCAGCAACTCGCGGTCGGTGCCGACTGAAAGAATGCCAACCCGGCAAGCGACGCCGCTCGCGAGTGTGGTAAACGTCGGGCTGTTCGCCCCGTACTTGTTGCCGGTGCCCGTGAGATCGCGCGCCAGGACGCTCGCGACTGAGTTGAGCATCTGATCGAACGGGTTCGCGAGGACCGAGGTGGGCGTCGACACGTCCTACAGCTCCGTCCTGAGCACCCAGTTGCGGATAATGACCATTTCGTTGAAGCCGCACAGGTTTTCTTCGATGATTCCCCAGGCCGGCAGATTGTTGACCGCATCCCGGAAGCGCTGAGCCATGTCCTGCAACTTCTGAATCTGATCTTTCCCGGTGAGCTTGTAATCGTTCAGGGTGATCGTTTGCCCAGCCGGTCCTGCGGCGAGTTTTGTCGCGAGACAATCGATTGCCTGGGCGCTCGATAGCAGCACCAGCTCCGTCTGTGGGATCGCGGACCCTGCGACCGTCGACCAGCCCGACTCCATGCCAGCCACGATGTTGGCGATCTGCTGTAGCTCTTCGTCCTGAAAATAGGGCGCGGCGGCGTTGGTGTCGCCGATCAGTAGCCGCATACTACCGATCATGGTCGAGACTACGTAGGTGAAGGACACGCTAGTTCCAGTACCGCGAGAGATCGCAATCGGCCCGGTGCCAGAAAATTGGCAGTGCCGGTGTCGAAGCGTCGTGGTTGTGAATCAGGAAGGCGAAGTTCGCCAGATCCTCAATCTCTTGGGGGGAGAGGCGGGGATCTGTCGACCTGCCCGAAAATGTGACAACCTGCTGCATGGGGTTAAGGAGTGCCGTCCGGCAGCGAGGTACCTTCACACCCGGAATCGTCGAGGCCATCACAGAAGACTCCCGCCTGGTCTTCGCCGGTGTCCGGTGTATCAATCGCGGGAATCGTTGGGCCTGTCCCGTCGCCGCCCGCCGAGGTAGCGTTCGCGGCGGAAGTGCCTGTATTGAGCGCTGCCGAAGCCCCGCCAGCGCCCGTGCGGGAATAGATGATGTTCGAGCCCTCGCACTTCGAGGCATCGGATTGGGTTTCCTTCGCGCAAGATCCCGCCGTGTTTCCAGCGCTGCCGTTGCCTGAGTTCGGTGTGGGAAGATTTTTCGCCATGAGTGCCTCCAGAAGTTGAGAAGAAAAACAGGAGCCGCGGGGAAGGGGTCTCTTTGACGAGGAACCCCGCGGCTCCCGGACCACGAAACTAGGCTGCTGACCTCTGGGTCTTACTGACCGATGAAGGCCGCGGCGTAGTTCGGGTCAACCACGGCGCCGCCGAAGATGTGACGAATTCTCCAGCGGATCGCGTCCGACTCGTAGTCGCCTTCAAGCGGGCTCATGCTGGCGCCGCCGAGGGCGATCTTGTTCGGGTTCTTCATACAGAGTTCTGGCGTCTCGTGTCCGCGCAGGAAGTTCACGCGGGCCGCATAGCCGGAGTTGGTGAGCTTGCCGAACAGGTACCAGGTCGGGCGCCCTGTCAGGTCGACGATTGGCAGATACGGGTTCACGTGGCCGGTGATGTTCAGCATCGGCACCGTGTTGGACGAGCTGCGGATCTGGGGTTTCGCTCCCGCCGTCGAATCGCCACCGGACTGGATGATGTTCGCTGGGTTCAAGGACTGCAACATCGGAATTTCGAGCACTGGGGGAACGACCAGCTCGAAACCGTCGAAGATCACGGGCTGACCGTCGTAGTCGACGAAGCGCCGCATCGCTGCCGCGGCCGCGCCGAGGTTGGTGATCGAAAACACCGAACCCGATCCGGAGAACAGGTTGGTGACCGTGGGCGCGCCCGCGGGATAGAGAGGCGGCAGGATCGGAGCGCCGAACAGTGCCGGGTTCGGGCCGGTTGCCGTCGCATAGAGCTGCGTCGCGAACTTGTACTCCGACCGCATGGCGGCCGTCGCGAAGCGCTCGGCGAGATCGGAGAAGGCTCCGAGGTCGTCGTTGATCAGCGTTTCCCACGCCAGGCCGAATTCCCGGCCGTACTTGGCGAGGATGATCTGCACCTTGCCATCGACCAGCGCGCCGTCGTTCGGGTACTCGCCGCGCAGTGCCACTTGCGGCAAGGTTCCCTGCAGGCCGTTCACGCCGAGCAACCAGGCCGGGCGGAAGTCGTTCTGCGTCCCGACCTTGATGTAGTCGCGCCAGTCGGGCGTCTGCGCCTTGTATTTGGCGTAGAGGCTGCGTTCGAGGACCGTCCCGAACAGGTACGGGAAGTCGGCCGTGGTTTCAGCTTCTTTCAGCAGGTAAGTCCATTTTGCCGAACTCATGCCATCTTTGTTGGCGCACAGCTCGATGAACTTGGTGAGCTTCTCGTCGAAGTGTGCGATACGGTGCCGGACATCGGAGAGGCTGGACTCCAGCTTTCCGCCTTGCTCCAAGAGTTCTAGAAAATCCATGGTATTGTCTCCTCAGCCGGCGCCGAGGCCGGTGTGAATTTGTGGAACGAAATGCAAAAAGAACAGGCCGGGCGGTGAGGCCCGACCTGCGGAAAGGGAAAAACGAAAAACGAACTAGCTGCCGATGCCGCCTTGCAGGCCGTTCGAATCCGGCGTCTGCGAGAACAGCTTGACCTGGATGGTCGAGGTCGCGCCGGCCGCAACCGATTGAAGCGCCACGCCGAACGGGATGCCGCCGTTGGTCGAGTTCTGGTTGTCGCTGAGCGTGGCCAGCAGCGCGTCGATGTAAATGGTTTCGCCGACGTGGATGCCGCGCGGGAAGGCGGAAGTCACTGATAGCGTATAGACGCCGCGGGTCGAGACCACGATCAGATCCGTCGAGAACACCGCGTCCATGTTCGAGACGCCGACGATGCGGCCGATGACGCAGGGATCGCCGTCTTCGACCAGGTTGATCGGAGTCGTCGCGCCTTCGCCGGGGCCGACCAGGTTGGTGTAAGTGTCGCCCGAAGCGTGCTGCGGGCACACGATTTGGGAAGCAACGAATTGCAGGTTGTCTCCAGTTTCGTAAAAGTTCTTCATGGGACGGTTTTCTCCTTCGGCCTGGAGCTATCCGCCCAGGACCTTTTCTTCGAACGAAATTGTTGGTGGTGAGGTGTGGCCTGTTCTTGCCTGACTTAGAGGCGCGCTGCGAGCTTCGCGTCTTTGTCACTCATGCCGGGCATGAGCTTGAAAGCCTCTTCGAGATTGGCCTTGTGGTCGGTCGTGTCGCTCTCGCGGGTCGTGCCGTTGTCGGCTGCGCCCAGGTTCTTCGGGGCGCTCTTGCCGCCGCCGAGTTGCTTCACGTAGTCCTGCTCTTCCTTGATCGCTTCGGCGATGCCTTTGACTTCGGTCGCTTCGGCGAACTGCTTGCGGACCCGGTCCTGTGAGATCGCCTGCAGCTTCGATTCGGACAACAGCTTCGTGATCTCGGCGGAGACGGTGGCTTTGGCGGCCGTCTTCTGGGCTTCCTCGAACTTGGTGGTCAGGTCTTTGTTCGCCGTGGTGAGCGTCGCGACCTGGGCTTGGGATTCCTGCAACTGCTGCTCAACTGATTTCATCGTGATCTCCTGGGCGTGTTTTTCAACCAGGCTGATAAGGTCCGGACGCCGTTGGCGGAGTACTGCTTCGGTGACCAGGTCCACATCGTTCAGGTTGTCCTGCGTTGCTGATTCCATCGCCTCGATCTGGCCGCCCGCGCCAGCGTAGGTGACGAAATCGACCGAGCGCGCGGCGATGAGCGACTCGACGACGTTCGTCGTGACGCCTTCCCGTTCTTGCTCGCTGGCTTCCCCGATCGCTCGGATCGAGACGCCCATTTCGTGTAAAAGTCCCTGTTTGTTCAGCGCATCGAGTTTCGCCTTAAAGGGAGGATCGATGACGAAGGCATCGCCGGCGAGAGTGCCGTCCGATTCCGCATGCACGTTTTTGAGCGAGGCTACCCAGTTATTGACTGAGCCCTCGGGCTTGTCTTTCGCTTCTTTGTCCGACTGGTGATCGGCGAACATCTTCGCGCCTTCAAAGACGTGAAAGTCGCGTTTCAGGGTTTCGGCGGGATAGAAGCGGGCTTTCGATTTGTTCAGGCCGGGCTTGATGATGGTGATCTTCAGCTTGCCGGACGCCGCGTCGTAGGCCGACTCCTGCAGCGGTAGCGCGTTGCAGGCCATCACTCGGAACGATTCGCGGGTTTCGCTCGACTCGACCGGAGTGTAGCTGGTCTCGACTGCGATCGGATCTCCGAGCGCCACGTCGCCGTCCGCATCGAAGGAGTAGTCGCACTGAAAGAGATTGCCCTCCATCGAATAGACGACCTGGTCAGGGTAGAGATCCATGCACCAGGCGGTCTGCGGGTACTTGCATGAGCAACTTCCGCAGCAGTTGCAACCGTAGCTCTGACCGCAAACGCAGCCACAGGCGCACTGTCCGGCATCCTGCGGCCCGTCGTCGTCGCAGTCCATATCTTTGCCGGCTTTGATGTTCGCATTCACGGCGCACATCACCTTGCTCTTCGTCGAGTCGAACGAGGCGGATTGCGCCAGCGCCTCCTGGAAGAACTCGCCGTCGAGTGAGAAACTCTCGGTCGGCAATTCCA
>PLRS01000096.1 GCA_003164035.1 Bryobacterales bacterium | reverse complement strand
CAGCCCGCCTGCGCCGAGCGTCGGCCCGGTTGCAACACGCGTCAGCCACGACAGCGGCTTTCAGGTAATCGAAGGGCTCGCAGCGCTTGGGCTCTCCTCTAGACTAGCCAATCAGCTCCAGCAACCCGTCGATCAACTGGTCCAGCATCTCAGGGCTGAGGGCCGCAATCCTTTTGCCAAGACGATCAATGGAAATTGTCCGAATTTGCGATATCTTCACCCATGAGGACTTGGGCAGCATCTCCGTGGGAAGCGCCATCGTCAAAGGGAATCCGGCTTTTTGCGCCTGACTGGTAATCGCCATGGCGATTACGGTCTCCGACTTCCGGTTGAACAAATCGTGGCTGAGAACAAGAACGGGCCGCAATCCGGCCTGCTCGCGGCCTCGGACCGGGTTCAGGTCCGCCCAGTAGACTTCGCCTCTCAGTATGCGGGCCAAGCGTGGTCACCCAAACCCTGTTCGGCCAACCGCACTTCCTCTTTTGGGTCGATCTTGGCCAACTCGCGCGCCAGCCGGGTCCGTTTCTCCCGCTCGCTTAAAAGGTTCACGGCTGATTGCAGCGCCCGGCTCCGGTTCGGGTACCTGCCCTCTCTGACCCAGCGGTCGAGATCGGCGACGGTTCTTTGATCCAACGTGACGGCGATTTTCTGAACCATGCTTTAAGTATGACAAAATATCCCACTCTGGCAGCATGGCACATCGTGGACGTGAAACGGGTCTGCCGCTGATCTGTTCGGCTTTGCGGTAAGGCGGCTTTGTCGGAAGGGGGAGGCCATCCTAAAAAGGACCGCTTCTGGACACTTGTCGCTATGGGTTTGCAGCTTCCCTGCCCTCGTGCTACAAACAACGCATGGACAAGACCATCCGCAAATACGCCAACTTCGATGAAATGAAGGCTGACGAATACCGGTATTGGCAGAGCCGCCCGGTGCATGAGCGGGTCGCGGCGGTTTCCGAACTCACCCAAGAACACTATGCGATGAAGGGCGCGGTTCCAGATGTACCCAGACTTCAAAGAACTCTTGTCCATTTTGAACGCGCACCGCGTTAAGTATCTTGTGGTGGGGGCTTACGCCGTCTCCATTCATGCGCAGCCGCGGGCGACCAAAGACCTCGATATTCTGGTGAAGGCCGACGCGAATAACGCGAAGGCGGTTTTCGCGGCCCTGGCGCAATTCGGAGCGCCGCTTCTGGGGTTGACCTCGGCCGATTTCGCGGAGCCCGGCCCTTTCTTTCGTATGGGCCGTGAGCCGGTTAGTGTCGACATTCTCACGGCGATTCCCGGCGTTGAGTTCGATGCGGCATGGCGGCGCCGCGTTGAGGATGTCATCGATCCGGCGAGCGGATTGAAGGCGAGGTTCATTTCCCGCGAGGACCTGATCGCTGCGAAACTGGCCGGTGGCAGACCGCAAGACCTCGCCGACGTTGACGCGATCCGCAAGGCGGGAGAGAGCCGACGGCCAGTGGCAGAAAAAAGGCCTCCGGAACCGAGCTGCCCCGAGCAGTGAAGCAGGCCGCGAATCCACTCGATCGGGTCGGGTGCGCCGCATGCCGCGCCGTGCCACTGTACGCAATCAAGACGCACGGATTGACCCGGCAAGACCGGAAGTAGCGTCATACACTGGTTGCATGGCCGATCCCGTTTCCATCTACCTCCTACGCCACGCCATTGCCGAAGACGCTCGCCCGGGCATGTCCGACCCGGAACGCACGCTCACCGACGAGGGCAGGACAAAACTGCGCCGCGTGCTGAAGCGGGCGCGCGCGGCCGGGGTCGCCCCCAGCCTGATTCTCTCCAGCCCGTACCGGCGCGCCCTGGAGACGGCAGACATGGCGGCGCAGGCGTTGGGTTATCAGGGCAAAATCGTGGAAACCACGGCGCTCGAACCGATGGCTTCGCCGCGCGACGCCTGGGACGTAATTCGCCAGCGGCACGGCGAAGACGCCATCCTGCTGGCCACCCACGGACCGCTGGTCGGTTCGCTGGTGGCATTCCTGCTGCGCTCCCCGGCCCTGGACGTGGATATGAAGAAAGCCGCGCTGGTACGCATCGACTGCCAAAATCTGAGCCCTGAGCCAAATGGCGTGCTGAAATGGATGCTGACGCCGGCCGTCAGCGGAGATTAAATGACCATCTCTAAAGCTACCGAGCGCTACGAGACCTGGCTCGCGCGCCACCTGACTCTTCTCGACGGCGACCTGCGCTTCAAGCACGAGCAGATGCGCCTGGCCGTCTTCCCCTTCTTGCGGGCGACCTATTACCGCTGGGCGCAGATCTGGGCGGGCACTGTGGGCGAGGCGGCGCGCGCCCCTTCCGTGCTGGCGGTGGGCGATCTCCACGTGGAGAACTTCGGGACCTGGCGCGACATCGAAGGCCGCCTGATCTGGGGCATCAACGACTTCGACGAAACCTGGACCATGCCCTACACCAACGACCTGATTCGCCTTGCCACCAGCGGCTTGCTGGCGGAAATGACCTGTGGAGAAAAGGCCGGAGTCGAAGCGATATTAAGAGGTTATAGGGACGGGCTGGAAGCCGCCGGCCGCGCCTTCGTGCTGGCCGAAAATCACCCCGTGCTGCGGGAAATGGCCGTGGCGCGATTGCACGAACCGGAAAGGTATTGGGAAAAGCTGCACGCCTTGCCGGAGGCGACCGGCGAACCGCCCGCGGGCGCGATGAAGGCCATTGCCCGCATGATGCCGGAAAAGGGACTGCATTGGAAGGTTTCGCACCGCGTGGCCGGGTTGGGCAGCCTGGGCCGGCAGCGTTTTGTCGCGGTGGCCGATTGGCGCGGCGGATCGCTCGCCCGCGAAGCCAAAGCCCTGGCTCCTTCGGCCTGCGTCTGGGCCAGTCGCGGCGGCGGCACCGCTCCGATTCGCTATCAGGAAATCATAGACAAAGCCGTGCGCTGCCCCGATCCGTTCGTCCGCCTGCAGAAGCGCTGGATCGTGCGGCGGCTCGCGCCGGACTGCTCCCGCATCGAGCTGGCTTCGTTGCCGGAGAATCGCGATGAAATCAAGCTGCTGCACGCCATGGGTTTTGAAACCGCCAACGTTCACCTGGGCTCGGTGAAGCCGCGCGTGGTGCTGGAGGACCTGAAAAAGCGCCCGCGCGGCTGGCTGTTGGCCGCGGCGCACAAGATGCGGAAAGCCGTCCAGGCCGATTTCGAAGAGTACGGCAAGGGCTGATGGGGCCGATTTTCTCTACACGACTGGAGTGGGAACCCGTCCCGAATCGGCTCACTCAGCTACTGCGGGGCAAGCGCCGGGCGGCAGAGCCGATTTTGGATCTGACCGAATCGAATCCGACTCGGGCTGGGCTCGAATATCCACCCAAAATCGTGGAATCCTTCGCCGGGAACGACGTTCTTCACTATGATCCGGATCCGCGCGGATCAAGCCCCGCCCGCCACGCGGTGGCGCAATATTACAACGCTCGCGGGCTTTCGGTCGAGCCTGCCCAAATCCTGCTAACCGCAAGTACCAGCGAGGCTTACGCATATCTATTCAAATTGCTGTGCAATCCCGGGGACGAGGTGCTGGTTCCCCGGCCGTCCTATCCTCTATTCGAGTTTCTAGCCCGAATGGAATCGGTTTCCATTCGGCAGTACCCTCTGGTGTACCAAGGAGGTTGGGGCATCGATCTCGAAACCCTGGAGCAGATGCCGAATGACCGCACTCGGGCCATCGTTGTGGTGAATCCCAACAACCCGACCGGATCGTTCCTGAAGCGCAGCGAACTCAAAGTCCTGGAGCGGCTTTGCGCCACGCGGGGACTGGCCCTGATTTCCGACGAAGTGTTCGCCGATTACGCCTTTGCGCCGGACGCGGAGCGCATCGGCATGGTGGCCGCGGTGGAAGATTGTCTGGCGTTTTCGCTCAGCGGCCTTTCCAAAGTGGCCGGCCTGCCCCAGATGAAACTGGGTTGGATCGTGGCCGGCGGTCCGGACCCATTGCGGCGCCAGGCGCTGGAGGGGCTGGAATGGATTGCCGATACCTATCTATCGGTGAGCGCGCCGGTGCAGTGCGCCGCCGCCCGGCTCCTCCGTTTTGGCGAAGAAGTGGCCGAACAGATCCGCGTCCGCACCGCCCAAAACCTGGCCAGCGCCAGAACCTGCCTCGAAGGCAGCGCGGGTGGAATTCTGGCGGTCGAGGGCGGGTGGTACTGCGTCATTCGGGTACCGGTTACCCGCGGCGAAGAAGAATGGGCGCTGGAGCTGCTCGATCTCGATAACGTGCTTCTGCAGCCGGGTTTCTTCTACGATTTCGAGACCGAGGCCTATCTGGTTGCCAGCCTGTTGACCAATCCGGCCGACTTCACCGAAGGCCTGAGGCGCTTGCGAGGGAGGTTGTAACCCGTGATCCCCGTCGACACACGCGGCTAGCGAGGATAAGCCAAGTGGTTTGGGTGAACGGCGGTCATGTGGGTGTAGCGCTTGAAGTCATCCGGGTTCAGCGTCAGCAGGTGGGTAACCCTGTGAACACTCATAGCGGCGGCCAGGCGTGCGTCATGTACCTGCACGCCAGAGACGGAGTGCGTAAGAACCAGACGCCGCCACTCGCGATAAACGGCCTCGCCGTCCGGCAGGAGCACCATGCCTTTTTCTATCACTCGCGTCTGCTGTTCCACGTCCGCCGCCGTTAGGCCGAACCCGTTCCTATCCACGGGCCGAGTGGCGACGTTCCAGAATTCGGCAACGTTCTGATGCGTGTAGTAAAGAACGGCCCCGCCTTCGGCAAGCGCGGCAAGTGCCGCATTCACAATGGCATGATCGGGATCGTCACGGCGCGCCATTCTGAGCAGGATATTGCTATCGACCAGATGATTCGGTACGGCCACTATGCGTGGCCCTGGTAAATCATCTCGCGGGAGAAACTCTCGCCGGGCCTTGGTGGAATCCTGTCGGAGAGGGCGGCGAGATCGTCGAGCCAGGCCCGGATTTCCTGGGGTGTGCGTACCTGGGCCGCCGCCGACCGGGGCAGGCGAAGGCGCAATGCATCCAGCGCCTGGTCCAATGCCTCATCCGCGGTGTGCGCCAATCCGGAGTCGATTGCCTGCAACAGCAGCCGCTCCTGTTCAGGTCTTAGGATGATCGTCATGAAAATCGCCTCTTGTTATTGTCGCGTTCCCTCGAGCCTAAAGTCTACAGCGCCTGTCACCCGATTTTCCGGATAATGCCCGCACCCGTCGTCCTTCGTCTTTCACTTCCCCAATAGGCGTGGTCCGGTCGTTGTACACTCATTCTGATGGCCGATCATATGGCGGGTGACGTCAAGGGGATGGTGTGCGAGCGCTGCATGACGTCCATACCTCCCAAGGCGCCGCGCTGTCCCAGTTGCGGACAGCCGGTTCCGAATCCACACCTCTTTCTATATGCGGTAGTGGTCTTCGCGGTGCTGGCGGTGGGTCTGACGGTTTGGTTCACCGTCGTGCGGTAGGGACGGCTCCCGGCTCGCGATTACATCCGTTTCCTGCGGGCTTCCACCCAGGCGGCGAACACGCCGGGGTTTTCCAGCCAGACCAGCATCCACTCCACCATTTCGCGCTTTTGCGCGCGCTTGGTCTCGGGCAGGCGGGCGCTGGCGGCCAGGAACCTGGCCCGATCCTTGGCGGCGATTGCCTGGCGGCGGCAATAGCGGGCCCGCTCGCGGTCGCCCGCTTCCAGCGCCGCAACGTAGACCGCGGTCAGTTCGCACAGGCTCCTCTCCAGCTCCTCGAAGCTGTGTTGCCTCACACCCGCGTAAGGCTGCGCAAACGGCAGACCGGTGGCGCGCACCAGCTCGCGCAGGTAACTTTCCGAAACCGGCGCCAGCTTCGCCAGCAGATCGAGCCAGACGGCTTCGTCGATGGCACCGGGTTGAGCCGCGGCGAAGTAGGCGGCCAGGCGCCGTTTGATGGACTCGGGCTTGCCGCTAGCCGACGGGCTCACTTGCGCGTCCCACGCCGATAACGCTCCACGGCTGCCTGGTGCTCGGCCAGATGGAGGGAAAACTGGTGGCCGCCGGAGCCGTCCGGCCGGGCCACGAAATACAGCGCCTCGGAACGGGCCGGATGAAGCGCGGCGCGAATCGATTGCAACCCGGGATTGGCAATGGGACCGGGTGGAAGGCCCGCGCGGCGGTAGGTATTGTAGGGATTGCCGCTGGCCAGGTCGGAGCGGTGGATGGCGCCGCGCCACCGCTGGTCGAGCAGCGCGGCGTAGATGGTGGTGGAGTCGCAATCGAGCGCCATCCCCGACCGCAGCCGGTTGAAGAAAACCGCGGCAATCAACGGACGCTCCTCCGCCAGCTTACCTTCGCGCTCCACCAGCGAGGCCATGGTCACGGTTCGATGAACGTCTCCGCCGCCGGTTTTGTTCCAGGCTTCGCGAAAGCGGGCGGTCATCTGGCGGCAGAGGTCGCGCGGCGTGGCGTGGCGGGTCAGGCGGTAGGTTTCGGGGAAAAGATAACCCTCCAGGCTGGGCGCTTCGGGGTCCAGATCGCGAATCGCGGACGGGTCCCGCGCGGCCCGCAGGAATTCGTCGGCGCTGAAGACGCCGAACTGGCCGGCGGCCTGCGCGATATCGAACATATTCCAGCCTTCCGGCACCGTCAGCGCGTAATAGAAGACGTCGCCGCGCGCCAGGCGCTGGACGATCTCGCCGGCGGTGGCGGCGCGGTCGAAACGGTACTCGCCGGCTTGCAGCACCCGGCCGCGCGCCCACAGCCGGGCAGCCACGAAATCCCACGGGCTGCGCACCACCCCCGCGGCCGCCAGCCGCTGCCCCATGGCGAACGCACCTGTGCCCCGCGGGAGGTCGACAAATACCGCCTCTTCAAAACCCTGGTACGGCTGCCGGAGGCGCCACGCGGCCCACCCTAGCAGCACGATGAAAACCAGCGCGACCCATCCCAGCCGCTTCATAACGAATCGAGGTAGCTCTGCAACAGGATCACCGCCGACAGCCGATCCACCGCGGCAGCCCGCTTTTCGATGCTGATGCCGCTTGCGCGCAGCACCCGCCCGGCCTCCACGCTGGTGAGGCGCTCATCCCATAGTTTGACTGGCAGTCCTGTATATTTTTCCAACGCTTCGGCGAACTCGCGCACCCACGCCGATTGGCGCCCTTCGCTGCCCCTCATATTCATCGGGTTGCCCATCAGGAACATCCCCACGCCGCGCTCCCGGGCCAGCCCCTCCAGCGCGCCCAGATCGGCGCGCTTCCTGGTGCGCACTAAATTGGGAAGCCCTTGCGCCGTAATCCCCAATGGATCGCTGATGGCCAGCCCGATGCGCTTCTTGCCGAGGTCGAGAGCCAAAATACGGGGTTTCAGGGCGAAACCGGGTGAATCCGCCCCGCCGGTAACAGGCTTGGAACTCAATTCCATTTCATTATAGTCAAGCTCATGCTAGATTCGAGATAAGGGTAGCCCATCGTCCCGTGGCGTTAGTCACCAAGCCTGTCACGCGTGCCGCAGCCGCTACGCGAACCACACCGGAACGTGCGCAGTGGTTGATCGCGCTCGGCGTGGTCGTAGCGCTCTTATACTACGGCCGCCCGTTATTCATCACCTCCATCGTGTCGGTGGTGATCGCGTTCATTCTGGATCCGTTCGTGGTGCTGCTGATGCGCCTGCGGCTGCCGCGTTCGCTGGCAAGCTTCGTGGTCTGCACGGTGGCGCTGGCTTTGTTGTACGTGGTGGGGCTGGGCGCTTATTCGCAGTTCGCGGCGCTGTACCAGACGATGCCGAAATATGGAGAGCGCATTGGCGAACTGGTCGATACGGTGCAGCGCAGGGTCGCCGACGCGGAAGAAAATGCCACCCGGCTGCTGCTTCCGGCGCAGCAGCGGCAGGAAGAGCAGGAGCGCCTGCGGGCGCAGCAGGCGGCGGCTCGGCCCACCAAACGCGGCCGTGCTCCGGCACCCGTGCAGCAGCCTCCAGCCGCCCCCGGCTCCATTCCCGAAGTGCGAATTCACGAAGAGCGAACCCCCATCGGCGACTTCATCGCCGCCCGCCTGAGCTCGTTTTACAGGTTTCTGCTGATGGCCTCCTTCGTGCCTTTTCTGGTGTACTTCATGCTGAGCTGGCGCGACCACATCAACCGCAGCTTCCTGCAATTCTTCTCGGGTGAAGACCGGGTGGTAGCGGCCCGCAGCCTGCAGGGAATCGCGGAGATGGCGAGAGCTTTCGTCACCGGCAATTTCGTGCTGGGAATGACGCTGGCCATCGTCAGTTCCAGCATGTTCTGGTCCATGGGCGTTCCTTTTCCCATCCTGGTGGGCCCGCTTTCCGGCTTCCTCAGCCTGGTGCCTTACGTGGGCCTGCCGCTGGCGATTCTCCCGCCCCTGTTCTCGTGCCTCACCCTGAACGCCGTGCCGCTGTACGTGCTGGTGGTGGTTTCGGTCGGCCTGCTCCACCTGGTGGCGCTGAACCTCTTTTATCCCAAAATCGTAGGATCGCGGGTTCACCTGAATCCCCTGGTGGTTACTTTTTCGCTGATGCTGTGGGGATTTCTGTGGGATGCCCCCGGCTTGCTGCTCGCCATTCCCATCACGGCCGGGCTGAAAGCCGTGTGCGATAACGTCGCCGGCCTGCGCAAGCTGGGCAAGTTCCTGGGGGATTAAAGCGGTCACACCCCTACGCCCGCGCCCACCAGCCCCCTGAAATACGCCACCGTCTCGCGCAGCCCCTCATCCAGCGACACGCGCGGCTCCCAGCCCAATATCGCCCGCGCTTTCGAGATATCCGGCTGGCGCTGCCGGGGATCGTCTTCCGGCAGCGCCCGAAACTCGATCCGCGCCTTCGTCCCGGTCAGCGCACGAATGCGTTCGGCGAATTCCAGAATAGTCATCTCTCGCGGATTGCCCAGATTCACCGGGTAGCGCTCGCTCGAAAGCATCAGCCGGTATAATCCGTCCACCAGGTCGCTCACGTAGCAGAAACTGCGCGTCTGTCTGCCTTCGCCAAAGACCGTCATGGGAACGTCGCGCAGCGCCTGATCCAGGAACGCCGGCACCACCCGGCCGTCGTTGAGCTTCATGCGCGGCCCGTAAGTGTTGAAGATCCGCGCGATGTTGGTCGCCAGGCCGTGCTTGCGGTGGTAGGCCATGGTCAGCGCCTCGGCGAAACGCTTGCTTTCGTCGTAGCAGGAGCGCGGTCCCACCGGGTTGACGTTGCCCCAGTAGGTTTCCACCTGCGGGTGTACGGCCGGGTCGCCGTAGGTTTCCGACGTCGAGGCCAGCAGAAAACGGGCATTGGCGGTTCGCGCCAGCTCCAGCAGCCGCCGCGTGCCCAGCGACCCCACATCCAGCGTCTCGATCGGACAGCGAAGATAATCGAACGGACTTGCCGGCGATGCCAGGTTGAATACCGCGTCCACCGAGCCCGCAACTTCGAAGGGCTGCGTGATGTCGCGCTCGAAAAACTCGAAACGCGGATCTCCCGCCAGGTGCGCGATATTCCGTGCCGCGCCGGTCAGCAAGTTGTCGAGGCCCACCACTTGATGCCCCTCCGCCAGCAGGCGGTCACATAGATGAGAGCCAATAAAACCGGCGGCGCCGGCGACGACGATTCGCAACTTCCCTCCCCGAAAACCCGTTTCCTTACACCGTGCTACAGTCTAACTTGGCCGCGCTATGACAAACGTCTCATGGCCCGAACAACTGATCCTGGCGCTGCTCCTGGCCGCATCGATCGGCTTGTTCCTTCTTCGACTGGGAAGGGTCCTCGATGCGATCCGAGGCTCGCGCCCAACACCGGATTTTCGCTTTCGTCCGCTGCTGCCGCGTCTCGGTCGCTTCGTTTCGGAAGTGATGGTCCAGAGTAAGGTCATTCGCGAGCGTCCGTTACCTGGATTGGCGCACGCGCTGGTTTTCTGGGGCTTCTGTGCCTTTGCCCTAGTCTCGCTCAACCATCTTGCTTCCCCGTTCGGTGGCCGGTTCCTGGACCGGGCCCATGTGATTTCACGATTGTACAGTAACTTCGCGGCAATTTGGGCCATATTGGTCGCAGCTTCCATACTAGGCCTGTTCCTGCGCCGTTTCATCATACGTCCAGTATGGCTAGGAAAAACGTCCCCCGAATCGGGAACGATCGCGGCCCTCATCTTCCTGCTGATGATCACCTACCTGGCCAGCCTTGGCCTGCAGGACGGCTCCGCCCCGGCTCAGGTGAACTGGTGGCTGCATACCCTGGCCTTGCTCGTTTTTCTTCCCCTGATTCCGCACACCAAGCACCTGCACCTGGCGCTCAGCCCGTTCACGGTTTTTCTCGGCCGCCAGGGCTTCAGCGCCATTCCACCGCTCGAGGGCGACGAGGATTTCGGCCTGGACATCGGCAAGGACGTCACCCGCGTCGACGCTCTGCAGGCATTCTCCTGCGTGGAATGCGGCCGCTGCACCGAGCATTGTCCCGCCTACGCCACCGGCAAGACGCTCAACCCGAAGGAAATCGTGCTCGGCCTGCGCGGCTATCTACGCGAACACGGCGCCCGCGCCGATGCGCCCCTGCTGGGCCCGCACATCGCCGAAGAGGCCGTCTTCCAGTGCACCACCTGCGGCGCCTGTGAGTACCAATGTCCGGTCGGCATTCAGCACCTGCCCCTGATCGTCGGCCTGCGGCGCGGCGCCGTCAACACCGGCAAGTGGGAAGACGATTACGGCGGCAAGCTGTTCCACAACCTGGAGCGCCACGGCAACGCCCTTGGGTTCGCACCCTCCGAGCGCCAGAAGTTCATCGAAAAGAACTCCCTGCCCTTGTTCGACGGCACCCAGGAATACTGCCTGTGGCTGGGCTGCATGGGCGCCTACGATCCCCAGGGACGTGAGATCGTACTGTCGCTGGCGCGCCTGCTCCGCCACGCCGGCGTCAGTTTTGGCGTGCTGCGCAAAGAGAAATGCACCGGCGATCCGGCGCGCCGGCTGGGCAACGACCTGGCGGTTTCGGGGCTGGCCCAAGCCAATATCGAGACCATCCGCGCCGCCAAAGCGACCCGCCTGGTTTCCATCTGCCCCCATTGCGTGCGCACCATCGGCACCGACTGGTGCGAGTACGGCGCCGATTTCTCGATCGAGCACCATAGCCAGTTGCTGGCGCGCCTGGGGACGCGCCTTCCGGCTCCGGATGGTTCGCCGGAGAAGACCGTCTTCCACGACCCTTGTTACCTGGGCCGCTACCGCGGCGTATACGAGGAACCGCGAACGGTAGCCGCCAGATACGGCGCGCTCACCGACCCACCCCGCTCCCGCGCCCGCTCCTTCTGCTGCGGCGCCGGCGGCGGCCAAATGTTTCTGGGCGAGGAAAAAGGCAGCCGCGTCAATATCGCGCGCGCCGAAGAGCTGGCCGCTACCGGCGCCAACGTCATCGCTACCGCCTGCCCCTTCTGCCAGTCCATGTTCCGCGACGCGCTGGGCACCCTCACCCAGCCCCCGCCCCAACTGCTCGATATCGCCCAAATCGCCGCGGCCAGGCTGCCCGGCAGCGTGTCGGAGCCATCGTAAGTGTAGTGTCCAATAAATAACTGGTCAGGCCATGGCACTTCCCGCCGGAGCGACCTTCCTGTGGAGCGGACTCTCAGTCTGCCACGCCGGGACTCATCCCGGCGCTTTTGGTTGCGGCTATGCTGCGCTGTACTACTACCAGCCAATCCCTTCGCGGCCCGCCACGATTCTCGCCGTGGGGCAGACCATCGTTTTTCGTGGTCCGCCCCGCAATTGGCTGCCTTCCTGGAGCCGCCGTTTTCCCCTGCCGGCGCCCCCTGGCGGCCCGGTTCAGGCGATTCTACGAATGGATTTCGTTGCGGCTTGCCGCGATGTGGCGCAGCCACTCCTGGCTGGATAGCGTCGGGATAAACCGGCGTGGAGTAGGGAATGCAAGAGTCACACAGGAAAGGAGTAGCGAACCATCCTGACCCCGAGCCATGCGAGGGCAGTCGCGAGGCTGCACTGGAAGCGTTGGACAGGGGCATATGTGGGCTGGGAAATTGAGCTCCGAAAACGGCAATACAGGGAGCCGACGGCGTCAGCCAGTACGGAAGGCAATAGAGCGGGGGGACGGGGACGGGGGACAGTGGGGGGGGACAGGGACAGTGGAGGGACAGTGGGGACAGCCTGACGGAGGGACAGTGGGGACAGCCTGACGCGAGCCCTTCGTAATTCGCTAATCTCGTAGTATCATGCAGATGCAGAGCCGATCTCAGGCGCAAGGGATGAGCGCTCTTTTGTTTTCAGCGCATCCGGGGTGGTCGGCGGACCCAAAATTGGCCAAGGGGACAGGGCGCTCCGTCCCCATCCCGCACTTCCCTACGCTTCGCGAGGCGCCGCGGGGAAATGCGGGGGCCACCAATTCCGGTCACAGAGCGTAACCCATTGCTAACAAAGCCTGCTGGATGCCGGCCGCTTGACCGCCCGTGGTAACCTTTGTGCGGGGGAGAAAGCTCTTGAAACCAGAGAATTACGGTGTCTTGGCCGGTTCTTACCAAACGAGCCTATTATCGCCCCGTTAATCACAGGGAGACGCTTCCGCCGGGGAAACCGGCAGGTCACCTGCTTGGCCAACCTGTCTGGCCGGGCGGTAATGCCGTCCTCGGATGGCGTCACTCCATGCACAGGAATGCACAAAAGCTGGGCCGACGATCCCGGCGGTTGGTCGCGGCTTAGCTGGTAGGCATGCACAAAAATGCACAACCGCGCACAACGGGAAAAGCCCCCGGCAAGCGCCAGTGAAGCAATTAAAGGGCTTATTTGTTTTTTCACACCCGGCGGCGCACAGGAATGCACAACGATGCACAACGACGCCCAACCGAACCCCGTCTTCCACGTGCACAATTCTGCACAAGCGGAGGAGCCCGGCCGTAACGGCACATGCCCCTGTGGCAGCGGCAGGAGAGACGAACACTGCTGCCTCGGCAAACCTGCCACCGCCAGTGCATAACGTGGCGAGTCCGGGAGCCGGAGTGGGCGAGCCACGGAGTATACTGGGAGGCAAAGGCATGACCATCCCCGCGAAATACGAGAATGGCGTCTTCAGGCCCCTTCGGGACGTACCGATCAAGGAGGGCACGGTTGTTGAGGTGTACGTGCCCGTGGAAACGCCCTCGGCGGGGCCGCGCTCCATTGGCGATTCGCCTCTCGCGGGCATGTGGAAAGACCGTGAAGACATGGCCGACAGTGTCGAATATATAAATCGCCTTCGCCGCGAACTCCACGGCTGACCCCAGGCACGAGCAAAGCTACCCCATGCCGTTTCTGATCGACAGTAATGTTCTGATCGACGTTTCACGCGGCAACGCGGGCGCAATCGGATACGTCGACCGTTTTGCGGAGACGTGGGCGATTTCACGGGTGACCGCAATGGAACTCATCGTCGGCGCTCGGAATAAGAGGGACCTTGCGATGATTGACGGGTTCCCGTCGCTGTACCCGGTCGTACCGCTTAGCGACAGCATCGGAACGCGAGCATACCGGCTCCTGAAGACTTACGCAAAATCACACGGCCTTCACGTGTTCGATTCGCTTGCCGCGGCGACGGCAATGGAGCGGGGGCTTACCCTGGTGACCCTCGACCGAAGACACTATCAGATGATCGAGGGCCTCCAACTTGAAGTACCCGACTACTGAGCGCCGATGTCCGTCTGCCGGAGCCTTGATCCGCCCATTACACTGGAGGCTGACCATATGAAAAGCTATCGCAAGGAACTCTGGCTCGAAGTGCCCGCGCGGCGGGGGTTCGTCAACATCACCCCGGAGGTTGAGAAGTGCCTGCGGGAGAGCGGCGTGCGGGAGGGACTGGCGCTGGTGAACGCCATGCACATCACGGCATCGGTATTCATCAACGACGATGAAAGCGGGCTGCACCAGGATTACGACCGCTGGCTGGAACAACTGGCGCCGCACGAGCCGGTTTCGAAATACCAGCACAACCGCACCGGGGAAGACAACGCGGACGCGCACATGAAGCGGCAGATCATGGGACGCGAAGTGGTGGTTGCGGTGACCGAAGGGAAGCTCGATTTCGGGCCCTGGGAACAGATCTTCTACGGCGAGTTCGACGGGCGGCGGCGCAAGCGGGCGCTCATCAAGATCATCGGCGAGTAAAACCGCAGTCTGGTAAGATTTCTGGAATGGCGCAACCCAACGTCTACGCACCGTCCGCCGCGTTTGCCAGCCGGGCCCACGTCGGTAGCTTGGAAGCTTACCGGGAACTGTACCGGAGGGCGGCCGAGAAGCCGGAAGAATTCTGGGGCGAACTGGCGGAGCGGGAGCTCGAGTGGTTCGAGAAATGGAGCCACGTTTTCGAGTGGAATCCGCCTTTCGCGAAATGGTTCGTGGGCGGCAGGATCAACGCCTCTTATAATTGCGTGGATCGTCACCTGGCGACGCACCGGAAGAACAAAGTCGCGATTTTGTGGGAAGGCGAGCCGGGGGATCAACGCCAGATCTCGTACCAGGAACTGCACCGGCTGGTGTGCCGCTTCGCGAATGTGTTGAAGGGGCGCGGATTGAAGACGGGCGACCGCGCCATCGTTTATATGGGGATGGTGCCGGAGCTGCCGGTGGCGCTGCTGGCCTGTGCGCGGCTGGGCATCGTCCACAGCGTGGTATTCGGCGGGTTTTCGGCCGAGGCGCTGAAGACGCGGATTCAGGATCTGGAAGCGGCGGTGGTGATCACCTGCGACGGAGCGTGGCGGCGCGGCAAGGAAGTGCCGCTGAAGAAAGCCGTGGATGAGGCACTGACGGAGTGTCCCACGGTGAAGGATGCGATCGTGCTGCGGCGCACCGGCGGCGCGGTGGAAATGCAACCCGGGCGCGACCACTGGTGGCACGAGCTGGACGAGGGAGTGAGCGAAGTGTGCCCGGCCGAGCCGCTCGATAGCGAACATCCCCTCTACGTGCTCTACACCTCGGGGACGACCGGGAAGCCGAAGGGCATCGTGCACACCACGGCCGGTTACCTGCTGGAAACCTGCGTGACCATGAAGTGGGTGTTCGATCTGCGGGATGAGGATACGTTTTGGTGCACGGCCGATATCGGCTGGGTGACGGGGCACAGCTACATCGTGTACGGGCCGCTGGCGGCGGGCGCGACCACCATGATGTACGAAGGCGCGCCCGATTTTCCGCGGCCGGACCGGTTCTGGCGGCTTATTGAAAAATACCGGGTCAACATCTTCTATACTTCGCCCACGGCGATTCGCGCCTTTATCAAGCAGGGCGACCAATGGCCCAACGGGCACGATCTGTCGAGCCTGCGGCTGCTGGGCTCGGTGGGGGAACCCATCAACCCGGCGGCGTGGGAGTGGTATTACAAGGTGATCGGCAACCAGCGCTGCCCGATTGTGGACACCTGGTGGCAGACGGAAACGGGCAGCATCATGATCGCGCCCATGCCGGGGGCGGTCGCGCTGAAACCGGGTTCGGGGACGCTGCCCATGCCGGGCATTCTGGCCGATATTGTGAACCTGCAGGGCGAGCCGGTGGGGGTGAACCAGGAGGGTTTCCTGATTATCCGCCGGCCGTGGCCGAGCATCGCACGCACGCTTTGGCGGGAGCCGGACCGCTACCGGAAGCAATACTGGGAGCGCGTCGAAGGAGTGTACCTGGCGGGGGACGCGGCGCGGCGCGACGAAGACGGCTATTACTGGATTCTGGGGCGCATCGACGACGTCATGAACGTCAGCGGACACCGGCTGAGCACCATGGAAATCGAATCGGCGCTGGTGCGTCATCCGGCCGTCGCGGAAGCCGCCGTGGTGGGCAAACCGCACGAGATCACCGGGCAGGCGGTAGCGTGTTTCGTAACCCTGAAGAAGGGGAAGTGGGACCATGAGCGGTTGGGCCAGGAACTGCGCCAGTGGGTGGCGCACGAGATCGGCGGCTTCGCCAAGCCGGAGCAGATTCGCTTCACCGACTCGCTGCCGAAAACGCGCAGCGGCAAAATCATGCGGCGGCTGCTGCGGGAAATTGTGACCTCGAACTCGGTGACGGGCGACGTGACCACGCTCGAAGACCTGTCGGTGGTGACGCAACTGGCGGCACAGCACGACGAAGACTGATCGTGGGACAGACCATCGCATTTCGTGGTCTGTCACCCCTCGCCAAGCCTCAGCAGCCTGACAGACGACAAGAAACGATCGTCTGTCCCACCTCCGGGTCAAGTCATTATCCCTCGGCCATCCAGAATGCCGAGGTGGCACCAGGAGTTCGGAGACTCGACGCGGCACCGAGGAGTGCGTGCGCCACGAGTTATTTCTCGACGAACTGGCGCAGTCGGCCGAGCGCGTCGTCCCACTGCTTGGAGACCAGATCGAGGTAGCGGCGGGCATCTTCCAGGCGCCGTTGATTCAGTTGCCAAACGCTCTCGCGCCCTTGCCGCGCGCCGCGGACCAGACCCGACCCCTTCATCACGCGCAGGTGCTTGGTGATGGCTTGACGAGTGAGCTTGGAGCCTTCGGTGAGCCTCGAGATCGACATGGGTCCGGCACTGAGGCGGGTGACGAGGAGTAAGCGGGTCTCATCGCCCAGAGCAGCGAAGAGGTGGGCGGAATCTTTCCGTCTTGCCAGGACGGGCGAGCTACCGCGCATGGCCCAAGTACTGCTCGATCAGTCTCACCTGGATAGCCCAGCCCGCTTCGTTGGCGGCGAAGGCTTTGGCCCGGTAAGCCAGCGGGATTTGGTCGAAGCCGGATTCGGTTACGGTCAGCAGGATGCCGTCTTCCGCTTCCTCGAGTTCGAAGGCCACCAGCGTGGTCGGCTCCGCGGAGTAGTCGTGGCCGGGCTCGATTGCGTGCGGATGCCAGCGGAAGGAGAATAGCCGCTCCGGCTCCATCTGTTCGATGACGATCTCGAACGAGATGCCTTCGTGCGGCTTCTGAAGCTTGGCGACCTCGGCATCGACCGTCGTCCCCACGATGGTGGCGCGCATCTTGGCGCCCGGTGCGAAGGGGCCATCGAACTTCATGCCGAACCAGGCGCCGAACTCGGTGGAATCCGCGATAGCGCGCCAGACCCGGTTCCGGGGCGCGCGCAATAGAACTTTCTTCTCGATACGATCCGTATTCATGCAACCTCCAGGTTGCATGTTAGCGGAGCCGCGGATGAAATGCAACCGTTAGGTTGCGTGTTTGAAATTACCGTAGCACAGGCCGGACCGATTCGCCGGGGGAGATCTTCGCTTGACGCCAGTGATATGCTCGAAGAATGAGTTCCCGCATCACGATCGAACCGGGCAAACGCTCCGGCCAGCCGTGCGTCCGCGGGTTGCGCATCACTGTGTGGGACGTGTTGAGTTGGCTTGCCGGAGGCATGACGGAACAGCAAATCCTCGACGACTACCCGGAACTGGAGCCAGACGATTTTCGCGCCGTCTACGAGTTTGCCGCCAGGATGGGTAGGCTTGTGGCTCTGTGAAACTGCTGTTTGACGAGAACCTCTCGCGTAAGCTGGTCGCCCGGCTCGCTGAGTTATACCCGGAGTCGGTCCATGTGGCGGAGGTCGACTTGCTCGAAAGCCCGGACCGCGAGATCTGGGAGTTCGCCAGGACCGGGAACTTTGTCATCGTGACCACCGACTCCGACTTCTACCAACTTGCCACAACAATAGGACCGCCTCCCAAGGTAGTATGGCTCCGACGCTGGACGCACCCGACGAGGGACACCGAGCGGGTTTTGCGCCGCGAGGCCATTCGGATAACGGAATTCTCGGCCAATCCCGAGCTTGGCGTCCTGGTCCTGGATCGCGACTGACGCTTCCGGAACGGCCTGGTGCCGGGTCGCAGGCCGCCTTGGGAAGACCGTGTGCAAAACCGAGACGGCCTGACCTGCGCCGGTTGGTTTACTGCTCTGCGGGAAGACCAATGGCTCCCGGAAAAATCACGCCGCTCAGGATGTCCCGGGTCCCTCCCCCGGCTGTCCTGGTCGCAATCGTTCGCCCTGTCCGTTGAGCCAGCGGGCCCGCTTAGTAGAGATGGCCCTCCCAGAGGGAGATGAAGGTATCTGCTGAGCCCCGCATCTGCATACGCGTCGACAGAGAGCGGGCGAAACCGTCGAGTCCAGGAAAGAGCGTAGCATAACTAATGTTCGATCTTTGAAGTTCCCTGAGGAGGTTTGACCGTGCTTCCGGCTTGATCACAAGCTTTCTAAGGGGAGGCTGCGACGTCTCATACTCCTGGCCTAGCGTGTCGCCGAGGGTCTCTTTCAGGGCTGGATAGAAGCCGCCGTACAGGCGGTTCGAGCAAAGGAACAGGCCCTGTTGCAGAGTGAGTCTTTCGTTCATTCCGATTGGCTCGACGGGCGCCACGATGGCGGCAGGGGGCAACTGTCCATCGAGAAAGACTCGGCCGAAGTTTTCAGGTGATCCCAGGTGGGCATCAAACCCAAGATTGGAAAATGCGGGCTGGGCGGAGAGGATTTCAACGGCTCTCATCTTGAGGTGCTGAGCGTCAACGGCCCAGATTGCGGAAGGTTTGTCGGGCTTGGCCTCAGCGAGCGCGAAGAACGTTGCGACATATGGCGACTTGGTCCAGTCCAGCAGTCGCGTCGGCGCTCCGTAGTGCCTCATAAGCGCGAGCCACTCCAATACGTTGTCGTCCTCAGGGAGGTGCTGAAGATATTGATGAGCCTGTCGCTTGAAGGAAAGCAGTGTGTCCCGTTCGGCCGCCCAGATATCGTATCCGACGTCCCTGACTGGGATCCGCTCGATCAGGGGAGCGAGGGGCCAATTCGCGTCAGAATGGCCCCGAAAGACCCAGCGAGCTTCGCACAGCGGGAGCATGCGAAGGGCGTCCAGAAATTCGAACGAGTCTGAGAATTCGACGGTGGCGACTGCCTCTGCGTCGTGACCGGGCTCTTGAGGCAAGGCGCCTTCGGGTGCTGTTGGAAGCGTGTCGTCCGGTGGCATGGACGGCCTCCTTTCCGGTGCAACCTGTTCCCCATGATGGCACCGCGGAGGTGACGGACGCAATTAGTCGGACCTCAGAATCCGGCGCCGCCAGAGTAAGTCAATAGGCCACCACGTGGCCGCGCAGGCGCCAACCCGTACTTTGTGATGCTTCGGGAGACCAGGCACGCTTCGCTCCGGATCCTCAGCGACTGCGCCGCGTTATCACCTCCAACCCCACCGGATCGTCAACCTGGTTTACCATAGCTGGAATATGAGACGAATTTGCCTGATTGCGGTGCTCCTCCCGCTGGCGCTCGCGGCGGCGGACAAGACCTACGTGCTGAAGGCGGCGAGGATGTTCGATGCCAAAAGCGGGCAGGCCGCGATGCCGGGACTGATCGTGGTTACGGGGAACAAGATTACGGGCGTGGGCGGCGGCGTGGCGATTCCGGCGGGCGCCGAGACGATCGACCTGGGCGATGCGACGCTATTGCCGGGATTGATGGATGCGCACACGCATCTTTCCATGCCGTTCTCACTGGATTACCGGCAGTTGATTCTGGCGGACGTGCAGAAGCCGGTGGCGGAGCGGGCGCTGGACGCGGCCGAAAACGCGCGGGTGACGCTGATGGCGGGATTTACGACGGTGCGCGACGTGGGATCGAGCGATTTCATCGACGTCGGTTTGCGCAATGCCATTCGCGACGGCAGAGTGGTGGGTCCGCGCATGCTGGTGGCCGTACACGCGCTGGGATCGACGGGCGGACACTGCGATCCGACGGCGGGTTTCGCGCCGACCCTGTTTGGGCGCGAGCCGGGATTCGCAGATGGCGTGGTCGATTCGGCGGACCAGGCGCGGGAAGCGGTGCGCTACAACATCAAGAACGGCGCGGACGTCATCAAGATCTGCGCCACCGGGGGGGTGTTGTCGCTCACCGACGACGTGGACACGCCGCAACTGACGCAGGCGGAGCTGGATGCGCTGGTGGACGAGGCCCACGCGCTGCGGCGCAAGACGGCGGCGCACGCCCACGGCGCCACCGGAGCCAAGCGGGCCATCCGGGCCGGGATCGATTCCATCGAGCACGGTACGTTTATGGACGACGAGGCGCTGGATATGATGAAGACCCGCGGGACCTTCTACAACCCCACCCTGATGGCGATCGAAGGCGTGAAGCAGAACCTGACGGACGGCTACCTGCCGCCGGCGGTGGCGCTGAAAGGCCGGGCGGCGATGGCGGCGCTCGACGCGACGGTGCGCAAAGCCATCGCCCGAGGCATACGCATCGGAGTGGGTACGGACGCGGCGGTGTACCCGCACGGGAAAAACGCCGGCGAATTCGGGCTGCTGGTGAACCTGGGAATGAAGCCGGCGGACGCGCTGAAGGCGGGCACGTCGGTGGACGCCGAAGAGCTGGGGATAACCGACCGCGGCACGCTGGAAGCCGGAAAGCTGGCCGATATTGTGGCATGCCCCGGCAATCCGCTGGAAAATATCCGGCAGGTGGAAAAAATCGAATTTGTGATGAAGGACGGAGTGGTCTTCCGCAACGATCGCCGCTAACGTTAACGGCGCGCCGGCGCGGGTTATCTGCAGGTAGCGTTTGTTAAGATAGTAATGGCCCGGAAGTCGGGCCTGGAAGCTGGTTCTTGTTTCACTTTGCCATGCTCATTGCACCTTTAGCGATGCTGGTGGTTCGCACCACCTCCGACCGCATTTCGCAAATGTTCGCGGAGACGCCTTTCGCGGGCATACACCAGTTGGGTTGGTTCGACTGGGCGATGCTGATTCCGTATTTCACCATTCTGGCGATTCTATCGGTGTACGGTCTGCACCGCTACGAGATCATGCGCACCTACTTCAAGCACCGCAAGAAGGCCACCACCGGCCCGCCGCGGCGTTCGGAACCGCGCCCGCCGGTAACCATCCAGCTTCCGCTTTACAACGAACGCTACGTGGTGGAGCGGTTGATCGACGAAGTGGTGAAGATGGACTATCCGCGGGAGCTGTTGCAGATCCAGGTGCTGGACGATTCCACCGACGACACGGCGCCATTTGCCGAAGCCCTGGTGGAGCGTTACCGGAACATGGGCTACCCGATCGAGTACCATCACCGGACCAACCGCGACGGGTACAAGGCGGGGGCGCTGCAGGAAGGGCTGAAGACGGCGACGGGCGAATTGGTGGCGATTTTCGACGCGGATTTTTGCCCGCCGCCGGAGTTTCTCGATCGCACGGTGGATTTTTTCTCCGATCCCAAGGTGGGCGTGGTGCAGACGCGATGGAGCTATCTGAACCGCGACTATAACTTCCTGACGGAAGTGGAAGCCATGCTGCTCGACGGGCACTTTATTCTGGAGCACGGGGCGCGCTCGCGGGCGGGGCTGTTCTTCAATTTCAACGGCACGGCGGGAATCCTGCGCAAGGCGATGATCGACGATGCCGGCGGGTGGCAGCACGACACCCTGACCGAGGATTCGGACCTGAGCTATCGGGCGCAATTGAAGGGCTGGCGGTTCGTGTACCTGCCGGGCCTGGATTGCCCTTCGGAACTGCCGGTGGAGATGCACGGCTTCCAGGTGCAGCAGGCGCGCTGGGCCAAGGGGCTGACGCAGGTGGCCAAGAAACTGCTGCCTTCCCTGCTCAAGGCCGATATTCCCAAGCGGGTGAAGGCGGAAGCCTTCATGCACCTGACGCCGAACATCTCCTACCCGCTCATGATCGTGATATCGGCGCTGATGCTGCCGGTGATGATCGTGCGTTTTTACATGGGCGTCTGGCACATGCTGTTGATCGACGTGCCGCTGATCGCGGCGTCGTTCTGGTCGATTTCGGCGTTTTACGTAGTGGCGCAAAGGGAGCTGCATCCCAACAACTGGAAGCGCTCGATCCTGATGTTGCCGATGCTGATGGCGACCGGCGTGGCGCTGACCATCGTCAACACCCGCGCCGTGCTGGAGGCGTTGTTCGGAGTCCAGACCGCGTTTGCGCGCACGCCCAAGTACGCGCTGGGCGACCGGGCGGTAAACCTGGAGGTGAAGAAATACCGGCGCCGGAGCGGCTGGCTGCCCTATGCCGAGCTGCTGGTGGGCACGTATTTCCTGGGGACCGTCGTCTTCGCCATCGAGACATTCAACTACCTTTCGATTCCGTTCCTGGCGCTGTTCGTGTTCGGTTATTACTGGGCGGCCTTTGCCACGCTGCACCAGGAGCACCAGGGCCGCCTGCGCTGGCTTAAGCAGCAGAACCTGGCGCCCAGCCGGGTGCGAAGCTAGACCCAAGTGGGACGGGTCTCCTGGCCTGTCCGCCGCACGCCGTCACCTCTCTGTTACGGCGTGCGCATATACTGGAACCGGAGGGGAAGTTACCGATGAGTTCCATGCCGCGTTTCAGCCGAAAGGAATTTCTGCGCGTGAGTGGAGCGGGCGCCGCGTCCATGCTGATTCGTCCGTTCGCGTTCGCCGCACCCGACAGTTCGAAGTTCTATTTCGCCGTCATTGCCGACACGCACATCATCGACGGCTATTACAAGGGGCCGGAGAGCAACGCCGAGGATACGGAGTCGATTCTCAAGACCACGGAGCGCCTCGAAGCGGCGCGCGGTCTGATCGATTCCCTGACGCCGCGGGTGGAGAAAGTGTTCCTGGTGGGTGATTATTTTCACAATTACCCCTCCCCCGACGTGGACTTTTATTTCCAGCACGAGACCCGGATCGACCGGGCCAAGGCGCTGACCGACGGCTTCCGGATGCCGGTACACGTGGGCTTCGGCAACCACGACTATGCCGACATGCCGCGCGAGCGGGCGCACGAGTTGTTCCGCCGCAAGCTGGGCCTGGCGCCCTATTACAGCCTGGAGCACCGCGGCTGGAAATTTATCCACCTCAATAATTTTCTGGGCAATACCTGGGAACAGGGCCACGCCGACTATCATCCCGCCACTGGCTCGCTGGGAGAAGAGCAGTTGAACTGGCTGGAGGCCGAGTTGTCGCAGCGGAAGCCGTCGTTCGTCTTCATCCACTATCCGCTGACGATCGTTCAGGAAAAAGAAGTGAAGGACTACGGCGTGTACGCCATCCTGAAGCGCCACAAGGATACCATCCAAAGGGTGATTTCCGGGCACTGGCACAAATGGTTCGAATTCGGCCGCTCCTTCGGCCCGCAGCACCTGGTGATGGCGGCGACGCGCTACGACCCCAATGCGTACCTGATCGTGGAAGCCGACACGAAGGCCGTCCGGCACGACCTGCTGAACATCGGCCTGGTGGATTGGAACACGCATTACAGCCAGCCGTACCGGACGGGCGGCTAAGCCGGCGCAGTTTCAGTTCGACCAGGGGTCCCGGTTGCCGTGCTTGCGCATGTATACCTGGAACTTCCTCTTGGCGCGGCTCAGCCGCCACTGCCGCCAGGCGCCGCGCACGTCGGGCAAAGCCACCGAAGGCATGCGCCGCTTCAGATAGAGGTATCCGAAGGCCATTCCGCCCAGATGCGCCACCGTGCTCACGCCCGTGTTCGGCCCGAAGGTCAACAGAAGTTCGATAGCGGCGTAGATCATGACCATGTACTTGGCCTTGATCGGAAACAGGAAACCCATCAGCACGGTCTGGTTAGGGTACAGAACGCCGAACGCCACCAGCACGCCGAAAATGGCGCCCGAAGCCCCGATGGTCGGGGTCTGCCAATCTCCCACGGCGATATTCGCCACCAACACGCACACGCCCGCCGCGACACCGCACAAGAAGTAATATTTCAGGAATCGCCGCGTGCCCCAATCCCTTTCGAGCATCGTCCCGAACATCCACAGGGTGAGCATGTTGAAGAGCAGGTGGGTGATGCCCCCGTGCAGGAACATGTAGGTGAACAGTTGCCAGACGAACAGGGACCGCACCGCGGCCGCCGCCCACAGCGCGAACAGCGTGGTCAGGTGGAGCTTCACCGAGCCCCCTCCCAGGAAATACACCAGGAAGATCAGGGTGTTACTGATCAGCAGCCATCGAATTCCAGGAGGGAAGTACCCGAATAACGAAGATCGGCGATACGAGTACTGGGTGTAACGCATGGGCGGGTCTCTAGGGCTAGGATAACAGATGCCGGAAATCGGGTTACGATGCCGCCGTGTCCCCGCTTTTTCCGTACCGGTTCAGCCGGTAGGCACAAAACTGCAAAAGCGCCGCGGACCCCAACCAGACGTGCCAGTGAGAGAATACGCCGCTTGAAATGGCGAAGTTCGAGGCAAAACTCAGGTCGGCCGCAATTTGCCATAAGCCAAGCACAAATGCCAGAAAGGCTGCCGGCGTGAGCAGCGCCGCCACGGCCAGGGCCACTCGCTGATTCTTGCGGCGTTTCCGGCTGACCTTAACTCCTTTGCCAAACCGAATGCGCACTACCATGGCTGTTTCATCCCTTAATTTAGCAGCTTTTGCGCGTCGCCAGTCCCCCTTGTCTCCCCCCGATGCCGGCCTTACCAGGGGTTCGAGAAACGAGGGTCGCGGATGAGCTCGGTGTCGGTGAGGCTGCGCAAGAACGCGAGCAGGTCCGTGCGGTTCTGCGTGGTCAGCGTGAACCCGGTCATACGCGCGTCGCGGTACGGATTATCGTGTCCGCGGCCCGCGAAAGGCCCGCTGGAAATCGTGCGGCCGCCGGCGGCGTAATGGTCAAGGACTTCTTCCAGGCGGGCGACGCTGCCATCGTGCATGTACGGCGCCGTCAACGCCACGTTCCGCAAAGACGGCGTTTTGAACTTGCCGGCGTCGGCGAGCCGTCCGGTGTGTTGGTAAATGCCTACGTTCGGCCAGGGATAGCGGAACGCCACGGACATGTTGTAAAGGGCCGTATTGTGAAACTCGATGGCCCGCTTGCCGTCGCCTTCAAAGACAGTGGCGTCGCTGAAGTTGAATCCGCCGTGGCAGTGAAAACAACCGGCCACCTGGTCGCCGAAGAAGAGCGCCTGGCCGCGCTGGGCGGAGTCGGAAATTGCGCTGCTGTCGCCGCCGAAGTAGTAACGGTCGTAAGGCGAGCGGGCGGAAACGATGGTTCGTTCGAAAGCGGCCAGGGCTTTGGCCAGGTTGGCGAGGCTGAACGGGTTTCTCGCTCCTGGAAAGGCTTTGGGGAAGAGGGCGCGGTAAACCGGGTCGGCGGCAAGCTGGCTCAGAAAAGGATTCACTCTGCCGCGTAAGCCCAGTTCCACGGGGTGTTCGGAGAGCATGGGGATGAGCGCCTGTTCTTCGAGCGAGCGCAGGTTTGGGTCGCTCCACGTCAGGACCCCGGCGTAGGCCACGTTCACCAGGCTCATGACGCTGCGGGGGTGCTGCTGGCCGGTAGCGCCGAGGGCAAAAGCGCGGCCATCGGTGAACGCCAATTCCTGCCGATGGCACGACGCGCACGCTTCGGTCCCGTTCACCGACATTCTCTTGTCATAGAACAGGTATCGGCCCAGCCGCACCTTGGCCGGAGACATCGGGTTAGCGGCAGGCACGCGCGGGGTGGGAAAGCCGCGCGGCAAACCCCAGGCGTAGTCCGGCGCTCCGGCCCGTACCGTCCCATTAACGGCCAGGGCGGCGGCCAATGCCGCTGCCAACAGAACCCGCGCGGGCATCGCCCTACAAGCCCGGCTTATCTCCACCCAGATTGATCCTGACCGCGTTGGAGGGACGTCCGTTCACGGTCGCAATCAGATCGGTTTCACCCAACCCGCTCAGCGTGTCCGGAATCTCGATCGTCAGAAAGTCCTGCCCTGGATTGACGTCCGGTCCGTAGGACACCACCGGCACGCGCACGCCGTCAATGGTCACGTGGATATCCCGCGCCGAACCGGCGTAACGAAACCCGCTCGACCGAAGCCGCACCCGGGTGACGGCGCCGCTCTTCGCCGGTACCGGAATCGTCCGGCATCCAGTCCCGTTGCAGGACGAAACCGCGGTGGCGGATGTCCGGCCGTCCCGCAATACCTCGGTGGCCAAACCAAGGGCCGGCCCACGGCAGCTCTCGCCGGTGAGAAACCCCGGCGCCGTGTCCGCAATCGTGATCTTGCTGCTGGCGCGGCTGCCGTCTTCACGCACGATCGTCATCACGGCCGGGCCGACTGCCGATTCGCGGGGAACCACAAAATTGGCCTGTCCCCAACCCGCCGACGCCCAAAGCATCCCGGCCGGGCGGGTGACGCCCAAAGAGTCGGTCACCTGTACGGAGATGCCGCCAAGAGACGGCGGCGCGCCAGGGCCCACCCGAACGGCATCGTAGGCCGCCATGATTGGTCCATAGGCCAGTGCCAACCCGCCGCGGGCTACGTCCGGACCGCCGCTTCCGCTCACCACGAAAAGCCCGCGCTCCTGGCTGGCGCGCAGATGGGCTTCGATGACCCGCCCCAAACCCGCGGTAGGGTACACCGATTGGCCGCACGTCCATCCATTTTCGAGCGTCGTGGCATCGTGGAAAGAAAGGTCCTTGATCAGTTTGCCTGGCTCGAAAACCGACACCGTCCAGGAAATCCGGTGGGCGTCGAAGTAATCGAGGTTGCCTTCGACCAGGGCTGCCGCGGCGCTTGGGTCGGGGGGAATCGCGGCGCAGGCGGCGGCATCGTCCAATTCCAGGTCCCAGCCGTTCGCCAACACCGGTACGCGCTCGGCGAGGGCGCCCAGGTGCGCATCGCGCTCGGCGCCGGTCCGCGTGTTGGCAAAGCGCGGCGAGGCTTCGTAGACGATATTCGGGTCGTCGATCGGGGCCAAGCTCTCGGCGCCCTCGAAGAGGCGGTCGTCCCTCCAGCCCATCATCACCACGGGTTGACCGGCGCCGGCCGCGCGGACGCTGACAACCAGAACCCGCATGGCGTTCCGCCAATAGCTCCAGCCCTTCGGAGAATGGGGATCGCCCACGCTAGCGGGTACGGCCGAAGGCGCCGGATCCGAGAAGACATCGAACATGACGTTTGGATTGTCCTTGAAGGCGGCCGCGCACCGGCTCCAAAACTCGGCCGTTCTCGCCGTCGGCATACCGGCTCCTGGTTCGTAGGCGGCAAGGATCACCAACAAGTCCACCTGGTTCGCCCGCCGCACCACCTTGGCCAACTCGGCAAAGTAGCCCGGCGCGCCGGATTCGAGCACGTTAGCGGGGAGCCGCACCGCGTTCATATTGAAGCGCAGCCGGATGGCGCTCAGCGAAGTGGCCGAATGCGCCCCGAAATCCGCTCCGGCGCGATTATCGTACTCCGCGGTTTGTGGATGGAAGTCGGTCAGTTGAGTACCCCGCATCAGGAACTCCCTGCCTTGGGAATCGAGGATGCGGTTGCCCGAAACGTGAAAAGGGCCGGCGGCGCCCGGCGCGATCTGCTGGTTGTAAGGTTGGGAAACGAGACTTTCCGCGGCAATTTGTAACAAACTGCCCGCCAGTAGCCCGAAGATAGTTGCGGCGATCGTTCGGTGGCTCACGCGCCCGACTATATCACAAGCAAAGCTCGAGAAAGGGCTCCGCCACCCGGGCGGGAACCCGGCGCGCTGGCCCGAAAGGCTGCCCGGTACCCTTGACGGGCCGCCTATCGCCGTGAGAACCTCAGCATTCGTGGGCGCGCCGGGTCGCGCGCGTCCTGGAAAGGCTATGATGACTCGTATCAAAACAGCCGTCTTCGGCGCCGGCTTCGTCGGCCGCGTCCATATTGAAGGCTTGCGCCGTCTGGGCAACGTGGAAGTCTACGCTCTGGTGATCGCCGAGCAAGACGATCCGGCCCGCCTGGGCCGCCAACTCCACATCGAGAGAACCGATTCCGATTACCGCCGCATCCTGGAAGATCCCGCCGTGGACGTCGTCCATATCTGCACTCCTAATGCGCTGCACGTGCCCATGGCCACCGACGCCCTCCAAGCGGGCAAACACGTCCTGTGCGAGAAGCCGCTGGCCCTCTCCACCGCCCAGGCGCGCCAGTTGGTCGACCTGGCCGCCGCCACCGGCCGCCGCAATTGCACCTTCCACAACCTGCGTTTCTACCCCATGGTGCAGCAGATGCGCCGGATGCGGGAAGCGGGCGAGTTGGGCGAGATCCTGGTGGTGCAAGGCACCTACTCGCAGGACTGGCTGCTCTACGATACCGACTGGAACTGGCGCGTCGAATCGGCGGTGAGCGGCGCCTCCCGCGCGATGGCCGACATCGGCTCCCACTGGTGCGACACGGCCGAGCACATTACCGGCCTCCGCATCAGCTCGGTCTGTGCCGATCTGCAAACGTTCCACAAGACCCGCAAGCGTCCCAAGGGGTCCGTCGAAACCTTCGCCGGCAAGACCCTGGTGCCCGAGGATTACGAGGAAACCGCCATCGATACCGAGGACTTCGGCGCGGTGATATTTCGCATGGGCGACCGCACGCGCGGTTCCTTCACCGCCAGCCAGGTCTCGGCCGGACGCAAGAACTCCTTGCAGATTGAAGTCTTCGGCACCAAAGCCGGCGTTGCCTGGAACCAGGAACGCCCCGACGAGCTGTGGATCGGTCAGCGCAACAGCGCCAACCAGATCCTCATCAAGGATCCGTCTCTGCTCCTGCCTGCCGCCCGTTCCTACGCCGACCTGCCCGGCGGCCATAGCGAAGGCTACGACGATACCTTCAAGCAGGTCTTCCGCCGCTTTTACCGCTCCGTCGAAGACCCCTCGGCGGCGATCGAGTACCCGCAGTTCGCCGATGGATTACGCCAACTGACGATTCTGGAATCCGAGCTCGAAAGCAACCGCAAACGCGCGTGGGTAGACGTGCCGGCTTAACCGAGCCGGGGTTTGAGGGGAGCGGTTCTCGCTCCCCGCTACGATCCGGCCAGCGGCGATGCCGGTCCGAACAAGCTCCACTTGCCGGTGCTGCCTTCGGGCCGCGGCTGCGCCGCGGGGCGGGTTTGGCAATGGTAGTAATCGAGCAGCGCCGCTTCGTCGTAATGGATCGCTCGGGCGTATTGGCGAATATAGTTGGTATTGTAAATACCACCCGGAAGTTTGCGAAATTCGCCGTTTTCAATGGCTTCGAGCAAGCGCACGCTAATCTTGGTGGTGTCCGAAATCTGTTTCAGGGTTATCCCGCGATTACGCCGAATTGTCGGGAGCCCCAGGATTCCTGTTTCCTGTTTCATTCGGCTGGTTCAAAATACGACTAATTGGACGTTACACTATAACACCACTGCGGGGGCCATTGCTGGAATGGAAAATGCCAAGCCCCGCGCCGGTCTACAGCCGGACGATTTTGCCGGAAGCGAAGTTCTTGAGGGCGTTGCGGGTATCGACGATCAAGTTCGAGCGCTCCACCAGGGCGGCGTAGTCGAAGGCGGAGTGGTCGGTGACGATCACCACGCAGTCGGCGCCGGCCGCGGCGCTTTCCGGCGATGCCGTCAGATCGATGCCGTCGGTGCGCAGCGCGGGCACGTGCGGGTCGCTGTAGGTGACGATGGCGCCACGGCGCTTCAACAGCAGAATCACGTCGATGGCGGGGGATTCGCGCATATCGTCGATATCGCGCTTGTAGGCCACGCCCATCACGTGCACGCGCGAGCCCTTGAGCGGCTTGCCTGCGTCGTTCAAAGCGTTCTGGACCTTGTCGGCGGCGAAGTGCGGCATCTGGCCATTGATGTAGCCTGCCAGGTCGATGAAGCGGGCCTCGATGCCGGCCTGCTTGGTTTTCCAGGACAGGTAGAAAGGATCGATCGGAATGCAGTGGCCGCCCAGGCCGGGGCCGGGGTAGAACGGCATGAACCCGAACGGTTTGGTGGCCGCGGCGTCGATCACTTCCCAGACGTTGATGCCGATGCGGTCGCACATCATGGCGATTTCATTCACCAGGCCGATGTTGATCATGCGGAAAGTGTTTTCCAGCAGTTTCACCATCTCGGCGACCTGCGTGGAACTGACCGGCACGACGTGTTGAAGGGCCTGGGAATAGAACAGCTTCCCGATTTCGGTGCAGGCGGGGGTGCAGCCGCCCACCACTTTGGGAATGTTATGGGTCTGATACTTGGGATTGCCCGGGTCCACGCGCTCCGGGGAGAAGCAGAGAAAGAAGTCGCGCCCCACTTCCAGACCGGACTTGGCCAGCATGGGCAACAGCAATTCGTCGGTGGTGCCCGGATAGGTGGTGGATTCCAGGATTACCAGCGTGCCGGGGCGAAAGTACTTGACGATTTCCTGGCAGGCCGACACGATATAGCTCATGTCGGGATCCTTGGTCTTGCGCAGGGGCGTGGGCACGCAGATGTTGATGGTATCGAGCTCGGCGATCACGGAAAAATCGGTGGTGGCCGCGATTTTGCCCGCCTTCACCAACTCGCTGAGGGTGGCGGTGGAGATATCGCCCACGTAGGATTCACCGGCATTGACGCGGCGGGTTTTCTCCTCGCTGACGTCGATTCCGGTAACCCGAAAGCCGGCTTTGGCAAACTCCACCGCCAGGGGAAGTCCCACGTAGCCCAAACCGACGATCCCGACGCGCGCCTGGCGGGATTCAATTCTCTGTTTCAGCGTGGCCGCGGCGGCAGCGGCGGTCAGGGTTGTTTCAGACATCCAAGCACATTTTCGCACACGAAGTACTGGCCTTCAGCGGTCAGAACCGCCGGACCGGTAAGGTAAGCACTATCGGTCAAGCGTAAACCAATAGGACCAGCGGGAGTTTTCACGGTCACCGGGGATTGTGCCATGCCGCGCGCCACGGCCGCGGCGGCGGCTCCGGTCGAGCCCGTTCCCGAGCTCATGGTCTCGCCAGCGCCGCGTTCCCAGAACCGGGCCTCCACGGTGTGTTCGTCGAGCGCCCGGATGAAGGAAACATTGGTGCGATTGGGAAAGTGGGGATGGCGCTCGATTTCCGCGCCCATGGCACGCCAATCGAAATCGAAATTCGGGACAGGCACCACGCACTGCGGGTTTCCCACATTCAGCAGGGCAACCTCTCGCGGGCCGCCGGCCACGGACAGCTCGAAAGCGGCGTCCAGAACCGTGGGCCGGCCCATGTCCATCTCGAACTCGAACTCGAGCCCGCTGCGGCCGAGCAGGCGCAGGGTCTTGATACCGGCCCCGGTGCCGATGCGCACGGTTTCCCCGGCCAGCCCATGGTGGATAAGCAGGGCCGCCGCGCACCGCGTGCCGTTACCGGAGATTTCCGGAATGCTGCCGTCGGAATTGTAAAGCTGAATGGCCGCGTCGGCGTCGCCCGAGGCGCGGCGCGGAACCAGCATCCAGCCATCCGCGCCGATGCCGGTGTAGCGGTGGCAGATGGCGCGGGCAATGGCCTCTCGGCCGGCCGGGGGAGCTTCATCCTCCCAGGTCAGCAGAAAGTCGTTCTTAGCGCCATGCGCCTTGGTGAAGGGTATGGATGTCATTTGTAGGACAGGCCTCCCGGCCTGTCGGCTTGGTGTTGCCATGCAGGAACGACAGGCCAGGAGGCCTGTCCTACATGGGCTCCACTTCTACGGCCGTGCCGTAGGCCAGCACCTCGGTGACGCCCTGCATAATTTCGGTGGCGTCGTAGCGCATGCCGATGACGGCGTTGGCGCCCAACTGACCGGCGTGCTCGATCATGATATCGAAGGCTTCCTCGCGCGTCTGCTCGCACAGTTTGCTGAACAGCGAGATATTGCCGCCGACGATGGTTTGCAGGCTGGCGCCCAGGGTTCCCACAAACGAGCGGGAGCGGACCACGATGCCGCGCACCAGGCCGAAGTTGCGCCGGATACGAAATCCCGGCAGGTCGAACGCCGTCGTCACTTTGTCATGCGCTACCATGCTTACCTCCTAGTGGGACAGGCCTCCGGGCCTGTCCCTCGCCCGATTTTCCACTTCCGCCGGCAGACAGGCAAGGATGCCCGTCCTACCTCTTGTAAATCCGGATTGGCGGCGCACCGGGCACCGCGATTTCGCGCTGCAGGCGATAACGGCCGGACCGCGCGACGGTTTGTTCCACTATATCTCCGGCAATGGCTACGGCCCACTCTTCGTGCCGCCACAGTTCCGGCCGCTCGACCGTAGCCAGCCACATCAATCCATTATCGATGGTCAAGGTGTCGCGTAGCGGAACCCCCAGCGCCCGGTAAATCCCCGCCACGTCGCCAAACGAGGTCAGGATGCCGGTGCCGGGCCGGTAACGGGGCGCGAGATAATCCGCCGTGGCCTGGGTCCAGGCCCGCCGCGACACCGAATTCACCACCGATTCCTTCCAGGTAATCCAACGCTCGGGCGAAGGGTGCAGAACCCAGAGTGCCATGGACACGGCTACCAGGGCTACGGCGGCCAAGCCTCGCAGGCGTTCCGGCGCGGCCGCCGCCAGGGCCGCGCCACCGAATGCCAGCAGCGGAATGGCCTCGGTACCGTAGCGCGAGTTGTAATAGGAGAACGGCGGCAGCACGGGCAAATGAATCGGGTTGCCGGAGGAATGCAGGCTCCAGATGTAGAATACCGGCGGCAAGGCAAGGAAAACGACCGGCCAGATGGCGCGCTTCCACAGGGCCGCCGCCAGACCGGCCAGCCCTGCGACAACCAGCCCGGCGCCGGCGCACAATTCGACGGCCGTACAGTAATACAGGCAGGCCACGCGCCAGTTTCCCTGCCCCGGATAGGGCGCGCCGCCCTGTATGGCGAGCGCCGAATACGGCCCCGAGTAGAAATCCAGCGGACGCCCGCTGAGCCACCAGTTGTAGAGCAGCCACCAGAGCGGCGCGGCGGCGGCGATCGCGGAGAACAGGATTGCCGCCCTCCAGTGCTTCCTCGCGGTAAGGAGGAAATATAGCGCCACGAAAGGCAACAGGAACCAGCCGTCGTAGCGCGACATGGCAGCCGCGCCGGCAGCCACGCCGGCAGCGATAACCGAAAGCCAGCCCTGGGTGGAGCGGAACCGCACCGTAAAATAGAGCAGCGCCAACAACGCCGCCCAGAAACACGGTTCCGACATGGGGGTGGCCTGCAGGTAGAGCACGTTGGGATTGAGGGCAAACAGCGCCGCCGCCACCGCGCCCGCCGCCGGACCGAATAAGCGGCCGGCCGCCGCGAACAGAAACGCGCCAGCCAACACAAAACAAATGGCGCTGGGGATGGTTCCCGCCAGGCCGTTGTGCCACCAAGAGTCCACCCTGACGAACGGCAGCATCAGCAAGTGCGGCAAAGGCAGCCACGGCGAGCCCATCTGGTCGTAACCGGGAGTGCGCGAATCCAAAATCCGGCGCGCGATATTCAGGTGAGCTTCGGCGTCGCCGTAGTAGCACGTCCAGCCATGGGCGAAGACAAACCAAGCCGCCGCGGCGCTCAACACCGCCAGCCAGGCGACGGCCTTCAGAACCCTGTGCAGGCTTCAAACCCCCGGTAGCGGGCGTCGATCTCCTCGCGGGTCAACGTGCGGAAACGATCCACGCCGAATTTCTCGCAGCAGAAGCTACCCATCACCGAACCATAAATCACCGCGCGCCGCAGCTCGACGGGATCGATCGTCTCCGCCCGGTCGATTCCCCGCCCCGCCAGATAGCCGATAAACCCGCCGGCAAAGCAATCGCCCGCGCCGGTGGGGTCGAAGACTTCCTCCAGCAGGTAGCCGGGCGCGATGAAGTGGCCGTTCTTGGTGAACAGAATTGCCCCGTACTCGCCGCGCTTGATGACGAGTATACGCGGCCCCAGGTCGAGGATCCTGGCGGCGGCGCGGCGCAGATTGGGCTCGCCCGACAGCATGCGCGCTTCACTGTCGTTGATCAGCAGGAAATCCCACTCGGCGATGGTGTCCAACAGTTCCGAGCGGAAGTCGCTGATCCAGTAATTCATGGTGTCGCCGCCCGCCAGCTTCAATCCGTGCATCTGCGCGCGCACGCTCTTCTGCAGCGCCGGCTGGATGTTGCCGAGCAGCAGGTACGGCGCGTCGCGATAGGATTCGGGCAGCTTAGGCTTGAAATCCGCGAACACGTTGAGATCGGTGCGCAGCGTGGTGCGGTCGTTCATATCGGCCGAATAGACACCCGCCCAAAAAAACGTCTTGCCGCCGGCCACGCGCTCCAGGCCCGTCAGGTCGATCCGCCGCGAAGCCAGCAGGTCCACGTCCTCGCCGGCGAAATCGTCGCCGACGACGGCCACGATCTTGACCGGCGCAAAATAGCTGGCGGAAAGGGCAATATACGTGGCCGCTCCGCCCAGCATGCGATCCACTTTCCCGTGCGGCGTTTCCACGCCGTCATATGCGACAGAACCTACCACGACTAGGGACATTGAAGAGAAGATTGTAACAGGGGGGGAAGGAGGCGCGCGCAGCACCCACCAGTTTACCCCTGTTGGTCTGCTCTCCGGACACTGGCACCATCGGAGGCCCGGAACACATCGCAGAGATCGCAAGCCCAGCGCGCTATCTGGACCGACTCCAAACGCTGCCGGCCTCCGCCTGCGACCGCAATCGCCATGCTGACAAACCGGCATGAGAGACGCGAACCACTCTGCCCATCCGCTTCAACTGAGTATCGAAGTCGGGGTGGCGAAGAAAGCGGCGAACAAACGTGGCGGCTTCATTTTGCCCGACGCTCATCACAACCAGGCAATAGCGAGGATGCCGAAACTCCGGCAGATAGAAATCCGCATCGCGTGTGAAGAATGTAATACTCCGGTGCTGGCGCAAGAGAACGATGATCTCGTCGTCCTTCATCCCCTTGCGGCCGAAATCGACTCCAATTTGTTTTGTCCCGACCCGAAAAGCCTGCAGCAGGAGCCGTTGGTCGTCGAGGATGTTCTCGTCCAGAACGATCAAGCCGGAGCCCGCTGGAGCACATATTCCGGTGCCGTGTACTGGGCGGAATGATCGCGGAACGCCTGGGTTGCCAGCCGAACCGCTTCCGAAATGGCCTCGGGGGAAACGTCGCCTCGCCACGCCTCCACGATGGTTTCCCAGGCCATCCCAGCCGCCACCTGCTCCATAACGTCAGCCACCAGGATTCGGGTTCCTCGGAAGGTCGGCTGGCCGTGACAGATCGCAGGGTCGGCGACGACGTACCGCCCAATCATCCGCTTGGCAATCTGGTCCTGGTTACGCCTCGCCACGGTCGGCACCTCAAGCACAATTATAGACTGCTCGACCCAGATGGGGAGGCCCGCAAATGGGCCGGTTGACACCGGCCCCACTCCTCGCGTACACTGACGCTCATTATCGAATGCCGCTACTGAAAAACGATATCGATAATCGCTTTCCATATCACGACCTTTACTCCGGCCTCATCCGCCTTCACATTCTCCATCACGCCGTCGAAGGGCCCATCTTTGGACTGGAGATGGCGGAGGAACTGGCCCGGCACGGGTATCGCATCAGCCTGGGAACCCTTTATCCCCTTCTGCACGGCCTGGAAAAGAAGGGGTACCTGCGCTCGGCCCGGAAGCGCAACGGGCAGTCGATTCGGAAGGAATACCGGGCCACGCCGCTCGGTCGCAAGGCCCTGAAGGCGATGAAGGTAAAAGTGAGCGAATTGTTTGGAGAACTGAACGAAACGAGGTAAAAGGATGTACGTACCCGCCGCGGTAAGAATATCCCGGGCGCTGTGGGCGCTCGTTTGCGTTTCCACCGCCGCCCTGGCCGGCCCTCCCTTTCAGACCGACGATCCGGAGCCGATCGACTTCAGGCATTACGAGTTCTACACCTTCGCGACTTCGGACGGCACCGGGGTGGAAACCGACACATCCGGCCCCGCCCTGGAGTTCAATTGGGGAGCGCTCCCCAACGTTCACCTCCACATGATCGTTCCCGCGGCGGCGATTTTTCCCTCCAACAATCCCAGCCTGGCGCCCGCCGGCGTCGGGCCGCGCGCTTTCGGCATCGGCGACATCGAACTGGGAATCAAGTACCGGTTCGTGCAGGAAACCAAGCATCGCCCTATGATCGGCACCTTCACCATGTTCGAGATACCGACCGGCAGCCCCCAAAAAGGCCTGGGAGAAGGCAGGACATGGTACAAACTGCCGCTCTGGGCGCAGAAGAGCTTTGGCCCATGGACGACCTACGGGGGCGCGGGCATAACCGTGGCGCCATCGCCCGGCTATCGGAATTATGAATTCGCGGGTTGGCTGGTGCAGCGGGATCTAGGCAAGAAGTGGACGCTCGGGTCGGAGATCTTTTATCACGGGCCAGAAGGACTGGCGACAGCCCAGACGAGGCCGGCGACGCTGGTCGATTTCGGCGGCTACTACAAGTTTCGCGACCCCGGCTTTCAGCTACTGTTCTGCTACGGCCACACCGCCGTCGGGCAAAGGGAGAACTACGCCTACCTGGGCCTCTATTGGACTTGGGGTAAAGGTGGCAAGCCCGACGCCGATAAGCCAGCCGCTGCGTTCAACGGTATGTCTCCGCGCGGACTAATGGGGCGAAGCTAGTGCCTATCTCGACCAGCGACATCCTACTTCTGGCGCACGCCGGGTTCGGCGTCACCGGATGTCTGGCGGCGGTCTGGGTATTCGTCGAGACTCTCAACGCCCAACCCGGGAACGCCGCGCGAATTCGGGCCGCCGCTCTGGTGACGGCTCTCTCGATGGCCGGCGCGTGGATCTGCGGAGGATATTGGTACGTTCATTTCTACCCCGCCGAGAAGACACTGATTCTCAAAGGCCCCTGGCCATTCGCCCACAGCCTTTTCATGGAGACGAAAGAGCACCTGTTCTTCCTCACCGCGATCCTGGCCTTTCTGCTTCCCGTCGCGGCTCGCGAAAAGACATATTCCAATGCCGCCGCCCGCAAGTTGGTTCTTTCCGTGGCAGCGCTGGTGGCGATCACGGGACTGGCGGTGGAAGGCGCCGGCGCGGTAATCGAGCACGGGGCGAAAGTCGCGCTGCTCCGGGGCGGCTCGAAAGGAGGTCGATAGTGAGTCCCGCATCGGGGAAACTGACAGCCGCAACTTCGGGCTTCGCGCTGTCCGCCGCGGTTACAGTGTTATTCAATACCGCCCTCGCCTGGGCGAAAGATGCGTACCCTCCCGTGAACGGATTCATGCAGTCGCTGACCGGCCATCACTGGACGACGCACGGCGCGGCCGACCTGGTTCTTTTCGCTGGCTTGGGATTTATTCTCACTCGTACCAGGGCGGCGCAAAGAATCGATCCCAACCGCCTGATTGAAGTGCTGATAGGAGCCGTCGCAATTGCGGCACTGGGGCTGGCAGTTTGGTTCGCGTTTGTCTAGCCCAGGGCTAGCTACGTGTCCGAGGCTCCGACGTTACCCCTTCTGAAACAGCGAGATCCCCGCCACTCCCGCGGCTCCGGCGGCCACACAATCGGCGATCCTGTCTTCCGTGATTCCGCCCAGCGCCAGCACCGGGATGCTGACGGCAGCCGCCGCGGCGCGCAGCATCTCCAGGCCCACCGCGGGGCCGTAGCCTGGCTTGGACGCGCTCGGGAACACCGGGCCGAATACGGCGAAATCGGCGCCTTCGCTTTCCGCCGCGCGGAGCTCCTCGATCGAGTGCGTGGAGACACCGATCCGGAACCCGGCAGGCACGATCCGCCGATACTCGCGCGGGGCGATCGAGTGCGCTGGCAGGTGCACGCCGTGCGCCCCGGTGGCCAGGGCCATGTCCACCCGCCCATTGACCAGGATTTCCGTGCCCCGCGGATTGGGCAGCGCCAGCACCCGCCGCACCAGCCGGCACAACTCGCGCGCTGAGAGGTCCTTTTCGCGAACCTGGATGCGCTCCACCCCCGCGGCCATGGCTCGAGCGATGCAATCGAGCACCGCCTCCTCGCCGCCGGCGGCATGGCGATCGGTGATGTAATAACGAATCACAGTGACATCCTAAGTGGGACAGGCCTCCTGGCCTGTCGTAGCCGCGCCGACAGGCCAGGAGGCCTGTCCTACTGAACCCTCCGCAGGCGCGCGCTGAAGTGGCGCAGGAAGGGAGGCGCCTCCACGATTTCGAGGCCCCGTATCCGCTCCTTCGCCGCATTCACTTCCAGAATCGCCTCCACCACGTAATCGATATGACTCTGGGTGTAGACCCGCCGCGGAATCGCCAGGCGGAGCAACTCGTGGCGCGCCGCGGCCCCAAACATCAGCGTGCCGATCTCCACCGAACGGATGCCGGCGTGCCGGTACAGCTCGACCGCCAGCGCCTGCGCCGGAAATTGCTCTCTCGGAATGTGCGGCAGCATGCGCGCCGCATCGATGTAGATGGCATGGCCGCCGGGCGGCTCCACGATCGGTACGCCCCGGTCGGCGATGTGACGGCCCAGGTACCCGGTCGAAACGATCCGGTAGCGAAGGTAATCGGGGTCGAGCACTTCCTCGAGGCCCACCGCGATGGCCTCCAGGTCGCGCCCGGCCAGGCCGCCGTAAGTCGGGAAACCTTCGGTCAGGATCAGCAGGTTGGTTTGCTCGTGGGAGATGCGGTCGTCGTTGGTCGACAGGAACCCGCCGATGTTGGCGAAGGCGTCTTTCTTGGCCGAAAAGGTGCAGCCATCGGCAAGGGAAAACATTTTTTGAGCGATCCGTTTGGGAGTCCAATCGGCGTAGCCGGCCTCTCGTTCGTGGATGAACCAGGCATTTTCGGCGAAGCGGCAGGCGTCCAGGTACAACGGCACGCCGTGGCGCGCGCAGACGCGTTTCACTGCCTCGATATTGGCCATCGATACCGGCTGTCCGCCGCCGGAATTATTGGTCACGGTCAGCATCGCCAGCGGCACGTTCTGGGCGCCTTCGCGTGCGATCAGGGCTTCGAGCGCCGCCGTATCCATGTTGCCCTTGAAATCCAGCCGCGCCTGGGTGTCGGCGGCTTCCGGTATGGGAAGATCCACCGCGCGCGCGCCGGTGAATTCGATATTGGCGCGGGTGGTGTCGAAATGCGTGTTGGACGGCACCGCGTTGCCCGGCTTGCACATCACCGCGAACAGGATGCGCTCGGCGGCGCGCCCCTGGTGGGTGGGGATCATGTGGCGAAAACCGGTCAACTCGTCGGCCGCGCGCTTGAGCCGGAAGAAGCTCTCGCCGCCGGCATAGGATTCGTCGCCGCGCATGATGCCGGCCCACTGCTCGGTCGACATCGCGCTCGTGCCGGAATCGGTCAGCAGATCGATCAGAATATGGCGGGCGTCGATCCCAAACAGGTTATAGCCCGCCTGTTCCAGGTACCGTTCGCGCTGCTCCACCGTGGTGTGGTGCAGCGGTTCCACGCTCTTGATGCGGAACGGCTCGATGATAGTGCGCACGGCTTCATGGTAGCAGTGGTATGGTGGGGCGGACCTCCTGGTCTGCGGCCGGCCGCCCGGTCGGCCATCCCGCGCTCGACCACCTGTACTCGTCGGCTCGCTGCACCAGCCCCGCCCGAACCGGGTTGCGCTCGATGTAGGCCCCGATGCGCTCCCATTCCGCCCGGTCCCGGACCAGATGATCGTAACTCTCCGCTTGCCAAAAAGGATTTCCCGTAAGCGAGAGCATTTCGTTCGCCCGCTTGGCGGTAAATCCCTTGAGCGCCTTCGTGAGCCGCGGCAGTGGGACGTGCGGACCGATCAGCAGATGCACGTGATTGGGCATTACCACAAAGGCGTCCAGAGCGTATCTCCCGAGTACTGCTGCGTTGTAATGGATTGCTTCCACAACCATGTCGGCGAGCGCCTGCCGCCGCAGGTGGAGGGGACCGGTTCGGGCCTCGTCCAAAATGCGGTCCAACGCGGCAAACGCCTCTCCCGAAGTGACATCGACCGGCGGGAAGCAACGGCCTGCCGGCAGACTGCCATGGAGACGCCAGGTCAGGAATACCGGCTGATCGCCCTGGTAAAGATGGGGCAGACGCCTTCGGTAGAAGTTCACGCAGTGATAGTGGAACGAGAGACGGCGAATTCTCACGCGCCAAAGGCCGACCGGGAGGTCGGCCGCAGACCAGGAGGTCCGCCCCACTTTTCTTCACATCGCGCTGGGCACGATGGTGAGCTCCGGAATCACCGCCCGCGGCGGCAGCTTCAGGCAAGCCAGCACGGCTTCCGCCACGTGTTCCGGCAGCAGCGCCACGGCCAGTTGCTCGGCGGTGGGTTTGACCGGCCGCTTCTCCATCAGCTCGGTATCGACCAGCCCCGGGTTCACCACCGTGGTGCGGATACCGTTCTCTTTCTCTTCCAGGCGGATGGCGTGGGCGAGGCCGATCAGCCCGTGCTTGGACGCCTGATAAGCCGGCCCGGAAGCGTCCGGCGCGCGCCCGGAAATCGACGAGATGAATACCAGGTGGCCCCCACCCCGCTCGCGCATCCCTTCAATCACCGCGTGGGCGGCATAGAATGCCCCGTCCAGGTTAGTACGGATCAGCTCGTCCCAGATGGGCGGCCGCAGCCGTTTCATGGAGCGGTCCGGAGTATTGGTTCCGGTGGCGTAGACCAGAATGTCGATGGGCCCCAGCTTTTGGCGCGTAGCGTCGGCCAGTTCCGCCATGGCGGCCGCATCCCGCGCATCGGCCGCGTGAATTTCCACCGCGTGGCCTTCCGCGGCTAGAGAGTCTTTGAGTTCCTGCAATCGTTCGGCGCGCCGCGCCGAAGCCATCACCCGCGCGCCGTCCCGCGCCAGCAGAACCGCCGTAGCGCGTCCAATCCCGCTCGAAGCGCCGACGATGAGCGCTACTTGATCTTTCAAGGAAATAGGCATGAGTTCGTAGTTATTATGCGTCGCGGGTCGCCCGGCAGGCAAGTCGCGTGACGACTATAGCGTTCCCTTGCCGCAACGATTACGTTGGTGTCGAGAACGACCCGGATCATGCGCCCGGCGGCAGCCGGGATTCACGCCGCGCCCTTCGCGCCGCGCCAATTTCCGCGTCGATCTCGTCCATGGAAAGCCGATCCAGGCCGGCATCCCTGGCGCTCTCCCACGACTTCCGCAGCCATTCCGGCACAAGGTCATGCTCCAGCAATTGCCTGACGTACTGCTCGCTTGACAGCCATTGCGCCCGTGCCTTCACCGCAAGCGCCTCCGTCTGCTCGTCCGGAAGGTCAATGGTCAACGTCATGGAGGACTCTCACTTCATCGTACCAAGGAGCCGCTCCCCGGAAATACTCAGCTACCCAGGCCCACGCACACCACGCCGATCAGGACCAGACCCAGGCCCAACTGTTTCTGGCGCGTGAATCGTTCGTTGAAGAATAGCCGCGCCCACAGCAGCGCCCAAACGTAGCCTAGCGCCACCATCGGATAGAGCACCGAAAGCTGGCCGTGTTTGATGCCCAGGGTGTAAATTACCGAGGAGCCGAGATACAGGCCGACTCCCAAGCCGAGCCGCCAACTGACAAGGCCCCAGATGTCGCCCTTCCAGCGGCCCGCACCCAACTTGAGAAACACGGCGCCGAACGAGCCGATCACGGACGCCAGCAGCACCAGCGCCACCGAGCTGAAAGGAGTCGCAACCGGGCTCATGCTTTCTGCCCGCGCCCCAACACCGCTACGCCCGCCATGATGCAGACAATGCCGGCCAGCTTCAGCGGGTTCAGGGTGTCCTGGAAGAGGAAGTAAGAGAGCGCCGTGACCCACACGTAACTCAGGGCGATGATGGGATAGAGAATCGAAAGCTCGGCGTCGCGCAACGCCACCACCATCCCCAGCGTAAACAGGCCATAGAGCACGTAGCCGGCGACGAGCGGCAGGTTAGTGACCAGCGCCAGCAGATTCGGCTCGAAATGCTTCATGCCGATCTTGAAAAAGATCTGTGCCGCCGCGGCCAGCAGCGTACACACTGAAACCAGCAGCACGGAACGGCGCCGGTGCTGGTGTGCCTGTGCGGGAACAATCGTGGAAGAGCTCAAACGATAAGCCTCTGGAAGTCTCTCAACAGCATACCAGGATTCGATAGAATAAAAGGACGTGGACGATAATCCGATCATAGTAGAGCCGGTGACGCCAGTTGTGCCCGAGGCGCCGCCGCGAGCCTTTTACCAGCGTGGATTCCTGGCGGAATGGGCGGTCACCGTCGTCCTGCTGCTGTTCGGCACCACCACGCTAGTGCAGGCCTTCGTGATCCCCACCGGATCGATGGAAGACACGCTGCTGATCGGTGACCACCTGCTGGTGGACAAACTGGCGTACGCGCCTCCCGGCTCGGTATCCACCCACATTCTGCCATACACCGAGGTGAAGCGCGGCGACATCATCGTATTCCGCTACCCGGCGGACATCCAGCAGACTTTCGTCAAGCGGTGCATCGGCGTGCCCGGGGACCGCATCAGGCTGGTGCACAAGCAACTGGTGCTGAACGGCCACCGGGTAAGCGAGCCTTACGTTTATCACAAGACCGAATACCTGGATTCGTACCGCGACGATTTCCCGTCCGAGCCGAACATTCACGTTTCCCAGGGCGCCGAAGACATGCTGCGCCATCACGTGGAGGGCGGCGAGGTGGTGGTGCCGCCGGGCGGGTATTTCGCCATGGGGGACAACCGCGATTCGTCGCTCGACAGCCGCTACTGGGGCTTTGTGCCGCGCGAGAACATTGTGGGCAAGCCACTGCTGATTTACTGGTCGTACGACGCGCCCACCGACGCCCTGGCCAACCCGGCCATGAGCGTCGAGCACCTGGTCGACCTGGTGGAGCATTTTCCCAGCAAGACGCGCTGGCGGCGCACCTTCAACCTGATTCGCGGATACCCGTTACAATAGCCTGACGGTGTACCGCACATGTCAACCCGTTCGCATCATTATGGACTGATTCTGGCCGGAGGACGCGGCACGCGTTTCTGGCCGCGAAGCCGCAAGCGCTCCGCCAAGCAGGTTCTGAACGTGGTCGGGGAACGGACGCTGATCCAAGCCACCGTAGACCGCCTGGCCCCGCTGATCGCGCCGGAACATATCTGGGTGTTGACCAACGGACACCTGCGCGACACCATTGTGCGCCAGCTTCCCCAGGTTCCTAAACGACAGATTCTGTCCGAGCCGGTGCAGCGCAACACGGCGCCGGCCATCGGTCTGGCGGCGCAGATCCTGAATTCGCTCGATCCGGAAGCGGTCATGGGCGTGTTTCCCTCCGACCATGTAATCGCCAAACCGGCGGCGTATCGCGAAGTACTGAAGGCGGCGTTTCGCGGCGCGGCCGAAGGGCGCCTGATGGTGGTGGGAATCGAGCCGCGCTGGCCGGAAACCGGTTATGGGTATGTCGAGTTCCCCAAGCACTTCGCCAAGGGCACGCTGGCGCCGGTGGAGGTGAAGCGCTTTCGGGAGAAGCCGGCGCTCGCCGCCGCCAGGCGATACGTAGCCGCCGGCAACTTCTATTGGAATTCGGGCATGTTCTTCTGGCGCACCAGCGTACTGCTGGAAGAGCTGCGCCGCCATCTTCCCAAGACCGCGACCCTGCTGGCGGCGCTGCCGCGTTTGGGAGCGCGCGACTGGGCGGCGCAACTGGCGCGCGCGTTTCCGCTCTGCGAGAACATCTCGATCGACTACGCCGTGCTCGAAAAAGCCAAGGGCGTGTGCGGCATCGCGGCGGCCGATTTCGGCTGGAACGACGTGGGAAGCTGGAACGCCGTCTACGACCTGCTCGGCTACGACGCGGAGGGCAACGCCATCGCGGGCGAATCCGTCTGCCTGAACTCGAGCCGCAATTTCGTCGACGCCCGCGGCAAGCTGGTGGCGCTGGTCGGAGTGGACGACCTGATCGTAGTGGATACCCCCGACGCCTTGCTGGTGGCCACGCGCGATCACGCGCAACGAGTCGGCGACGTGGTCAAGGCGCTGGAAAAGCGCGGCCGGGAAGATTTGTTGTAGTGGCGGCGCAGCCTTATGCGCTTTTCTTGACGTCTTCCAGCATGGCGTTCCGTAGAACCGCATTCATCCGTGTCTGGTAACCCCTCCCACGTTGGCGGAGCCATGCCACCACGTCGGCGTCCAGGCGAACGGTGAGTTGCTGCTTTACCGGCCTGTAGAATGGATTGCGGACGGCATTCTTCCAGAAGCTGGCCTTCAGGGGAGGAATGTCGGAGTAGTCGATTGCCGAATCGGGCTGCGCGGCGAGTCGGGCCAGCTTTCGCCTGCGGGCTGGCGTCATCGGATTATCGGCCAGCGTCTTGCGCACGAGTTTGGTCATAGCGGCTTCGCTCCTTTCGGTTGGCCCGGCGGGCCGAAATGAGGCGGACGATTTCGTCCGGGCCTTCTTCTCGAACAGTGTGCGCCACCAGCAGTAGAACCATCCCTCCGGCAAGCCCGATCGCCTGCCATCGCTGCTCTCCGCCGTCGGTGCGGTCCTGCTCGAACAACGCGTGGGGATCGTCAAATACATCCATGGCGTCTTCGAAAACGGTGCCATGTTTTCGCCGGTTGATCCGCGCCTTCACCGGGTCCCACTCGAACTTGATCACCGCTAGTCACGTCCAGTATAACAATAAAACTGTAACTACAATTCCACGCGCAGTCGGGTTCGCCCGAATGCGCCTCCCGGCGATTTCTCCCCCTTTTGCAGTACACTAATTCGACATGCGACGTTTATTCCTCGTCACTCTGGCGTTCACCTGCGCGGCGGGCGCAGCGACCTTTACCCTGGAACAGGTTCTTTCGGCTCCGTTCCCTTCTGAGTTGACATCCTCACCCACCGGCGGCAATCTGGCCTGGGTTCTGAATGAGCGCGGGGCGCGAAACGTATGGGTGGCCACGGCGCCCGATTACAAAGGCGTTCGCGTCACCTCCTATACCGAAGACGACGGCCAGGACGTGGGCCAGTTGCAGTGGACGCCGGACGGCAAATCGGTGGTGTACGTGCGTGGCGGCGACCTGGAATTTCTGGACCACCCCGACCCGAATCCGGCTGCCAATCCGGCGGGCGTGGAGCAGGCGGTGTGGGTGGTCACGCCAGGCTCGGCGCCGCGCAAATTGGGGGCAGGCCACTCGCCGGCAGTGTCGCCCAAGGGTGGTGTGGCGGCGTTTCTGCGCGAAGGGAAGATTTACATTGTGCCGCTCTCGGGCGCGGAGAAACCGGCGCTCATGATCCAGGCGCGGTCGGGCGTGACGGCCCAGGATCTGGAATGGTCGCCGGATGGCTCGAAAATTGCGTTCGTCAGCGACCGCGGCAATCATAGCTTCATCGCGGTGTACGATTTCGGCGCCAAGACGTTGACCTACATGGAACCGACGGTGGATCGGGATCAATTGCCGGCGTGGTCGCCGGATAGCCGCCAGGTGGCGTTCGTGCGCGTCCCGGCCGGCGGCGGAAGAGGCGGGCGGGGTGGAGGCGGAAGCGGACCCGGCTGGTCCATCCGGGTGGCCAGCGTGGCCGACGGCACCGGCCGCGAAATCTGGAAATCCGAGCCGGGGCAGGGAAGCGCGTTCCATCCTACTGAATCCGACCCCACGCTGCTTTGGGCCGCCGGCGATCGCATCGTTTTCCCGTGGGAGAAGGGCGGCTGGCTGCGTCTCTATTCGGTGGCGGTGGAGGGCGGCGCGGCCAACTTGCTGACGCCGGGGGATTTCGAAGTCGATCACGTGGCCTATTCCGGCGACCGCAAGGAAATCGTATTCGATTCCAACCAGGACGACATCGACCGGCGGCACGTCTGGCGCGTGAGCACCGCCGGCGGCCCGGCGCAGGCGGTAACCAAGGGCGACCAACTGGAAATGACGCCGGTGTTCGCCGGCGGCGTCATCGCCTATTTACATGCCGACGGCCGCCACCCGCTGCGCGCCGCCATCCGGCAGGGCGAAACCGTAAAGGACCTGGCGCCCGATTCCATCCCCGCCGATTTTCCCGCCGATTCGCTGGTCACGCCGCAGCAGGTGATCTTCAGCGGTTCCGATGGCCTTCAGATTCACGGCCAGCTCTTTCTGCCGCCCGCGAGCCAACCCGGCGAAAAGCACAAAGCGCTGGTGTTCATGCACGGCGGCTCGCGGCGGCAAATGCTGCTGGGCTGGCATTACATGGATTACTACAACAACGCCTACGGCATGAACCAATACCTGGCTAGCCAGGGCTACGTGGTGCTGTCGATCAACTACCGCAGCGGCATCGGCTACGGACTGGGCTTTCGAGAGCCGGCCAATTACGGCGCCCGCGGCGGCAGCGAATACCATGACGTGGAAGGCGCCGGCCTCTACCTGCGCACGCGCCCCGACGTCGACGCGGCGCACATCGGATTGTGGGGCGGTTCCTACGGCGGCTATCTGACCGCGATGGGCCTGGCGCGCGGTTCGGACCTCTTTGCCGCCGGAGTGGACTTCCACGGCGTCCACGACTGGAGCGCCCGCGGCAACGGCCCGGGTGGGGCCGGGGGCACACCCACGCCAACCGCGGAAGCATCGCGGGAAGAGGCCGCCCGGTTGGCCTACGACTCCTCGCCCATCGCCTCCGTTTCCACTTGGAAGTCGCCCGTCCTGCTGATCCATGGCGACGACGACCGCAACGTCAACTTCTCGGAAACGGTGGAACTGGTGACCGCGCTGCGCCGCCAGGGCGTGTACTTCGAGCAACTCATCCTGCCCGACGAAATCCACGGCTTCCTGCGCCATGCGTCATGGCTGAAGGCGTATCGCGCGGAAGTGGATTTCTTTAAGAGAAAGCTGTAATCGGCAGGCTCCGGAACGCTCGGTGGGGCCTCGGCAACTGACCTGAGGACGATGGGTTAATTGCAATTTTATACCCGTGCAGTCATCCGCGGCGCCGAGAGTAAGGGCGGCGGGATTCCCTCTTTATAGCCGGAGCTCCGCTCTGGCTAGGGCGGTCATTGCCTTTGGGACGCGCGCTTCCACCTCGCCTTCCTGATCGCTCCTCAACTCGATTGTTTTGTCGGCAAGACGATTCACAATTTGCAGTGCGGGCTCCGTCCACGTCTCGACTCCGAGGACGACTGCCAGGCTGGCCCAATCCTTGAACTCTGGTGTCTGCCGCATATCCAGTTGCATAAAGCCATACCTTTCCGCTCGATCACGCGGACGACTGGGAGGGAGAATCTTTATCGTGGCTGTTCGATGCGCTGACGCGCTGCTCTTGGCGACGAAATCGACCCTGTGCGTCGAGAGACCGCCCGTGACTTCGACATTCTGCTCGATCTCGACATCGTCGGGTCTCCATAGGCGTAGCGCTTCCGAAACCTTGCTGTGGACTTCCTGCGCTTCGACCTCGACGAGCCGCGAAGATACAAGCTGAGCTGTCATGACGGCAGAAGACTCTGCGACGGCCATGATTGTCTCGGACAGATCGTCCCGCCGGCACGCCTTCTGAATCATCTTGTCCTGGAGCGTGAGATGGTATTTGCTCGCAATGGCCGCGTTGAAGTGCTCATCGGCATCCGACATCTTGAGCCCCTGGGAAAAAAGTTCCGAGTCAGTCTGGCCACCGTCGTGCACGAGGTAATAATCGAACTTCTCCTCAACAATGACCGAGACCCAGCGCCCGTCGACCGTCTTGATAGGGAGGGTGATCGTGCATCCTTGGAGGTCGCGCCCGGAGGCCCGCAAGTTTTCGGTCAAGTGGGCTTCGACCATCTGCCTGACCTCAGAACAGAGTTTCGTTTGCATAGTCATCATCCCTCGGACATGACACATTCATCTCTTTGAGCGACCAGATAAGGAAGTCGCGAAAACTCGGGTCGCCCTTGTCGAACAGCGAGACCGATATTTTTCCTTCGGCATCCTGGGTTTTTTCATTCCAGATATGGCGATGCCACCCGCTCTGTTCCACCCCATCGAGATCCGTAAAGCGTTCATCGTAGCCGAATCCGTCGATGCGTTTATTGTAGAGCAGCAGTGAAACGTGCCACCCCGCTCGGAACTTCGGTTTCCCCGATATCCTGAGCCGTATTCTGGGCTTAAGCGTCTCCCCATTCTTGTCAGCCATTTCGTGTACGGCTTGCAACTCTACCCGCTCGCCCTGCTCTATCTTTTTCACGATCGTGTCGACCGATACATCGAACCATTTTCGATCTTTGAGAAGAGCTACAGCGCAATCGAAAACGCTACCGTCTGGCTGATCGTGTGGCACAGTTCGCTAACATCTTAACAGGTGGTTGGCGTCTACACGCCCGGAGCCAAAAATCGAGAGATGAAGCCTCACCCGGAAGCGATCGAAGGCCTGGAAGCATGGGAGCCTCCTGCAGAGCAATGAAGGCCAATAAGCTACAATAACTTGGTGGCCGACTGGTGCGCCAAAGAACGAAAAGAGTCCCGAGGACTCGCTGGCCGCGTGGCGGATCGGCACCGACCGACCCTGGCAGCGCCTGAGACTCTCGATGATCGTTGCCTGGGCGAACGGGATGAGTTGCTGGCTAGAAAGTACGCCGCGGGACTGCAACCGCACGAGGCCGCGCGTCTGGCCGAGATCGATCGTCTGCTGGAGCTAGGGGAAATCCGGATGGCGGAATTGATCGACGCACGGGGCGACGAACGGCTCGCTCGGATCGACGCGGGGCTGGATCGAGTCGAAAAGGCCATCCACGATCTCCAGGTATTGAATCCGCGCTGAAGGCTCGCCGTGAATGTACTGCCCGCCCGTAATTGTCAAACCGGGCGTACGGCACGCCCGCCGGTTCACACGCGACAATTCGGCTGCCGCCCCCTCATTGCTGTCCGGAATACGCGGACAGATTCTCACAGTTCCCGAGGGTCGCCGAGGCTCCTCAACCGGAACGCCCGGAATCAACGTCAACCCGTGCCCCAACCGGCGTTCCTTCAACCGGATGCTAGACTTGAATATTCCATGGGCAAACCTACGCATCTGGAATGTAGTCTGTGTCACCAGCAAATCGAGGCTGGGCAGGTCGCCAACCTTTGTGCCGCGTGTGGCGGACCGTTGCTGGTTCGCTATGAAATTGGAACTCTCCGTCACCGCTGGCCGCGCCGCCAGGTTTCCGAGGGGCCGCCCAGCATGTGGCGCTACGCTCCCATACTGCCCGCCGCGCCCGCCTCGATCGTTTCGCTTGGCGAGGGTTGGACGCCGCTGATTCGAACCCGCCGCCTGGGGTCGCGCCTGGGCGCCGAGTCCCTATGGGTGAAAGACGAAGGTCTCAACCCCACCGCATCGTTCAAAGCGCGCGGCCTTTCCTGCGCCATCTCGATGTGCGTCGAACTCGGCATCCGCAAGGTCGCCATCCCTTCGGCCGGCAACGCCGCCAGCGCGCTGGCCGCCTACGCCGCCGCCGCCGGCATCGAATCGTATATTTTCATGCCGCGCGACGTGCCCCAGGCCAATTACCTGGAATGCATGGCCTATGGCGCCAACGTCACTCTGGTCGACGGTCTGATCAGCGATTGTGGTCGAATGGTAGCCGAACGCGCGCCCGCCGAAGGCTGGTTCGACGTCAGCACCCTCAAAGAGCCCTATCGCATCGAAGGCAAGAAGACCATGGGCTACGAAGTGGCCGAGCAAATGGATTGGGAATTGCCCGACGCCATCTTTTACCCAACGGGCGGCGGCGTCGGCATGATCGGCATGTGGAAGGCTTTCGAGGAAATGGACAAGCTGGGCTGGATCGGTTCGCGGCGTCCCAAGATGATCGCCGTTCAGGCGGCCGGCTGCGCCCCGGTGGTGCGCGCTTTCGAAGACAACCAGCCGCGCAGCCAATTCTACGAAAACGCCCACACCGTCGCCGCCGGACTGCGGGTGCCCAAGCCGCTGGGCGATTTTCTCATCCTCGACGCCGTCCGCACCTCCCATGGTACGGCCATCGCCGTCACCGATGAGGAACTGCTGGATGCGGGCGTCCGGCTCGCCTCCGAGGAGGGCATCTACGCCGCTCCGGAAGGCGCCGCCTGCGTGGCCGCTCTCGAAAAGCTGCTGGTCAATGGATTCCTCCAGCCCTCCGACCGCATCGTGATCTACAACACCGGCTCCGGCTTGAAGTATCCCGAAGCCTATTCGACGCGCTTCCCCAGAGCCACTGCCAGCGAGCAGGAAAAGCTGGGCGGATTAATTACCCCGCGATGAAGAGCGTGGCGTTGGCCGCCCTGGACTGCGCCGAGCGCCGCGGCGTGGAATATGCCGACGTGCGCGTGGAGGACGTCCGCCAGCGCGACGTCAGCACCAAGAACGGCAAAGCCGGCCACGTCGGCAGCTCCGAATCGCAGGGTGTGGGAATTCGCGTGCTCGCCGGGGGCTGCTGGGGATTTGCCGCCACCGACGATCTTTCTTCTACGGGTCTCGAAACCGCCGCCGCGCTCGCGGTGGAAATCGCGCGCTCCGGCCTGCTGGCTAAGAAGCGGGGCGTCGCTTTGGCGCCGGAACAAAAATACGAAGCTACCTGGATATCGCCGGCGGTCATCGACCCCTTCTCGGTTTCCGTCGACCGGAACCTCGCAACCCTGCTCGCCGTCGACGCCGAGCTGCGCCGCAACCCCGCCATCAACCTGGCCGAAGCTTCGATCCACTTCGAACGCCGCCGCCAGGTATTCGCTTCCACCATTGGCAGCCTGATCGACCAGACGCGAACCTGGACCGGCGCCGGCTTTTCCGCCCTCGCCTATCGCGACGCCGTAATCCAAAAACGCTCCTATCCGAATTCCTTCGGCGGCCAATACCAATTGAAGGGCTATGAGCTGGTGGATGAGCTGCGCCTGGTCGAAAACGCGCCGCGCGTAGCCGAAGAAGCCATCGCCCTGCATTCCGCCGATCAGTGCCCAGAGGGTGAATTCGACCTGATCCTCGACAGCTCGCAGCTCGGCCTGCAGATTCACGAATCCATCGGCCATCCCATCGAGCTCGACCGCGTCCTGGGCAGCGAGGCCAACTACGCCGGCATGAGCTTTCTGACCCTCGACCAGCTTGGCCATCTCCGCTACGGCTCGGACGTCGTCAACGTGGTCTGCGATGCCCGCTTCGATCACGGCCCGGGCCTGGGCACGTTCGCCTTCGACGATGAGGGCGTGCCCGCGCAATCCACCGACGTCATTCGCGACGGCCAATTCGTGGGCTACATGACCTCGCGCGAAACCGCCGCCGCAATCGGCCAGACGCGCTCCAACGGCTGCATGCGTGCCGATGGCTGGACCCGCCTGCCGCTCATCCGTATGACCAATGTGAGTCTGGAGCCCGGCCGCCAGTCGCTTGAAGAAGTCTTCGATGCCGACTATGCCATTTACATGGAGACCAATCGCAGTTGGTCGATCGACGATAAGCGCTATAACTTCCAATTCGGTTGCGAGATCGCCTGGGAAATCGTCCGTGGCAAGCGCACCCGCATGCTCAAGAACCCCAGCTACAGCGGCATCACGACCGAATTCTGGAACGCCTGCGCCGCCATCGCCGGCCCGGAGCATTGGACCTTGTGGGGCGTCCCCAACTGCGGCAAAGGCCAACCCGAACAGGTAATCGGCACCGGCCATGGCGCCAGCCCCGCCCGGTTCCGAAAGATTAAGGTGGGCGGCGCGTACGGGTAGGGCGCAACGGGCGACGGAGGCATGGCACTGTGATGGAGCGTTGGGACAGGATGTTCGGCAAAGCGCACGGCGTCCGGGGCCTGTTGGTTGTTCTGGCCGGAGTGAATGCCGCCGCGGCCTTGGGCTGGTGGACGTTTGTCCCCCGCGCCGACGATCCCGGGCTGATTCATAATGCCGTTACCGGCGTCGCCATGAGCGCGGATTGGAGCCCCCTCTATCTCGCGCTGATCCATCTTTTGTCGACGGTTATTTCCGGCACGCTCTTGTATAAGTGCTTAGTCTTGTTGGCGGCAAACTTGCTTGCCGTTTCGAACTATCTGTTTCTGGACAGAATCGCCGATGAGCGAGGCTGGCCCGCGCTGATGACCCTGATCCTACTGGCATCTCCGATATCTCCGCTCATGGAGCGGTTTGCAAACCTGCCGTCGAGTATCGCGGCTTACTTCGGGTTAGCCTTTTTCCTGCTGGGTTTGCGGTTTCTTCTGAACAAGCCGCCCGTAACTCATGTTGGGTTCGCCATGTTTCCGACCGTGCTGGCAAGTCTGTTTCGGCCGGAATACTTCGTTGCCGTAATCTGGGTCTTCCTCTACGGCGCATATTCCTGTTGGCGATATGGAGCCCGGCGCCGGTTTGACGGCGGGCGAGGCGTGACGGTGGCGAGCGCCTCGGTGTTGGCGAGTGCCGGATTGTACCTGCATTACGGTTTGCCGATCGCCTCGTACGGGCGGGGACTGTTCGCTTTTGGGCAGCACTATTCGGTGCGGTTCTGCGACACCTATCCGGCGGTGTGTGGCGCCAGCAATGGGTGGGCCGATTGGGAAAAATGGTTTGCCCTAAGTTTCGGACCCGGCAATGTGAGCCTGTCGCATATGCTGGCGGCGAATCCGAACGCGTTCCTCTCGCACGTGTCGCTGAACTTCCTGCAACTGGTTGCCACGGTTCTGTCCATGGGCTTCGCAGTGCCCGTGTATATGGCCCGCACCGTCGCCTTCAAGGCTGTGTTTGCCTGTATCTCGGCGGTTGCGGTTGGGTTTGTGCTCCTGAGAGTCCGCCGCGCGGTACCGACGTTACGACGGCTGGATCCGTATTTTCTGTTATGCGCCGGTTTCTCGCTGCTGCCATTCTGTGCCTCGTGCATTCTCGCCTATCCGCGGATTCATTATGCCGTTCCGTTGGTGGACGCAGTTATCCTATTGACAGTCCGGGTCGGAGGGACGGGAGGTGAAACACAGCCCGAGTGGGACGCCCTTTGGGGGCTGGTTCGAAGATTGTGGGGCAGGTTGTTCAACCCGCGGACCGATTGTCAATCGGTCCAGCCGGGCGCCAGCCCGGCCGTTCGGACACGGTCCGGAAACCGACTGAACGATGCACAAAAACGCACAAACCGACCGCTCCGGAGTGCACAAGGACATCCGTAACAGACTGATAATAAAGCCCTCAGCGAAGCTCCAGCCGAAGCTCCCGCCCCACCGCCGTGGCAGCTTTTTGGAGCGTGTTCAAAGCCACCGCCTCGTACTCGGGATCGAGCAGACGATCCAGCGCCGCCCGGCTGGTGTGCATCCTTCGCGCCATCTCGGCCTTCGAAAAGTTCCTCTCCTTTAAAAGAGAATCTCGTTTGCCCCATCGGGGCTGTCCCCAAGCCTTTACTGCATCACCACTTCGGCCGGCTGCTCCGGCGCCGGTTGTTTGTGCTTGCACTCCGGGTTGGGACATTGCCATACCGTGCCGGCTTTCAGCCACTTTTCGGTCATATAAGGATTGCCGCACGCGGGGCACTTTTCCGGGATCGGCTTGGCCCACGCCACGAAATTGCACTCGGGCCAGCGGTTGCAGCCGTAGAAAGTCTTGCCGCGTTTGGAGCGCCGCTCCACGATCTCGCCCTGGCTGCACTCCGGGCACTTTACGCCGATGGTTTTCTGCTTGACGTACTTGCAGGTCGGATAGTTGCTGCAGGCGGTGAATTCGCCGAAGCGGCCGTGTTTCAGCACCAGGTGGTTGCCGCACTGCGGGCACTTTTCGTCCAGCGGTTGATCCGCCTTCTTTTGCGTGCCGCCGATCTGCTTGGTGGTTTTGCAATCGGGGTATCCCGTGCAGGCGAAGAACGTGCCGAAGCGGCCTTTCTTGAGCACCATAGGCCGGCCGCAGTTTTCGCAATATTCCTGGTCGCCCTGTTCGGCCAGATCCACCTTGTCCACGTCCGGCAGGTCCACCGTCAGTTCGCGCGTATAGGTGCAGTCCGGGTAGCCGGTGCAGGCGATGAAGCTGCCGTGTTTTCCCCACTTGATCACCAGCGGTTTGCCGCACTTCTCGCAAATCAAGTCGGTGGGCTTTTCCATCCGCTTGATGTCGGTCATGTGCTCTTCGGCGTGCTTCAGGTCCTTGTCGAAGCGCCCGTAGAAATCCTGCAAAGCCACGCGCCAGTCGAGCTTACCATCCTCGATCTCGTCGAGTTCCTCTTCCATCCTCGCCGTGTACTTCACTTCGAAGATGTCGTCGAAACTTTCCAGCAGCAGATCCGTCACCACCATGCCCAGCTCGGTGGGAGCAAAGCGTCCGCCTTCCTTCTTTACGTACTCGCGCTCCTGGATGGTGGAAAGGATCGACGCGTAGGTGGAAGGCCGGCCCACGCCGTCGGCCTCCAGCCGTTTCACCAGCGTCGCTTCGTTGTAGCGCGGCGGCGGTTCGGTGAAGTGCTGGTCGGGACGCAGCGCCTTGAATCGAAGCTGCTCGCCTTCGGCCACCACCGGCAGGCGATGCTTCACCTCTTCGTCGTCTTCGTCGGCCTCGTCCTTGCCTTCCTTGTAAACCTTCAGAAAGCCGTCGAACTTCTCCACGGAGCCGGTGGCGCGGAAGGTATAATCCACCCCATTCTTGCCCGTGGCGGTCACGTCGATGCTGGTCTGATCGTACACGGCCGGCACCATCTGGCAGGCCACGAAACGATTCCAGATCAGCCGGTAAAGCTTCATTTCGTCTTCGGCCAGGCGCTTTTCGAGCACCTCCGGCGCGTAGGCCATGGAAGTGGGCCGGATGGCTTCGTGCGCGTCCTGCGCGTCTTTCTTGGACTTGTAGATGTTGAAGCTCTCCGGCAGGTACGGCTTGCCGTAGCGGTCCCGGATGTAATCGCGCACGTCGCGAATGGCGTCGTCGGAAACACGGGTGGAGTCGGTGCGCATGTAGGTGATCAGACCGACCGTTTCCTTGCCCACCTCCACGCCTTCATACAGCC
>PLRS01000003.1 GCA_003164035.1 Bryobacterales bacterium | reverse complement strand
GAAAGAGGCTGAAACCCTCCAGGACGACAAGGGTGCGCTGCGCCTGGACTGGACCCACGGCAAGGGAACCCTGACTGCCTACTACTTTCTCGACGGCTACTCGCTCGATAATCCTTACCCCACAGGCACGGGCGGCGCCAGCGTTCCCGGCTTCAACGCAACCTCCAACGGCTTTGCGCAACTCGCCAGCCTCGGCCACACCATCACCTTCGGCCAGACGGCGCTCAACGAGTTTCACCTGAGTTTTATGCGCAACGCCAACTCGGTCGGCCAGCCCAAGGGCGGCGTCGGCCCGTCGCTCGCGGCGCAGGGATTCAGCGGCATCGACGCCCTGAAACCGTCCACCGAAGGCATCGAAAACATCGCCTTCAACGATTTCACCCTCGGTGTGGACACCACAGCCATCGTGCAAGCCGAAAACATCTACGAAGTGAGCGACGCCTTCAGCCGCATCGTTGGCAAACACGGCTTCAAGGCCGGCGGCGAAATCCATGCCAACCAAATCAACACCCACCCCGACGTGATCTTCAACGGCAGCTTCGCCTTCAACGGATCGGAAACCGGCCTCGACTTTGCCGACTTCCTGCTCGGCGTGCCGTCCAGCTACACCCAAGGCCAGGCGCACAGCTTTTACAATCGCAACCTTTATATGGCCGCCTTCGCGCAGGATAGTTGGAAGGCTTCCAGCCATTTGACCGTGAATTACGGCGTGCGCTTGGACCGCATCCGCCCCTGGAGCGAGAAATTCAATCAGCTTCAAACGCTGATAAAAGGCGAGCAATCCCAGGTTTTTCCGGGCGCACCGCAAGGGCTGGTCTTTCCCGGTGACCCCGGCGTGTCGCGCTCTCTAGCCCCCGCGCACAACGACGTGTCCCCGCGTCTCGGCATCGCATGGACGCCCGCTTTCGCCGCGCCGATTCTGCACAAGCTCACCGGACCCGAGGGTCAAACCAGCATCCGCGCCGGCTACGGTATCTTCTATACCGCCTACGAAGGGCTATCGGCCGGCATCATGAGCGCCAATCCGCCCTACGGCTACACTTACACTTCGGCCGCGCCGCCGCTGTTCACCGATCCCTTCACCGTCGCCGCCACTGGCGTTAGTGCGGGCCAGCGCTTCCCGCTGCAAAATGTGGCCTACGGCGCCAGCCGCTCCAATCCCAACACAACCGTGGATTGGAGCCAGTTCGAGCCGCTGGTTGGCATTCCCGCCGTGGACCCGCGTGACGTGACCCCATACGCCGAACACTGGATGCTCAGCATCGAGCGCCAGTTGGGCGCATCCACGCTCACCTCTATCGCTTACATCGGCGCGGCATCGCACCATCTGCTGGCGCTGGAAGAAGCCAACCCCGCCAATCCAGCGCTTTGCCTCAGCCTCGGCTCGACCGCCTGCGGCCCCTTTAACGAGCAGGCCGCCCGCACCGAATTCGGTTCCGCCTTCGGCAGCGTCGAGTTGCAGCGCACCATCGCCAATGCCGGATACAACGCTCTGGAAGCCACGGTAAACCACCGCGCTCACAATCTGAATCTTTTGGTCAGCTACACATTCTCGAAATCCATCGATCAATCCGCCGGATTGCCTGAGCCTGTGAACCCCGTCAACCCTTCGCTCAGCCGCGGGCTCTCGGCCTTCGACCTGCGCCAAAACTTCGTCGCCAGCTTTCAATACCAGTTGCCCGCGCCAAAGACCGTCAGGCTGCTCCGTGCCGCGACTGAAGACTGGTCCGTCGCCGGAATCGCGCGTTTTACATCCGGCCTGCCGATCACCCTGCTCAATAACAACGACACATCGCTGCTCGGCACCATCCCCAACGGCATCAACAACAACGGCGTCGATACTCCGAATTGGAGCGGCCAATCTCTCGGCCTCAATCTGAATCCCCGAGGCGGCAAGCCGGTCTTCGACGCCTCCCAGCTTACCCTGCCCTCGCTGGGAACCATGGGCAACGCCCGCCGCCGCTTCTTCTCCGGCCCCGGCCTGGAAAACCTCGACGCCACCCTCACCCGCAGCTTCGCCCTGCCAGAGAACCGGACCTTCGAGTTCCGCGCCGAAGCCTTCAACGTCCTCAATCACGCCCAGTTCTTCGGCGGCGCCGCCGTCGAAGGCAACATCTCCAGCGGTAGCTTCGGCCAGGCCGTAAGCGCCATGCCCCCGCGCCTCATGCAGCTGGCCCTCCGCTATCGCTTCTAAAGTCTTGTCTTTGAGGTTCGCTGAAGCCCCGGTCGGCATCTAGTGTGGTGAATCTGAAGTTCGNNGTCATCCTGAGCGAACGGGGCCCCATGCGTACTTCAGCCTGGGGGTGGTGAGTCGAAGGATCTGCGGTTGCACTTCGGAAAATATGCAATGAACTTTAGACTCAGGACACTAGGCACAAGAGGCTGCGTGCATTTCAAATCCGTCGAACGGGTGGTTTCCATGCGAGAGCCGATGATGAAGCTGCTCCTCCTTGTTGGGCTAATCTTCGTGCATGCCGCGCTGGCTCAAACGCTTCCGCCTCCCGCCCAGCAGACGCGCGTCTTCTCTTCCACCACCACGCTGGTCCTGGTGCCCGCCCTCGTCAAGACAAAGGCCGGGGAGCCGGTGTTCACGCAGACGGCAAAGGATTTTGCGCTGACCGACGACGGAGTCGAGCAGACCCCCCACGCTGGAAGAGGATACGGGCAGCCAGCCGCTGGCCCTGGCGGTGGCCGTGGAGACCGGCGGAGCGGGCGCCCGGCATCTGGGCGACTATCAAAAGCTGGGCACGTTGATTGAAGCCATTGTCGGCGGAGTGCGGCGCCATGTGGCGGTGGTGGCCTTCGATAGCGCGCCTGGAGTGGTGCAGGACTTTACCTCCGATCTGAACGCGGTCGGCGAATCACTTCGCGGGCTGGAGGCGGGTGACCGCAGGGCCGCAATTCTCGACGGGCTGAGCTTCTCCGTTGACCTGCTGCGCCGGCAGCCGCCAACCTACCGGCGGGTGATCCTCTTAATTGGCGAAACCGTGGACCAGGGCAGCCACACCACCCTGGATGAAGCGCTGCACGCCGTGAGCGACACAAATACGGCGATTTACAGTCTGGGTTTCTCCAGTTCAAAGGCCGCGGCGGCCAAGGAGGCCGGGCAGATCTTCCAGTCGCAGACGCCCGGCCCTGCGGGCGGGTGCATGGCCCAGGACCCAGACAACCCCGGCCAGAACAAACTCGGGCAGGCCTACGACTGCCTGAGCCTGCTGGCGCCTCCGCTGCGGCTGCCCAAGATCGCGGCCCTCGCGGCGGCAAACGGACTGCGGCGCAACACTTCGGAATCGGTGGCGCAACTGACCGGAGGCGAGTTCTTCCGGTTCAGCGACGCAAAGAGCCTGGAACGCGATCTGCTGGCCGTTTCTCATCATCTTCCGAACCGGTATGTGCTGAGTTTTCATCCGGTTGCGCCACATGCTGGGTTTCATGCAATCGCGCTGCGGCTGAGGGACTATCCTGACCTGGTAGTCGAGGCGCGGAACAGCTACTGGGTGGATGGGGATACGGGGCCAGCCCCTGCTCCCTAAACACATATCTGCTAAAGTTAGGCATGGTCCCCTCACGCCAAACCCCGTGTGCATAGGGGTTTTGCATAGTCTCCGGGGGCTCGAAATGAACCCCCATGCCCCACGACCTGCCAAAAGCCTACGACCCAACCGCCATTGAAGATCACTGGGNNACTGGGTGAGCGAAAAGCTCTTTGCCCAGCCTGCGCCTGACTCAACTGCCCCGGACCCGGGCCCGGGCGGCGAGCCCTTTTCAATTCTGCTCCCGCCCCCGAATGTGACCGGTCGCCTGCACATGGGCCACA
>PLRS01000056.1 GCA_003164035.1 Bryobacterales bacterium | reverse complement strand
ATCGGCCAGTGCCCGCTCAGCCGCGGGAAACGTCCAGGTGGCCACTCCCCGGCGAACTCCGGTTGTTGCGGCCGAAGGAGCCGCCCACCCGGCCGCTTCCTCCAGCCCAGCCCTGTTGCCCGACTGCGCCGTGCCATCGCAATCGAAAAACCAGGACACAGCGGCGTGGGCAGCGGATGCCGAGGCGGCTGGAAACGCCAGCTCCGCGGCGGCGAGTGCCGGTGTGCCCCGCCAAAATCAGCAGAATCCGGCTAGCCTTAAAGCGGCCGTGGCGCCGGACAATTCCGGACCCGCGGAAACGGTGCGATCCGCGGCCTTCACCGCCCGCCGCGGCGCGCCCCAAAACTCGTCCGTCCAACCCGCCGCGACAACCGGCGAAACACCGGCGCTGACTCCTCCACCGTTTATTCTGCCGGTTGGGCCGATGGATCCGGGCGCCGCGAGATCGAATTCCAGTCCTGCGCGGCAACCCGTGGATCGACACCTCTCTCGCGATCGAGCCGCCACGACATCTTCCCATCAGGCCGATGTCCCATCCGCGCCATCGCCACAGGCCGCTTTGGTGGCACCGCTTTCGGCCGCCGCGCAGGTTTTGCCGCCGACTCAAGCGGAAGCGGGCGAGGTGTCGGCGCCCTCGGACGCCCCGTCGGAGCCGCACCTTGCGACCGGGGGGGATCGCGGTTCCCCGACGGGGCCACAGTATGAATCCTTGCGGCGGGAAAGTTCCGGGAAGCCGGCGCCCCTCGCCGGTCCCCTGCTCTCACCGGTCGCTCGTTGGGCTTCGAGCGCCCCGTTGGCCTTTCAGGCGCGATTGACGCCTCACGAGTCGAAGACCCTCGCCGCCTTCGCGGTTTCGGTAGGGCCGGTGCCGGCGCCCTACCGGAGCCCCACCGCGTCGTACCGTGAGTCCAATCCACCGGCAGCCGGCGCTTCGGTCTCCGGCGACCCGGCGCGTCCTGGCTCCGCCAGTGGGCAAGCGGAGGTGGCAACCGCCGATCGCGATTCGTCCGTGGCGGACGATTCGCGTCCAGACCGGCCCCAAACGGCTTCGAATTCGCGTGGAGCCAGCCGTCCAGAGCCAGCCGAAACGGCCGCGCCGCCGGCGGAGCCGCTTACCACCGAGGCCGGTAACCTGCTCTCGGCGATGGCGCCGTCGCAGCCACCGCTCCGCCCCGCGGTTCCGACAATCGCCGGGGACTCTCCGGCCCCGCCCCGGCCTCCGGCCGAGGCTGGCGCCCCGGCGGCTTCGTCCGCCACCACGGTGAATCGTGGAATCCAGTTGCAGGTGCGCTCCGGCGCGGGCGGCGTGGCGGTGCGCGTGACGGAGCGCGCTGGCGAGGTACGGGTCGACGTTCGCACTCCGGACAGCCAACTGACGAGCGCGTTACGCCAGGAGCTGCCAGCGCTGGCCACGCGGTTCGCCGAGAGCGGTTTCCATGCCGCCATCTGGCATCCAGCGTCGGCTTCCACGATGTCGCCGAATGCCGCTGACAAGGGCGCCTCGGCCAACGCGGACGGCCAGGGCGGGCAAAAGCAGGGACGGCGACAGCAGCAACAACAACAACAGCCGCCCGACCAACGGCTCGGGCAGTCTTCTCAGTCGCCGGAAACCGATACGAATCGAAAGGACTTTCAATGGTTATTCACCTCACTTCCATGAACTCGCACGCCGATGGGGTATCGGCGGCCGCAGCCACCGGCAGGGCTTCGAAACCGGCCGCCGCATCCACCGATTTCCAGACCCTATTCGCGCGCACGGCGGCCGAGGAATCTCGAAAAATCGGAGTCTCGATGCCAACGGCAGGCAAGACGGCCGCTAGTTCCGGGGCGCAAGCGTCGACCGGCGCCGGTACCACATCGGGCGCTTCCTCGTCGGCTGCGGCGAGTAGCGGGTCGGCCGCCACGTCTTCTTCCAGCGAGTCGAGTACGTCTACCTCCGGCACATCGGCATCGGGGAGCTCCGCGCCCACCGCGGAGTCGGTCTTTGGAGCCAACCCCTGGGAAACCAATCCCGGCGGAACCGGCCCGAACGGATTGACCTATAACTACAACCCGTACTACTTCGCGACTCCGGCCACGGCTCAGACTGTTGCCAATATGTTGGGCGGCACGGTGGTATCCACCGACGCCATCCTGGGCAACGGCGGGGGGCCCTTCGAGCAGTCGCAGCCCAACCTCATGGTGCAACTTCCCAACGGCGCCCAGGTCAATGCAGGCCTGGTCGCTCAGATCTACACCCACGGATATCCGCAATCGACCATCGACCAGATGATCGCGCAGATCGCGGATACCCCGGCCCCGGCTTCTACTTAGGAGGACTTTCGCGATGGCATCCGGCGTTACTTCGCTTACCGGCGGCTCCACGAGCCAGACAACCGCAACCGGCTCTTCCTCGGCGACGGGCAGCACCCAGAGCATGTTCCTGCAACTGCTCGTGGCCCAGTTGCAAAACCAGGACCCGACCAATCCCATGGATACCACCAACATGGTGACGCAACTCGCCGAAGTGCAGCAGTTACAGGAGACCATGGGCCTCAGCTCGAACGTTTCCTCGATCCTTCAGGATCTGAACCAGATGACAGGCAGCACCGGCACGACCGGCACCTCCGGCGCCACCGGCAGCAGCAGTTAGGATTTCCGGAGTCATAAGGGAGAAAGAGATGTTCACATCGTTTTCGACGGCGCTTTCGGCGCTCAATGCAGACTCCACGGCCATCGACGTCGTGGGCAACAACCTGGCAAACCTGAACTCGACCGGTTTCAAGTCCAGCACGGTGACCTTTTCGGACCTTGTGACCCAGTCGTTGGGAGCCGGTCTCGGCCAGACCCAAGTCGGATTCGGTACGGCCACGCCGCTCACTCAAATGGAGTTCACCCAGGGGGCGATCCAGACCAGTGCCGGCGTGCTCGATTCCGCCATCCAGGGCGACGGGTTCTTCGTGGTGCAGAACCCCTCCGGCAACACCTACTACACCCGCAACGGAGCTTTCCAGACCGATACTGGCGGCAACCTGATGACCAATACCGGGGATTACGTACAGGGTTGGACCGCTCTGAACGCGGACGGCACCGTGGATACCAACGGCCCGGTCGGCGACATCGTGGTTCCGGTGGGCGCTCTCAACCCGCCGGTTGCCACCACCACCATGGATGCCTCTCTGAATCTGGACTCTTCGGCCGCCATCGGTGCGACCTCCGCGTTTTCCGTGCCCATCACGGTCTACGACAGCCTGGGAACCTCGCACACGCTGACGGTGAACTTTCAGAAGACCGCGGCCAACTCCTGGAGCTACGGGGTGACGATCCCGGGCGCCGACGTGACCGCCGGGACCACCGGCACGCCCTACGACACCGGCGCCGACGGCACGCTGACGTTCGACTCAAACGGCAACCTCACTTCGCCCACCTCCGGCAGTCCCATCACGATCAGCATCCCCGGCCTCACCGACGGGGCTACCGACATGAGCATCACCTGGAGCGTTTACAACAGTTCCGCCGCGGGAATGATCACCCAATACGGCGAGTCGTCGGCTTCCTCCGCCACTACCCAAAACGGGACGCCGGCGGCGCAACTGGACCAGGTGGGCATCGGCAACGGCGGCACCGTGCTGGCGCAGTATTCAGACGGCAGCGAGGTGGTGGTGGGCCAGATTGCCATGGCCTCGATTCGCGATCCCGACACTCTGATCACCACCGGCAACGACAATTACGAGCTTAGTGCTGCGACCGCGAACCCGTCGGTCGGTGTGCCGGGAACCGGGGGCCGCGGCACGATCCAGGGAGGGTCGCTCGAGGCTTCCAACGTCGACATTGCCACCGAGTTCACCAACCTGATCGTTTACCAGCGCGCCTACGAAGCCAACGCCCACGTGGTGACTACGGCCGACCAATTGAGCCAGGACACCATAAACTTGATCCACTAATCCGCCGATGAATCCACAAGCAGAGATAGCGCCGATGGCCGATGTGCCGGTCGACATCGAGATCGAACTCGACCGTTGCGTGATGCCGACGCGAGATGTCCTCGAATGGGATGAGGGCAGCCTGATCGAAACCTCGCGCTCCGCTGGAGAGAACATCGACATCTACATCGGCGGTGTGCTGTGCGGGTCCGGAGAGATCGTGGTGATCGAGAACACGCTCGGTGTTCGGATTACCGATTTTCGCGACGAATAGGAGATGGAGATGGCAATTGTGCCGCTGGCGTCGATTCTGGTGGTCTTTGGCACGCTGGCAGGCGTGCTGTGGTGGTTCAAGCGGCTGGGGATAGCGGTGCCCCGAGCCAGTCCCGGGCGCGGACGAAGCGCGCGGCTGGAGTCGCTCGGTAAGCTGACGCTCGAACCGCAACACAACCTGCACCTGGTGAGAGTCGATCACACCGTGGTCCTGGTGGCGTGTTCCCCGGCTGGCTGCGCCCTGATCGGCCAGGGAGGAGTTGGCCGGCCGGATGGCGAAGAAGCCGGCGGCCGGGATCGCCGGTTCGCCGGCGCGCCGGGAGAGAGCCGATGAGTCGCCGGTGGCTGGTTTGGCTCCTGCTCGCGGTCCGGCCGGCGTATGCGGCTGCCACGCCCTTCACGCTGTTCGGCATTTCCGAAAGCAAAGGCGCCGCCACGCTCAGCGTGCCCATGCAGATCATCGTGTTGTTAACCTTGGGGACGCTTCTGCCGGCGGCGGTGATGTGCGTCACGCCATTCCTGCGCATCACCATCGTACTGCACTTTCTCCGCCAGGCTTTAGGCACCCAAACCATGCCTTCGAACCAGGTGCTGGTGGGTCTGGCGTTGTTCCTGACGATCGTGCTTATGCGCCCGGTGGCCGCCGAGATGTATCACCGGGGCTGGGAGCCGGTGGCTGCTGGCGCCGAAACGCCCGAAGCGGGCTTCACCGAGGCGGCCAAGCCGTTGCGGCACTTCCTGATCCGCTTTGCCCGGGAAAAAGATATCCGCCTGATTCTCGGGCTCGACCGCCAACCCGCCCCGCGCACTCCGGAAGATCTCGACCTGGCGGTGTTGATTCCCGCCTACGTCCTGTCCGAGCTGAAAGCCGGCTTCCAGATTGGCGCGGTGCTGTTCCTGCCGTTCTTGATGATCGACCTCGTGGTGGCGTCGGTGACCCTTTCGGTCGGTATGATGCAGTTGCCGCCGGTCATGATCTCGGCCCCCTTCAAGATCATGCTGTTCGTGCTGGTGGACGGCTGGAATCTGGTGGTGGGGTCGTTGATGAGGAGTTTCTACGGATGACTCCGGATTTCGTGGTAGACCTGATCCGCCAGAACTTGCTCGCGACCTTCTGGCTGGCCGCGCCGCTGCTGGCGGTCGGCTTTCTGGCCGGTATCACGGTCAGCCTGTTGCAGATTGTGACGTCGATGCAGGATAACGCGTTCAGCACCATTCCCCGCCTGGCGGTTTTTCTGGTAAGTTTCGTGCTGTTGCTGCCCTGGATGCTCGAGAAGCTCCTGTTCTACACCGCGGATTTGTGGAAGGATTTGGGCCGCTATGCCCACTAGGGTTGCGCTACCGGTGAGCCTTCTGAGCGGGTTTCTGCTGGTGCTGGCGCGGATTGCCGGGGCCTTGGCGCTGGTGCCGCTTCCCGGGTTTGCGTCGGCGGCCGTGACGGCGCGGGCCGGTCTGGCCGTGGCCTTGACTCTGGCTCTTTATTCGCATTGGCCCAAGGTGGCGCTCGATCTGTCGTCGCCAGCGGCGTTGGCGGCCGCCGTGGCGATGGAGACGGCCGTGGGCGTGGCGCTCGGGGTGACGGCGGCAGTCGTGCTGGAGGCATTCGCGTTCGCGGCGCAAATTCTGGGACAGCCGGCGGGCTTTGGCTATGCCTCCATGGTCGATCCCAATACCCAAGCCGACAGCGGGGTGCTGCTGGTCGTGGCGCAACTGTTTGGGGGGTTGTCGTTCTTTGCCCTGGGCTTCGACCGGCAGGTGTTGCGTTTGTTGGCCGAAAGCCTGGACCGGATCCCGGATCCGGCGCGTGAATTTAGTCAAACCTCGGCTCGCATCCTGGTGGACATGACGGCGAGCTTGCTCTCGATCGGTGTCCGCCTGGCCCTCCCGGTAGTGGCCGTGTTGGTGCTGGTGGACGTCGCCTTGGCGCTGCTCGGAAGGCTGAATAGCCAGGTGCGTATGATGACGCTCGCCTTTCCCATCAAGATGCTGGCGGCGCTCTTGGTGCTGGCTTGGGTGGTGCCGCTTTTTCCGCGCGCGCTGAACGATTGGGCAGGCCCGATGTGGAGCGCGGCCCAGCGGGTTTTGGGCTTATGAGCGGAGATGCCAGACCAGAGCAAGAGCGAGCAGCCGACTCAGCGGCGCATCGACAAGGCACGGCGGGAAGGCCAGTTCGCTTCCGCCCGAGAATTCGTGTCGGCGCTTCAGTTTCTGGCGTTTCTGGGGCTGATCCGCATGGCTGCCGGAAGCTCGCTCGCGGGATTCCGCCGGTTGATGCGGGACCTGGTGGATTTGGCGTTCATGCCGCAACTCTCGCCCGCCGACATCGTTCACACCGCCCGCCTGCTCCTGTGGAGCTATCTGGCGCCGCTGATCGGCGGCGGACTGGCGGTGGCCGCGATCACCGTGGTGGTGCGCCTTGCCACTACCAGATTTGGATGGAGCCTGAGCAAGCTCGCCCCGGATATCGGACGGCTCAACCCGGCCGCACGCCTGCGCGACCTGCCGCGCCAGAACCTGGTGTCGGTGGTCGAAGCCGCGCTGCTGATCCCCCTGTTCCTATGGGCGGTCTGGGTGGTGGTGCGCGACCGGCTGGACCAGTTTCTGGTTTTGCCCCTGGCCGACGTGCGTGGCGCCATTCAGTTGATGAGCGGCACCATGATGAGCCTGTTGTGGAAGGCCGCTGGCCTGTTCCTGGTATTCGGCGCGGTAGATCTGTTCCGCCAGTTGCGGCGTTACCGGCAGGAACTGAGCATGAGCCGGCAGGAAATCAAGGAGGAAATCAAGGACGTCGAGGGCAACCCGCAGATGAAGGCCCGCATCCGCCGCCTGCAAAGGGACCGGGCCCGGCGGCAGATGATGAAAGAAGTACCCAAAGCTACCGCCGTGGTGGTCAACCCGACTCACTTCGCGGTGGCGATCCGCTACGAACTGGAGCGGATGGCGGCCCCGTTGGTGGTCGCCAAGGGGAAGAACTACCTGGCGCAGCGGATCCGGCAGAAGGCGATCGAGAACCAGGTGCCGATCATCGAGAATCCACCGCTCGCGCAAGCGCTGTATGGCTCGGTCGAAGTCGGACAGGAGATTCCACCCCACCTGTACCGCGCGGTGGCCGAGATTCTGGCCTACATCTTCAAACTGATGAACGGAAAACTGCCACGGTGAACGCATGACACCCGCCAAAACCATCGCTCCGCCACCGAACCGCTGGATGGCTCAATTGCCTCTCGAGACATTGGGCCAGATGGCGGTGCCATTGGCCGTTCTGGCCATTGTGATCTCCCTGATCATGCCGCTGCCGGGCTGGATGCTCGATCTGCTGATCGCCACCGACATTCTGATGTCGATCACGGTGCTGATGGTCTCCCTCTACCTGATCCGCCCGGTGGAGTTCACCTCCTTTCCGACGACTCTGTTATTGCTCACCTTGTTCCGGCTGGCCCTGAACATTTCGTCGTCGCGCTTGATCCTGCTCAACGGCAACACGGGAACGACGGCGGCTGGCGAGGTGATCGGCGCCTTCGGCAGTTTCGTGGTGGGCGGCAACTATATCATTGGCGCGGTGATCTTCCTGGTCCTGATCGCCATCCAGTACGTGGTCATCAACCACGGCGCAGTCCGCATCTCCGAAGTCACCGCGCGCTTCACCTTGGATGCGCTCCCTGGCAAGCAGATGGCCATCGACTCGGACCTGAATGCGGGGCTGATCGACGAGACGGAAGCCAAGCGGCGGCGCAAGCAGCTCTCCACGGAAGCGGAGTTTTATGGGGCCATGGACGGCGCATCGCGCTTCACCCAGCGGGACGCGGTGGCCAGCATTCTGATCACCGGGATCAATATCGTGGCCGGATTTCTGATCGGCGTTCTGCAGCACGACATGGATCTGCTCAAAGCCCTCCAAACCTACACCACGTTGACCATCGGGGACGGCCTGGTAACGGTGATTCCGGCGCTGATGATTTCGATTTCCGGCGGCCTGATCGTCACCCGCGCCAGTTCCGACGCCCGCCTGGGAGCGGAATTCCAGAAGCAGATTTTGGGAAATTCACAGCCTCTGCTGCTGGCGGCGGGGGTTCTGCTGGCGCTGGCCGCCATGCCGGGCTTGCCGAAGCTCCCGTTTCTGATCTTGGGAGGCGGCGCCGGGGCGGTGGGATGGCGGTTGCGCCGCCGGGAACAGCAGGCCGCTGCTCCATCGCCCGAAACCAAGCCGGCAGCCAAGGAGAATGTAGAGGCCATGCTGCGGGTCGATCCGCTGGCCGTCGAGGTGGGCCTGGGCTTGGTGGGTCTGGTGGAAGGCGCTCAGGATTCCCCGCTGCTGCGGCGCATCTCGGCGATCCGCAAACAGTTGGCCACCGATCTGGGATACCTGCTGCCCCCCGTGCGCGTGATGGACAACCTCTCGCTGCGCAGCCGCGAGTACGTAATCGCTCTGAAGGGCGTGGAAGTGGCGCGCTATGAGCTGCCGCAGAATTGCGAGCTGGCCATCGCTTCCGGCCCGGCCGATCCGGCGATCGAAGGTCAACCGACGCGGGAGCCCGCTTTTGGCATCCAGGCTCTCTGGGTGCCCGCCGAGCGCGCCGAAAAAGCCCGCATGGCCGGCTATACCGTGGTGGACGGAGTGAGTGTCCTGGGGACGCACCTGGCGGAACTCATCCGGCGTTTCGCCCACGAACTGTTTTCCCGCCAGGACGCCAAGCGTCTGCTGGACCGCGTGGCCGTCGAGCATCCTAAAGTGGTGGAGGATCTGGTGCCGAAACTGCTGCCGCTCGCGAGCGTGCAGCGGGTGCTGCAAAACCTGCTGCGGGAACGGGTTTCCATTCGCGACGCCGTTTCGATTCTGGAGGCCCTGGGAGAGGCGTCGGTTTCCGTGCGCAATCCGGTCCTGTTGACCGAGTACGTGCGCCAGACGATCCGGCGCGCGCTGGTCAAGCCCTATTTGAATCGCAGCGGCGAGTTGCCGGCATGGTTTCTCGATCCCGCCATCGAGCGGCTGGTGGAGTCCGGCGTGGAGCACGGGGAGCAAGCCAGCCACTTGACGCTGCCGCCCCAGGCGGCGCGCGACATTCTGAATCGGGTGGCTGCCCGGGTGCCCGCGCCCGAAGCGCCCGTGGCGGCGATCACGTCCTCGGCCGCCCGCTACTTCTTGCGCCAGATTACCGAAACCACCATCCCCAACCTCTTCTTCCTGGCGCACAACGAGATACCCGGCGGGGTGAGAATCCAGTCGCTGGGCACAATTGGTTGATGCCGTGGATCTACAGAAAATGCGCCGTCCTGACGATTGATTCTGAGAGTTTCCGGACCGGTACATTGAGCCGGTCCGGGGAAGCGATGCCATGAAGATCAAGTCGTACTACAGCGCCACCGTGGAAGAAGCCGTCTCCACCGCGCGCCGGGAAATGGGCTCGGAAGCCATGCTCGTCAATAGCCGTAAGACGCCCCCCGAATACCGCCATCTGGGTGAGTACGAGGTGGTATTTGCCGGCGATCTGAGCGCGGAGGACGGCCCCGGCTCGGGCAGTGCGCCGCCAGGTCAGCCTCGCGGAGAAAAGCTGTCCGGCGAGGTTGCCGAGTTGCGCCGGGAACTGGAGGTCATGCGCAAGACCTTGACGCGGGCCGCCTTTCAACGGACGGATTGGTTGGGGGCCTCGGCCGGCGCCGCGGAAGCCTACGCCTCCCTCAACCTGGCGGACGTCCCCCCCGAACTGGCGGCCGAAATCGTGGAAGCGGCCGAAAGACGCCTGCGCCGCCCCAAGGCCACCGGCCGTTTCGATCAGGCTCTGGCCGACGAACTGGCTTCGCGCATCGCGGCGACTCCCACCCTCGGGTGCGGCGAGTCGACGCCTCGTATCGTTTGTCTGGTGGGTCCGCCCGGCTCCGGGAAGACGACCACCTTGGTGAAATTGGCGGTGAATTACGGGCTGGCCTGCCGGCGGCCGGCAGTCCTGTTGTCCACCGACAACTACCGGGTTGCGGCGGCGGAACAGTTGCGCAGCTACGCGGCCATCCTCGGCGTGGGTTTCGAACTTACCGAAACCGTCCGCGCTCTCTCCCAGGCGATCGAAGGGAGCCGCAACAAAGACCTGGTCTTGATCGACACGCCTGGCCTCGGGCCGGCCGATCTGGAAAGCGCCGGCGAGTTGGCGCGGTTTCTGGTGTCGCGCACCGATATCGATACCCACCTGGTGCTGGCCGCTTCCATCAAATCCGCCGAAATGACGCGGATGGTAGAGGCATTCGCGCCTTTCCATCCCGGCCACCTCTTGTTTACCCGGATCGACGAGACCTTGACATTCGGTCCGATCTACGCCCAAGCGGCGCGCAGCCGCTTGCCGCTTTCCTTCTTTTCCAATGGCCAGCGCATTCCCGAAGACTTGCGGGCGGCTACGCTGGACGGATTGGTGGAACGGCTGCTGGCGCCCGCCGGTATCGCGCGCACGGCGGCCTGACGGTGAATCTCGATGGCGAAGTGCTATGCACGGTTACGAGGTATCTAAGGCGATGAGCGAAGAAGAACGGCAACGGCTGATTCTGGAAAACCTGCCTCAGGTGCGGCTGATCGCGCGCCGGATTCAAGGGCGGTTGCCGGAAAACGTCAGTCTGGAGGATTTAGTCTCGACCGGCGTGCTGGGTCTGATCTCAGCGATCGACAACTTCGACCCCCGCCACAACGTCAAGCTCAAGACCTACGCGGAGTACAAAATCCGCGGCGCGATTCTCGATAGTCTTCGAAGCCTGGACTGGGCTCCCCGCCAGAAGCGCAAGCGAGCCAAGCAGATCGAAGCCGCGATCGCGGTCGCCGAGCAGCGTCTGCAGCGCTCCCCGACCGAGGACGAAATCGCCGCCCAACTCGAAATTCCTCTTGAGGAATATCATCAATGGCTGGTTGAAATCTGCGGCCTGAACGTGGCCAGCCTGGAATCGGTAGGCAGCCAGATGGGGCACGACACGCTGCGCCTCGCTTCGGGTGAAGACGGCGACCTTCCTTCGACCATTTTGGAACGCGCCGAGCTGGAACGCTTGCTGGCGCAGGGGATCGACGCCATACCCGAAATGGAAAGAGTCGTGCTCAGCCTGTACTATCACGAGGAATTGACCTTGCGCGAAATCGCCCAGGTGGTCCACCTCCACGAATCGCGCATCTCACAACTGAAGTCCCAGGCCATCTTGAGGTTGCGGGGGCATCTCGCACAGCAGTGGCCGATGTCGAAGGGGATGGTAACAGCGTGAACGCGGGCGACCAGGGAACACCTTTGCGGCTGGAGGCGGCCGAACCCGCCCGCAAAGTGCTGGACGAATGGGCGACCGGTTTGGCTCAAGTGATTGAGTCCATGACGGACCAATTGCCGGAGGTGCGGTGGGCCTCGGCCCAGCCGCCGGCGCCCGTTTCCGAAGCGGAGGCGGAGTTCCTGTGGTGGGAGCAGCCGCTGTCCGGCCCTCCGGGAATGACGGTCTGGCTGATGGCGCCGCAGGCGGTGTGGGAACATCTGGGCTCGCTGACGCTCAAGGTGGCGGGCATCGAGACAGCCGAACTGGGAGAGTCCAAGAACACTTTCTTCGAGATTCTGGGGCAGTCCCTGTCGGTCATGGCCCGCGGGATCGGCTCGGCCCTCGGGGTGGAAGTCTCGTGCGTCAACGGCAAGGAAAGCGCCGCGCCGGCCGGGTTGCGCGATTGGGCCACGGTTTCCATCCAGTTGCAGAACCAGAGTCTGCCGCCGCTCCTGCTGGGCTGGAGCGAAGGCTTGTTGAATCTGGTCGCCGCACCGCCCGCCGCGGCGCCCGAGACGGCCCGGAAAGCGCCGGTGGAGTCGCCGCTCCCCGCTCAGGGGGGCCCCGCTCATTCCTCCCAATCGTCGCGGACCATGGACCTTCTGCTGGACGTGGAGCTGCCCGTCAGCATCTCTTTCGGCAAAACCTGGATGCCCATGAAAGAAGTCCTGAAACTGACCACCGGCTCGATCGTCGAGTTGAACCGCGATGTCAACGACATGGTGGATGTCTTGGTGAACCACCGCTTGATTGCGCGCGGCGAAGTGGTAGTGGTCGACGGCAACTACGGCGTCAGGATTCAGAAAATCGCAGGCCGCCAGAGTCGGCTGGGGGCGATCGCGTGAACGGCTGGCTCTTTCCCGCCGCTTTGTTGGCCGGCCTAGCCTTGAGCGCCGTTGGAATGAGCCTCTTCCTGCTGCTGCGGGCGCAGTCGCTACTGAGGGCGGCCGACGCGGCGGTACGGTCCAAGGACGCTATGGTGGAGGCTTCGGTAGCAGAGCTTCAGGCCCGCCTGGAGGGCTTGGAGCGCGAAGTCCGGGAGCTCGAACGCATGCCGGATTTCACCGGCGACGGCACCAGGACCGGCATGAATATCACCAGGCGCACGCAGATTCTGCGCCTGCACCGACGAGGAGAGAGCACCGAGGCCATCGCGGCCACCCTGGGCTTGCGGCGCCACGAGGTCGAATTACTCGTCAAGGTTCACAGAATGGCAGTGAACGGGACCTAACCAGGCCCTGGGAACAGGGATGGAAAAAATGGTCGATGTTTATGCGCCGCTTCTTCGGGTCGTAAGCCGCCTGGCGGGTTTGCATCATCTTTCGCCTGGAGGTTTCATGGCGTCCCGGAAGGCCTTAAACAGCTTGGCGTCCGGCTGGTCCGTGCGATCCTCGGGATGCCACTGCACGGCTAGCACGAAGCGCTTTCCGGGCAGTTCCAGCGCCTCGATGACGTTGTCCGGCGCTCTGGCGGCAACTACCAGCCCGCTCGCCACCTGGTCCACGCATTGATGGTGGCGTGAGTTCACGACGTATTCGTCAGCTTCCAGGATCGACTTCAGCCTGCTCCGGGATGCGATCGCGATTGGGTGGGCTGCCGGCTGCCCCGGGCAGCGGTGCCCCTCAACATGCTGGGCCAGCGTGCCTCCCAGGGCGACGTTCAGCAATTGCAGTCCGCGGCAAATCGCGAAGAGCGGAAGATCACGGTCCAGTGCCTCGCGTAGCAGGGCGGTTTCCAGGCTGTCTCGATCTCGGTCCGGTTCGCCCGTTTCGGGGTGCGGCGGGGCGCCATACAACGCGGGGTCCACATCGGATCCACCGGCGAGCACCAAGCCGTCGAGACCGGCAAGAGTGGCGACGTTTTCAACCGGTTGAATGTTCGCGGCCGCCAGCGCCTTACGGTACGGATGGCGCCTGGTCTCCGGTGTGCGGCTTCCAAATGGCAGTGCGACTCTGGTCATGCGGGAAACCCCTGGTCTCGATACCAGTATGCGCCACGGCAAGCCGAGCATGTGGCGCGGGCACTCCAACCCAACGGGACAGACGACCGTCCTTCGTCGTCTGTCGGGCGGTCATCCTGCCGAGGCGTTACACACGACGGCAAGCGATCGTCTGGTCCACTTCTAGCAGAGCGCGGCCATCAGGGCGCCGCGGGCGGTGGAATTGAGCGGATCGGCCGAAACCCGGATTTCGGAAAGGCGCAGGGGCAGTTCGTGGTTGCGCATCACTTCGGCGAAACCGTCCAGGAAGCCCTGCGGCATTACCGTGCCTCCGCCCAGCACGAGCGGGACGGACTGGTCGATCCGGGGGAGTTTCTGCGATGAGGCGATATGGGACTGGAGAGAATCGGCCAATGCCGTCATCACATCCCGGTAATACACGTTCAGGGCGTTCTTCACCCGATCGCTCGAAAAGCCGTTCAGGTGGAAGGCTTGTTCCTTCTGGACCCGCAGGCGGGTGGCGCGGTCGCCGGTTACCAGGGCGCTCTGCGTATCGATGTAGTCGCCGGCCTTGGCGATGCTGTAGCTGATGACCGGAACCGAAAGTACGGCCAGGCAGACGTTGCACAGGCCGCTGCCACAGGAGATTCCGATGCCGCTGAAATTGGAGTAGCCCAGTTCGCCGAAGACCACGCTCAGGCCTTCCTCGATGGGGGTGGCTTCATAGCCCAGTTCGTTGAGCATATCGCGGATGGAGGCGGTGTGATACGCCAGTCCTCCTTCGCCGCTTTCGCCAGGGGCCGGAACGCTGAAAAAGATGCGCTGCTTGGGCACCGCGGCCGGGCCGATCAGCCTGGCGACGATGCTGCGGACCACTGCCAGGCTATGCGGTTCGTCGGGGTTCAGCACGCCGTTCTTCATCGGACGGCGGGTCTCCACGTGGAAGACTTCGGCAAAACGCTGCGCGTCATTGCCGGCAACCAGCAGTTCCGAGCCTTGTACCTGGTGGAATACGTTTTCGCGTTCCAGCAGGCTTTCGGCCAGTTTGGAATAGGGTAGCGTCAAGAAGGCGTTGAGCTGCGAGTCGTAGCGATATTTCTTGTCGTCCGCCCGGGCCACCACGATACGGCTGGTGCCGACGTCGAGGCCCAGAGGTTGGGTATAGGTCTGTTCAGCGTTGCTCATTCGTTTTACCTGCCATTCGATCCGTTAGCGACGGTCCTGGGATCGGATTGATAGTTGTGCCAGGCGGGAATTTCTCTCAGATTTAAGAATTGTGAGATTCTTCCGGCCGCGCCGCCACTGCTAAACGCGGACGGTTATAGCGACCGAACCATGTCGAACGCCACACTACCACCGTCGCCGCGGCCCGTGGTCGAACGCATCGCCAGACATATTGGCGATCCGGTGACACGGCTGCGCTTTCTCCAGATTGTCGGGCCTTCGATGGTTCTTCCCCCGTCCAGGCGCCTTAAGTACCTGATTCCGGTGGCGCTTGGCGCCATGGCGGCGGGATTGTATTTCGGCGGTGCGCTGCTGTGGAACGCGTTTGCTGCCCGGTCGGCGCGCCCCGTTGTTCGCGTTGCGGCCGCTGCCGCGCCGGTGGTGGCCGGCCCACCCAGGCTCCCCGAGGTGTGGCAGGTGGACAGCTCGAATCAGGCCGAGGTTTATAGCAACGGGCTGCGCATCGATAGCCACTACGCGGTGTCCACCCATCCCAGAGCGTACCTGGCGTTTCCGGTTTCCGGGGCCGAATCTTCAGGTGGCGTACGCCGCCAGGATCCGGCCGGCATTGTTTTCCATTCGACCGAGAGCCCGCAACTGCCGTTCCTGCCGGGGGAAAACCGCGAGTTGAAACGCGCCGGCGAATCGATGCTGGAATACGTCCAGCGCCAAAGGGCCTATCATTTCGTTATCGACCGTTTCGGCCGGGTCTACCGGGTGGTGCGCGAAACGGACGTGGCTAACCACGCGGGTCATTCGGTTTGGGCCGACGACCAATGGCTGTACGTCAATCTGAATGCGAGCTTCCTGGGGATATCGTTCGAGGCACAGACACCGGCACGGGGAGCCGGGCCGGACGGCTCCGGCGAAACGCCGGCCCTCAGCCCGGCTCAGGTGCGGTCGGCCGCGGTGCTTACCGAAATGCTGCTGGCGCGCTACCACATCCCGCGCGGCAATTGCGTGACCCACGCCCAGGTATCGGTCAACCCGGCCAATATGCAGGCCGGTTATCACCAGGATTGGGCGGCGGGGTTCCCGTTCGAAAGAGTCGGCCTCCCGAATAACTATTTCACGCCGCTGCCGGCGCTGACCTTCTTCGGATTCGAGTACGACGGTTTTGGGTACGACCCTAGCCAGCCAAGCCCGGCGGGCGGTATCTACGCCGGCATCGCGGCCGCCGAGAAGAGCCTGCGGGAGACAGCCGCCAACCGGGGCGTCAAACCGGCCGCATGGCGCAAGGTGCTGGAGCGGCAATACCGCCGGCGGCTGGCGCAGGTGCGCGCGGTCGAACCGGCCGGCAAATAGGCATTCAGGAGGCCTGTCCCACTATGAGCCGATGTTGGCGCGCGCCCCCGCGGTAAAGAAGTCGGCCACCCGAACCAGGGCATCCATATTGCCGAAGGCACCCGACTTGGTGGCCACCGTGCGCCCGTCCGCCAAGCCGCCGCGCAGCACGCCGAATGGAATACCGGTGGTGACTTCATCCACCAGACGGATCGAATCCACGGCCAGGGCACGGCATACCAGCGACGCCGTGTCCCCTCCGGAAAGCAGCAAGCCGCCGGCATGTTCGACCCCGGGGAGAATCAACTCGCTTACCCGTGCCGCCGGGGTGGCTCCACGCGGCAGGCGGAGGAGAACGTGCTTGGACTGCCGCAGGCTGTCGACGACTTGACCCGGCGATGCCGCGCCCACGTCCAGCCGCACCGCCGGCCGCCGGCCGAGCAGATCGGCTTGCTGTTCCAAGGTGGCCGGGTGGTCGGAGCCAATGCAGAAAATGGCCGGCCCAGCGGGCCGATCGGTCCGCAAGCGGGCGACTGGTTCGGGCCGAAGCGCGCGCGCCAGAGCCGCGGCCAAGCCACCCGAGCCCGCCAACAAAGCTCTGCGGTGCCACCCCAGGCCGGCACGGACGAGGCCGTCCAGATCCTGGTCGCACCCTGCGTCGACGGAAAGAAATCTCTTTCCCCAAACCAGAGCAGTCTCCACGTCCCATGGTTTCACCTGGTGACACGCGGCAACGCCCTGGCTGCGAAAATAGGCGGCCAGATCGATCGGCGCGAAGGTTTCCTGACCGGTCACGCAGAGGTAGCCCGATTCCACCACGCGCCGCATGGCGGGGAAGGCGGGCGTCACCAGCACCGCCTCGCAAGCGAAAGCCGCCGCTACCGCCAGGATCTCCGCACCCGCATTCCCCCGCAGGGTGGAGTCAATTTTTTTGAAGATCACCTGTGCGGGCGGCACGCGCGAGGCGAGATCCTGCATGAATCCGGTCAAAACTTCAGCCGGGATGTCATGCGGGAACTCACGGGTATCGGTACTCAGGGCAAGCACTTCCGAACCGAAGCTCCGGCCGCCAGGATCGAGAGCCGCCTCGGTTTCGGCACCGCGAACCGAAAAAGCCACGGCTGCGTCGCACGCACCAGTAAGGTCGTCGGCAATCAGCAAACACTCCAGGCGCGTCCGCGGGGGAGGAGTCATCCTGCCGAGCCAGTGGGGAATATCCGCCGATGCCCGGTCTTGCCGCGAGTGAATAATGGGGACATTGCTTGCCCAAGGTTAGCACGATGTCCCATCCGCGATTACCGGCGGCCGGAGACGGAGAAATCCGACCGATTGGCGAAATCCTGCGTCATCCACAGGCGGTCGTCATCGGATATGGCAATGCCCACGCCGCTACGGGTATAGGCCGGATTCAGGAGATTTTTCCGGTGGCCGGTACTCGACAACCACGCCTTCACCGCAACCTCGGCGGGATCCTGGTCGCCTGGTGGCAAAAGGATGATGTTTTCCGCGCAATCGCGCCAATGGATGGCATCGGCATCGAGCCGCGGCACCAGGCTTCCGCGCTCGGGATCGCAATGGGAGAAGAAACCGGCCCGTGCCATACGGGCCGAATGGCGGCGGGCTTCGGCGGCCAGCGCATCGTCCCAATCCAGTTCTAAGACGCCTTTCTGGTGGCGTTCCCAGTTGATCGCTTCCCACACCTGAAGCTCCAGCGATTGCCGTTCGCCCGATTGCCGGAACGCACCCGCAACGCCCATGGACGCGGTTGCCAACAACTGGATCGCGAGCCGCCTTGACAGTCGGCTGGAAAGGAGCAGGCTTGGCTTCAACAGCTTCAGTATCTGTGTGGAAACCGCGCCAATCCAGACTATCTTTGGCCATCATGCGGAGCGCTACGCAGGGGAACGACACCAGTTGCAGCCGTGGAACGAGCCTGCGGCAGAGCCCTCAGGGTCCTACCAGCAGCATCGCCGCCGCATGCGGTGCCAGCTTCACGCTGAATCCCCCTTCGAACCTTCCCAGCGTCTTCCCCTCCCAGAGATCGCGCACCGTAACCGCGCCGGCGAGGCCGAGGTCCCTCCATTCGACCCGCACGTCATGAGCGCCGTCGTCGCCGGCGTTGAAGAGGGCGACGAATTTGCCGGATGAGCCCGCGTCGCTGGTCCAGGCAATGTCATTGCCGCGGGCGAAAAGCTGGCGGCTATTGGCGGCGTTCTGATCCGCGGCCAGAACTTCGTCATTGCTGAGAAGCCCAAGCGTCCATGGATCCAGGCTGGGCATGTCGCCGCCGAACATCAAGGGAGAACGGGCGATCGACCATAGTGTTATGAGCGTGCGCTGTTCGTCGTGGGTGAAGCGGGTGGAGCGGTCGTCGCCGCGCTCCGCGCGCATCCCGATCCGGCCGAGCGGCAGCATATCGCCATCCGGCCAGCCGCCAGGCCGCACATGGGAGCTCCATCGGTCAAGATAGCCAAACGCCGCGCGAAGGTCTTTCCAGAGGTCCCAAAAATCGTCCGAGACGCGCCACAGGTTGGCGTTGGCGGCGTAGAAATCGGCCTGGGCCAGGTCCGCGGGGCCGGGCGAAAGGCTCAGTACGATGGAACGGCCGGATTTGATGATGGCACGGTGCAGCGCCTCGATTTCGGCGGCATGCAAAGGGCGCGCGATGTCGTCGGCCTTGATGTAGTCCACGCCCCAGGAGGCGTACAGAGCCAGCAGCGAGTCGTAATACGCCTGCCCGCCCGGCCGCGCCACCTCCACGCCGTACATATCCGTGTTCCACTGGCAGGTGGACGTCTGGTCCGCGACCCCGCCGGCCCGAGCATCGCTGCCGAAGATCGGAAGATTGGCAACCGCCGCGCGGCGCGGAATGCCGCGCATGATGTGAATGCCGAACTTCAGGCCCCGGCCGTGAATGTAGTCGGCCAAGGGACGAAATCCGCGCCCGCCAGCGGACGACGGAAAGCGATTCTCGGCCGGAATCAGCCGGCCGTAGGCGTCCATGGCCAGCTCGGCATTGGGCCGGTAGCCATGGGCCCGGGCCTTAGCGTCCGACCACTGAATGTCGACCACGATGTACTGCCAGCCGTGGCTCGCGAGCTGCGCGGCCATGGCGTCGGCGTTGGCCTTCACTTCGGCCTCGGTTACGGTGGTGCCGTAGGCGTCCCAACTGTTCCAGCCCATCGGCGGTGTGTCGGCCACTCCAGTGGCGGCAGCCGCGGAAGCGGCGGCTGCGAGTACGAGCGCGGCCAGCCTTGATATTCGCATCATACCGGCTGCGCCTTCGACGTGGCTTTGTGCTCGGCCACGTAGTTGTCGAGATACACGCCGAAAGCCGCCGATAACGCTTTGACCGCGCGGCTGGCCGTGCCTGTCTTGCGGCCCTCGATTTCGGCCACCGGCAGCAGATCGCGCGTGGTGGAGGTGATAAAAACCTCCTCGGCCACATCCAGATCGGAGGGGAACAGGGTCTTCTCCACGATCTCCACGCCCGGAACGTGAATTGCATCCAGCAGAACTTCGCGCGTAACTCCCGGCAGACAACCGGAAAAAAGCGGCGGTGTGAAAACCGTATCGCCCACCGCCGCGAAGATATTCGCCGAGGTGCATTCGGCTACTTCGCCGCGCTCGTTGAGCAGAATCACCTCGTCGAAGCCCCTGCGCTGCGCGGTTTCGAGCCAGGTCAGGTTCATGGCCCAGGAGAGAATCTTGGCGCCGGCGAAACCGGAAGCCGCATGACGCGCTTCAGCCTGGTACGCCAGGCGGACGCCTCGCCCCCATTCCTTGGTGTCGGCCGTGAGCGCGATGACGTCGGTTTCGCGCGCGTTCGGCGCGGCCCACATGCCGCCGGTGTTGCGCACAAAATCCAGCCGAAGGGTGGAATTCTGGGCGTGGTTCGCTTCCACCAGTTCCAGCAGGCGGACTCGGACCGCTTCAGGGTCGCCGGGCAGGGCGATGTGTAGAGCCGCGGCATCGCGGGTCAGGCGAGCCCAATGCCTTTCGAAGGCAAACAGAACGCCCTCCTGAACCCGTAGCGTGGTGAAAACGCCCCAACCCGAGAGCAGACCGACCTGCCCCGCCGCCAGCAGCGGTTCGCTAACTCCCCGGATCGCATCGTTATGCAGAATATATCGATGAAGCACGAACCTATTTTATCGCGCGGCCAGTGCTTCTCCCGATACTAACGCCACCGGGAGTCAGCCTGATGGCAAGCGATACTGTCCGGCGGAACTCGCGGTCACGCCTGTACGAAAGGAACCTCATCTCCCCAGAATTTTTCGATCAGCGGGAGGGCCTCGGGGGAAAAGCCCGTCGAGAGGAACTTGCGCCGGCCGGCGTGGGAGCCGTCGTATTCGGGATGGCGGTCGAGATAGGCCTTCAGCGCGCGAGCGGTGGCGTCCGGCTGGTGGATCGTCGGCACACCGGATGGCAGGGCGGCGGCGAACAGGTCGGCGACCAGCGGGTAGTGAGTGCAGCCGAGAATGACGCATTCGGGCGCGGCGGCGAGCTTTCGCAACAGTTCGCTTACGTACCGGTCGACGAGTGCGTGCAAATCGCGGCGAGGCAATCCGCGCTCGATGGAGCCGGCAAGCTCGGGACAGGCTTGCTGCACCACCGTAATGTCGGGCCGGCGTTTGCGGATCTCGATGGGGTAGCAATCGCTCTCGACCGTGCGGCGGGTCGCAAAAACCGCTATGGTGCCGGACTGCTTGATCCCGGTCGCCGCCTCGATGGTCGGTACGACAATGCCGATCACGTTCCGCACCACGCCATCGTCGCGCCGGCGCACGGGCAACCACTGCTGCTGAATCCAGCGCAGGGCCACCGTGGAGGCCGTGTTGCAAGCGACGACGCCAAGCGTACAACCCTCCGCGAACAGGCGTTCCAGAGCCGCGCAGGTCAGGTTCAGCACGTCGATGGGAGGCCGCGATCCATAGGGCGCATTTCGGTTATCGCCAAGGTAGACGAAATCGCGCTCGGGCAGCGCCCCGATCAGTGCGCGATGCACCGTCAGCCCGCCGAAGCCGCTGTCGAAAACCCCGATCATCCGAAGATCCTTTCCATTACCAGGTGCACAACTTCATAAGTTTGCTATCGTACTTCCGGGCAACCGCCAGAAGCTGTGAAAAAACACGCTGAGCAGGCGGAACTGCCTGCTCCACCATTGAAAACAATGCACCTGCTTTGGTGGCGCAGGCGGTTCCGCCTGCGATTTGTCATTTTTAACAGCTTCCCAGGGAGCGGTTGCCGAGGTGGAGACGACCGCCCTCCGTTCCTCGGCCTTTACCGTACCATCACCTTCTCCACTGCCTGGTTGCCGAAACGTCGCTTACGCGGATGACGACGGTGTGCCCGCCGGACCGGCGGCCTACCACCCCGCCTTTCGCTTCTCTCGCTCGGTGAGGGTTTCGTGCAATAGCGATTTGATGTAGGTCTGGTAAGGTAGGCCTTTCCGCTCAGCCTGCTTTCGGGCCAACGCCAGATCTTCGGGAATCCGCAGCGCCACGGTCGGCTCCGGCGCCTTCCTGGACGCCGCTATCCGCTCCCGCAGTTTCTCCTTTGTCAGCACGTGGGCTTCGCCGTTGCTAAAGCATTTCCAAAACTCGGGCAGGGCGAAAGACCGGAACCCCACCTACCGGCCCTTATCCATCGACACGGATTCGCCTCCGCGAACCTGAGCCCTAACCCGATCGAGAAGGTACATGCCGGCGCCGCCGGGCGAGAAGCCGCGTTCGATCTGGGCGTCCCATTCCCGCCGGTCTCGCTCGGTAAGCCAGTCCAAGAGGGTCATTTGTTGTTCGGGTGACAGCGCCTCGATCGCGTGCTGGATCTCTCCAATATCCATAAGCTCATCGTACCTCGCTGCTGGACAGCATCCTCGGCCTTTACCGCACCACCACTTTTTCCACTGCCTGATTGTCGAAATCGTCGGTGACGCGAATGGCGACAGTGTGCTCGCCGGGGCCGGCAGTCAGAGTCAGTTCATAGTCGAGCGCCAGCGAATCGGAGAGCTTGGTCACCGGCGGCGCCACGGTCCAATCGCCGCCATCCAGCGAATATTCGGCTTGGGTGACGTTGTTCAGAGCGTCGGCGGCGTGCCAGCGGACTTCCAGGCCGCCGCCCGCGCGGGTTCCAGTCAGGTTGGTGATTTTGGGCGCCGTATTATCGATCAGGAAGCGGTCGCTTTCGAGGCTGGCGGTCAGGGCCTCGGAAGGTGGATTCCCTGGCGCATCGGAAGCGGTCACCCGCAAGCGGTATTCGCCGTCCGGAAAGGCCGTCGAATCCCAGGTAAAGTACTTATCCGCGATCTTATCCTTCAAAGGCTCCCACTCGGTTTCTTTGACGCCGCGGATCTCGATTTTGTAGATCAGCGCGTCGCCATTCGGGTCCCAAGCCAGCCAGCGCGCGCCGATGGCGCCCTTGGCGGCTTGCATGGCCGGCGTACTGGTGGGGGTCGCCTCCAGGCTGAAGGACGGCGCGGCTTGCGCCAGGTGGCGGCCCAGCGGAGGAAGGCTCAGCGTGCTGGGCGAGGAGGTGAGCCCACCCGAGCTGGCCGGAAACTTGTAGTTGGGCGGCGTGATCTCGATTTCCTCCAGGCGCGGTGCCTGGTTCTTGGACAGGTAAGCCAGGTCCACCGATTCAAGTTCCGCCGGTCCGGAAAGGGTGGCTTTCCACTGCACGAATCGCGCCGCCGGCAACGTCAGGCGCGCGCCTTTCGAATCGTCGATGGGCGCCGACCACCCGCTCCAGTCCCGCTCCGGCTGGTCCAGGTTGCCGCTGCGGGCGGCGAGCGAAATATGGCCGCCATGCAACGTGCCGTCGAAGCTCAGCCGGCCCCAAAGGGTGAACATGCCGGCGTCGAAGACGTCGCTTTCGAGCGTGCCCTCCTCCTCCAGTTCCGGACCGATCCGTTCCACCTTGCCGACGTTGCCCGTCACGGCGAACAGCTCGCCTTTTGGCCCGGACGCCAGCGCGGTGATCTGGGTGGCCGGGAAGCTCACCAGCGAGGTGTATATATAAGGTGTTTCGATGCGATACAAGCGTCCGTGGTTGCCCGTGCCCAGGATGGCGCGGCCGGCGCCATCGAATGCTATGGCGTAAACCACCTCCTGAGGATTGGACCAAAGCCGCGTGGGGCTGCCGTCGCCTTCAATGCGATAAACCTCGCTGCCCCCGCTCACACTCGCGGCGGGGCTCATCGGGGCCGTCGGCACGGTAGCCACCCGAGCTGGGCCGGCCGCGCCGCCAGGGCTACCGGGCGCGCTGGCCGGCGGCGCCGCAACCGATGGCTGGATCGTTGGCGCGGGCAGAGCCGTGGCCGGCCTCGTCCCCGCCCCGGCCGCGTAAATCGCTCCATCCGCGGCCACGGCCAGGGCCGTCACCTCCGGCTTGGCCATCTGGTACAGCACAAAACCCTGCCCGGACGGCGAAACCCGGATCACGAGGCCTCCCGGATCGGTGCCGGCCAGGATATTGCCCGCGCGGTCCACCGCCAACGACCGCACGTGGGCTTCGCCGCCGGCGTACCACACGGCCCCCTTGCCGTCCGGCGTTACGCGGTGGATCTGCCCGGAATCGCCGGTCGCCACGTAAAGGTTCCCCCGGCCGTCAAATACCAGCGCCCAGATGTACTTCGTCTTGGGATCGTAAAACACCTCCGGCTTGCCGTTGCGGGCGATGCGGTACACCTTGCCATCGGGCGACGTCGCGGCGTAGACGCGGTCCTTGGCATCGATGGCGATGGCCTGTATCGCCAGTCCGTCCAACTCCGCCACCATCTTGCCCTTTCCGGCATTCGACCCGGACGGGATCCGGTGAAGCTTGGCTCCCGGTCCTCCGCCCGCGTAAAGGTTGCCCTGGGAGTCGCGCGCCAGCGCCCATAGGTAGGGCAGGTTGGTATCGAACAACTCGCTCGTTCGCGGCGCCACCGTCAAACGGCCGTCGCTCGCGAGCGAGAGGTTCTTCAGGTTGCCTTTTTCGAAATCGGAGTATTCGCTCTCCGACCAGATGCGCGTATCGCCCGCGGCCAGCACCGCCGCGGCCAGCGCCGCCAGCGCGGTCCGCCGCGCCAAGAGAGAAATGTTCATTGGTTTTCGGTTGCCTGTATTCCGCCGCGGTCGTTTCAGGGGTTATGCGGGCCGGCAGATTGTTTTCACGATTCACTTCACATGGATGCGCAGCGAATAGCTGCCGGTCACCACATAATCGAACGGCAGCGCCGCCTGTTCGGTCGCCGTTTCCGGTGAAGTCACCAGCGGACGATTGGCGCCCCGGCTCGCCTGCATCACGTTCAATATGGATCCAGGCAGCGCGGGCAGCGTCTTATCGTTGTCATAAGCCGTCGGCGCCGATTCCACCAGCGACACGTATAACTTGTTGTTGGAACGCTCCTGGTTGAGCAGCGACACGGTCTGGGATACGTCGATGAAGCGATTCATCATGCCGGCGATGCTCTGCATGCGGTTCAGGGTATCGGCGTCGCTTAGCAGGATCCGGTGGTCGCCCTTGGGCAGCGCCTCCGGAATGCGGACAGTCAGGTCGCGCTCGAGCGGCTCGCCGCGATAGGGGCGAAGGAAAACCTTCACCGCCACCCGATCGCCGGCTTCCACCTCGGTTCGCTCGGCCCAGGCGTTCTCGATCGCCGCCACGCGCCGCTCCGGCAGCAGCTCCACGGTTATATTTACCCGCTTCACTTCCGGCGTCGCCACGTTGTTGAGGTATAGCCGGCTGAATTTGTCGCCGAACCAGCCGGCCAGTAGCATAGGAGCCGGCATGGGCATTTCGCCCGAAGCCTGCATGGTGGAAAGGGCGATGCGCTGATTGCCGCTCATTTCCACGTTGCCGCTCAGCCGGTAGGTGGCCTCGTCGGCGAATTCGTTCAATTCCGACAGCGAGGAATAAAGCGTCAGCATCATCAGGTAGGGCGTCCACTTCTGGTGCACGAAAATGTGGAAGTGAAAGTCCTTCTCACGCTCGGGCTGGCCCTTGTCGTCGAGCGCGCGCACCTTCATCTCCACCGGAATCATGGGCGACGTCGCGCCCAGTTGCCCCTCGATGCCGCTGTGCCGGTCCTGGTGCAGCGCGCCCACGATTTCGGTGGCGTTGGCCAGCTTGCTCGGCTGGTAGGACGAAGCCAAAGTCATCAGCACTTCGCCCTTCGCCATCGGCATGTCGATCGGCCCCAGATTGAAAAACGGGTGGCCGAAAGCCAGCACGCGTTTGCCGTCGTTATAGGTCACCGTGCCCAATCCCGTGATGCTCTTATCGCCATCCACCAGCACGCCGGCAACGGCTTCTCCTGGATTAAGCGAATGTTCCCAACCCGGCGCCGGTTGGCTGCCTTTGAGATCCGCGCCCGCCCCGCCCACCTCGACCGCGGCAATGCCCAACTCGCGCAATAACGGGCCGAACTGCGCGAGGGTGCTCTGTGAAAAACCCGAAAATAGCAGCGGCGATTCGATTGGCACCATGCTTTGCGACTCGATCGGTAGCCCCGCCGAAGCGCCCGCGGCCACCAATTGGCCGACGAGACCGCCCGGATTTTGGCCGGCGCCGGAGCCGGCCGCGACCAATTTGGCCGGGCTGCGCGACTCCTCCGGACGCGAGGCGTCGATATCGTTGATTTCCAGCATTTCCTCGATCGGCGTGATGCCGCAAATGGCGTCGGGCGAGAACACGCTCAGCCGCAGCGCCACCGCGCCCACCAGCTTGCCGTCGATGTACACCGGGCTGCCGCTCATGCCGGCGGCCACATTGGTGCGGATCGCCTTCCCGAGCATCTTGGCCACCAGAATGTCCTGCTTCGGTCCCCACTGGTCCTTCAGACGCCCGATAATTTCGATCGGCACAGCCTCGGGCCTGGCGCCTTCGAAAACCGTCCAGGCTACGCCCTTCATGCCTGGTTTGACGTCGTCGAGCCGCATGATCGCGACTTTGCCGGCCTTGGGCGGCGCGGGAAGCGAATCGGAGGCGAGCGCGGAAACCGCGAATCCGAAAAGAATCGCGGCGGAAAGATATTTCATGTGGGGAAGAATCTCCAGATAACCTTAATTGTACTCGATATCGCTCTGGCGCCGCGGGTGAACGGGTGATGCGTCCTGCGCCTGGGTTGGCGGAACGGCGCTCGCCGCCACCTTGTCTCGGGCTCCGCTCCGGGTGCGGATAGTATTTTTGCTCGCCTTTTCCACAACCGCCTGAGCCGAATAAAGCCCTAATCTAACAACATTTTCGAACGGAAATGTCGCGGCTCATTAGAATCGCCGCCTAACAAACATCCGCGGACGAAAATGTCGTGGCCCTGAGCCATTCTAAGGTTCCGCACGCAGTCCCGATAAGAGCCTCCGCAGGACCGCTGCCGGAAGACCCGCTGCACCTTAGGCGCAGGTGCCACTATCCTTTGTTCGTAATTAGAATGGTAATACTTTCTTAGTTGAAATCAGTTAGTTAGCCGCGTCAGCGTCAAGGAATTCCTACCGCTCGACGGGCAGCGCGAGGAGACCGAACGACGCGATCGGCGACGCCAGCTTCATGGTCCGAAATGACTAAGATTTGACGGATGATCCGATCATCATTGTCTTCTCCGGAGCACAAATATCGACCGCCCCCAACGGCCTGATCGACCTACAAACACTAACGTTATCAACAAAAAGAAAACTTTAAAATCGAGTTGCCAATTCAAAGCCAAATCCTGATATGATTCACTTGGGTGTTTCCCTTAGCGGGAACGCCCGAGTGGATCTGTCTTGCTAGGTCTCAAGTTTGAATGGTACGCGAAAGCAGGAGTTCGAACCGGAACGAAAGTATCGGCGGGCTGCCTGCTATTGCTCCTTGTCACCGGCACGGTAGGCGATTCCGTACGCCGGTCGTCGTGGGAAGTATTTGTCCCGGCAGTCGGGCCGCGGCACAAATCTACCGGGGAGCAGAGCGAATTACTGCGTCCGGGGGGCGAGTTATACCTGCATCATCGCTATCTGGAAGCGGCTCAACAGTTTCGAGCCGCGGTGCGGACCGCCATAGCGGCCGGCGATGAGCGCCTGGCGGCACGCGCGATCGGCAACGTGGGCTCCTGCCAGTTTGCCTTGCGCCAGTTTCGCTCGGCTCTCAGTTCCTTCCTGGACGCACGGCGCCGGAGCGAATTGTCGGGTGATTCTTCCACCGCGGCCGCCCTCGATGTCAATATTTCTTCCCTTTATGCCGAATTAGGCGAGTTAAGGGCGGCCACCGGATGGCTTGAATCCAGCGTTAAGAGACTTTCAGGTCGCGATAGGCGATTATATCTGCCGGTACTCAAAGTGCAACTGGCCCTCCTGCGGGGCCGGGAAGGCCGCCTGCCGGAAGCCCTGGAATTATTTGGGGAGGGTATCGACGGCGCCGACCGCAACGGCGATCTCGACCTGGTGGCCAAAGCCTGGACTTGGATGGGCGATGCGTTGCTTTTGGGGAGCGACCTGGCTGGCGCCGAGCGGGCGCAACTGGAAGCCTTCCGCATCCGCAAACTCAACCGTCTGCCGCTGGACGCCTCTTACCGAAGCCTGGGGCGCTTACGGCTGGAGCAAGGCGATCTGGACGCTGCCGCCATGCTCCTCACCCGCGCCATCGAGCTCAAACCGGATTGGAATGCCTATGAGATGCGAGGACGGGTTCGATTGCGGCAGGGCAGGAACCTCGAAGCGCTCGCCGATTTGCGCGTTGCCCTCCGGCTCGCCCGCGTTTGGCGATGGCAGGCCCCAGGCGAGGATTCCGCGCGCATTGGCGCCGAAGACCTTCTGGATCAGACTTATACCGCATTCATCGAAGCCGGCAACCGGGTTTACGAGTTGACCCGCGATCCGGCTTTGGTGCGCGAGACCTTTGAAGCCTCCGAAGAGAATCGGGCCAATAGCCTGCGGTCGCTGTTGGCGGATGCGAACTCGTCTCCGCTGCCCGCACCGTATTGGGAAACCGTCGCCCGGTTGGAGGACGCGGAATCCCGGGCTCTGGCTGGAGGTGCCGGCGCGGCCGAAGACGCGGCAGCCCTGCGCGCCGAGCTGGTGCGCATTGAAGCCGCCGCCGCGCCGGCGGTCGAGGCACGGACCGGGAGCCTCTTCCCTCGCTTGCAATCCCGGCTGGGAGCCGATACCGCCTGGGTCAGCTTTACGCTGGGAGACTCGGTATCGTGGCGGTGGGCGATCGACCGGTCCGGACTGACCATCGACCGGTTACCAGGGTCCAAGACGATCAAAGAACAGGCTGCCGCCGCGACCCGGGCGATCGCGACCGGTGCCGATGAGGCCGACATCGCCGGCGCCCGCCTCTATCAAACTCTTTTCAGCTCGCTCAAACCCCGTTTCCAGCGGGTCCGGCGCTGGGTGCTCGCGCTCGATCCGGCCTTGTCCGATGTTCCGATTGGCGCGTTGGTGGAACGTCCGAACCCAGTCCCGACCTATCTTGTTGAGGTTCACAACACCATAGTCGTGGCGGGCGCCGGGGTTTGGATGGATCGGCCGCCTTCCCACCAATTTCGAGACGCCGGGCCTTTCCTGGGAATCGGCGATCCGATCTATAACCAGGCCGATGAGCGGCAGGCGCAGCCGCGCACCGTCCGTACACCCGCGACGGCGTTCACCCTGTTCGGCGCCAGTAAAGCCGAAGCTCCCGCCGCCCTGTCCCTGCCGCGGCTGGTTGGAGCCGGGGAGGAACTGACGGCCTGCGCCCGGGCATGGCGAGGCGATTCGGTTATCCTCACCGGCTTGGCGGCGACCCGCGAAGGTCTGCTGGCCCGGTTGCCCCTCCATCCCGCCATTCTGCATTTCGCCACCCATTTTCTGCAGGCGGTCGATTCCCGCGACGGCATGATCGCGCTCAGTCTCGACAGCCAGGGAAAGGTCCAGTTGATCGGTCCGCCCGAGATCGCCCACTGGCGCGTGCCGGTGGATCTGGTCGTGTTGAGCGGGTGCCACTCCGCCCAGGGTCCGGTTTTCCGCGGAGCGGGAATGTTGGGACTGACCCGTGCCTGGATCCTGGCGGGTGCTCGCAGCGTCATTGGCAGCCATTGGGCTACCCGCGACGAAAACGGAACGTTATTCAGCGCCTTTTACCGTGCTTTGCGGGAGCAGGGCAGACTCGACCCCGCCGAGGCGCTTCGCTCGGCGCAGTTACAAATGATCCGTACCGGGGGCTGGCGCGCGCGTCCGCAATATTGGGGCGCTTATTTCGTTGTTGGAAACCCATGAAGTTTAGCCGGAAGACTGGAGCGCGTTGATGATTTCTGAAACCTTATTTCAGCCGAAATCGGATGATCGTGACGATCCCGAATCGCTCTCCCATTCCTGGGCGGAGTTAGTTGCCCGGATTCAAAACGGCGATCAGGAGGCGCTGGCGGACTTGTACCGCGTTTTTTCCAAAGGCATCCGCTTTTACCTTTGCCGCCAGCTCGGATCTCAGGATTTGGACGACAAGGTCCATGATGTCTTTCTGATCATCACCCAGGCCATCCAAAAAGGCGAATTGCGGCAACCGGAGCGCCTCATGGGGTACGTCCGGACGATTGTGCGCCGCCAGGTGGCCATCCATATCGACGCGGCGGTCCAGGCAAGGCGCAACCAGGCGAGTCTGGAAGTGGGAACGGTGGTGCGCGACCGGCAGCCCGATCCGGAACACATCGCCATCGAACGGCAAAACCTGGATCTGGCCATGCGGATCTTGCGGAGCATACCCGAACGCGACCGCGAAGTGCTGATCCGCTTCTATTTGAAGGAACAACCACAGGAGCAGATTTGCGAGGAGTTGAGGCTGAGCAGCACTCAGTTTCGCCTGATCAAATCGCGAGCCAAAGCCCGCTTCGGCACTCTCGGAAGGGCCAGCCTCACCCAGCGCCTGGGACTTTTCCGAAAGCGCGGAGCCTAAATATCGTTGAGAATCTTCTTGCCGGACGCGCACTTAGCCAGTGAAAGACCCAAAGAGGTCGATTAAATAGTTCACAAGCTGGCCAAGAGCCGGCGTGAAACGGTGGATGGAGGTAGTTTTGTGGTGATTTGTCACCTCGATGAAACGGCTATGGACGACTATGCCTTGGGCGTGATGCCCGAGGAGGAGATCGCGGACTTCGAAGAGCACCTTCTCCTCTGCGTCTCCTGCCAGGAGCGCCTGACGCAGAACGATGCTTTTATCAAGGCCCTGCGGGGGGCCGGTTCCGAGCACGTGAGAGAAAACGCCCCGTGGCGCTACGTTTGGCGAACTCGTTTGCCCGTTTTCGCCACCCTCGCCGCTGGGCTTCTGTTAGTGGCGGGAACGGCCGTGAGGCATCTGGCCCAACCGGCCGGACAACCTGCGATCGTCACCCTGGAAGCGTACCGGGGCGCGGCTGCGGAAGCATGGGCGCCGGCAGCGCGGGAACTTGTCCTTCATTTCGATCTGCTGGGCCTGCCCGATCTTCCGTCCTACGAGTTGGAGATTGTAGACCGCTGGGGTACTTCCGTGTCTCGGGTCGATGCCGCACCCGGAGCGGCCACGGTTCCGGCGTTGCGAGCCGGCTCGTATTATATCCGGCTGTACGCGCCCGGCGGCCAATTACTGCGCGAATACGGCTTCGAGGTTTCCGACCGCCAGCGCTGATCCGGCTCCCCTTCCGGGGTACGCTCCCAGGCAGCCGCCTCTAGGGCGACTTTCTCTCCGACCTCCAATAGCGCTGCCAATAGCGCCGCTCTAAGAAACTACCTGTTAGAATTTAGGCTTGCCGGAGAGTCTGGTCACCGTAGTCATTCCAACCTTGTCGGCGGACGCCCGGCTGGCCGAATGTGTGGCCTCTCTGAAGCGGCAGATCCGGCAGGATTTTGAGGTGCTCGTGATCGATAATAGCGGCGCCGGACGGGCCGCGCGCACGCTCCACGCGGCCGGTTTCGACGGGTTCGCCAAGGTCTTGCTCAATCCACGCAACGTGGGTTTCGGCGCAGCCATCAACCAGGGCATGGCCGTCTCCGTTTCCCCCTACCTGGCAACTTTGAACGACGACGCCGCGGCCCACCCCGAATGGCTGGACGAGATGCTGCGCGCGCTCGAACGACGCCCCGATGCCGGCATGTGCGCTCCCCAAATTCGGCTTTTCGGCGAAGACCGCATCGATTCGGCCGGAATGCTGGTGGCGCGCGACGGTTCCAGCAAGCAACGCGGACAGGGCCGGCCGCCCGATGCCTTCCCGGTGGCCGAAGAGATTCTGTTTCCCAGCGGGTGCGCCGCCCTCTACCGCCGGACCATGCTGCGGCAGTTGGGTGGCTTCGACGAAGCTTTCTTTCTCTATTGCGAAGATACCGACTTGGGATTGCGCGCCCGCTGGGCCGGATGGAAGTGCCTGTATGCGCCGCGGGCGGTAGTCGAGCATCATTATTCCCATTCGGCCGGCGCCGCCTCCGCGCTGAAGGCTTATTACGTGGAACGGAATCGACTCTTCGTGGCGATGAAGAACTTTCCCGGCTGGATGCTGGCGGCGGCGTTGCCGGCGGCCGTGGCACGGTACTTTTGGCACATCTGGTTCCTGCTCGGCGGCTGCGGCAGTGCGGCGCGTTTCCGCGCTGGCGGCCAGGCCGGACCCAAACTGCTGTGGTGCGTCCTGCGCGCCCATCTCGCCCTGCTCGGGAACGGCGGCCGGCTTTGGCGCCAGCGCCGCGAGATCCGCGCGCGCGCCCGCATCACTCCCGCCGTCTTCCGCCGGCTCTTGCGCGCCCACTCCATCGGGCTCAGGAGGATAGCCGCGCTTTGATCCACGCAAACGGCCCCGGCGCGTTGCTGGTAATCGTGCCGGCGTTCAACGAGGAAGGTGCCATCGGCCACGTCGTCCGCTCGGTAAAGGAAGCCGTGCCCGGCGTGCCCGTGCTCGTGATCGACGATTACTCCAGCGACAGCACCCTCGGTCTGGCCGCCGAAGCCGGCGCCGCCATTCTGCCCCTGCCCCACCACCTTGGACTCGGCGGGTGTCTCCAGGCCGGTTACACGCTGGCCTATGAGCTGGGCTATGAGTACGTGATCCGCGTCGACGGCGACGGCCAACACGATCCGCGCGATATTCCGCGCCTCCTCGATCGCCTGCGGCAAACCGGCTGCGAGATGGTCATCGGCTGCCGCGTTTCCGGCGATGGCGCCTGGCGCACCGGTTGGGTCCGCTCTTTGGGTATCTGGTTTTTCCGCCTCATGCTGCGTCCGATTCTGGGCAGGCCCGTGTGCGACCCCACTTCCGGTTTCGTGGGCGTCAACCGCCGCGCCCTGGCTGTCTTCAGCCGCAGCTTTCCGCTCGAGTACCCTGAAATCGAGGCCCTGGTGGTGCTGCAGCGCCGCCGCTTCCGCTTCGAGGAAATTCCCTGCCGGATGCTTCCACGGCTGGCTGGCCGCTCCACCTTGACTGCCCTAAAATCGTTGTACTACATTGTCCACGTGTTGCTGGGGGTATTTGTTAACGTGCTCAAGTATGAACGCCGCGGCCATCGCCCACCAATACCCGCGATGAACCGGCCCCCGGAAAACCACGCCAAACAGCCCAAGGAGGTCTAATGGATCGTCTTCTGCATGTCGCCACCGGCGTGAGCCTTATACTCCTCGGGATCGTGTTGGCATCGTTGCGGCGCGCTCATATTCGGGTGGAGTATTCGGTCACCTGGCTGTTGGCCGCGATAGCCCTGCTGGTGCTTTCTCTCTGGCGCGGCCTGCTCGACGCGGTGCGCAACCTGCTGGGCCTGCCCGATTCGCCGCTCGCGTTATTCCTGCTGGGCGCGGCCGTGCTGCTGGTGCTGGCTTTTCGCACTTCCGTGGTGATCTCGCACCTGCGCGACAATAACATCGCGCTGGCGCAACGCGTGGCCATTCTGGAGCATCGCCTCCGAGACCTCGAAAGTCATGAAGGCTAAATCGAGAAAATCCGGGCGCCGGTCCGTCGAACCGGCCGCGATACCGGCGAAATCCTCACCCGCCGCTCGCCCGCGTCCGTGGCTTCCCTACCTGTTGGCCGCGCTGGTGGCCGCGGCGCTCACCCTCTGGATCTATGGACCCTCCATGTATGGGCCGTTTCTGTTCGACGATACGCATCTGAAGTTCGCTTTGCCGGGGGCCGACAGCTCCTTCCGCGACTGGATTCACGGCGTGCGGCCGGTACTGATGGCCAGCTATTGGTTCAGCTACCGTTGGGCCGGCGAAACCACCTACGCCTATCATTTCGGCAACGTGGCGATTCATCTGGCCGCCGGCGGGCTCATCGGTTTGATTCTCCTCCGTCTCCTCGACTGGAGCGGCGTGGCCGACCCCAAGCGTACCTGGATGGCCGCCTTCGGCGCGGCTTTGTTTCTGCTTCACCCCCTTAATTCCGAAGCCGTCGCCTATCTGGCCGGACGCAGCGAATCGCTCAGCACCGCCTTTACTCTGGCCGCCTATGCGGTTTTCCTCTACCGCCCCAAAGCGGCTGCTTCCTGGCTGGTGGCAGCGGCGGTCTTTCTTTTGTTTGGCGCCGCCCTGCTCAGCAAGGAACAGACCATGATCCTGCCGGCTCTGCTGCTGCTCACCGATTTCTGGTGGAATCCCGCCTCTCCGGAAAAGCCCTTTTCGTTTCAGAGCATCCGCGCCAACTGGCGGCTTTACGCCCCCTTGGTTCTGGCCGGCGCAGCGGCTTTGTATTCGTTTCGCGGTGTGATTGCCGCCGGTAACAACGCCGGCTTTGGCCTGAAAGACTTCACCTGGTACCAGTATTTCTTTACCGAGTGCCGCGCCCTGTTCGTTTATGTGCTGGAATTTGTCTGCCCCGCCTGGCTGAATATCGACTGGCACTTTTCGATTTCGCACTCGCTGGCCGAGCACGGCGCCGTTTTCGCTCTGGTGGCATGGCTCGGGTTGCTCGCGGCCGCCTGGTGGTTGCGGCGGCGTTTTCGCCTGGCCGCCTTCGGGCTTCTGGTCTACCTGGTCATGATGGCTCCCACCTCGTCGATCCTGCCCATTGCCGACGCCGTCGCCGAAAGGCGCGCCTACTTTTCCATGCTCGGCCTGCTGCTCATCCTGCTGGAATTGCTGCTCCGGATGCGCCTGGCGCCGCGCACCCTGGGAATCGCCTGCGCGCTGGTGCTGACCGCCGCCGCCGCCGTTACCCATGCCCGCGCGGAGCTCTACGGCGACGAGGTCGCCCTCTGGACCGATAGCGTGAAAAAAGAGCCCTCTAACTATCGCGCCCATTTTCAGTTGGCCCAGGCCGAATTTGATCAAAACCACTGCGACCTTGCGGTCGAGGAATTCCGCAGGACGGCCTCCATCAATGGCCTCAGCCACGACCTGCTGATCGATTGGGGGCTGGCTTACGATTGCCTGAACCGTCCCGAGCAGGCCATCGAAAAACTGCGCCAGGCAGCCGCCATGGAACCCTCGGCCTACGCTTATACCCAGATCGCCGTTGTCTACGCCAAGCGCAACGAATTCCCACAGGCGTTGGACGCGCTCCGCATCGCCGAGCAGATCGAACCTGGTTACGCCCTCACCTACGTCACCCGCGGCAAGATTCGCCTGAAGCTGGGCCAGCCGCGGGCGGCCGCCGACGATTTGCGCACCGCGCTCACTTTCGATCCCACCAACGAGGAAGCCAAAGAGGCACTGGTGATGGCCGAACAAAGTCTGCGAGGGCACCGGTGACGTTCGAGGTAGGGAACAGCCATTCCAATCGCCGGCAACCGCTCCCTCGCGGTCGCGGCTCGGTTTCGCGCGTTTCCGAGCCGCGACCGCGAGGGAGCGGTTGCTGCCCTTATTGGAGAACCAGCCCCCAAGGCGTCGCCCGTGGCTAGTCGACCGCTGCGCATCGGCGTCAACGCGCTCTATCTGATTCCGGGAGGCGTCGGAGGCACGGAAATCTACCTTCGCTCGCTCCTCGATGCGCTGGCGAAAATCGATCCGTTGAATCGTTATTCGGTCTTCACCGGGCGCGAAGCTGGCCAGGACCTGACTCCGCCCGCCGGGAACTTTCGTTCCCTGGTTCAGCCTATCCGTTCCGCCAACCGGCCGGCGCGCCTTTTGTGGGAACAGACCGGACTGCCGCTGGCCGCCGTGCGGGAGAACCTGGATGTGATGCTGAACCCCGGGTTTACCGCTCCGCTGGCATGCCCCTGTCCCCAGGTCACCGTCTTCCACGACTTGCAGCATAAGCGCCACCCCGAGCACTTCCGTTGGTTCGATCTGCCCTTTTGGAATTTCTTCCTGTTCTGGTCGGCGCGAATTTCCACGCTGCTGCTGGCGGATTCACCCGCTTCCGCCGCCGACTTGAAACGCTTCTATCGCCTCCCGGATTCGCACATCCGTGTGGTCGCCATGGGCACCGACGAGCGCTGTTTCGGCATCGCCCGGTGCCGCCGGCCGGAACCGTTTCTGCTCGCCGTCTCCACCTTGCATCCCCACAAGAATCTCGACCGCCTGTTGCGGGCTTTCGCGGCGTTCCGGGCCGGCCGGCCCCAGTTCCGTTTGGTGGTGACCGGCATACACGGCTTCGCGGCACGCGAATTGTTCGCCCTCCGCGGCGAGTTGGGCTTGGCCAATGCCGTCGATTTTCCCGGCTGGATTCCGCGCGAAGACCTTTACGACCTCTACGCCCGCGCCTGGGCGTTCGTGTATCCCTCGACGTTCGAGGGATTTGGCTTGCCTGTGGTGGAAGCGCTCGCCGCCGGCATCCCCTCCGCCTGCTCGGCGGTGGAACCGGTGGCGACCGTAGCCGGCCAGGCGGCCCTTCTGTTCGCCCCCGAAGATACGCCCGCTCTGGCGCTAGCCCTGGAGCGGCTGGCTGGCGACGACGAATTGCGCCAGCGCCTTGCCGCCGCCGGCCCTATCCAGGCCGCCCGCTATTCCTGGCGCACCACCGCGGAGCAAACCCTGGCCGCCTTGCGCGACGCGGCCGATCCATAAGGGAACTGTTGCCGGGAACGGATTGTCCCAGATCGGTTAAGTACTCGTAGGCTGTCAAAAACATTAAGAACCTGGCGGTTTGTACTACAATCGGGGGATACTCTGCCGGCAGCTTAAATAGAAGGATCGGTTTTTTGAAAGCAGTCTTGTTGCTCGTTTGTGTCTTTACCCTGGCGGCGGCCGCGATTGGCCGCGCGCAAGAAGGGCTGGCTTCACCGGCCGCACACACCGCGGCGTCAGGCCCGCCGGTTCCCGCACCCTCCCCGGACGCCGCTGCTGTCCCGGCGCCGGTTGCAGCCAAGGCCAATCCGGCGCAAGCCCTCCGCAAGGCGGCCTTCTGGAAGCGCATGTTCACCTTGGAAGCTTTCACCGCCACGGTGCCTGGCGCGCTTATGGAGCAACTCCACGATTGGCCGAACGAGTGGCCGCGCAATCGGTTTGGCCTGGGTAAGCGCGTGGCATCCCTGTACGGTCAGTTCGTGGTGGGAGCCGCCATCGAGGATGGAGTACGCGCTCTGGACAAGGAAGATACCGCCTACCGCCGGCTGGCAACGGGGAACTTCTTCCGCCGGACCAGCCACGTGGTCACCGGTACGTTGGTAGCGCGCCGGCCCGGCGATCACCACACCTTCGCGTTTTCGGTGGCCGCCAACGCCTACGGGAGTTGGGCGATTGCCACCCTATGGAGCCCGCCGGAACTGAGAAACGCCCGCTCCATCTTCGGTTGGGGCAGCGCTAACATGGGCAGCTTCGCCATAGGCAACTTCGTGCGCGAGTTCTGGCCCGACGTCAAAGCCGTATTCCACCGTAAACCAAAGAGCGATCCGCCCCATCCCTCGGTTGCCCCCGCCATCGCCTCCACTCTCTGAACGAACCGCCGCCGTCCACCGGCTTTACAGCAATCTGTACAGGCCGTAGGCACTCGCTTTTCACTTGCCTGCTAACTTATTGATTCTAAAATGGAAATACTTCGGTTAGCGGCGTGCATTGTACTTAAGTCGTAAACCCTTAGGAGGCGTGCGGAGGAATGCGGAACCAGAAATCCAGAGCGGTGGCGGAAGCCACGGATCGGCGCACGAAGATGCGCTTTCGCTTGCACAGAGAAATGCGTTTCAAGCTGATCGAAAACGATATCGTGATCGGCTCGGGAGTTGGCGTGACTATCGATTTGGGCAGCGGCGGCGTGGCTTTCTTGGCTGCCAATCCTATGAAAACAGATACCTTCGCCGAAATCTCCATCGCCTGGCCGGTGAAGTTGGACGACCAGTGCCCGGTGCGCCTGGTGACTTACGGCAGGGTGCTGCGCTCGGATGGACCACGGGCCGTCTGCTCCATCGACAAGTACGAGTTCAGGACCCAGGCGCGCACGACACGACCCTCGGAACCGGCGGTGCGCGTAGACCCGGCGTTCTATCGCTTCGTCGATTCTTACCGCAAGGTTGCCGTGAAATCCGTGGCAGCCTGTGGCGCGTAATTAGCTGGCGGGCTTGGTTTCCGACTTGGTTTCGGATTTCGGCTCGGATTTGGTTTCGGATTTCGGCTCGGTCCGGCCATCCTTATGGCCGTTTCCGCCGTTCGACCCCGAACTGTTTCCGCGCGCGTAATCCGTTACATACCAACCGGTTCCCTTGAACTGCAGAGCTGACGGCGAGATCAGGCGCCGGACTGCGCCGCCGCACTCGCCGTGAACCGTCAAGGGCTCGTCCGAGAACTTTTGAATCAGCTCAAACGTCTTCCCACAGCCTTCACATTGATATTCGTAAAGGGGCATGACTGAAAATCGGGTCCCCCAGGACTTAACTTCAGTATAGCAAGCCGCACAGCCGAAGTTTGGTACTGGTGGGACCCGGGTGCTCTACCGATCTCGGGATTTCGCAATTTAGGCGCGGCAACCGCTCCCTCACGGTCGCGGCTCGGTTACAGATGCCGTGTGTTTGCATTCACTTACCGAGCCGCGACCGTGAGGGAGCGGTTGCCCGGAACGGATTTCCCAAGATCAGTTAGGCACCGGTGCGGCTTAGCCTCTACCGGCGCCTTCCGTGATAGCTGGCTACTTCTTCTTTGTCGCCGGGCGCGCGGGAGCGGGCGTGCAAGGGGTAGTCTTCAAGCCGTCCACTTTGGCCTTCTCGACATCCAGGGTGAGCATGAAAGGATCCTTGGCGAAGGCGCCGGGAACGCCTTCAAACTGGATCTCGGCGTTCAACTCCGGCTTGCCGGTCAGCGGCGCATCCAGCTTGAGGGTGATTTCCGCCTGGAGCGGTTGCTGCGCATCGGGCAGCGGCACGGCGATCAGCAGTTCTTTGGATCGGCAGGCCGGCTTGGCGTCCACCAGCGTACCTTTCAATTTCGGCACGGCCGAGCCTTTGAGCTGGTTGTTGAAATAGTCGTCGCCGTTGGTGTCCGCCAGGGCGGCTTTAATCTTCATCCACAGCGCCAACTGCGGGTTGCTCTTCTCGAATTCGGCTTCCTTCGCTTCGGCGATTTCGGTCGCCGTCTTGATATGGAAGCCATCCGGGGGCAGGGGGCTCGTCTTCACCGCGGTCTTCAAATCCGCCAGTCCTTCATCGCTCCCGTGAAGCTTGGTATAGGCGTTATCGGAGAAACTGATGATCTTCTTGGCGTCGGTCTTCGGATCGCCAAGGGTGGCATCGGTCACCGCGGCCCGCTGAAACTCGTAAACGGCTTCGGAGAGTTTCTTCTCGCAGTAATAGGCCCGGCCCAGGCTATAGGCGATCGCGGCGCTATCGGGGTTTTCTTTTAGGGCCGCGCCAAACGCGGCTTCCGCGCCGGCGCAATCGGGAGGAGTCTTGGCCATCGCCAGGGTCCCGGGCAGACTCGCGATGTACATCAGCGCCGCTTTGGCGGGAGGTTGCAACTGTTGCGTGCGCGCGTTATTCCAATCCGCGTCGCTGACCGCTCCCGGCTTGCGGTTAAAATCGCGAAGCTGGGTGGCGGCTTTCTTGCCGATCGCCAACTGCTCCGGGGTCGGATTCTGCACCCGGACGATCGCCACCGTCGCGTTGTAGAGCAGCGTGATCACCTGCCCCGGCCCCGCGTTCGGATCGGCGAAGATTGCGTTCAGGTCCTGGTCCAGCATCGGCCCGGCCGTATCCACCACCTTGCCAAACTGGTTCTCGCCCGTGTAAGCCTGGATGTACATGATTTCCCGCTCGTTCTTGAAATCCGAACCGGCATACTTCGCCTTCCAGGCGTCCAGATCGGTGATGGCCTTGGCAAAATTCTTGGCCCCGATGTCGTCGCCGGCCGCCTTGTACATGTTGTACTCGGCTGCGTCTTTGTAATTCTTCCCCGGTTTTGCCGCCGGTGCCGCCGGCGCGGCCTGTGCTTTTGCCGCCGGCGCGACAGCCGTCAACGCGGCCCCGGCCAGCAGGGCAAACGCCGCCATGCCGCCGATCAATCGATCAAGAGTTGCCTTCATATTCCGACTCCTATCTGCTCGCGCTTTTGGCAGCGCTGCTCCTGGTTGCGAAAGTTTTAACTCCGGAGTATAGCGGGAACGGTCTCAGACCCGCAACTCGCCTATGGTCACCGCTTGGTGTGACTTCTGTCAGATTTCAGTCACGCCCGGTGCCGCCGGCCATCTCCTCCCCCGGTTCTTTTCGCCGGACAAATACAATGGTAGAAACCATGACTTCGACTCCCTTGATTCGCCTGGAAAACGTTACCGTGGAGCGCGGCGGCCGCCGCGTGCTCGACGGGTTCTCGCTTTCCATCGCGCAGGGTGAGCACGTCGCCATGCTGGGACCCAATGGATCCGGCAAGTCCACCTTCATCAAGCTGATGGCCCGCGAATTGTATCCCCGGCAGAAATCCGAACCGTGGTGCCTGCACATCCTCGGCCGCGACCGCTGGGATTTATTCGAGCTGAGAAACCAGCTTGGCCTGGTATCGAACGACTGGATGCACATGTGTACCCGCGATTATCCCGGCTACGAGATGGTGCTCTCGGGATTCTTCGGCAGCGTGGGGGTGTGGCCGCACCACACCGTCACCCCCGAGATGGAGCGAAAAACGCGCGAGGTGATGCGCCTGCTCGAGATCGGGCACCTGGCCGAGCGCCCGGCCACGGAAATGTCCTCCGGCGAGGCCCGCCGCATCCTGATCGGACGCGCCCTGGTTCACGACCCCAAGGCTCTGGTATTCGACGAGCCCACCACCAGCCTCGACCTCCGCGCCACCTATGAGTTGCGGGAAATCCTGCGCGTCCTGGCCCGCCGCGGGTTGAGCATCGTGCTGGTAACCCACCACCTGCCCGACATCATTCCCGAAATGGAACGCGTGGTGCTCATCCAGCGCGGTAAGGTGCTGCGCGACGGCCCCAAGCGCGAAGTCCTGCGGAGCGCCCCCCTCAGCGACCTGTTCGAAATCCCCGTGGAAGTGCTGGAGCGCAACGGATACTATCACGTGCTGTAAGCGGCGACTACACACGCTCCGTGCCGTTTGAAGGGCATTCTGGCGCCGCGGATTCGAGCAAGCTCTCGATCTCCCAGCCGATTCTCTGCCAGAGCTGAACGCGATGCGGGTCTGCCGACGCCTCTTCTTGGCCATGATGGGCAAGGTAGATGAGGGTGAGCGCTGACAGAACGGAGACGGGATCGGCGGCAGGTAGGGCCGCGCGGACCCACGCTACCGCGCGCCGGAAGTCCGCCTCCGAACTGCCTGCAAGTGCGACGCGGGCAGCGAGCGGAAGAGCCCAGGCCACCATGCTACCGCCAGAATCGACGGCGCTGTCCGCGGCGGGCAGTAGGGGCTCCCCACCCGCGATCAGGTCGTAGATCTGCGGGCGGTGGTCGCGAACGAACTCCGTCAGCTTCAGTTGCTCTTCGACGGCGAAGCGGGCTCTCTCAAATATCGGATGCGGTTGCGTACGAACTCCGAGCTGCGGACCCGGAGGCGGCTGCCTCGGCTCCAAGCGGCATCACGAGATAATTCTAACCGAGGTTGGCCACACCAGTTGCTACGAACTTTGGTTAGCGCTTGGCCAGGAATCGGCCGCCGAAACACTTTCAAGCGTGGTTGCAACCGAAATGTGTGCTGGTGACTGCGCGCTCAAGGCGCTAGCGCTTCCACCCGCGGATCCCGAGGCTGGCAAAAGGCTCTCGAGCCGGCTGCGCATACTCTGCCAGACAGGCAGCTCCGCGGAATTCTGTTGGGTGGCGAATTCTAGGCCCTTGTCCACGATATAGAGAAAAGTCAACGCCGACAGCACGGAAACGGCATCGGCATGCTCCAGTTTGCCGCGCACCCAATCCCTGGCTTCTCGAAATTTGTCCAGCGTACTGCCGACGTGTACGATCGCGGCTACGAAGGGAAGGCACTCGGCGACGAAGACGACATTGCCCTCCGGGCCCATGCCCTTGACGCTCGCCTCGGCACCCGCGAGCCGCTCGAAGATCTCGCTGCGGTGTTTCTTGATGAACTCGTCGGCGTTCAGGAGTTTGACCGCATGACTGGCATTTTCAAAGACCGGTTGTTCCGGCATGTGTTCGACCTCCACGGATCTTAATTCTGAGGGGCTTGTATATCTCTTCATACCACGCGTGACCCGCCCTGTGTTCCACCGGGACGGCCCCGTCGAGGTAAAACAGGTGCAGGCACCGGGCCCTTTTGCTGGGATGCAGTTCCCAGGAGAACGTGCGATAGGCGTTCCGCGCGTCGGGATACCCGGGATGCGGATGGCGCAAATGTCTGGCATGGGCATCGGTCGCGAACCCGTAGCCTGGATGGACATCTCCATCAGGATAACCGACGGCGAACCAGTCCGGCACGGTTTCAAACCGGTACACGACCGGGTCGAACCCCAGGTTCATATTGGCAAAGTAGCGCGCGGAAAATGACAGGTTGGTCGACTCGGCGTCGCCGCCGGCTGCCGTGCCCTTCAGCCACAGTTCCTCTACGACGCAGTCGGAACCGCGGTAGAGACTTACGCTCCGGAAAAAGTTGCAGACGAGCGTCTCGCGCGACCCTTCGGACGGGTCCCAGTATACGTATCCGAACGGCGCCGACATAATGGTGTATCCTTCACGGATGGGGCCGGAGCAGACGGAAACGAGTTGATATGGGGACTTATGCAGATGTATTTCCTGATCGGGCAATCCCGCCCGCGGCGGCTGGCTGAGCAGCAACCGGTCGATCTGCACACAGCGTTTCTCCGGATCGTGTTCGACAAATCCGAGGAGAGAGCGCCAGACGTCCAGCATCTCGGTCGCACCGCGCCGCACGCTCTGCGCCGATCCGGCAAACCAGTCGTGGCCGCTGTCGTCCTGGCATGGAGCCAGGCTGAGCGACACCGTTAGCGCTCCACTGGAAAGCTCTACCCGGGCCGGTGAGTCCGCAGGTACGGGGGAAACCTCCGGCCGAGGCCCGGAGCCAGCCTCAAGAAACACCGTTGCGCTCGCCCGCGAGTAGTCGTCGGGCCCCGGCGCCACCCGCGAAGGCAGGGAGAAGACCAGTGTGTCGAGGCTCGGATCGGCGGGATCGATACGGTCGATCTGGGCGGAAATCCCGCGGCCGTTCCCGTCCAGTAACTGGAAGGCATTCGCGCCTATCCCGGTCGCGCGTTGGATGGGCTGCCAGGGTGCCGTCACAGGACCGCCCCTGGCATAGTCCGACGGGTTGAATACATCAATCTCAAACCGCACGTTACTTCTCCTTCCGCTCACGAGTTCCCCCTTTTGGGCGATTTCGGCCGCCTCGGCGGGGACGCGGGCGTCTGGCCCGGCTCATCCGGCCCTACTCGGGAATCGCCCCCCAACAGTGGACCCAGTTGGCCGAAAATCTCCCTCGCGATCTCCGCTTTCTCCGCGACGGATTTTTCGATCATCTGGCTCACCAAGCTCTCGTCCAAAATCAACCTTCGGAATTGTGCCCACGCGTCTGGGTGCTCGTATTCCATCATCAACGTGCCGAGGATATGGCCCTCGGATACGAAGTGGCGGCGATCTTGGATGGCGGCAATCATGTTGTCGATGTTCTTCGCCTCCAGCAGGTCGTCGAGCGAGAGAGCCGCCTTTTCCGTCTTTCGGGACTTGGCTAGGGCTATTAGAGAAGTGATCAGGGCGGCAAGAACCGTCGCCCCGCCCGCGATAAGCGCTGTGGTCACGGTCGGCTCCAACAAGGCGGCGGGCGCCGGCTGGGGCCGCGTCTGAAGGCACGGCGACGGCGATGCGCACCACAGGAAAAAAGACGGCGCCAGGAGGCGAAAGAAGTAGTGTATGACGACCTCCGTCGTTCTCGACCGCGGCACCAGACGAGAAGCCAACCACGCGGCGCTCACTTGGTGCCACCAGGAGAGTTTACCACTTCGATGTCTGAAACATTCATCCAATTACAGCCGAACGCACTCCCCCCAAAACGAGATGCCTGCCGGTAGGGGCTCTGTTGATGCTAAAACGGAGGAGAACGAGCCCGCACCGGAGTGGCGCTGTCCCCGGAGCGCTGTCCGAGATCCGCGCCGAAGTGCCGGATCGGAACTGGTACCATCGCGTGCTTTAAGCCGCCCCCCTCACCCCGCCAGAATCCCCTCAATCCCCGCCAGTTCTTCCCCGCTGAAATCGAGCTTCTCCAGCGCGGCGATATTCTGTTCCAGTTGGTCCACCCGGCTGGCGCCGACGAGCGCGCTGGTGACGGCGGCGTGGCGCAGCACCCAGGCCAGCGACATCTGCGCCAGCGACTGGCCGCGCGCCTTAGCCAACCGGGCGAGAGCGCGCGCCTTGGCTACGCGCGTCTCATCCACGTCCTGGCGCTTCAGGTAAGCGTTGGGGCGGGCGGCGCGGGAATCGGCGGGAATGCCGTCCAGGTACCGCTCCGTCAGCAGACCTTGCGCCAGCGGCGAAAACGCGATGCCGCCCACGCCTTCGCTCGCAAGCGTATGCAACAGCCCGCTTTCCGGGGCGCGGCGGAACATGGAGTAAGCGAACTGATGGATCAGACAGGGCGTTCCCAGGCGCCGCAGTATGGCCACGGCCTGGGCCGTCTCGGCCGGATTGTAATTGGACACGCCGGCATAAAGCGCCTTGCCCGATCGCACCGCCTGGTCCAGCGCGCCCATGGTTTCTTCCAGAGGCGTTTCCGGATCGGGCCGATGGTGATAGAAGATGTCGACGTACTCCAGGCCCGTCCGCCGCAGGCTTTGATCCAGGCTGGCCAGCAGATACTTGCGCGATCCCCAGTCCCCATAGGGGCCGGGCCACATGTCGTAGCCGGCCTTGGTGGAGATGATGAGCTCGTCGCGATAGGGCGCCAGGTCCAGTTTCAGAAGGCGGCCGAAGGTCTGTTCGGCGGAGCCGTAGGGAGGGCCGTAATTGTTGGCCAGGTCGATGTGGGTCACACCCAGATCGAAGGCGCGGCGAAGGATCGCGCGGCCGTTTTCGAGGCTGTCCACCCCGCCGAAGTTGTGCCACAAGCCCAGCGAGATACCTGGCAGCCGAATCCCGCTGGCGCCGCAACGCCGGTAGCTCATCTGGTGGTAACGCTCTTGCCGAGGGTTATACATGCGAATTCTCTCTTGTCGTCAATGTAACAGGATGCCCTAAATCGCGCATAAGTACTAGCCCGACTAACGGACTATCCGAACTTGTCGCCGATGCCCGGTTCGGCTACTGTTTTAGACAAGTCTACACTGCCATGAATACTCAGGAAAAGACGACATTAGCCCGCCAACTGAACCAAGGTTCGGTTGCGCCGGAAACCGTTGGCGCCATCGCCGTCGCGCTGGCCCAATCGCTTCGTGAATTGCACGAAAAAGGCTCGGTGTTCGGCAACCTTACCCCCGACACCATCGAAATCGAAGACGGCGCCGTGACCCTTCTCGCCGGCGCGCGGCAGGATGGCTTGAACCCGTACAGCTCGCCCGAACAGGCGCAAGGCGGCGCGGTCGACGCACGCAGCGATATCTACTCGTTGGGCGCGATTCTGTACGAAATCGTGAGCGGCCGGCCGCCGGTGGCCTGGGAAAATGGATCGCCGGACCCCGACGAGCTGCGGCGCGCCATTCTGGAGGAAGAGCCGCGGCCGCTCCCGAACGCCTCACCCTCCATGGAGCGCCTGGTGCGCCGCTGCCTGGCCAAGGACCCGCTGCGCCGCTGGCAGCGCATCGGCGCCGTGCTCATCGAGCTGAAGCTGGCGGGCGCCGCGGCGCGCCACGCCCGGCAGGCGCCGGAGTGGAAAGGCATGGTAGCCTCGCTCGGTTTTCAGTTGGACGCCCTCGAACGGCGCGCCGCCGCGCATCAGGCGGCGCACGAAACCGGTGCCGCCCAACTGCGCCAATCGGTGAGCGCGCTGGAGGCCGCGGCCGACGAGCAGAGGGCCCACGCCGTTTCGGTCGCCGAATCCATCGAGGCGGTACGCAGTTCGCTCTCGAAACTGGAGAATCTCGTACACGCCCATGGCCGGGCCATCCTGGCGGTCGAGGCTGCCGTCACCCAAACCGATGAAGTGATGGAGCACGTGGTGGAAGCCTTCGATCAGATGCACAGATCGATGGTGGAGCATGGCGAAGCCAAGGCTTTTGTCGTCTCGAATAACGGCAACTGACGGCCAAGCGTCGCCGTGGCCCGCCGGAATCGAAACCTTGGATCGCCGTCTGGGCCACGGCCCGCTGCCTTTAGCGGAAGCTCTGCGATACGGCATCGACCTCGCGGCACATTTGCGGGAAGTTCACGCACGCAGCCGCGTCTTCGCCTTCCTTCAGCCCACCGGCGTGGCCATCGTGGGAGGCCGGGCGAGTTTGGGTTCCCCCCAAGTGGCCGACGTCTCGCCCTATTTCTCTCCCGAGCAGGTTCGGGGCAAAGACCTGGATCCGCGCAGCGACCTGTTTTCCCTGGGCGCGATCCTGTACGAAATGCTGAGCGGGCGCCGCGCGTTTTCGGCCACCAATCAAGCCGCCCTGCGAGGCGAAATTCTGCAGCGGGACCCCGCTCCGCTCAAGAACCTATCGCCGGCTCTGGCGCAACTGGTTTCGCACTGCCTGGAAAAGAGGCCGGAACAGCGCCTGCAGCGCGTGGAAGTCCTGCTGGCGGGACTGAAGCTGCAGTACGCGCTGGTTGGCTCCCCCAGGCCCGAACCGTGTTCGGACGTCGATCGCTCGGAGCCCGATGCCGTCGGGCCTGACTGGGCCGAGCCTGACGTGACCGCGCCTGACGCCGCCGGGAGCGAACCGGTGCCCGTGCCGCCCCGAGCGGCGGAAACATCCATCGGGCAAGCACACGCTACGGAGCCGACGTCGACCAACCCGGCCGTCGCCACCCGCGGCCTGCGCGCCCCTCTTTTCTGCCCCCGGTGCGGCTCCCGTGACCCACGTCCTTCGCGGCCGCAGGACGGGTTCGAACGGACTCTGCGGCGCTTCGGCGTGAGCATCAACCGCTGCCACCGCTGCCTCCATCGCTTCCTCTACATATTCGGCGTTTCGATCGGCCGCGAGCGACTCACCGAAGATTGAGGCCGGCGGCTACTCGTCTTCTTCGCTCTGCCCGACTTTCAATACGGCCAGGAACGCCTCCTGCGGAATCTCCACGCGGCCCACCCGCTTCATTCGCTTCTTGCCCTCTTTTTGCTTTTCCAGCAGCTTCCGCTTGCGCGAGATATCGCCGCCGTAACACTTGGCGAGCACGTTCTTGCGCAGGGCCGAGATGGTCTCCCGCGCCACGATCTTATTGCCGATGGCGGCTTGCAGCGCTACCTCGAACATCTGCCGCGGGATCAGCCGGCGGAGCCGCGAGATCAGCTCCTTGCCGCGCTCGTAGGCGAAGTCGCGGTGTACGATCAGGGAGAGCGCGTCCACCGGTTCGCCAGCCACCAGCACGTCCAGCCTGACCAGCGGGGAAACGCGGAATCCCGCCAGGTGGTAGTCCAGCGAAGCGTAGCCGCGCGAGGCGGATTTCAGCCGGTCGTAGAAGTCCAGAACGATTTCGTTGAGCGGCAACTGGTAAGCCAGCATGATCCGGCCCGCGCCGATGTACTCGAACTTCTGTTGCGTGCCCCGCTTTTCTTCGAGCAGCTTGAGAATACCGCCCAGGTATTCTTCGCGGGTGATGACGGTGGCGTCGATGATCGGCTCCTCGATCTGCCTGATCTCGGACGGATCGGGGAACTTGGTCGGGTTGTCGATTTCGAGCAACTCCCCGGAGGTTGAAGTCACCCGGTAGCGCACGCCCGGCGCGGTGGTGATGAGGTCGATATGGAATTCGCGCTCCAGCCTCTCCTGCACGATTTCCAGGTGCAGCAGGCCGAGGAATCCGCAGCGAAAGCCGAAACCCAGGGCCACCGAGTTCTCCGGCTCGAAGCTGAAGGCGCTGTCGTTGAGGCGCAGCTTTTCGAGCGCATCGCGCAGCAGGCCATGCTCGTGCGATTCCACCGGATACAGACCGGCGAAGACCATCGCCTTGATCTCCTCGAATCCGGGCAGCGGTTCGGAAGCCGGGGTTTCGTCGTCGACGATGGTATCGCCGATCTTGGCATCGGAAACGGTTTTGATGTTGGCGGATAGAAAGCCCACCTCGCCGGCCGAAAGCTCGTCGCAAGGCGTGGCTTTTGGGGATTGATAGCCGACGGCCTCCACTTCGAAGGTTTGACCGTTCGACCACAGGCGGATTTTTTGGCCCTTGCGCAGAACCCCGTCCACCACCCTTACCAGGATGATCACACCTCGGTAGGCGTCGAACCAGGAATCGAAAATCAGGGCGCGCAACGGGGCCTCGGACGAACCCTTGGGCGGAGGCACCAGCAGCACGATGTGCTCCAGCACCTCGTGTACGCCCACGCCTTGCTTGGCGCTGGCCAGTACCGCGTCGCGCGCATCCAGACCGATCACGGTTTCGATCTGCTCGCGGATCCGCTCGGGCTCGGCCGCCGGCAGATCGATCTTGTTGATCACCGGGATGATTTCCAGGTTGTGGTGCAGCGCCAGGTACGTGTTCGCCAGCGTTTGCGCTTCCACTCCCTGGGACGCGTCCACCACCAGCAGCGCGCCTTCACACGCCTGCAGGCTGCGCGAAACTTCGTAGGAAAAATCGACGTGTCCGGGCGTATCGATCAGGTTGAGCTGATACAGCTTGCCGTCGTCGGCGCGGTAGTTCAGCCGGACCGCGTGCGCCTTGATGGTGATGCCGCGCTCGCGCTCCAGGTCCATGGTGTCGAGAACCTGTTCCATCATTTCGCGCTGCGGAAGCGCGCCGGTAGCTTCGAGCAGCCGGTCGGCCAGCGTCGATTTGCCGTGATCGATATGCGCAATGATAGAGAAATTGCGGATGAATTCGCGGTCCATGCCGTGAGGGGATCTTCAACCAATTATCGCACGTACCGCCGGCGATCTTGTCGCCGGTCATTCTTCTCCCGCCGCCACGACTTTTTCGTGGAGCGGACCCTCGGTCTGCCACGCCGGGACCCATCCCGGCGCTCTTCGTTGCGGCTACGCTGCGCTGTGGGCAGCCAATCATGGCTGCAGCCGCCTTTCCGCCCACCTGTTTTTGTGGACACTCTAATAGCTTTTCCCCCAAATCTGCACAATTTTGCACAACCCGCACCGCCGCCCATCTTCTCGCCGCTGCCTTTCCCGCCCCCCAAAAAACCCAGTCACAAACTTTCAAAATTTTCCCTGACCGGTCTTACCCCTTTCTTTCCTTCGCCTCTCCCCCATCCGGCCCATCCCCCTCACCCCGTCTCGCACGCGCCCGCCTGTTACCGTGTTGGCCAGATGAGGTTCTCATGACCGATCCCGAACTCACACCGCAACAGCAGGAGGTCATCGACGTGATCGCCTCCGGTGGCACCATTCATGGCGCCGTCACCCTGGCCAAAGTCCTCCGCAAGGACGTCCTCGCCTGGCGCCGCGACCTGCCCCATTTCGCCGCCGCCCTCAAACAAGCCTTCGCCGATCGCGACCTCATGCTTCGCGAAAGAGCCATGACCCTGGCCGACCTCGCCTACCAAACCCTCGGCGGCATCCTCCGCGACGACAAAGCTTCGCCCAGCGTCCAGTTCAAAGCCGCCCGATTCATCATCGAACAAGCCACCGCTCCCACCCCGTCCGAACTCGAGGAACGCCGCGCGTCCCGATTACCCGCCGCAAAAAGCACAAAAATGCACAAATCCGCCGACTCCTGGAACAAACCCCTCCCCGGCGCAGCCTGACACCCCCCGTGGCGCAGGCATTCGTCCCTGCTGTGTCGAGATTCCGAACTCTCCTGGGTGTTGGGGTTCGCTCCCCGCTCTTGTTACACTCGTGGACCTGTGAAGCTCTCGATTCTGATCCCGGTGTACAACGAGCGGACGGTGGTGGAACGGTGCCTGCTGCAGGTGCTGGCCGCGCCCCTCCCGGAAAACATGGAGAGGGAATTGATTTTGGTGGACGACTGCTCCACCGACGGCACCTTCGCCATCCTGGAGAGGTTTGCCGCCGAGCACCCGGACCTGAAGCTGTATAGGCACGAACGCAACCGCGGAAAAGGCGCGGCCGTGCGTACCGCCATCGAGCAAGCCGGCGGCGACTTTTCCCTCATCCAGGACGCCGACCTCGAATACGACCCTTCCGAGTACCCGAAGCTGATGAAACCCCTGCTGGACGGACACGCCGACGCGGTTTTTGGCTCCCGCTACCTCTCCGGCGAACAACGGCGGGTGCTGCTGTTCTGGCATACGATGCTGAACCAGGGTCTGACTTTGATTGCGAACATGTTCTGTAACCTGAACCTCACCGACATGGAGACCTGTTACAAAGTGTTCCGCACGGACCTGCTGAAGAGTATTCCCATCCGCAGCGACCGGTTCGGTTTCGAACCGGAAATCGTCATGAAGAGCGCCAAGCGCAAGCTGCGCATCTACGAAGTGCCCATCAGCTATCACGGCCGCACTTACGAGGAAGGCAAGAAGATCGGCTGGAAGGACGGGGTGAAGGCCCTGCTGGTGGTGCTGCGTTTCTGGCTGATCGACGATCTGTACGCGCAGCCCTACGGCCGCGGAGTCATTGATACCCTGACCGGGACGCCGCAATACCTGAGCTGGCTGTGCGGGAAACTGCGTCCGCATCTCGGCGACACTGTGCTCGAGATCGGAGCCGGGATCGGCAACTTCGCCGGACGGCTGATGTCGCGGAGGCTGCTCTACGTGGCGGCGGAAGCCGATCCGCTGCGTCTGCACGCGCTGCGGAACCGGTTTCTGCGCACGCCCAACGTGGAAGTGAGGCGCCTCGATCCCGAAGCCGCCGAGGATTTCGCCGGGCTGGGAGGAAGGTTCGACACGGTGCTATGCCTGAACGTGCTGGAGTACGTCGAGGATCCCGGCCCGGTGCTGGACCGGCTGCGCGGCACTTTGAAAGCGGGTGGGACGCTGGTGGTGCTGGTGCCCAACGGACCTTTCCTTTACGGCAGTCTGGATCGCAGCCTGGGTCATAAACGGCGCTACCGGCGCGCCCAAGCCGCGGCGCTGCTCGAGTCGCATGGATTCCAGGTGGAGAAGGCGTATAGCTTGAACAAACCGGGCGTCGTGCCCTGGTTGGCCTACAGCCGCCTGCTGGGCTCGCGCCGGATCAGCAAGCTGGTCTTGAAGCTGTTCGATAAGACGGTCTGGTTCTGGCGCCGCATCGACGGCCTGATGCCATGGCCCGGGCTGTCGCTGATTCTCGCGGCGCGCAAAAGCGCTTTCCCAACGGCATCGCAATCCGCCGGATAGAGCGGCGGTGCCCACGGGAGCGCCTCAGGCCTCGATTCGCCAGCTACTGGTGGGAAGGATGGTCTGCTGAAAGCGCACCCTCCGTTCCACCGCCCGCAGACGGCGCTCCAGCCGTGTCCGGGCCACGCACAATTGACGGCGCGCCGCCTCCACCGCGCTCATCGCCTGACGGATGCGCGCGGCCGCCGCGGTCGGCGCCAACCCGGCCAGGGTCCGCTCCACCGCGCGCGTATAATCGAGCGCCGCTCGCTGGGCAGCGTCAAAATCGCCGCTCGCGGCTGCGCTCCGTAGCCTCTCCTCGGCTTGGTCCAACCCGGGTAGCTGATTCACAAACTTCACTCTCCCCTAGCCCATCGCAATCGTTTCTTCTTCCGCCTGGGTGGCGGAAAACAGGCTTTGCATGTACTCCAACTGCTGCTCCATCGAGGATATCGAAGAGTCCGCCGCCGTCATCTGGCTGGTCAGACTGGTTTGCAAACTTTCGAGCGACGTCTCTTCGTTGCTGATTTTGGTGTTTTCGGCGGTGATATTGCTTCCGACCTGGGTGATGTCGCTGGCCAAATACCCCGTGGAGGGATCGAGGACCGACGTCATCGCGTTCGTCGCCGTCTCCAGAAACCCGCTTCCCGCCGACGAGCCGGTTACCGTCGGCGAGCCCAGGAAGCTGAAAACCTGGCTCAGTTGGCTGCTGGAGGCGTCGTCGATGGTGGTTGGATCGAAGGACAGCACCCCGGTCGTACTGAAAGAAAAGCCCAGGCCGGTCAGCGAGGTGTACCCGGAGCTCCCGGGGCTCCCGCTCGAATAATCCATTATGCTCTGGAGCGTTTGCGAAAGCGAGTTCACCACGCTGTCGCCGGTTAGAGCGCCTCCGCTCTGCCCGTGGTTACTGTTCAGATCGGTCACCGCGCTGTTATAAGCGCTCGCCAGGTTGGAGAGGGCATTGGTCAGTGCCGACGTGGAACGGGCAATGCCGATGGTAGTGGTGCCGGTGCTCTTGAGCGTGGCGGTGACTCCCGACGCCAGCGTCACCGTGGAACTGGAAGTGGAAATCGGAGTCGACGGTTCGCCGTTTACCTGATAGGTGGCGTCCGTTCCGGGCGTCGTCCCGAGCGTGAACAACGAATCCCCCGATTCGGTGCCATCGTTGGCCGTGAGCTGAATCGCCTGATCCCCGTACTGGGTGCCCTGGACGGAGAGCCGGTAATCCGGCGAAGCCGACGAGCCGATATTCACCACCATGGCTTCCACCGCCGCGCCGCTTTGATTAATGGCATCGGCCAGATCCGATAACGAAGTGCCGCTGGGGGTAATGGTGGTCGAAGCCGAGCCTACCGTCAGGGTGTAGCCGGTGGCATCGCTGATATTGCCCTTGCTCGGGTCCGTCACTTTGGTAGTGACTCCTCCGGACGGATCGGAGCTCATCGAGGAGTCGACTGTCCCCATGGTGCTGACATCCAGGCTCAAGTTGCCGATTTCGGGCGTGCCGCTTAAAGTAACCGACGCCACCGTCGAACTCGAAAGCGAAGCCGAATACGAACTGGAGCCAACCGCGGTTGCTACATTGGCGATCGCCGTCTGCAGTTTGGTGAAATCCGAACTTAAGGTGCCCAGCTCGGTTTGCTGCGACTGCATCGTCGTCAGATCCGTCTGCATCTGCGTCAGCGGCTCTTCGGCGGCCGTCATTTCGGTCTGCAGTGCCGTCTGCAATTCGCTTGAAAACTGGCTGGTCCCGGTGAATAGCGAACTGGTGGAAGAAACCGAGCTCATATTCTCCTCCAAAAGATGGCGGCCGCCCGGGAAGGCCGCCTCGAAGACTCGCTCCGAAACAACCCGCCCGGGCCGGCCGCTTACGCTTGCGCCTCAAGCGGCGATACGTCCTCCGCTGAAACCGCTGCTACTAACCCTTCAACAAGGCCAGGTACTGCTGCGGAGCCGAATTGGCCTGCGCCATGGCGGCAATAGACGCCTGTTGCAATACCTGCGCTTTGGTCAGGTTGGCTGCCTCCTGGGCGACGTTGGCGTCGCGAATCTGGGATTCCGCCGACGTGAAGTTGGTGAGCTGCGACGTGGCCAGACTGATGGCATAATTCAACTGGTTCTCTCCGGCGCCGACGCGGCCCTGCACCAGCCCGAGCTGCGACACGGCGGCGGCGATGGCATTAATCGCGGTGTCGGCGGCTCCGCTCGCCAGAGTTGTAGGGCCGGTCACGGCGATGGCCCCCGTGCTGCCGCCCGTTCCGAACACCGAGTTCGTTGCCGAGGCATCCGCCACCGTTTTGTCCAGAGTGAATGCGCTTGCGCTCTGCAGGGTGAATCCGCCCGCTGCGTTCGGATTGGCGTCAGTGCCGCCCACGGAGTTTGCCACCGCATAGATTCCGATAGAGTTCAGTTGCGTATTCAGGGCGGCGATGGTGGAGGCGTTGGTGGTGGTATCGGCGGCATTGAGCGTTACATCGACCGTTCCTTGCGCGTTGGTTACCGCGACGGTCTCCCCAGTAGTTAGGCCGGTCCAAGCCCCGGGAGTCCCAAGGGCCGTACCCGGTGCCGCCTGATTGTATGAATACATGGTTGCGTTGTTGTCCGCATAGCTGAGGTTTGCGGCTATGCCGCCGGCGTTGGCGTTGCCGTCGCCGCCGGCCGCCGTGCCGGCCTGCACGCTAAACGCTACCGAGCCGGAAAACTGCAGCGTGCCGTCAGCGGCGATCGAGGCGGTTATCCCGGTGTTCGCGGCTGTGAGCCCCGCGTTGACATTCGCAATGGCATCGGCCGCGGTCGTAGCCGCGGTGCCCACTCCGGTGGAAACCGTCACCTGTGCCGCCGCCCCCGCTGCGTTTTCGATATTGAACGTGAACGCCTGGTTGTCCGAATAGTCGCCGCCGGCGTTGTTGAGATTAACGTTGTTGGCAACGACGGCCGGTGTGCCGTTCACGTACGACAGCTCCGTGCCGCCCGCGGAAACATTGGTCCCCCCCAGGCCCAGGCCCACGGAATCGACCTGATTGGTCTTACCGCTCAGATCGATCTGCACTTGCGAATTGGTCTGCGTGCTGCCGCCGCCGATGTAAACCGACATGTTGGTGTTATTCGAGTCGCCGGTGGTGGTGCCGGCCAGCCCGATATTGGACGCTTGCCGGTCGATTTCCGACAGCAGGTTCTGATACTCGTTATTGATGGTGGAACGGTTGCCGGTAAAGGTCTGCGACGCCGATTCGGTAGCCAGCGTCTGCAAACGATTGAGAATATTGCTAATGTTGGTCAGACCGCCATCGACGATCTGCAGTTCGCTGACGCCGTCGTTGGCATTGGCAATGCCCTGGGTGAGCTGCATTTCGTTGTTCTTGAATTGATTGGCCACGGCCAGGCCGGCCGGATCGTCGGCGGCGGAGTTGATGCGGTACCCCGACGACAACTCCTGAATGGTCTGGTTCTGGAAGTTGGTATTCGTCAGCAGATCGTTCTGCGAGACGAGCGATGCGATGTTGGTTTGGATCGAAAGTGACATTTTTTACGTCCTGTCGTGAAAGATTGGCATCTTGCCGGAGGCCGCTGGGCTGGGCTTTTCCCGCCCGCTGCCTTCATTCGTTCATATCGGCCCCGCCCCGTTTTGCTTGAACCGGCCAGGCGCGCAACGCTTCGGCCAGTTCCGCGGCCGGCGCCGACCAATCCCGCGGCTGCCGCTGGCGGAACAGACGGAGAGTGGGATACCACCCGGTGGTTCGGCCCTCCCGCCCCCACCGCCAGTCGGCTACGTACGGCAGCAACAGCAGGCACGGCCGCGCCAGCGCGCCGGCCAGGTGGGCGGGCATCGAATCCACCGATACCACCACGTCCAAAACCTCCATCACCGCCGCCAGATCGTCGATGCCGGAATCGTCGCGCAGCACCTGCCGCAGCCAGCCCGCCTCCTCCGCCTCCCGCCGCGCGCCGGCGCCCAACTGCAAGCTGACCCATTCGACATGCTCCAGCCGGCCCAACTCCTCCAAGGCCGCCAAGTTCATCGAGCGTTTCCGGTCATACGGGTTGTCCGGATTGCCCCGCCAGCACAGCCCCGCCAGTACCCCTTTCGACTTCCGCAGGCGCAGTCGCCAGGCCGCAAGGCGATCCGGCGCAACCCGCAAATAAGGAACCCGGGCGGGCAGCCGATCGGGGCCGGTTCCGAAAATGCGCGGCAGGCTAAGCAAAGAGGCTGCCAGATCGAACGACGGCAATTTCGCTTCTCCGCTCACCACGGCATCGACGCCCCGCGCCGTGGCCACCAGCGAAAGCAGCCGCGGCTGTGAGTCCACGATCACCCGGCAGCCGCGGGTGGCCACCATTTCCGCGTAGCGCACGAACTGAATCGTATCGCCCAAACCCTGCTCGGTGAAGAGAAGCACGGCTTTGCCCTCCACCAGTTCGCCCCTCCAGGGGGGATAAGCCAGCCCGCGCGGGGGCCGGTCGAAACACTTCATTCGCCACTCGTATTCCTGCAGGCCCTCGTCGAAATTGCCCGCCTCCAGAAGCGCCATCGCCCGATCGAGATGGGCGACGGCCAGGTCCGGCTTCCGGCGGATGGCTTCGTCGAAGCACGCCAGAGCTTCCGGGGGCCGTTTCTCGGAGAGATGGAGGGCCCCCATTTCCGCCCACGCGTCGGCATAGTCCGGGCGCTGCGCCAGGGCCGATTGGTAAGCCTCCGAGGCTTCCTGGTTGCGGTAGAGGTGCCGCAATGCGCAGCCGAGGTTGAAGTATGCCTCGGCCGATCCGGGCTGGATCTGGAGCGCGCGCCGGCACCAACCCTCGGCTTCTTCCGCGCGCTTCCCGCGGAGCAAAACGCTGGCCAGGTTGACGCAAAGATACGCCTGCCGCGGAAATCGATGGATTGCCGCGCGGAGACACTGTTCGGCATCCGCCAGGCGCCCCAGTTTCTCCAGCGCGACCCCAAGGTTCGATGCCGCTTCGTGCAATTCCGGCGCCGTTTCAAAAGCCTGCCGCGCGGCGCGTTCCGCCTCGGCGAAGCGGCCCAGGGCCAGCAAGGCCGCGGCCGTGTTTACCAGCGCTTGCGGGTAGCCGGGCTGCAGCCGCAGCGCTTCGGCATGACACGCTAGCGATTCTTCGGTCCGTCCCTCGCCGCGCAAGGCGTTGCCGAGATTGTCATAAGCCTCGGCGCATCGTGGATCGGCCTGGATGGCGCGGCCGTAACTGATTTGCGCCTCCCGGAACCGGCCCATCCGTTGCAAAGTGTTGCCCAGGTTGACCAGCGCCGGGACGAGATCGGGCTGCAACGCCAGCGCCTGCCGGTAGCACAGTAAAGCGGCCTGGCATTCGTTCCTGGCCTGCAGAATATCGCCCAGCCCCTGGTGAAATACCGGTTCGGACGGCCTCCCGTCGGCCGCGCGCGCCGCCAGGATGGCCGCTTCCCGGAGCTTTCCCCGTTGTTTCAGGTTCTGGGCCAGAAGGTAACAGGCATCCGGTTGCGCGGAGTTGTGCGCGAGCGCTTGGCGGCAAAGCTTCTCGGCCTCGTCCAGCCGGCCCGCCGTTTGCGCTTCCAAGACCCGGCTCAGCCATCCGGCAGCCGGCGTGGCGGCCCGTCTCATCTTTTCCCGCCTCGCGGCGCGGCCCGTCATGGTTTGTCACCTCCCAGGGAAGCTGTGCCGCGGTGCGGAGCAGGGACCGGCCCGGCGATCTCAGCCACGCCGGGGACCTTCCCGCCGCCGGCGCCGAGAACCGGCAGGCGCTTACCCACTTCGCGCAAAGCCGCCGGAGAAACGGGCTGCGAAGCCGCCAGGTTTTGCTCCCTGGTCAGTTTGACTTCACCGCGCATGACCGCCACCTGGCGCGGCGCCCGGAAGCCGAGTTTCACCCGCCGCCCGCCGCACTCGATGATTACGATTTCCACATCGTCGCCTACCAGCACGGTCTGACCTTCGTGGCGCCGGATCACGAGCATTGGGCCTCCTCGGGTACCAGCGGCTCGCGGCAGCCGTAGCGATTGTCGGGGCGGACGGCCTGCACGGCGCGGCCGGTCGCGACACGGACCACGATCGGGGAGAGCAGGTTGGCGGTGGGAGGTTGGCCCTCCCGCACGCTCAGGATCGCCATGGCCGCCACTTCGGTGCCGATCCGGGGTGGCCGGCCGGCGGGCAACCCCAGCAGTTCGGAATCCTCCGGCGTCAGCAGCAGACAATAATCCGGCCGCAGAGACCGCACCGGCAGCGTCAGGAAGCACAGGTCCGGCCGCTCCATGCTCTGGAGGAACATCAGCCCGGCGCATTCCGCGTGTTCAAACGGTACGAATCGCCGGCAATCTTCGAACCCCGGCAATCCTTCGGGGAATTCCATCGACTGGGTCTCATCGACGTTGAGGTCGCCGAAGCGTGTAGTGGAGAGAATCATGGTTGTCCCTTAGCGGGAGGCGGCTCGGCGAGCTCCCCCTCGCGGGTCAGCAGCACCAGGTCGACGCGCCGGTTGCGCGCCCGGCCTTCCTCGGTTTCATTGCTGTCGGCGGGCGCCGTATCGGCGTAGCCGGCCACGGCCATCCGTTCTTCGGCAACCCCAAAACGGCTGGACAGAACGCCGAGCATGGCGATAGCCCGGGCCGCGGACAACTCCCAGTTGCTGTGGAAGCGCGAGTTGTGAATCGGAATGGAATCGGTGTGGCCCTCGAGACGAACCGGGTTGGGAAGGGCGTTGACTACGCCCGCAATCTTGGCCAGGGTGTCGGATCCGGCGGAAGAAACCGTATCGTCTCCCGAGGCGTAAAAACCGGCCTCCCGCAGGCTGATGACCAGCCCTCGGCCCTCCAGTTGCAGCCCGACTTTGCCGGCCGCCAGCTCGGGCGCGAGGTTGCGCGCCAGGGTTTCGAGCGAGGCGTTCAAATCCGCCGGGTGCGCGAGGGAAGGGCCGGCGACTTTGTGTGCGATCGGATTATCGACCGAGTGCGGAGGCTTTCGGTCGTTGCGGTCCTTGCCGCGCCCGAGGACCATCGAAATGGCGCTGCTGAATTGCCCGTGCTCCAGGGCGTCGCGCACCGAAGCGGATACCTGATCGGCGCGCAGGCGATTGTCCTGGGTGGAGGCGAACATCACCACGAAAAAGGCAAACAGCAGGGTGATGAAATCGGCGTAGGACACCAGCCAGCGATCGTGGCTGTCATGGGCGCTTTGGCGGATACGTTTCATGATTCCAGGTGGCGTCCTCAGGGCTGCGGAGCTCCGGCGCGGGCCGGTGCGGCCGCGGCGGGGGCTCGGGGCGCGCGGGACGGCGCCTTGGCCGGCCGCGCTTTGGCCGGCGCGGCCTCGGGCGAACCGAACGAACTGAGCTTGGTCCGCAACAAGGTGGGATTCAAGCCTTCGACGATGCCCACTACGCCCTCCAGAGTCGCCTCGTTCAGCAGCGTGGTGGCGTGGTGCCGCGCCCGCAACTTATTGGCGGCGGGGAGAAAGAAGATGTTCGCCGAGCCGACGCCGTACACCGTGGCCACGAAGGCCACCGCGATGCCGTGTCCTACCGCTTTGATGTCTTCCAGGTGTTTCATCACCTGAATCAGGCCCATGACGGCGCCGATGATGCCAACCGTCGGAGCGTAACCGCCAGCCGCCTCCCACACTCTGGCCTCGGCCTCTCCCGCCTGCTCGGCCAAGGCAATGTCGATCTCCATGATCTTGCGCAATTCGGCCAGGTCCGTGCCATCCACCGCCAGCCCCATCGCTTTGCGCAGAAATGGATCCGGCAGCCCGGCCGCTTCCGTTTCCAGGCTCACAATCCCGTAACGCCGCGCTTTGGTGGCAAACTCGATGAGGCTTTCGATGCGGCTGGCGATGGCTTCGTCTGGTGCGAAGAAGACCGCCTTCAGGCCTTGCAGCGCGCGGCGGAACACCGGCATCGGCGTAGTCACCAGCACGGCGCCGAAGGTACCGCCGAAAACGATCATGGCGGCCGTGGTCTGGACAACATCCTGAATGCTGCCGCGTTCGAGCAGCAGCCCGCCCAGGATGCCGGCCAGCGCCAGAGCGATTCCAGCCAGCGTGGCGACATCGAAATGAGCGGTGCCGGTCTTACCACCCTTGGGGCGAGGCTTGGCCGCCGGCGGAGCGGCGGTAATGGGCGATTCGGCCATAGGTTAGACGCCTTCCAATCCCGGAACCGGACTTTCCGGCCCCGGCGCCGGACCGGCTACGGGCACAGCCTGAATTCGCTGCCGGAATTCGACCACCCGGCGGATCACTCCCTCCGCGCTCTCACGCACTCTCAGAATTTGGCCACTGGTCAAAGTGATCACCGTGTCCGGTGTAATATCAATGTGTTCGATCAGGTCGGAGTTCAGTACCAAAACCGTCTGGTTTAGTCGGGTCAGCCAAATCATCCGCGCTCCACGCATTCCTATCGGCGGGCCGCACGCAGAACTTTAATGCGCAAGATTCATGGAAGTGTGGCGCGGTCCGATATGATCTAGCGGAGGACGTTGATGGCTGCCACACCGGTTTTGGAGCGGGCCCCGCGCAAGATGTTCCGCCAGCGGGCTTCGCGCCCGACGACCATGGATGAAGAGCGCCGCGAGGTGCTCGAAAGCGTACGCTGCGCCATGCGGCAGTCACCCATGGAGCCATCCCGTAACGCCGCCTGCCGCTTCCTGCTGCGCCACTTAACCGCGATCCCGCCCGCGGCCGCAAGCCCGGGTTCGCCAGAGCGGTTTTTGTGGATGGCCTTCTTTCGCGATCCCGGCCACAATCCGCCGGCGCTCAGGAGCGAGGTTCCGCCCCAGCCATAGTTAAGCCGGCCCGTACCGCGCTTTCGAGATCGTCCAGCATCTTCGAAAGACGAGCGGGGGCCTCCCGCCCGGCGCCGAAGCGTGCGGCATTGTACGCCGCCGTAAACTCGACCACGCGCGGTCCCCAAACGGACCGTTCCAGAGTGCCGGCAAACTCGGCCGGAGTGAACCATGCCGGCTTATGATAGCCCTGGCGTCCGAGCAGCTCTAACATGCGCCGGTACAGGACCGTGGCATCGTCCGCGGACAACCGGCCGCGGCGGATCCCGATCACGCGTCTTCGGAAGCGGAGCCGCAGCAGCCACTGCCGTCCGGATTTCCACCCGAATCCGGCCAAGGCTAAACCGAGCAGCACGGCAAGAACGCCGGCCAGCGGCCGCAACGGCGGTGAATGTCTGGATTGCCGCGCCGCGGCCAGCCACGCCATCCAGTCCACGCCCATGTGGCGCGCACCGCGATCCACCAGATCGGCCAACACACCCTGCCGTACCGGATCGTAGCCAACCACCCAGGTGTTCCACCATAGGTCGGCGGCATCGCGATAGAGGCTCAGCCGCGTTTCGAAAGCGGCGGGGGCGGAGGTGGCGGCGGGGGTGGGATCGAAGGAGGTCCAGCCGCGGCCTTCCAGCCAGGCCTCGACCCAGGCGTGAGCGTCCGAGGTCCGCACCAGCCAAAGGCCGGTCAGCGGGTTATAAACGCCGCCCGCGAATCCGGTTGCCAGACGCGCCGGAATCCCCAGCGTGCGCAACAGGATGGTCATGGAAGAGGCGAAATACTCGCAGTGGCCGCGCCTGCGGCGGAACAGAAAATCGGCCACCGGATCGGCCGGACGCCGGCGCGGGAGTTCCAGCGTATAGCCGTAATCCGAACGCAAATGGGTTTCCACGGCGCGGGCTTCGGCCAGGTCCGTAGGCGCGGACCGCGCCCAGCCGCGGGCCAGTCCGCCAATGCGGGGGTCGAGCCGGTTGGGCAACTGCAACTCGCGGCGGCGCTCGTCCCGGCTCAGTTGGAACGCGGGGCGGAGCGGCCCGGCTTGCTCGGGCGGGTCTTCGAGCAGGCTGTACGCTTCGTAACGTATGCCGCCGTAGGGTGCGAACGGCAACCGGTAGGTGCCGCTGGAGGATTCGATAAGGCTGGGATAGGGCAAGTCGAGCGATTCCGTGCGGCCAGCCAGGAATAGCGTATCGGCATTGGAGGGCTCGATCTCCACATCGTAGGTGAGGCGCTCGCCGGGGCGGACGGCGCCACCGGAGATGAGAGCGGCATGACCGTGGTCGACCGTAATGGCAGTTTCGCTGCTGTCGGTCTGCCAGGACGAGCCGTCGAACCGGTCGAACACCCGCCCTCGCCAGCGTAAAGTGGAGCCATCGCGGTCGCCAAAGATGCGAACGTGCAAAGCCGGACGGGCGCTGGCCTGCAGCTTGCCGATTTCGCCCAGGGTCACCCGTCCCGCCAAACCCGGCATCCAGAGGCGATGGGACGAGATTCGAGCCGCCACTTCCGCGCCGCGGGGCAGGAGCAGAAAGAGGCCGGTGGTGAAGGACATGACCGCCAGCGCGATGGCGGCGGCCAGAAGCAGCAATCGAAGGGTCAATCCGCGGATCGGTTTGCCCGCCGCGCCGCCCGGGAAACCGCGCCGGACTTGCGCGGCCAGAAGCGCCGCGGAGCCGAACCCCAGAAAGAGAAACAGAAAAAACAAAAACGAGACTCCCGCGCCGCCGGTTCCCGCCAGCAGGAGCCCGAAGACCCCCCACGCGGCGGCGATCCAGCGGGAGCGGGGGAGCGTGGAAACAGCCAATTGCCAACCGCCGGTCAGGACGGCGCCGTGGAGCGCGGCAAGATGGAGGTCGCGCGAGGCCGCCAGCGCGTCCACCCCAAACCAAACGGCGCAAACCGGGAGACAGAGCAACTCGAGGAGCTTGTGGCCAGGGATTTCCCGCCGGGAGACGAGCTTGCCCACGCGGAGCAGCAGCGCGGCGGTCCCCAAAAGGATCGAACCGCGGTCCAGGGCGCCCGCCAGCGCGGCGGCCAGGAATCCGCTGGCGGCCAGCCCGGACATGGCCCACTCCACGATCATCGGCGCGGGGCACTCGGCGGAAGGGGCGGCCGTGCGCGGCATTAGTTTCATTCTAATCCGCATTTCTCGGGGGGCCCGATTTCAGCGGCTCGCTCGCGCGCCGGCGGCAGGCGGTGCGCCATGGAGTCGTTCGGTAAGTAATTGAAAACACGCGGTGCTGTAACCGAGCCGAGTCCGTCGGGGCGCGGTTGGCGCGCCTAACCAGGAAATCCCCAGATCGGTTAGGGCTTGCGGAAGGGAGGTGATTGGTTCCCAAAAATCCTGTCCGCACCGGATTCCGCCTGGCGGCAATTCGTTGTAAAGCGACGGGTAACGTCCGTCCGTTTGGGTACGCCTACTGGTTTACTATGACCAAAAAGCTGCTTTTTGTAGTACTGATTGCCCTGGTCGCCAGCATCGCTCTGATGGCTGCCGACGTCAGCGGCAAGTGGACGTTTGAGCAACAGGGTCGGAACGGGAGCCAGACCGTCACTCTGAATCTGAAAGCGGATGGCGGCACTCTCACCGGCACGGTATCGGGCGGCATGGGCCGCGGTGGAAATGCCGACCAGGAAATCTCCGACGGCAAGGTGGATGGCAACAACATTTCCTTCGCGGTGAAGCGGGAATTCAACGGCAACACCTTCGTCATCACGTACAAGGGAACCGTGGATGGCGACACGATCAAGTTGGATGTAACCCGTCCGGGCCGTGGCGGCGGCGATCCGATGACGACGACCGTAACCGCAAAACGGGCGACCACCTAGTAAGGCGGTTAGTAAGATTCCAGCCCGGTCGTGAGCCGGGACGAAACGGCCTGGCCTGCTTCGGCAGCTCCAGGCCGATGTGTACGTCGCCGACAATACGGACCTGACGATCGATATCGAGGGCTATTTCGCCCCGCCGAAGCCGGGGGCAGCCTGCTCTACACGCTTACGCCCTGCCGGGTGCTGGATACGCGCGAGGGCGCTGGAGCATTCACCGGAACCCTGCCGGCGGATGTGGCGGCGAGCTCATGCGGCTTGCCCACGGGGACCGAAGGCTACGTGCTGAATGCCACCGTGGTGCCGCCGACGTCGCTGGGTTACCTGCAGTTCTGGCAGTACGGGCAGCCGCAGCCGGCCCTCGCCACAGTGCTGGACGCCTTGGATGGCGCCATCACCAACAATATGGCGGTAGTCCCGGACACAGGCGGCTGGATTGACGCATACGCGTCGAACTCCACCCAACTGGTGCTGGACATTTCCGGGTACTTCGCGGTCCCGGCCGGCGGTGGTAACGTCTCCGAGACGATCACAACGGCGCCCACCGGAATCACGCTGACGGTCGACGGCGCGAACTACACCTCGCCCTACGCCTTCTCCTGGGTGGCCGGATCGCAGCACACGGTGTCGGTGCCGTCAACCGCCGCCCCCTCGGGGACGCCCGCGGGAACCCAATACGCGTTTTCGTATTGGAGCGATAACGGCGCACTCTCGCACACCGTGTACGCAGCCAGCACCACCATCACCGCCTCTTACCTGACGCAGTACTACCTGACGACCGCGGTAAGCCCCGCTGGCGAGGGCACCATCAGCCCCGGCAGCGAGTGGTTGACGGCTGGCTCCGCCCCGTCGATTAGCGCCAGCGCGTACAGCGGCTATCAGTTCTTGGGGTTCAGCGGCCCGCTGAGCGGCACGACGAGCCCACAGAGTCTGCCGCCGATCAACGGGCCGGAGAGCGTCACGGCGAATTTCGCGCCTACCGTCACGCTCCCCCCGCTCAGCATCAACGGCGGGTCGAACGGCGCCGAGGTCGCTCCCTCAACCAACGTCTCGCTGGCGTTCAACCTCTATGACCAAGCCAACGGGGCCAACGACATCGCCTGGGGGCAGTTTTACCTGGAGGACAGCTCGGGAAACGCACATTGTTATGGCGACTGGGGGCGGCCCGACGGCCTGGACCTCTACGACGGGGGCACCGGGACGACATGGGGCTTCGGCATCAACCAGGGCGACAGCTTCTGCAACGTTTCCCTCACGTCCATTACAAACTCGGCCACCGACCCGACGGAAGCGACGGTTGTCCTTAACTTCAACTTCAATCCGGGCCCCGGCGGCACGTACACCGTCCTAACGCAGATCAACTACGGCTCGGGCTCGGGGTATGCTGGTCCCTGGGAGGCGCTGGGAACGGTGATCGTCGAACCAGCGCAAGAGCCCGTGACAAGCTCCCCGGTATACCAATCGCCACCCGAATCAGAGACCGCGCCAACGCCGCCGCCGCCGGCCTCCGCCTCCACGACGAGCTGCGACGACATCAGCGGAACCTGGACAAACAACGCTGGGCAGGGAGAGACAATCAGCATCGATACATCCGGGGGAATAATAACAAGCGACAGCCTGGCGACGTACACTACGGACGTATGCGGAACCATAACGTGGCAGCTTGGCGGGTCCCTTCAGCCAGATGGAACCTGGCAGGTCACCTTTTCCAACGGTTCCACGAATTCCTGTTACGTGACTGGAGCCCCAAGTACAGACGTCGTGGCGCCCGGGTGCAGCTCAGCTAGCGTTACCGAAACGAGCGGCCTCGGAACGGAGTCCCAGACCGCGGGGACTTGGCTGGACTCGACGAGCCTAGTCTCCGTGGCGCCGGTCGCGCCCACTACGACCTGGTCGCGGACATCCACCCCGCCGGGCATCACCGTTACCGTGGATTTGGTGACCGGAAAGATCAGCACGCAGCTGGCCGGGCAGAAGACCAGCAACCTTACCGTTGTCGTAAGCAACTCCCAGGGCCAACAGATGCTCTCGACGCCGCACGCCTCGTCTCAGGGCGGCAGCTCCTTCAGCGATACATTCCGGACCCGGATTCAAGGCGGGCAACAGTACGGCAGTGTGACCGCGACGTGGGACACTGCTAGCGTGACCGCTCCTGTGAGCTTCTTCACAATCGGATATACCCATTTCACGCAGTACAACACGCCCTACCATTCGTCGTGCTCCGGCACCCCGCAGCCTGTGTTCGTCATCTACAAGATGGATAGCCAGAATTGCTACTATCAGACCATGATGGTGGTCCCCCAGTTCGCCAGCGCGGTGAATCTGAATGGCACCGGAGTGTACGACTCGAACGGAACAAACACTGTTCTGAAAGCTTATGCCGCCGGGGCAAAGAACGTCTGTATGGTCGGATGCGATACTCCTGTTCGACCAGAACGACAACGATGACTCAAGGGGGCTGCGCTCAGTGCAGGACTTGTGCCCGGCCTGCTCCGGGCAAGCAACGGAACAATCCCTAAATAATCCCGCACATATCGACATGTATAACGGTACAAGCACATCCTGCAGCGCCCACGCGGTGGGCGATTATGGGTATTACTACGCTATTCGATTGAGGTGAGCCATGAAAATCGCCAGTCTTGCCATGTTCCCCGCGGTCTGGATGTGTCCCGTTTGGGGACAGATCGCCCAGTCGCACCCCGAGTATTGCGGAGCTCCCGGGGGCGTCAGTCCCACGCTTCAGGACATCTCCGCGACTGTGGACCAGAAGAACGGCAGTACGGCCCTCTACATTGGCAGGGGGAGCGCTGCCGTTAGAGTTTCCTTGGAAGGATCGCTGATTTCCGAGATTGCAGAGGTCTGCCCATTGCCCGATGGTCGGCTGGTGGTGTACGGTGACATGGGGCACGCCACCGCCGTCTACGTGGTAGACAAAGCTAGGGCTTCGGTGGTTGACGCGTTCTGGGCGTATTACCCGGCCATGTCCCCCGACCAAAGGTGGATTGCTTACGTGAAGTTCTACCCGCTGCACGGCGTAGAAGGGTCCGATGAATGCATGGTTTACGACCTCACAAAAACTCCGGTGCAGAACCGGCCTGCGGACGAGCCAAACGAAACCATCGACGTGGGAGGGGTAATCTTCCCTCCCGGGCATCGGAATTTCCCCGGCAGCAATACTCAGATCCCAGCGGGCCAGCGTCATCTCGGTCGGGGGAACCCGACTTTACTGGGCAGCCGACAGCCGGGCGATTCTTTTTGAGGATCGCGCTGCAAGTGGTCCGGGGGTCGTTCTGGTCACCCTGGACGAGAAGGGCGCGCCGTCCGCCTCCAGGCGTCTGCTGACGACCGGCGAGATTTGTGGGCGCGATGTCCCCTCAGGAAGCACGCCCGCGTGGAAGCTTGACAAGGCCGAAGTTGGACCGGGGCTGGCAGGTGGCCGCACGATACTAGTCGACCTAGCTTCCTTAAGTGATAATCGGTGCGCTCCGCATGTCTTGCAGTTGGATAGCGAAGACTTTCAGCCTGCAAGGACGGAGGCGAATGTCAGGCCGACGTATACTCGTGGGGCGATTGTCGACGGCAAGGAGGCAGTTCCTCCCCCAAGGAAAATGCAATGAGGTGCACCATGATACTCCGGCGGAAACTGAAATCGATCGCGGACTGCGGGCCACTGGGCTCCGGTTGTCTCGGGGAGCTGTTCTTCATACTGCTCCTCGCGCTTCTTCTCGGCGCGGATTGCCGGCTGGCGGCGAATGGCAGCGCCAGCTTAACGGGGTTCGGTCCTCGACGATAGCGGCCACCCCGTTCCCGGCGCGCGTGTGCTGATCAGCCGCGCTCCTTCAGTTGTGCCTCCCTCCCCCGCGCCGCCCGTGATCACCGGGCCGTTGGTGGCGATAGTCGCGGCTGACGCCAGCGGCTCCTTCCAGGCTGACGGTCTAGCGCCCGGCCAGTATATCGCCTGCGCGGAGGCAACGCCGGGGCTCCTCGACCCCTGCCATTGGTCCGCTTCCGCCCCGAATTTCACCGTGAGCGCCGGGCAGACAACATCCGGGGTGAAAATCGTGATGGCGAAGGGCCCGGCCGTCTGGGTCCACGTCAACGACCCACAGCAGCTCTTGAAGTCCGTCACTGGCCCCGTGGATCTCGACCTCCAGATCCACGTCGTCACGAGCAAAGGGGTCCATTACAGCGCCCCAATCCAGTCGAGCACCGCCACAGGACGAGACCAGGTAATCACGATTCCGTTCGGCACCTCTGTGAGCCTGCAGGTCTTGGCCGCCCACCTGGCCATAAGCGATCAATCGGGCAACCCGTTCCCGGCGCTGGGAACGGCAATCAACGTCCCGGCCGGCGCGACGCCAGCGGTCATAGGACTCACGGTGACCGGCACGAGCCAGTAGGACGAACCCGCGCGCGGGGAAACACGGGGGGAAACACGGGACAGGGGGGAAACACGGGACAGACGGTGCTTTACAATATTTCCAGGAAACGCGAAATCAGGAAAAGCACCGTCTGTCCCGGCTTTCCCCTGTCCCGGCTTTCCCTTGTCACCGGACGGCACCGAGGTGGCCGCCCTCTACCCGGCGCTGCCGGGCGCGGCGGGTGTCGCGATCGCCTCCGGACAGTCCGGAATTGCCGCCCTGGGGGCCAACGGCTCGCTGCTGCTCCCTGTGGCCGCCTCCGCGCCCAGCCTTTTAGACATGGGAAATGCGGCGGCCTTCGCGGCCTCGGGCGTAGTCGCCCGGCCGAACTCGTCACTCTCTACGGTTCCAACCTGGGCCCCGCGACGGCGCTGGGCGCCCAGATATCCAACAACGTGGTTGCTTCCACGCTCGGCGGCTATCGGCTCCTCTTCAATGGCGTGCCGGCTCCGCTGCTCTATGTGGGCGCAAACCAGATCAATGCGGTCGTTCCGGTGGAGATCTACGGCCAGGACACTGTGGCTCTGCAATTGGTCACCCCGCAGGGAACGACTGCCTTGACCAACCTGTTCGTGGCTCCGGCCCAACCGGCCATTTTTATCACTGACCCGGCCACCGGATATGCCGCCGCCGTGAATCAGGACGGGACGATCAACTCGCGGACTAACCCGGCCCACTCAGGCAGCATCGTGGCAATTTGGGCGACCGGGACGGGGGTCGGCCAGGCTGTGCCCCTCCCCGCGGACGGCGCAGTCTTGCAGACTTGCCCTTCCTGTCTGTTCCCGCAGAGCCCGGCGCTTATTGCGCAATCGTCCGTGGGCGGCGCCGGCTCGGCCGCGGCTCAAACGTTCTACGCCGGCGTTGCGCCGGGCGACGTGTTCGGCGCGGCTCAGGTCAACTTCGCCGTGCCGGAGACCGGCACGCCAATCGGCGAACCGGTGCAGCTTCAACTCTTAGTCGGCGCCGCCATCAGCCCGCTGGTGCAGATCTGGGCCTTCCAGTGAGCGGGACGGAAACACGGGACAGACGGTGCTTTACAATATCTCCGGGAATCGCGAAATCAGGAAAAGCATCGTCTGTCCCGGCTTTCAGTCCCGGCTTTCACAACGGCCAAGGTCCGTATGTACCCACCAGCAAGTAGAGGAGGAGCACGGTCATGTCGGTTATGAAGGCCTTATCGGTTTGCGCGCTGTTGCCCGTCTCGTTCGCTCTGGCGCAGCCTGGAGCGACAGGGGCGCTGCAGGGTTCCGTTACGGACCAACAGGGCGTCCCGCTCGCCGGCGCCGTCGTGCGCTACCTATCCGTCCAGCCCCAGCCGGCGCGCGGCGCCGGGCAGGCTCTTGCTCCCGGAGCCAACGCCGTGAGCGGGTCCGTCACGGCCGATTCGAACGGCAAGTTCACCGTCACAGGCTTGCCGGCCGTGCCGCACCTGCTCTGCGCCAGCGTTCCCTCGGCACCTTACCTGGACCCCTGCGTCTGGGGGCAGGCGGTCCCGGCGACAGTGTCGGCGGGCGCGACAACCAGCCAGACGCTGGCCCTGGCAAAGGGCGTATATTTAAATGTGAGAGTGAACGATCCCATGGGGCTCCTGCCGCGGGTGGTCGACGGTCCGTGGACCCCGCGCAAACTCCTGGTCGGGGTCGCGTACGGCACCGGCGCATACCAGGGTGCGCAAAACACGGCCGTCGATTCGGCCGGCCGCAACTACCAGTTGATCATCCCCGCCGGCACGCCCTTCTGGCTGTGGATCTACAGCGGCGACGTGGCGCTCGCGGACGCAACCGGCGCCCCACTTACCGCGCCGGCCGGGGGCGCCGCGTTCCAGGCCTCTTCCGGCCAGGACCAGAGCTTCACATTCACCGTCACGGGGGCCCAAAGCCATGCGCAATGAGCAAAGTGGCCGGAGCCGGGCTCTCCGCGCCCTGATCGGGCTGGCGGTCCTGCCGATCATGGCTTGGTGATTGGTGCCAAACGCCGGTGGTGACCAGCCTGGTAAACGCCGCCAGCTACCAGGCAACGCTCGGCCCGTCCGGGTCCATCGTTTCCGTGTTCGGAACGAATCTGGCCGCGGCGGCGGCGACCGCGCAGGCGTACCCGCTGCCGCGGCAGCTTGGCGGCACAAGCGTGGCGTGGAACGGAGTTGCCGCGCCCCTGCTTTATGTTTCGCCTACGCAGATCAACCTTCAGGTCCCATCTCCGGGCGACGAAACCCCGGGCGTGGTGGTCGTCGCCGGCGTAGTGGTGTCCACCGCGGCAGGCAATAGCGTACCGTTCAGCGCGCCTGCGAACGCATGGCAGGCTTTCGGCATCTTTTCCATGGATGGCAGCGGCTGTGGCCAGGGGGCGGTGCTCAATGTGGCCGCCGACGGCAGCGTGTCAGTCAACTCTTCCGCCAACAGCGCCTCCCCGGGCGGCTGGATATCGATCTATGGGACCGGCCTTGATTCCATGGCCGGGCAATATCCACCGGACGGCGTGCCGACCCCGCTGACGCCGCTAAATGAGAGTTCCACGCCGCTGGGCGAGGGCGTCTTGTTCGACTTTCAGAGCCCGCCGGGAGCACCGCAAGCGTGGCAGGGCCTCGCGCCCGGCCTAGTGGGGATGGACCAGACTAACGTCCAGATCCCGGCCTCGGTGCGCGAGGGCTGCGCGGTCCCAATCCAGATTGCGTACGAGGACAACTCGTTGGCGATGAGCCAGCCGGTCACGCTCGCAATCCGGCAGGGCGGCGGACCCTGCGTGGATCCGCCGGCGGCGGGTTACGGGCAGATCACCTGGCAAAAAACCGTCAGTGAGACGGAAACCTATAACACGGTCCAACCGTACCTCACCTCCGGGCGGATACGGTGACGGTATCCCTGCAGTCCTCACCCGGAATGACGGCGCCGGCTGCCCCGGCCTACAGCCAAAACGCCGCCGGTTTTATGACGCTTTTCGGCCCTTCCTGCCCCGTTCCAGGCTACCGCAGCCTGGCGGCCGGAACGGTGACGGCGCAGGGCCCCGGCCTCACCGCGACGCAGGCTCCAGCGGCTCCGTTTCAGCAGGGACGGTTGGGCGGCCTCTCGGCATACCAGGCAACGCTTCTGAATGGCACTATCCAGGCGGGCACCTACACGGTGACCGCGGGCGGTGGCGCGGACGTGGGAGCGTTTCAGGCTACCACTCAAATCGGCGCCGACATCCAGATTCAAACGCCGCTGGCGGGAGCGGTCGTATTTTCCGCATGTGCGCCCTTCACGATCAATTGGAGCGGCGGCGATCCGAACTCCTGGACCACCGTCGAGCTCATCCAACAGGTGCCGGCCTCATATGGCGGCTACCAGTTTTCCAATTTTGCGGGAACGGTAAGCACGTCGGACGGGACGATAACGATGTATCCTCCACCGGTGTACCCTCCACTCAGCCAATGCGTGACGGGGGCTCCCGGGCCGATTGTGATCAGCATCGAAGTCGACCCGGACCCCTCCGAAGTGACCGCGTTCTCGGCTTCCGGCCTCTCGCTGGGCGGGCAGGCGACGTGGAAGTATGTCCACACCTTCCAGGCCAGCATGACCCTGCCCTAGCCTGAATTTTCACGGCAAGTAGTCAGCTAACATGAGGTCAGTGGGGACAGTCTGACGCGACGCCCGCGAGAACAGGCGTTCCGTGACGGAGGGGTGTGTCCCGGATGAGAATTTTAGCCCTTGGCGACGCACTTCTTCCTCGATGCCTCGAGATACCAAGTATGTCGAGCCCGGACTCGCTTACCGCGTCGCGCGGGGCGGAACCAATCGCGAACGGGTCTTTCTCATTATCGAGGGGAGGCGCCCAAATTGCGCGAGCGGGGGATGAGCGGCCGAACCCGAGCCTCTTGGCGGCGACCTCCCAGCCAAGCCACGGCCACGGAAAACGCGGCCATGGCATAAAATCGAGTGGAGGGACGGAGCTGTGTGTCCCGAAACACGAGTTCACGTCGGCGTCGCGTCAGGCTGTTCCTAACGCTTATCCCTAACGCTTATGCCCGCGTCCGCGAGCCACTCCCCAGGTCGCGCACCACCGGCGCGGGCGCTTGATCCTTGCGACGAAAGGCGGGTCCAGGGGGACCCGCGCGGACGTGGGCGTCCGCCCCACCAGTTCGCCGCTGCACCGGTGGACTTGCCGCCTTTCCTGGGCTAGCATGTGGAATACTTTCCACTGTTCGCCCGAGGAGACGCGATATGCCAAACCGCTTTGTCCTTCTGGTAGCGCTGGCCGGGGCTGCCCTGACGGCTTTTTCCCAAGACGCGCCTAAGATCGAATTCGAAAAATTTACCCTGCCCAACGGCCTCGACGTCATCCTGCACGTGGACCGCAAGCTGCCCATGGTCCACGTGAATAGCTGGTATCACGTCGGCTCGAAGAACGAGCGCGCGGGCCGCACCGGCTTCGCCCATCTGTTCGAGCACATGATGTTCGAAGGCTCGAAGGATGCCAACGGAAAGTATTTCGGCTTTCTGGAGAAAGCCGGCGCCAGCCTGTTTACCGGAGGCGTGAACGGCACCACCACCGAGGACCGCACCAACTATTTCGCCACCGTACCCTCCGCCAATCTGGAATACGTTCTCTGGATCGAATCGGACCGCCTGGCCACGTTGACCGACGTGCTCACCAAGCAAAAGCTGGATAACGAGCGCGACATCGTCAAGAACGAGCGCCGCCAGGGATTGGAGAATCAGCCCTACGGCCGCGCCTTCATGCTGCTCCAGCAAAATCTGAGTCCGGCGGGCCACCCCTACGCCCACGACGTCATCGGCAGCCCGGAAGATCTCAATGCCGCCAGCGTCGCCGACGTGGTCGACTTCTTCAAGACCTACTACACGCCCAACAATCTGTCGCTCGCCATCACAGGCGATTTCGATATCGCTCAAGCCAGGCGCCTGGTCGAGAAATATTTCGGACCGATACCGCCCGGCCCCGCTCTGGACCGTCCCAAGCACTGGATTCCCGTGCTCGAGTCTCCGAAAACCATCGAGGTGAACGACCGCGTACCGCGCGAACGCACCTACCTGGCCTGGCCCAGTCCCGCGTTTTTCGACCCCGACGATGGCGTGCTGGACCTGGCGTCGTCCATCCTCGCGGACGGCCTTTCCGCCCGCCTACCCCAAACGCTGGTGCACGACCGGCAGCTCTGCACCAATGTGGAAGCGTTCCAAAGCTCGATGGAGATTGCCGGATTCTTCGCCGTCGTCGCCACCGCCCGGCCCGGCGCCTCGCTGGCGGAGATCGAACAGACTGTCGGCGCGGAAATTTCGCGTTTGGCCAAAGAGGGCCCGACCGCGCAGGAACTGGAACGCGCGAAAACCAAGTGGGAATTCGGATTCGTCACCGGCCTGGAACGGATCGGCGGCTTCGGCGGCCAGGCCGATCTGCTCAACCAGTACAACGTCTTTCTCGGGCGTCCCGATAAATTCGCCGCCGACCTGGAGCGGCACCAGCGGGTGACCGCCGAGGATATTCGCCGCGCCGTGTCGCGCTGGCTGGACACGCCCAATCGCGTCGCCGTCCGCTTCCATCCCGAGAACTCGCAGCGGCCGGCCGTGACGGAACTGGACCGTTCGAAGCCGCCTGCGCTAGGGCCCGACCGTCCTTTTCAGGCGCCCGAGGTAAAGTCCGCGCGGCTGGAAAACGGCCTCGAGGTATTGGTGGCCGAGCGGCGGGACCTGCCTAAAGTGGCCGTCGCGCTGGCAACCAGAGCCGGCAGCGGCGCCGATCCGCAGGCCAGGGAAGGGCTTGCCAGCCTGGTGGTGCAGGCGATGCAGCGGGGAACGAAAACCAGGAAAGCCATCGAGATCGATGCGGCACTGGGCGACCTCGGCGCCAGCATCGCCGGCGCGGCCACTCCCGAATCGGCTAACCTCAACCTGGAGGTTCTGCGGCGCAACCTGCCCGCCGCCTTCGATCTCCTCGCCGACATCGTGCGGAATCCGAGCTTTCCCCAGGACGAGGTGGACCGCGAAAAGAAGAAGCGGCTGGATTCGCTGGCGCAGGCCTACAACGATCCCGACGCGATCGCGGCGCGCGTGGGACCCGCGCTGCTCTATGGCCCGGCCCACCCCTATGGGCGGCCGCCGCAAGGTTACCCCTCCACGGTGGAGAAAATCGCGGCTGACGATTTGGCGCGCTTCCACCGAGCCTGGTGGAAACCCGGCAGTACGGCGCTGGTTTTCGCCGGCGACATTACTCTGGCCGACGCCACCGAGCTCGCGCGCCACAGCTTCGGCACATGGCCGGCCGGCGCCGCTCCCGCGTTGTCCATACCGGCGCCGCGGCCCATGGGCGTGGGTAAGGTGTTCCTGGTGGACAGGCCCGACGCCGCGCAGACCGTGGTGAGCGAGTTGCTGCCCGCGCCTGCGCGCTCGGCATCCGACTACTACGCGTTGAACCTGGCGGATACCGTTTGGGGCGGCGGCGCGGCTGCCCGTCTCGGCTCCAATATCCGCGAAGATAAAGGTTACTCCTACGGCGTCTTCTCATCGGTCGCGGCCCATTCCAGGTACGCCGCCTGGGAGGCCAGCGGCGGGGTCCAGACCGATAAAACCAAGGAAGCCGTGGCCGAGTTCCAGAAGGAGCTGAAGTTCATCGCCGGTGAGAAACCGGTGTCCGAGAAGGAACTGGCCGACGCTCGCAACAATCGGGTGCGCGGGTACGCGCAGCAGTTCGAATCCCTGTCCCGCGTGGCTCGACAAGTTCGGGACCTTTGGACCCTGGGGCTGCCCGTTTCCGAGCTCCAGCGCCAGGTGGAGGAGTTCCAAAAGGCCACTCGGGAAGCGGTCAACGCCTCCGCCGAAAAATATGCCAATCCCGCTAATGCCACCCTGCTGCTGGTGGGCGACCTGTCCAAAATCGAAGCCGGCATTCGCGAACTCAAAATCGGCGAGGTGGTGGTCATCGACGCCGAAGGCAAGCCCGCGGCGAAGTGAGCGGCGAGCGGCTCCGTCCCCGTGAGGTGCTTAACCGAACGGAGGATTTCGCAGTTCAGGCGCGGTCGAACAGGACTAAGGGATCGTCATGAAATAACCATGCAAAATCCTGGTGCCCGACGTGGCGCACGAACTCGTGCGGGCATTCGTGCCTGCTGTGTCGAGATTGGCACGGTACGGCGGGAGCGTGTCCGCCCTCGGGAGAGCGGTTCATTGTAGCTTCGCTCCGGCGAGTTGGGCGACGGCGCCTAGCGTAGTTTGGGTGGCGTTCAGGCCGAGGCGGAAATCGCCCTCCGAGAAATGCGAGTAGACGTCGATGGGCTGGTGGTGGGTGGGGTCCCAGCCGGCGCCAATCTGCGCGCCGCGCTCGAGCTCGCGCAGGCTGATGGCCGGCACCAGATCCTGGAAGGGGGTGGAGTCGGTATTGGTCATGTGATTGCCCACCGCGGCCGGATAGTCGCCGGCATATTTTTCATTGGCCGCCTGAAACGCCCAGGCCAGCGCGGCGGCCTGCGCCGCGAATTGCGACGTCGCCTGAAACTCGATGTTGACGTCCGCTTCGGGCCGCTGCTGGTCGCTCACGGTACCGTCCTTGCGCGGCATGCCGTGGTCGAACAACATCATGTCGTGCTGGATCATGCCCAGCCATTTCGGCTCCGGATATTTGCCCGAGCCGGGAGGGTCTTGCTTGCCTTGCAGATCCTTGCGCTGGTCGACATAGGCGCGGGCGCCATTCAAGCCGGTTTCCTCGTTGTTCCAAAGCGCGAAGCGAATGGAGCGACCGGTAACCACATCGGTGGCACTCAGCACACGGGCGATCTCCATGACGAGCGCCGTGCCCGAGCCGTCGTCGTTGGCGGCTTCTCCAAAACCGATCCCATCCATGTGCGCGCCCACGATGTACATCTCTTCCGGATGGGTGGCGCCGATCTTGGTGCAGAAGACCTCTTCGCGCGGCCCCGGCGTGGAGGCCGGCGAGTTGAGCTCGCGCAGCCGAGTGTCCGGCTGCAAATCGGGATCGTTATTGACGGCCGTAGGCGCGCGCTCGCCCCGCAGCCTGGCTCCTCCGGGCGCACCGCCGCGTCCGCCTCTGCCGCCGCCGCGGCCTTGCGGAGGTTCGTACACGTAGTGGATGCGCTCGGTATTGGTACAGCCGTAGCTCTTGAGTTGGGCTTCAATCCAGTCGAGCGCCGCACGGTTGCGGTCGGTTCCCTGGCGCCGGTCGCCGAACTTCGTCAGCCCGCGGATGGTCTCTTTGTAGCGTTGCAGGTCGAGCCGGGCAACCAGAGTCTTGATGGGGTCGGCGTCGACAGCAGTTTGGGCACCGGCGGGAGAGAGCAGCAGGAGAGCGAGGGAATAGGGGACGAGGATTTTCGAGTGCATGGGGTTTTTCGATATTGTACTCGATTGGGCGGGGACAAACGCGGAGGTTTGCCGGACCCCGGCTCAGCCGCGCCGTGGGTAGTATCATATATGATATCATCTGATTGAGGGCCTGTCGTTGAACGTCGAGGAGATCGATTGGCAGACGAGGAAACTCGCAAAGCCGCCTTTTCAAAGGCTGTTGAGGCGATTCGTGCCGGGCAATTCGATGCAATCAAGGCTGCCATGGAAGCGTTGGGCTTCGTTTTCAGGCAAACAGGCGACCCCAATCACTGGGTCTACTTCCATCCGTTGCTCAGGGAGGACCCGCTTTTTCGCTACCCTCGGAACTTCTATCGTCCTCACGGCGCGCGGCGGAGTTCGGATCGAATCTCGCGGCATGACCAGAGTCAGGCAAAACAGATGATTGAGGCGCTACGTGGGACTATCGGCTCTCCGCCGGAAATAAGTGGAGATTACCAATGAATACCGACTCTCTGGAAGATCTCGAAGCTCTGCACTACCCGGTAAAGATCGAGTACGACGATGAAGACTCTCTTTATGTGGCCGAGTTTCCGGACCTGCCCGGATGCTCCGCGAGCGGCGCCACCGCCGCCGAAGCCTATGGTCGTGCTCAGGAGGCGAAGCTGGAATGGTTCCGAGTGACATTGGAACAGGGGCTACCGGTGCCGAAGCCCACAAGAACCAGCGACCTCAGCGGACGGATTTTGGTGCGTCTGCCAGTCTCCCTCCACGCTGCCCTCGCCGACAGGGCGCGTGTGAACGGAACCAGCCTAAATCAATACATTGTCCACGTGCTTTCCGCCGGCGCGCTGGGAGAGCAGGTAGGCAGCACGCTGCAGACCCTATTGGAACATGTCCGGGAGATCGAACGTTGTACGGCCGAAGAGCTCCGCGCTGCCCGAATATCGGGGGAGAAACGCCGCGGAAACAGACGGAACGTTTCGCGATCCCCTTCCGCTCTTAACCCACCCTTCCCGGCCTCGCCCGATAAATCACAATCCCCAGCCCGTTAACGATCGCCACCACCGTACAGATCTTGGCGGCATAGGCCGTGCGGCTGACCACGTCGACGATCGGTCGCACGGTGATCGCCAGGCTCACCAGGCTGGTGAACAAGCCGGCCGCGGCGGGGAATTTGAGCCATGCGGGGAGGCGGGACGCCAGCGCGCGGGCGCCGAATAGCGGGATGGCGAACAGGGCGGCGTAGGCGATGGCGTAGTGAGCGGTCGCGGCTACGGTCAGCAACTGGCTGGCTTCCTGCTCGCGCACGCCCAGCATGCTCAGCAGGATGAGCGCCATCATCAGCGCGGCGGTGAACAGGATGGAGTGGACCGGCGTGCCGCGGCGCGGGTCGAGGTGCGAGAACCAGGCCGGCACCAGGCGGTCCCATCCGGCCGTCATGGGCAGGCGCGTCAGGCCGGTGAACAGCAGGCTGGCGGCGGCGATGGCGCGGCCGAGCAGCAGGAGAATGGCGAATGGCGCCATGCCGGGGCCCATGGCGGCACGCATAGTCTGCGGAATCGGGCCGATCACGTTGATTTCCTGGCCGGAGAGAAACGCCAGCACGGAGCTGGTGCCCAGGATGAACATCAGCGCGATGATGGGCGTGGCAATCACCACACTGCGGCCGATGGTCTTCTCCGGCTTGCGGCATTCGCCGGCCAGAATGGCCACGTATTCGAAACCGCTCAACCCGCCCACCGACATTTGGCCGAAGACCGCCAGGTTGTACGAGTTCAGCTTCGGCCATGCCCAGGGCAGGGGATCGTAATGCGGGATGGCGCCGCGCACCAGCGCCCAAACCGGGAGGCCAAGCAGGATGACGTAGGCCGCCAGGATCATCACACTGCCGGAGTTGTGCAGCCATTTGGCGACGTCGAGGCCGTGGATGGCAACCAGGGTAATGACGGCCATGGCGACGCCGATCAGGGCCGGGGCTGCCAGCTTGTTTCCCGGCAGCCACGCGGCGCCGGGACCGATCATGAACGAGATGTCGGTGGGAATGACGAAGAGAATGGACGCGGCGGATACCACGGCGTAAAACCACAGATTCCAGGCCGTCAGGAAACCGGCCATTTCGCCGAATCCGGCTTTGGCCCACTGGTAGAGGCCGCCTTCGAGAGGCATGAGCCGGTTGAGCCAGACGACCACCGCGGCCAGCGGCAGATAGAACAGCGCCATCGCCGCCAGCCAGAAGACCGTGTGCGCCCGGCCGAGCCTGGCGGCTATCCCCACCCACGAGGAACCGACCACGTTCAGCACCTGGGCCAGCACCAGGTCGGTGAGGCCGAGTTCCCGGTGAAGACCGCGCGATTCCGCGGTTTGGCTGTCCATCCGGATAGGCTACCGCACCAGAGGCGGCCTCCGGCCGAGAGGGCTACCACGGGGAGCACAAGCGTCGAGAAGAGTCTCGACGCGGCACGCAAGAGTGCGTGCGCCACGGAGGCAGAAACCGGGCGCATTTCTCGTTTGGTATGCTCTAAGAACCAAAACCGATGTCTCGAAAAACATTCTTCGCTGTGTCCTTTGCGCTGCTCCTTCCGCTGCTGATCGTCGCTCAGCAGGCCACCGAGCACGTAGATTTGAACGTCATTCACAAGATCAAGACCGCCGAGTTGGGCGGCGGTGGAGGTTTTGGCGGCGGTGGTGGCCGGGGAGGCCGCGGCAACTCGCAAGTCATGAACATTATGTACAACCTCACCGACCGCTACGGTCCGCGCCTCACCAATTCTCCGCAGTTCCGGCGGGCGGGGGAGTGGGCGGTGGGTCAGCTTAAGGAATGGGGTTTGAGCAACGTTCACCTGGAAAAGTGGTCGACCGCGGGCGGCCGCGGGGGCGCCATCCCGAGCTGGGAAGTGACCGGGTACAGCGGCGCCATGGTCGAGCCGGTCTACATGCCGCTGATCGGCTATCCGCAGGCGTGGAGCGGAAGCACCACCGGGATGGTGACGGGCGAGGCGATGCTGGCGCAGATCCAGGCGCCGGCCGATCTCGATAAGTGGCACGGCAAGCTGAAAGGGAAGATCGTGCTGACGGTGGAGGCGCCGGAACTGGCGTTCCCGACCACGCCGCTGGCGCATCGCTACACCGATGACGAACTGCTGGCGCTGGTTCCGGAAGTGCTGCCTACGGGCAACGCGGCTGGGCGTGGGGGCCGCGGAGGCCCGCTGGCGGCGATGACTCAAGAAGAACGCCAGGCGTTCCAGGAAAAGCAGCGCGCGTTCTTCGCCGATGAAGGCGTACTGGCCACGGTGACGGCGTCGGCACGCGGCGAGAGCGGCACCGTTTTTGCCAGCAACGGCTCGCCGCGAACCGGAGATCCGACTAAGAACATCCCCTCGGTGGCCATCACCGCCGAGAACTACAACCGCATCGCGCGGCTGCTGGGGCACCAGGTACCGGTGAAGCTGGCGTTCGATATCAAGACCAGGTTCGATACCAGCGACACGGATTCGTTCAACGTAATTGCGGAGATCCCGGGTTCGAGCAAGCCGAACGAGCTGGTCATGGTGGGCGGGCACTTCGATTCGTGGCATATGGGCACGGGCGCCACCGACAATGGCGCCGGCAGCGCGGTGGCCATGGAAGCGATGCGCATTCTGAAATCGCTCAACCTGAAAATGGACCGCACCGTGCGCATGGCGCTGTGGGGCGGCGAGGAGGAAGGCCTGCTGGGATCGGCCGCGTACGTCAAGGAACACTTTGCCGATCCCGCCGTCATGAAACCCACCGCCGAGCACGCCGGGTTCGCCGGCTACTTCAACGTGGATAACGGCACCGGCCGGATTCGCGGCATCTACCTGCAGGAGAACGAAATGGCGCGGCCCATCTTCGAACAGTGGTTTGCCGCGCTGAAGGACTTGACGCCGGGCGTGATTACCATCCGCAACACGGGCGGCACGGACCACCAGTCCTTCGACCGCGTCGGTCTGCCCGGCTTCCAGTTCATTCAGGACCCGATGGATTACGAAACGCGCACCCACCATTCCAACATGGACGTATACGACCGCATCCAACAGGCCGACATGGAGCAGATGGCGATCATCGAGGCGGTGTTCGTGTATAACGCCGCCACGCGGCCGGACAAACTGCCGCGCAAGGATTTGCCCGAGCCCACGCCCGCGGGTGGGCGCGGCGGCCGCGGGGCGAATTGAGCACCCCCCCCTTCGGAACTACGGCCACGAAATGAGCAACCGCTCCCTCGCGGTCGCGGCTCGGTTTTGCGCGTTACCGAGCCGCGACCGTTAGGGAGCGGTTGCCCGGAAATGTTTCCGTTGCTGTCATGAGAAGTGTGGATCGGGCCGTTATTCGCGTATTCCGAGAGAAGGAGCCGAAGAGCACGGAAGTGAATCGTACCCCCAGCACGGAAAAGAAGCTGTTGGACCTCGCCGCCACGAGCGGACGCGGAACCGACGACCTCATCGAGGGTGCCGTGGCCGGATTCTATGACAACATGCTTCAAACGCGCCAGCACATCGAGGAAGGCTATTTGCAGGCCGAACGCGGCGAGTTGACGGGCGGCGACCAGGCGAAGCGGGAAATCCAGGCCGCGAAAGCCGCCTGGCGCCAGGAACACGCAAACCGGCAATGAGCGCCTATGCGCTCACGCCGCATGCTAAAGCCGATATCTTCGACATCTGGTCTTTCATCGCGCAGGACAGCGAAGACGCCGCCGACCGGGTCGAGCAGGAAATCTATAGGGCGTGCAGCTTCCTTGCTGCGGCTCCCTTGCGCGGCCATTCCCGGCCGGACCTGACCCGCCGTGAATTGCGTTTCTGGACATTGACGCGCTATCCCAACTACACCGTTGTCTACCGACCGTGAGGCTGTCCCGCGAGCGGTCCCTTGTGCAACACAGCTAAACAACAGACTTTCGGGGTCGCAGTTGGGATTTAAGATCAAGGATGTGAGACTGCTGCGCATATTATTGATCGTTTCAGCGCTAGGCCTGATGCTGTTTATGTTTGGCTGGTGGGCATGCGTGGACCTGTACCTAGCGCACGTGCAAGGGAAATACTCGCGTGAATTTATGCCGGGTATGAAAAGGCAGGTTATTGAAGACCGCCTTATGTCAGAGGGCATTCGCTTCTTTCCGGAGTCCCCTGCCCTTGACTTTGTGTCTGCGGGATATGAGGTTCGTTACTGGGTCGTGATTTGTGCGACGCGGGAAGTGGGTCTGATGCTTGAGTTCGGGGTTCACGCCGGGAGGTCTTCAGGTGCGGACGTTCTACGAACTGTCACACCTGTCCGAGAGGAGCGCGGGTGTTCGTAACTCGGCGACGAGTAAATAAAGAGCGTCCCGAACCCTTCCGTTTTGTTGTCCCATAATGCGGGCATGAAATACGGCTATGCCCGCGTCTCGACTCACGACCGATCACGGGCTAGAGCCGCGCCACGCGCTTTTCCAGCCAGCGCGCCTCCGCATCAGCCTTGGGGTGGGCAATTTTGTGCGCGATTGGGCTTAAGCCCGATGCTGTTCACTTTGGCTGGACTGGCAGGTGCCGAGGTCAGGCACAACAAGAAAAGCCGAGAAGAATCTCGGCTCTGCAGGCTTGACAGCCTGCGCCACGAATTGAATAGGGCAGGCCAAACGGGACGAATGGCCTGCCTCCCGCTTCAGGTTACAGACGGGACAAGTTTGTCGTACATTAGCAAGACGACGAACGACTACAGGGCGAAACTACCTGTGGAACCGGACCCGCCGGTCGATAATCCACTCGACTCCAGGGTGTTGAAGATGATCGCCATGGGGTTGAGCGAACTGGAGCTCGATGCGGTGGACGACGATCCGTTCGATGCGAGCGAGTTGAAGAGGGACTCCAGCGAGTTGGAAGAGTTCGATGAGTTGGACGAGTTCGTATCGGCGTGGTGATGGTGATGATGATGGCCGCCGATGCCGGCTTGCTGCAGCGCTTGGGCAGTAGGCAACTGGCCGGTCGTGGGCGCATTCTGAAAATCGCTCGCCAACTGGTTGAGCTGAGTGGCCAGGGTGGAATTCCCCGCCGATTGCGCGGTTTGCGCGGCGGCTTGCAGATTGGTCGCGATCTGCCCCGTCACCTGCTGAAACTCGGTCGGATTGCTCTGCTGGAGTTGCTGCAGCAGGCTCAGCATCATTGCGGCCGGCGAGAATTGCTGCGAATCCGTGATTTGGCTGGCGGAGGAGGTGTTGGCCGCGCTGGTGGAACTGGAGGAATTGCTCGATCCGCCGAACACGCCGCTTATCGTACTGTAGAGGGAATTCAAGCCGCTGATCGTCATGGTTGGCTCCTTGTTTAGTCATGTGCGGCGACCTGCGCGCAGGGGGGCGCCGAGGCCGGTTTACCGAGGACGCCCTGCAAGATGCGGGCGAGTTGCTGGCAGCGCGCGGCCTCGTCGCTGTCGCCCTCGGACTGAGCATGGCCGGCGGCCGTGGTCAGACCTTCGGCAATCCGGGTGGTCACATGGCGAAACGCAACCGGGTCGTCCTGTTCCAGCGGAGCCAGCCAGCTCATGATTTTCACCGCCGGCCAGAGGTTCGATTCGTGGAGCACGCTGAACGTCATACCGTCACTGGAGTGCACTCGCAGCTCCAAATCTAAGTTACTGAAAACATGTCTCCTATGATGGTCTATAGCGACGGTTTTTTGACGCGCCGCCAAGAAACTGGCCCGGACCAGGACTCCCAAACCAGGGTGCTACACTCTTCGTATAGTGTCCTTTGACAACATCCAGTGGGATCTGGACAAAGCCGGAATTGCCTGGATCACAGTCAATCGTCCCGCCAAGCTGAATGCGCTCTCGAGCGCGGTGATCGGCGAGCTGGAGCAGGCGTTTTCGCAAGCGGCGTCGGACCGGGCGGTGCGCGCGCTGGCGATCACCGGAGCCGGCGACAAAGCTTTTGTGGCGGGTGCGGATGTGGCCGAACTGGCGGTGCTTTCCTCCAACGAAATGCGCCAGGTGGCACTGCGGGGGCAGCGGGTGTTCCGCATGCTGGAAACCATGGGCAAGCCATCGGTAGCAGCGGTGAACGGTTATGCGTTGGGCGGAGGGCTGGAGCTGGCGATGGCGGCCACGGTCCGGTTTGCGGCGGAGAGCGCGCGATTCGGCCAACCGGAAGTTAGATTGGGTTTGACTCCGGGCTACGGCGGTACGCAGCGGCTGCCCGGGCTGGTGGGGCGAGGGCGGGCACTGGAGCTGCTGCTATCGGCCGAACCGATCACGGCGGCGGAAGCCTACCGCATCGGCCTGGTGAACGCGGTAGTGCCGCAGGCCGAACTGGTAGCGGCCAGCCGCGCATGGTTGGAGAAGGTGTTGCGGCACGCGCCGCTGGCGATTTCACTCGTGATGGAAGCGGTGGATACGGGTTTCGGCGGCGGGCTGGAAGAGGGATTGCGGATGGAGGCGGCGGTCTTCGGATTATCGGCCGCTACAGAGGATTTTCGCGAGGGAACACGGGCGTTCCTGGAAAAACGAAGCCCGGAATTCGCTGGAAAATGAACATGCCGAAAACCATTGAAGGTCATCTGAACGCGGCGGGCTTGCGGTTTGCCGTCATCGTGAGCCGCTTCAATAGTTTCGTTTGCGAGCGGCTGCTGGCGGGGGCGCTGGACGCGCTGAACCGGAGCGGGGCGGCGGCGGACCAGATCGATGTCGTGAAGGTACCGGGCTCGTGGGAGATCCCCCTGGTGGCGAGCGAACTGGCGCGTCAGCACCGCTACGACGCCATTGTTTGTCTGAGCGCGGTGATCCGCGGCGAGACTCCGCACTTCGATTACGTGGCCAGCGAGTCGGCCAAGGGCGTGGCGGCGGCGGCGGCCGAGACCGGGGTACCCATCGCCTTCGGAATTCTGACCACCAATACGCTGGAGCAGGCCATTGACCGCGCCGGAGCCAAGGGCGGAAACAAGGGCTTCGACGCTGCCATGACGGCCATCGAAATGGCCAATCTGTTGCGCGCACTGCGGCAGGCGGGCTGATGCCTTCCCGCCGTAAATCCCGCGAGCGCGCGCTGCAAATCCTGTTTCTGTGGGACGCACGCCGGCAACCGCTGGAAGAAACCATGGACGCCTACTATGACGCCCTGTTCGCCGAGGAACATCCGCAGCGGGACGCTTTCGCTTCCAGCCTGGTGCAGGGCACGGTGGAACACCTGGCGGAAATCGACGGGCAGATCGGCAAGCACGCCGAGCATTGGCGGATGGAGCGCATGCCGGCGGTGGACCGCAACATTCTCCGCCTGGCGGTGTATGAAATGATCCACGCCGGGACGCCGGCGGCGGTTTCGATCGACGAGGCACTCGAGCTGGCGCGCAAGTTTTCGAGCGAAGATTCGGTACAGTTTCTCAACGGGGTGCTGGACGCTGTGCACCGCGGATTGCCGGCCTGAGGGCGGCGGCGGCATTGACGCCGGGTTCGCCATATACTTGAAGCAGGAGCTGTATATGCACGCCGAGTATGTCGAACAGCGTAATGGGGGCTACTATGTGGCCGGAACGCGTATTTCGCTCGACTCGGTCGTGTGCTCGTTCAACGAGGGGCAATCGCCTGAGGCAATTCAGGAAGACTTTCCGCTGCTCAAACGGTCACAGATCTACGGCGCCATAGCCTTCTATCTGGACCACCAGCCCGAGATCGACAGGTACCTCGAAGAAACCGAGCGTGAGTTCGAGGGCAGCGGCATCCGCATGTCGGAGGCGAACCCGGTTCTGTGGGAAAAGATCCAGCGGGCCAGAGCCAAGGTGGAAGAGTCCTGTTCTTGAGGATTCGCTTCCAGGCGGATAGCGATCTCAAGTTCGCAATCGTCACGGCGGTCCGGCGGCGGGAGCCCGCGATTGACTTCGCTTCGGCCCAGGAGAGCGCGCTCGACGGCCTCGGCGACCCTGAACTTCTGGACCGCGCTGCCAGTCAGGGCCGTGTGCTGGTTTCGCACGATCGCCGGACCATGCTGAATCACTTCCGGAACCACCTGGCGGCAGGGAAGTCAAGCCCGGGCCTGCTGGTCGTCTCTCAAGGCGCTCCAATCGGCACGGTGACTGAAGCAATCTGTGTGTTGTGGGCGGTAACCGATCCGGCGGAACTGCTGAACCAAGCCTATCACCTGCCTTCGCTGATCAATCACCGGTTTGCGCGCTGAGACTCGAAACATACTGGGAACTGGCGAACGTCCATTGGTCAACACGGAATCGCGGCGCCGCTCGGGCCAACTTGCCGCCTTCCCTTTCGCGACATAATGGTTTTTGGAAGCCAAAACGGGTTCGCGGGCGTCTACTGAAGTGAAGGGGAGGGGGCTAGCGGTTCTATGCGACTGAGGCGGAATGGTCTGGCGGCCGTGATTGTTTTGATCCTGCTGGGTTCGCTCCCCTGGGGCCGGTTCGCGGGCAGCTTGCGGGCGTCGCCGCCGGATGCTTCCGCCAATCGGAGCGCACCGGGGGTCATATCGACCTTCACCAAAGCGTACGCGCTGGTGGAAAAGAACTTCGCCACGCCGGTCGACGCCGATCAGGCGATTTACGACGGCGCGCTGCCGGGGGTGACGCGCAGCCTCGATCCACACACCAACTTCCTCGATCCCAAGGAGTACGCGCTCTGGAACGAAGACCAGAAGGGGCACTATTCCGGGGTCGGTATGGAGGTTTCCCCGCGCCATAACCAGACCGTCGTGCATGCGCCGTTTCCCGGATCGCCGGCCTATCGCGCCGGCATTCGCCCCGGCGACATCATCGTTTCGGTGGACGGCAAATCCACCGACCGGCTCACCACCAACGAGGTGGTCGACCTGCTGAAAGGCGACCGCGGCAGTTCGGTCAAGATCGGGGTGCGGCGGGAAGGCGTGGCCGAGCCGATGTCGTTCAACCTGGTCCGCGAGGATATTATCCGCCCCAGCGTGCAACCCGCCTTTTGGCTCAAACCCGGCGTCGCGTATCTCAAGATTCTGAGTTTCGGCGACTATACGATGCGGGAGATGAACGACACGCTCAAGCGCCTGGGCGAGGACCGCGTCCAGGGGCTGGTGCTCGACCTGCGCGGCAATCCGGGCGGTCTGCTGACGCAGGCCGTCGACGTAGCCGACCATTTTCTTCGCAAGGGCCAGGTGGTGGTGTCGCAGCGCGGGCGTTCGTCCCCGGAGAAGGTCTATACCGCCGATCATGGCAACCGCGGCCGCGATTACCCCATTGTGGTGCTGGTGGACCGCGGATCGGCTTCGGCGGCGGAAATCGTTTCCGGCGCGCTGCAGGACCACGACCGCGCCTGGGTGCTGGGCGAAACCACCTTCGGCAAGGGCCTGGTTCAAACCGTCTTCCCGCTGCCCGACCGGACCGCGCTGGCGCTTACCACGGCGCACTTTTACACCCCCAGCGGGCGCCTGATTCAGCGCGACTATTCCCGGCTGTCCTTTTACGACTACTACACCCACGAGGACGGGCTCACGCGCAACGCCGACGACGTGAAGATGACCGATAGCGGCCGCACCGTCTACGGCGGGGGCGGCATCACCCCGGACGAAAAGTACAAAGCGCCTCCCATCGATACCCTGCAGGCCGATCTATACCGCGACGGGATCTTCGCGTTCACACGCTCTTATTTTGCCCAGCACGGCCCCCGTCTGCCCGACGGTTGGATGCCGGACAACGCTTTTCTGGAACAATTGCACGACTATTTGCTCGAGCACGGTTACCACTTCACCGAAGCCCAGTTCACCCAGGATCACGATTGGATCCGGCGCTACCTGGCCCGCGAGGTGTACCTCTGGGCGTTCAACGTGGATGCCAGCAGCCAGGTGTTCGACCAGACCGATCCGGAAGTGGCCGAGGCCGTCCGATCGCTGCCCCAAGCTACCACTCTTCTGCAGAATGCCAGGCGGGTGGTGGTGGAGCGCATGACCCGGGAATAGGGCGGGACGCTTTTACGGCCTGGCGGCCGCGTGCCGAATCAGTGGGAGCGAATGCCGGCTGCGCGATCCATCTCCGCTATGGCCAATTCGTGTGCCAGCCGGGCTTCGAGTTCGTCGAGTTCCGCCTTACTGGTCCCGGCCACGGCTTGGGCGTTCTTGGCTTCGGAAATGACGCCGGCCTGGAACTGGTTGCCGCTCAGCCGCTGGCTCTCCCTTTCGAGGGCCAGGGCCTCGGCGGCGACCGATATCATGAGTTCGGACCGCTCCAGTTTCCGATACGCTTTATCCACCTCCACCGAGACGCGGTCGGTGACGCGGCGCAGGTTCTCTTCGGCCTGGGTGAGAAGCGCGTCGCGCTGGCCGACGACGCCTTTGCGTTTCCCCCAATCGAAGATGTTCCAGGTCATCTGGAGCCCGAACGTGCCGAAATTGTGAGCCACGAACGGGACGCCACTCTGATAGGTGTGACGGGCGAACGCACCGATGTCGGGAATGTACTCGTACTGGGCGGCGCGCACGCCGCTGCGCGCTTTAGCCACGGTTTCCCGGGCGGACTGCACTTCCGGGTTCCCTGCCAGCGCCGCATCGAGGTACTGCTGGCGGGAGAGTTTGGCATCCGCGGACACTTTCACGTCCGCTAAGTCCAGTTCCGTATCCAGGGGCAAACCGAGTGCGTCGTCCATCTCGGCGGTCAAATCGGAGACTTGGTTCTCGGCGGCCAGCACCGCCTGCTGGCTGTGCAACAGGCTGGCGTGCGCGCCGACCGCCGCAACTTCCAGGGCGTCGCCCGCATCCACCGCGTTTCGAGCTTCCCGCAGGGCTTCCTCTCCCGCCGCGATTTCCGCCCGCACGACCTCGATCCGCTTGCGGGCCGCCAGCAAGCCATAGTAGAGCTGGTGGACTCCGAGCACCACTTCGTCTTCGTCCTTCTTCAGGTCCGCTTCGGTAACGCGGCGCTCGGCGGAGGCCACGTCGTTGGCGGCACGGATTTTGAACAATTGCGTCAAGGGCTGGCCGAGGGTGGTATTGGTCAGCAGCACCGTGCTCGACCCCTGGTTGATGACATCGTTCTCCGGAGGAAAGGGGCCGATGCCGGATATGGCACCGAGACTGCCCGCGGGAATGGTTACCAGTTCCCGGTCCGACAGACCCCAAAGATTGGTGCTATTGGCCAGTTGCGGAAAGTAATCGGCTCGCGCGGTAACCTCTTTTTGCCGGTTTTCTCGAACGCGCGCGCGGGCAATCTTGAGGGCCGAGTTTTGTTTCAACGCCAGATCGACCGCTTCGGGCAAGGTGAGTTGTCTCGAGGCGGCGCGGGCTGGCGCCGGGGTCAGCAAGAGCGCCAGCAGAAGGGCTATGATGGCGCCGGCTCCGGCGGCGGGCTTCGAGGCGCCATGCGATTTCACCAGCACGAACAGGACCGGGACCACGATCAGGGTAAAGAACATGGAAGAGACCAGCCCCACGGCGATTACGCTCGCCAGCGGGCTCCACAAACTCGATCCGGAAATAATCATCGGCGTGACTCCGACCGCGGCGGCCATGGTGGTGAGGAAAATCGGGCGCAGCCTGCGCTCGCCGGCTTCGATGGCGGCGGCTTCGAGCGAGTGCCCCTCGCGCAGCTTTTCGTTAATGTAATCCACCAGGATGATGGCGTTCCGCACCACGATTCCGGAGAGCGCGATCATGCCCGTGAAGGCCGTGAAACCGAATGGGTTGCGGGTGAGCACCAGGCCCAGCATGGCGCCGAACATCGCCAGCGGGATCGAGCACATCACCAGCAGCGGTTCGGAAAGGTTGCGAAACTGCATCAGCAGCACCAGGAAAATGGCGACCAGGCTGATGGCCAGCGCTTCGGTCATCATGGGCAAAGTTTCGTTGCGGTTGGTGATCTCGCCGCCGTATTCGAGACGATAGCCGGCGGGGAGCGCCAGGGCTTTCACCGGGCGGTCGATGGCGTTCAGGACCTGGGAGGCATAGTGCCCGCGTTGCGGAAAGGCGCGGACCGTCAGGGTGCGGACGCCGTTGCGGCGCACGATGCGGCTGGTCTGCCACTGGGGCGTCAATTGGGCGATGGAGCGCAGCGGGACGCTGGCGTGCGTAATCGCGGAGGGCACGTAAGCGTTGCGGACGTCCTCGAACGAACTCCTGCGCGCGGCCTCCAGGCGGAGCAGGATCGTGATGGCGCGGTTGCCTTCCCAAAAGGTGCCGACCGGATCCCCGCTGAAGGCGCCGGCCAGTAGGCCAGAGACCGAGGCGTTAGTCAATCCCAGCCGATTGGAGACTTCCGTATCGATGTCGACATCCACCAGGCCCGAGTCGCCGAAGTAATCGTTGTAAATCGACTGGGCATAGGGGACCTGGTGGAGGATTTTCTCAACGCCGGTTCCGATCCGCTGCAACTCGGCGACGCCGTATCCGGAAATGCGGACCTCAATGGGAGCCTCCATGGTCATGCCCTGTTGCAGCTCTTTGACAATCGCCAGGGCTTCGGGCGCCTCTTCAGCCAGGCTCCGGCGAAGCTCCGACACCAGGGCCGGAACCGTCTTTTCGTCTTTGGTATCGACGATGAACTGGCCGTAAGCGGGGTCGGGATCCTGCGGGCTCACATTGTAGTAGAAACGGGGAGCGCTCCGACCCACGAATGCCGCATAGTGCGCCACTTCCGCCTTGCCGGCCAGCACACGCTCGATGCGGCCCATGGTTGCGGCGGTAGCTTCGATGCGGGCGTTTCGAGGCATCCACACGTCGATGACGAACTGGTTGCGTTCGGCCGAAGGAAAAAACTGCTGCGGGACGGTTTGGAGCATCAGCACGCCAGCCGCCACCGCCGCCAGGCCCAGGACCACGGTCAGAGGCTTGCGGCGCATGGAGAATACGATGGACCGGTTATAGGCAGTCTGCAGCCGGTCGAGCATACTGGTTCTCTTTTGGCCGGGCCGTAGTTCGGTCTGGCCCCGGTGCAGCCCCTGGCGAATGAAGAAGCGGCACAGCAGCGGAGTGACCAGAATCGCCACCACGAAGGAGACGCCGAGCGCCACCGCGACGGTAATGGGCAGGGCGCTGATGAATTCGCCGACCGAGCCCGAGAGAATCAGCAGCGGCAGAAAGGAAGCGATGATGGTGAGCGTGGCGGTGACCACCGGGACCAGGACCTCCCGCACGCATTGCCAGGCGGCATCGGGCCTGGGTATGCCCCGATCCAGGCAATCGACATAGTTATCCGCAATGACGATGGCGTCGTCGACCACGATGCCCAGCACCATGATCAGCGCGGCGATCGAAACCTGGTTCAACTGGATGCCGATCGTGTCCAGTACGCCGAGCGACGTCATCACCGTGACTGGAATCGCCACCGCCGCGATGACCGCGACGCGCAACGGCAGCAGCACGATGGTGACCAGGATGACCGCGCCGATCGCCAGCAGGAATTCGCGGCTGAGGTCGGCGATGCGCGTTCGGACGACGGCGGGTTGGTTGGCGATCGGATCGACGTGGATATCGGGCGGCAAAAGCGCGGACAGGCGGGCAAAGACGGCCCCCAGCTCGTCGCCCAATTCGACGATGTTCTTGCCCTTCTGCATCTCGATGGAGAGCATGACGCTCGGCTCGCCGTCGTAGCGGACCACGAAGGACGGATCCTGGTAGCGGCGCTCCACCTTGGCGAAATCGCGAATATACACCGGCTGCCCGGTGCGCGATATATCCACCAGCACGCTGCCGATCTGGTCTTCGGTGGTGAACAGTCCGGTGGCGCGAAGGGGGATTCTCTCCGCGCCGATATCGAGGTTGCCGGCGCTCTGGACGATGTTGCGCTGCTGCAAGGACTCGATGACGCGCAGCGGATCGGCGAAGTATTGCGATATCCGCTCCAGGCTGCTGGTGATCCAGATCTGTTCGCCCTGCTCGCCGTAGGTGGCCAGCTTGCCCACGTTGCGGACACCCCGCAGCTCGTCCTGAATGCGGTCCACGTAGTCGCGCAGTTCGCGATAGCCGTAACGCCGGCCATGAATGGCGAGCAACATGGCGACCGTGTCGCCGAAATCGGAATTGACGATGGGGCCGCGCACACCGGCCGGCAGTTCGGTGAGGGCGGTTTCGATCAGCTCCAGGCGCAGCTTGGCCCAAAACTGGTCGGCGTTGGTGACGTTCTCCTCGAGCTCCACCTTGACGGTCACCAGTCCCGGCCGGCTGGTGGAGTAGGTTTTCTGTTTGCGCACCTCCGGGAACTTCAGAATGTGCTCTTCCAGCTTCCTGGTGACCTGCTGCTCCACCTGTTCGGTGGTGGCGCCGGGATAGGCGGCCAGCACCAGGCCCTGGCGAATGGTAATGCTGGGATCCTCGGTGCGCGGCATGGTCAGAAACGCATGGATCCCAACCGCCACCGCCATGGCCGCCAGAATGACGGACACGAGCGGATAGCGCAAAGAGCCTTTGATGGGGTTCATGCGCCTACCTCGCCTCCGGCGCGGCGGCCACGGCAACTCCGTCGCGAAGCCGCTCCTGGCCGGCAACGACGACGGACTCGTCGCCCGCGAGGCCGCTCTTGATCTGGATCTCCCGGCCGTAGACCGTGCCCGTTTCGACGCGCTTCGAGTACACCCGCTTCTGCTCGGGGAAATAGACGAAAACCACGGTGGCGCCCTGCGGATCGTGCAGCACCGATTCTCCGGGCAGCGTCATGGCGTCGAGCGCGAGATCGCTGCGAATCTGTGCCTCCGCGATCATGCCCACCCGGAGGGTGTGCTGCGGGTTGGGAACCCGGATGCGGACCATGTAGGTGCGGGTGGTGGGATCGGCCGCGACATTGATCAACCGGACCGTGCCTTCGAACGCCTCGCCCGGCGCGGCCGGGACTTGAACCGCGGCGCTCTGGCCAAGCCGCACCAGATGGATATCGGTTTCCGGCACACCCACGGTGATTTCCACCGGGTCGAGCTCGACGATCTGGAAAACCGGGCGCCCCGGGGAAGCCATCTCACCGACCTGAACCGAGCGGCTCGAGACAAAGCCGCTCACCGGCGAGCGGAGGGTGGCGTCGTCGAGGTGCTTGCGCGCTATGCCGGCGGCCGCGGCCGCCTGATCGTAGACCGCCCGCGCCTGCGCGCGATCTTCCTTCTGGCCGCCTGCCTGCGCTTGCCTGTACTGCTGCCCGGCCGCCTCATAAGCGGCTTCGAATTTATGGAAATCGTTGGGCGCAAGGCTCTTCGAATCGTAAAGCTGCTTCATGCGGCGGTACTCGTCCTCGGCCCGTGCAAAGGCAATCCGCGCCTGTTCGAGGACCTCCGGACGCGCCGGGGATTCGGCCTTGTCGAGCAAGGCCCGCGCCGCCGCCGCCTGTGCTTCGGCAGCTTCGACCGCGAGCGTATAATCCGCCGGATCGATCCTCGCCAGCACTTGTCCCTTCCGGACCGCGTCGCCCTCCCTGGGGCCGGCCTCAACCACTTTGCCCGAAACCACGAAGGCAACGTTGGCGGGGTCGCTCCACGAGACCACCGACCCGCTGACCGGAACGGTTTGGGCGGTGTGAATGCGGCGGACGTTGCCGACCTTGACGGGGATGGCGGCCGGCGCCTGCCCGCCGTCTCCTGGAGACGAACACGACGCGGCCACGCCGGCCAGAAAAATCAAAAGCGGAATTCTCGGGTCCATGGATTACCTCTTTTCTTTCGGGTTTTCCTTCGAGCCCCGCCGGCCACGGGGCGCTGGATCGGGCGGACGGGGGACGAGACGGTCGAACGCCAGCTTTCGGGACTCGGCGAGGCTGGACTCGAATGCCGCGTCCGAGGCGAGCATCGACAGCATGCCCAGACCCTGAGCGGCGGCCAGCAGCGACAGCGCGATGGTGCGCGGGCTCTCGGCCGGCGTCAGGCCGGCTTGGGAAAGGTACTGCGCGAGGAGGTCCGAGTAGGCGTCCAATTCCTGCCGCCAGAGGGCGCTCAACCGTTTCCTAAGCGTGCGCTGGCGCAGCGCGCGCAAGTTGAATTCGGTTCTCAGAACCGTCCACGTTCGTTGTTGCCACTGGTCCGCGTACCAATCCCGGGCGGCTTGGAAACGCTCATTGGCGTCGTTCTTCTCGCGCAAAATGGCGTCCAAGGCGTGCTGCGCCTCGATGCGTTTCTTGTCGAGGAGCGCGAGGAAGAGCTCGTCCTTGCTCTCGAAGTTCGAGTAGAAAGCGCCGCGGGAGAAATTCGCCTCGGCGGCGAGTTGCTCGACCGAAGCCGCGTCGAAGCCGTCGCGCGCGAACACCCGCTCGGCGGATTCGATGAATTTGACGCGCGTCAATTGCTGGCTTTCGCGCCGCGTGAGACGCCGTTTATTCATATTCAGCATCGTATCCAAATACACTAATGAATGCAATGTTGGCAGAAGGCTTAGTACCAACGTTCGGATTTCCAGCGACGGGGTCCGACCGCTCCCTAACGGTCGCGGCTCTGAAAGGGATGGATCTGCGATAATCGGGGCGTGCCGCAACGCAATAACTACGTGCTCGTGGTGCTCGATAGTTGCCGGTACGACGCGTTCGTGAAGGCCCGCCCGGCGACGATGCGAAAACTGGGGCGTCTGGAGCGCCGCTGGTCCTACGCATCCTGGACCTCGCCGTCCCACTTCAACCTGCTGATGGGGTTGATGCCGCACACGAGCCCGGCCCACGTGTTCGCTTCGGAGTACTACAGGCGGGACCTGCTGAAATACAACGAACGGCTGGGAACGACGGATTTCGAGTTCAAGGCGCTGGTCCCCAGGCTCTACCTGCCGCCGTTCCTGAAGGACACGCTGGGTTACGCCACGCACGCCATGGTCTCGCTGCCGGTGTTAAACCCGAAGACGCCGATCAACACGGGTTTCGACACGTTCCGGCTGATGGACCGGCACAACGACATGCGGGCCATGGTGCGCGCCATGAAGTTTCAGCGGGACAAACCCTCCTTCTACCTGCTGAACGTGGGCGAGACGCACTATCCTTATGCGCTGCCCGGCGAACCGCAGGAAAGCTGGCCGCGCATCCACGGCGTACACGGGGCTTTTGAGCACCTGGACGAATCGGTGGTCGGCGGCAAGCTGGTGCGGCGGAAGGGCAAGTTTTTCGACGAGCGTCAGCTTGCCGCGCTGCGGCAGCGCCAGATCGCGGCGGTGAAGTACCTGGACACGGTATTCGTGGAGCTATTCGATCTGCTCCCCAAGAACAGCTACGTGACCATCACCGCCGATCATGGCGAACTGTTCGGGGAGGACGGATATTTCGGCCACGGCCCCATCGTGCACGACAAGGTGCTTGAAGTTCCGTTCCTCGAGGGCAAGCTGCGGTGATCGGGTTCCCGATTCCGCCGGCCTATATCGGGCCCGGTGCGGGGTTTGCCTTTCTCGGCTCGTTCCTGACGCTTCTGACCGGCATGCTGCTGGGTGCGTTGTCGGTGCTGCTGTGGCCCTTCCGCGTGCTGTGGCGGCTGGTGCGCCGGCGCGGCGGCTACGCGCGGGCCAAGGTGCGAAAGACGATCGTGCTGGGGCTGGACGGCTTCGATCCGGCCATTACCGAGCGGCTGATTGAAGAGGGCAAGCTGCCGAACCTGGCGCGGCTGCGCGCGAGCGGCAGCTACCGGCGCCTGCGCACCACTTTCCCCGCGCTTTCTCCGGTAGCCTGGTCCACCTTCGCGACCGGCGTGAGCCCGGCCAAGCACAACATCTTCGATTTCCTCGACCGGGACTTGCGTACCTACCTGCCGCAATTGTCCTCGGCCCGTGTCGGCACTCCGCGCCGCGTACTGAAGCTCGGCCGGTATCGCATCCCGCTCAGCCGGACTCCGGTCGAATTGCGCCGCAAGAGCCGGACGTTCTGGAGCATTCTCGGCGAGCGCGGCGTGGACTGCACGATTCTGCGCGTTCCCATCACCTTTCCCGCCGAGCCGTTTCCGGGCCGGCTGCTCTCGGGCATGTGCGTTCCCGACCTGCGCGGGACCCAGGGCAGTTTCTCCCAATTCACCACCCGCATCGACGAAGTCCAATACGAGAGCGGCAGCCGCTACCCATTGCACCGCAAAGGCGACTGGCTGGAAGGGCGGATCGAGGGACCGGCGGACACGTTCCAGGCGAGCGGCGCGCCGCTCACCATTTCTTTGAAAGTGCGCGTCGAGGCGCCGGACCGCGTCGATCTGGAGGTCGAAGGCGAGCGCCACCGCTTGCGTGCCGGAGAGTATAGCGGCTGGCTGCCACTCGAATTCAGGTCCGCTCTGGGGCCTAAGGCTTGCGGACTGGTGCGCTTCCTCGCGACCGAAACCGCCCCGCACGTTTCGCTGTACATGACCCCGATTCAGCTCGACCCGGAACGGCCCGCGCTGCCGATCAGCCATCCCTCCTGCTATGCCGCGTACCTGGCGGGATTGGCCGGTCCCTTCGCCACAGCCGGGATGGCCGAGGACACCTGGGCGCTCAACGAGCGGGTGATCGGCGAGGACGCGTTCCTGAAGCAGTCCTGGGATATCTTCGAGGAGCGGCGCTCCATGTTTCTGTCCGCTTTGAAGACCGCGCGCCGCGGCGTGGTGGCCTGCGTGTTCGATACTAGCGACCGCCTGCAGCATATGTTTAACCGCCAGATGAACCAGCCCGGCAACCCGCACGGCGCGGTGATTGAAGAGATGTACCGGCGCATGGACGAATTGGTTGGCGAGATACTGCCGTTCGTGGACGAGCGAACCGCCCTGTTCGTGCTTTCCGATCACGGCTTCCGCACGTTCCGGCGCTCGGTACATATCAACACGTGGCTGCACCGGAACGGCTATCTGGCGCTGCGGGAAACGCATGGGGAGAATGGCGCCGTTTCCGCGCCTTTCTTCGCGGACGTGGATTGGTCGAGGACGCGCGCTTACGCGCTGGGGCTCTCGGGCCTGTATCTGAATCTGAGCGGCAGGGAAGCGCACGGGATCGTGCCGGCCGGCGACGCCGCGGCGCTCACCGGCGAGATCGCTTCGGGACTGACTGCGCTGCGCGACGAGGATGGCGGAACCCCGGTAGCCCACGTGTATGCCACGGGTTCGCTCTACCGCGGGCCGTATCTGGACGCGGCGCCGGACCTGATCGTGGGCTACGGCGACGGATACCGCATTTCCTGGGAATCGGCGATTGGCCAGGTGACCGGGCAGCTCATCGAGGACAATCCCAAGGCCTGGAGCGGCGATCACGCCGTCGATCCGGTGCTGGTGCCGGGGGTGCTTTTCTCGAACCTGCGCCTGGCTGGGGATAACCCCGGCATCGAGGACCTGGCGCCCACCATTCTGGATCTGTTCGGGGTGGCCCGGCCGGAGTGGATGGACGGGCGGGTGCTAACTTAGGGCTCAACTTTCAAGCCACATTGCAGGCGCGGCCGTTTTGCCGTAGTCTGAAGGCATGAGGGTGACGCTCGACATGCCGAAGGAGATAGAGGCGCAATTCAACGCCGCCGCGCAGGCGCGAGGTGTGCCCCTGTCCGATTACGTGCGCGATTTCATTGTGGAGCATTATCAAGGGGACGCTGACGATCTTCGCACGGCGCAGGAACGCCTTGCCGACCCTCAACCCGGCATCACTTCCAATCAGCTGCGCAAAAACCTTGGCTTGGACGATTGAGTACGACCCACGGGTCGAAAAAGACCTAAAGGCCATTGACCGGGCAGTGCAGCGGGAAATTCTCGACTACCTGGACACCCGCATCGCCACGGACGAAGACGCGCGCCGCTTCGGAAAGCCCTTGCGCCACGAGCTTCGCGGGCTGTGGCGTTATCGTGTTCGCGATTACCGGATTATTTGCGATATTCGCGAACAGAACCGCGTGGTGTTCGTCCTGACCATCAAGCACCGTTCCATCGCTTACGATTAAGCCCCCGCAGCAAAACAAGAAAAGCTCATTTAGGCCCCGCGCCGACGCGAAAGAAGGCATACGCTAAGAAGAGGCAGAACAAAAATGACGTGGGGTGTTTCCGAGTTCATGCTTCTGTGGCCGACGCTCCTAAGGCCTCGTCGAGGCGACAGATCGCAGACAATGGTCTGCCCCACGATCTTGGGTCAGCCCATTGCGATCCGCGGCCTGCGGCGCAGGGCGAGGGCCGTGACCGCGGAAATCAACCAGAACCAGACCACCCAATCGGCTGAAACCCCGGCCAGGCTGGGGAATGCGCGCGGATAGCGGACTTCGACCCACTCGATCGGGCTGCCCGCCGTCGCAGTCCGTTCGGCCAGGTAATGCAGGCCGGGACGAGCCTCGATCCACTTGCCGGCGCGCCCGGTTCCAACCCGCACCATCGCTTCTCCCGAGCCTGCCTGGCGGACGCGTACGCGCCAGCTCACTTCGCGTTCATCCGGGACCCGCACCGGCGGCGACTCCACCACCAGAAAGGCCGGCACAATCAATTGCGCGCCCAAGACGTCCCCGCGCAGGCGGGCCGTCACTACGGCCGTATCGCCTGGCGCCAGAGGAGCGCGCCCCCACACCGCGTCCATCGGGTCCCAGGCGAAGAACAGCGGTACGGCGACCAGCAGGAAAGGCGGCAACAGAAGCGCCATATAGCGCGCGCTCCACGCCAGAAGGCGGCCTTGCGAACCGAGGACGACCACCGGATCGCCGCCAAACAAGCGCATGGCGAGCAGGTGCGCGCGCATGCGGCGACGCGCCAACCGGAGCGCCAGGCGGCTCGAGGCCACTTTGAAAATCCACGCAATTGCCGCCCCGGCTACAACGCTGAACGCGGCCAGTGTCGCCAGTGCCATCGCTCAGGGCCCGCTTTCGCAATTAAGTGGGACAGACCATCGTTTATTGTGGTCTCGCGCATTTCCGATTCGCTGGGCAGGCGGAACCGCCTGCCCCACCAATGAAAGCAATGCACTTGCTTTGGTGGCGCAGGCGGTTCCGCCTGCGACGTATGATTTATTCACAGATTCCAAGGGAGCGGTTGCACACGAGTCCGTTACAGTCCGCATTCAGTCGATGTAACCCAGGCCCTTAAGCTTCTTCACGATGTTCTCGTCGGTCTGGGCGTCCTCCAGCTTGGCAAGTTCGCGCTCGACGATGTGCTCGACGAACTCCTGGGGCGAGCTGTACCCTCCGGCCCTGGCGCAACGCTCCACCCGCCGGCTCAGTTCCTTTTTCAATTTGATGTTTCCACTGAACATGCCGTGCCCTCGAATCTCGGCAACCGCTCCCTAACGGTCGCGGCTCGGTAAGCGCGCGGCACCAGTAACCGAGCCGCGACCGCCAGGGAGCGGTTGCCGCGTTTAACCTGCGCCCCCCGGATCGGGCTGCCCTACCGTTCCGCCGTCTTCGCCAAAGCCGGCGGGTAGCGGTCGCCGACGACCATCGACGCCAACCGGTCCAACTCCGCCATATCTTCCGCCGTCAGGTGAACGTTCACCGCTCCCAGATTATCGTCCAGGTACGCCCTCCGCTTGGTGCCCGGAATCGGCACCGCGTCCGGCGCCACTGTCAGGACCCAGGCGAGCGCAACCTGCGCCGGGCTCGCCCCATGGCGCGCGGCAACGGCCGTCACCGTATCGACCAGCTTCTGGTTCGCCGCCATGTGTGCATCGTCAAACCGGGGCAGACTGCGCCGAAAATCGCCGGCCACGAAAACGGAGCTCGACTGGAAGGCGCCCGTCAGATACCCGCGCCCGAGCGGGCTGAACGGTACCAACCCCACCCCGAGTTCGCGCATGGCGGGCAGGATCGATTCCTCGATGCCACGCTCCCACAGCGAGTACTCGCTCTGCACGGCGCTGATCGGATGCACCTGGTGGGCCCGGCGGATGGTTTCCACGCCCACTTCGGAAAGACCGAGATAGCGGACCTTGCCGGCCTCCACCAGCTCCTTCATCGCGCCCACGGTTTCCTCGATCGGAACCGCCGGGTCCCTGCGGTGCAGGTAATAAAGATCGATTACGTCCACGCCCAGCCGCCGCAGCGAACCTTCCACGGCGCGCCTGGCATTGGCGGGCGACCCGTCGAGCTGGCTCGCCCCCGATCCCAGTACGATCCCGAACTTCGTCGCCAGCACGACCTGGCCGCGCCGGCCGCGGATCGCCTTACCCACCAACTCTTCGTTGGTGTGCGGGCCGTACACTTCCGCCGTATCGAGCAGGGTCACGCCGCCGTCGAGCGCGCGGTGAATCGTCGCAATCGACTCCGCTTCATCCCCCGTCCCGTAGGCATGGGTCATGCCCATGCATCCCAAACCGATCGCGCCCGCGGCGAGACCCTGATTTCCGATCTTCCGTGTCTCCATAACCTCAATTATCCTCGCTGGCGGTTAGGCCGCGCCAACTTAACGTGGCGCACGCACTCCTGCGTGCCGCGTCGAGACTTTCTCGACGCTTGCACCCGAACCGGGGACGTCGCGCCGCGTCGGCGAGAAACCGAGGCGTGCCTGCCCGACGGAGATGTAGCTTTCGACCCCGACATGTGTTTACGTGCCCAGAATCGCTCCACGAAGGGGCGTCTTCCGATCGAACCAAAGCGAGCGTCGAGACGAGTCTCGACGCGGCACGCAAAAGTGCGTGCGCCACGTTGGGGGCTAAGTACCCGATTTCGGAATTACGGCCACGTATCAAGAAAACCGCTCCCTGGGATGCCGTGAGAGAATTGGTTGGCAGGCGGAACCGCCTGCCCCACCAAAGCAACCGCTCCCTGGCGGTCGCGGCTCGGTTTCGTTTGTTTCCGAGCCGCGACCGCCAAGGGAGCGGTTGCCCGGAAATACGTTAGGGAACTTTCGAAGTGAGCACCTCCGGTTGCGGCAGCGAACTCGAGTTCCAGCCGCCTCCGAGCGCCCGGATCAACATCACGCTGGCTTCCAGGCGGCGGCGTTCGATATCCACCGCGACCCGCTCATTCTGCAGCCGGACGCTCTGCGCGGTGACGACTTCCAGATAGGTCACCAGGCCGCCTTTATAGCGATTAAAGGAAAGCGCCTCGGATTCGCGCGCGGATGCCACCGCCTGCCGTTGGCGCCCGGCCTCGACTTCCAGAATCCGCAAGGACGCCAGATTGTCTTCCACCTGCTGAAAACCCGTCAAAACCGCCTCGCGGAAATCCGCCACTAGGGCGTCGTAATTGGCGGTGGATTCCTCGAGCGCGGCGCGCCGTCTTCCCGCATCGAACAATGTCTGGGCGGCGGAGGGCCCGACGGCCCACAGCCGGCTCGGCCAGTTCAGCCAGTTGGTGATACTGCTGCCTTCCAGGCCCACCGCGGCGGCCAGCAGCACCTGCGGATAGAATGCCGCGCGGGCCAGACCGACTTCGCTATTGGCGGCGGCCACGCGTCTTTCGGCGGCGGCGATATCGGGGCGCCGCTCGAGCAGCGCCGAAGGCACTCCGGTCGGGACCGCGGGCAGTACCGACGGCCCGGTCTTCGCGGCGATCGCGAACCCTTCGGGCGGGTGCCCCGTCACCACGGCGATGGCGTGTTGGTACTCGGCGCGCATATCGGTCACGTCCACGGCCTGGGCGCCTGTGGCCTCCAGTTGCGTGCGCGCTTCGGCCACTTCCGCCCGGTTGGCCGCGCCGCCCCGGTAGCGGTTTTCGGTGAGTTCGAGCGCCTTCCGGTAGGCCGCAACCGCGTCTTCCAGAATGCGCTGTTCCTCATCCAGGCTGCGCAAATCGAAATAGTCCAGGGCCAGCTCGGCATGGAGACTCAGGCGCGCATTTTCCAGGTCCGCGGCCGTGGCTTGAGCGCTTTCGACGGCGGAAGACACCAGGTTGCGAATTCGGCCCCACAGATCGGGTTCCCAGGACGCTTCAAACCCCAGGTTGAAATTGCCGGAAACGGTTTCGGACCGGGGCGCGGGGACGGGCGCATTCGACGATAGCCGCTGGTCGGCGATCGACGGGCCTCCGGTAACGGTAGGCAAGCGCTGGGAGCGCCTTTCCCGAACCAACGCGCGGGCCTGGCGGAAGCGCGCCTCCGCGCTCTTCAAGGTTTGGTTGGCGCCATCGACCTGCTCTTCGAGCGCTTTCAATTCGGGATCGTGGAAGACTTCCCACCATCGGCCTTTGGTCCAGGCGTCGCCGGGAGCCGCGGCCTTCCAGTCCTTCGATTCGGTGAAGGATTGGGGCGGCGGCTCGGTGAAGGCGGGCGGCGCCGGAGCCGCCGGAGCCTGGTATTTCTGGCCGACGTTGCAACCCGTCGAGATGGCCAGCCAAGCCAGCGCCGCGGCCGCCAGCCCTTTCCGCATCCCCGGGCTCATGGCTGCGCTCCCGCCGGAACTATCTGGACCACCTGTCCGTTGGCGAGCGAATCCGGCGGATTGACGACGATCCGCTCGTCCGGACGAAGGCCCGAGACGACCTCGAGCGAGTCGCCGTAATCGTGGCCGATCGTCACCGGCAACAGCACCACGCGGCCGTCGCGCACCGCCGCGGCGCTCATTCCCTCGGCGCGGAACAGCAGCGCGTTCACCGGAAGCGTGAGCGAATTGACCGGCGCGGGCAGTTTGAAATGGACTTCGACAAACTCGCCGGGCATCAGCACGCCTTGGGGATTGTCGACGTCCACTTCCACCTTCAGCGTGCGGGAAGCCGGGTCCATGGAGTCCGAGGTCCTGGCCACGCGGCCCGCAAAGCCGCGTCCGGGCATTTCCGGGACGTACAGTTCGGCGGCCGTGCCCGGCGCGGTGCTGCGCGAATTCATCTGCGGCACCTGCACGTAGACGCGCATCTGGCGAACCGCCGCCAGGTGAAAGAGCTCCTTGCCGGGGCCGTTGCCGCCGGCGTCGATCAGGTCGCCGATATCGATGTTGCGCGCGGTGACGACGCCGTCGAAAGGCGCGTAGATTTTCTGAAAGGCCTGCGTCTCTTCAAGCCGCTTCACGTTCGCTCCGGCGGCTTCCATCGACGCGCCTTTCGATTCCAGGTCGCCCAGCTTCTCGTCGGTCTCCTGCTGCGCCACCGAATCCGTCTTGCGCAGGTCCTGCCAGCGTTCGGCGGTGGATTTCGCCAGCTTATAGTTGGCTTGCGCCGTGGCCAGTTCGGCGCGCGACTGGCGCAGTTGCTGGTCGATCTCCGGGGTCTCGATCTCGGCCAGCAATTGCCCCGCCCGCACACGGGCCCCGATATCGACATACCATCGCCGCAGGTAGCCGTTGGTGCGGGCATAGACGGGTGCGTCGGTGAAGGCTTGCATGTTTCCCGGCAGCACCAGGTCGGCGGCCAGGGCGCCGCGTTTCGGCTGAATCGTCTGGACGCTTGGCACGGCCCGCTGCTCGGTGCGCTGCGCCAGGGTGGACTCGGCATGGACGCGCTCCTGAATGCCACGAAAAATCAACAACCCGGCCAGCGCCGCCGCCGCGGCCAGCAACAGCGACCACAGCACGCGGGCGGCGGGTCCGAGACCGGCCGGGGATCGAGCCACGCCGCCGTCTGGCATCTTTTCATCCGTATTCATAGACGCGGACTCCTTCGATTCGAGAACTATGTCATTCCGTTGGGCGAACCGGTTTGTAATTGCGGTGCAGCAAGCTAAAAACCCCCGGCACGAAAAACAGCGTCGCCAGCGTGGCGCAGATCAGGCCGCCAATCACGGCGCGGCCGAGGGGCGCGTTTTGCTCGCCGCCTTCGCCCAGGCCGAGCGCCATCGGCACCATGCCGATAATCATGGCCAGCGCCGTCATCAACACGGGCCGGAAACGGGTCGCGCCGGCCTCGAGAGCGGCGGCGAGCGAATCGCCGGTGGCCACCAGCCGGTCCTTGGCGAACGAGACCACCAGAATGCTGTTGGCGGTGGCCACTCCCATGCACATGATGGCGCCCATCAGGGCGGGAACGCTCAAGGTGGTGTGGGTGAAGAACAGGAACAGCACGATGCCGGCCAGCGCGGCGGGAAGCGCCGTGATGATGATGAACGGATCCAGCCACGACTGAAAGTTGACCACGATCAGCAGGTACACCAGCACGATGGAAAACAGCAGGCCGCCGAGCAGGCTGACATAGGAATCGCGCATGGTGGCGAGCTGGCCGCGGACGAAGATCCGGGCGCCGGCGGGCAGCCGCTTGCGGTCGGCGTTCACGATGCGCTCCAGGTCGCGCCCCACGGCGCCCAGATCGCGGTCGCGAACCGACCCGTAAATATCCACCACGCGCTGCACGTTGTAGTGCGAAACCACCCCCATTTCGTGGTCGCGCCGGATGGAAGCCACGTCGGCCATAATCTCCGGCCGCGCGGCGCCAGCCCCGGTGATGGGGATGTTTTCGAGGTCGTGAAGCGTTTGCAGGCGATACTGCGGCGTCTGTGTGACCAGGCTGTAGCTGACGCCATTTTGGGGATTCAGCCAGAAAGAAGGAGTCGTCTGAAAACTTCCACTGAGCGATACCAGCAGGTTGTTAGCAATGTCGCGCTGGGTAAACCCGCCTTCGGCGGCCTTGGTGCGGTCGACCTGCAAGTGAAATTTGGGCTGGTCGAAAGCTTGCTGGATGCGCAGATCCGCGGCGCCCGGAACCTGGCGCAACTGGTTCAACAGGTTGTCGGCGAACTGGCGGCTTGCCTCGACGTTGGGGCCGACGATCTGCACGTCGATGGGGGCGGGAAGGCCGAAATTCAGAATCTGGCTGACCATGTCCGCGGGCAGGAACGAGAAAGTGGCTTCGGGAAATTCCTTGGGCAGCCGTTCGGCGAGCGCTTCCACATAGATATTGGTGGGGCGGTGATTGGGGCGAAGAGTGATCAGGATGTCCGCATCCTGGCTGCCGATGGGCGCCGAGTTACTGTAAGTCAAGTTGATGGGGCTGTAGGGCAATCCGATGTTATCGAGAATGCCGTCCATTTCGCTCTCGGGAATGCTGCGGCGGATGGAAGTCTCCACCAGGTCGCACAGGCGCGCGGTTTCCTCGATGCGCATCCCGGTGGGCCCGCGCATGTGCAGCTTGATCTGTCCCGTGTCTACGCCGGGGAAGAAGTCCTGCCCCAGCCACGGAATCAGCCAAAACGTGGCCAGGCAGACCAGCAGAAAGGCGGGCAGGAAGATGCCGCGGTGCGCCACCGTGGTCGCCAGCGTGGCGGCGTAGCCGCGGCGCAGCGCCATAAAGCCGCGCTCGAAACCCCGTTGAAAAGCCGAGAAAGGGTTCCAGCGGGATCCGCCGCGGCGCCCGCCGTGGGCTTTGAGGAGATACTTGGCCAGGGTGGGGACCAGCGTGCGCGACAGGACATAGGAAGCCAGCATGGCGAAGACCACCGCTTCCGCCAGCGGCACGAACAGGTAACGGGGCACCCCGTTGAGAAAGAACATCGGCAGAAATACGATGCAGATGCAAAGCGTGGACACCAGCGCGGGCACCGAAATCTGGGCCGCCCCCTCGAAGATCGCCTCGTCCAGCGGCATGCCAAGCTCGATATGGCGTTCGATGTTTTCAATGGTCACGGTGGCGTCGTCCACCAGGATTCCGACCGCCAGCGCCAGCCCGCCCAGAGTCATGATGTTGATGGTTTCGTGCAAGCCCGCCAGCGCCAGTATGGAGGAAAGAATCGAGAGCGGGATCGAAACGGCGATGATCAGCGTGCTGCGCCAGCTTCCCAGAAACAGCAGGATCATCACTGCCGTCAGGCAGGCCGCGATCGCCGCCTCGCGCACCACGCCGTCGATGGCGGCGCGGACGAAAATCGATTGATCGGCCAGCGGGGTGATTTTCAAGTCCTTCGGCAGCGCCGCCGCCACCACGGGCAGAAGCTGGCGAACGCCGCCGACGATATCGAGCGTGGAAGCGTTGCCCGATTTGTAGACCGTGAGCAGGGCGCCGCGCCGTCCGTCCTGCCGCACGATGTTGTTTTGCGGGGCGAAGCCGTTGCGCACGCTGCCGATGTCGCGCAGGTAAATGGTGGTCCCGTTGACGGCCTTCACCGGCAGGTCCGCCAGTTCCTCGATGGAGCGCGGGCTGCCGTTCATGTCCACGTTGTATTCGTATTCGCCGAGCTTGGCCGTGCCCGCCGGAAGAATCAGGTTCTGCTGCGTCACCGCGTTTACCACGTCCTGCGGCGCGAGCCCGTTGGCCTCCAGCAGCGCCGGGTTGACGTCCACCATCACCTGCGGCGTCTTGCCGCCGAACGGCCAGGGAACCGCCGCCCCAGCCACCGTGGCCAGTTGCGAGCGCATGTAGTTCATTCCCAGGTCCGTCAGCTCCTGCTCGGCCAGGGTCGGGCTCGAAAGCGAAAGCTGCAGGATCGGCACGGTCGAGGCGTTATAGTTCATCACCAGCGGCGGGGTGATGCCGGGAGGCATCTGCCGGAGCACGGTCTGCGAAATGGCGGTGACCTGGGCGATGGCCGCGTTGACGTTGACCGCCGGCTGGAAGAAAATCTTGATCACCGACATGCCGTTCAGGGTTTGCGATTCGATGTGCTCGATATCGCTGACCGTGGTGGAGAGGCTGCGCTCGTATTGCGAGATGATGCGCCCCTCGAATTCGACCGGGCTCAGGCCGGTAAAGGTCCAGTCCGACGCCACCACCGGGATATCGATGTTGGGGAAAATGTCGGTAGGCATGCGGCGGATCGCGACCGGGCTCGCGATCAGGATCAGGATGGCCAGCACCAGAAACGTGTACGGCCGTGTCAGAGCAACCCGAACGATCCACATCGAGACGGACCTTCCTGTTTATTACGAAACGATACTGTTTCGTTTCCTATCATGATACACTACGGGGAGCGTTCATGGAACACTCCCTCGAGGAAGAGATTCCGGCCAGGCCGCCCGGACGCCCCCGCGACGAAGCGGTCCGCAACCGCATCCGCCATGCCGCGCTCGAGTTGCTGGAAGAGGTGGGATTCTCGAACGTCACCTGCGACGCCATCGGGCAGCGCTCCGGCGCCAGCAAGGCGACCATCTACCGCTGGTGGCCGAACAAGGTCGCCGTCGTGATCGACGCCTTCGTCGAGAGCGTCACCCCGGAATTGCCGCTTCGGGAAACCGCCACGCTCGAAGAGTATGTCACCGTTCATTTGCGCCAGTTCGCCAGGGTCGTGTCGGGGCGAAACGGGCGCCTGCTGTCGGCCGTGATCGCCGCCGCCCAGAACGACCGGCAGGTGGAGGCGGCCTTCCTCTCCCATTGGATCAAGCCGCGCCGCGCGCTTTCGCGAAAGGCGTTGCAGAAGTTCAAGAACGAAGGCCTGCTGCCGGAGCGCTTCGATATCGAGCAGGTGCTCGACGCCATGTACGGCCCGCTCCATTTTCTGCTGATGGTTCGCCACGGCAAGCCGACCCCGGCGTATGCCGAGAGCCTCGCCGCCATGATCCTGCATGGCCTGGCGCCACGCGAGGGCCCCCACCCGCACCGAAGCTGATGGATGCCGGCGTATCTTGCTAAGTACCCGATTTTCCGGAATTACGGCCACGTTTCCGAGCCGCGACCGCCAGGGAGCGGTTGCCCGGAAATACGTTAGCGAACTTATGAGCTGTGTACTAAGTGCTTTATTATCTTGGTGCGGATGATAGGACTTGAACCTACACTCCCTCGCGGGAACTGGAACCTAAATCCAGCGCGTCTGCCAGTTTCGCCACATCCGCAAGCCTTTGACTCCTTTGACTTTACCACGTCTCGCGGGTGGCATGGCCAGGGGCCGCGGGGTTAAGGCTGGTTAATCCCGGCGTGGCCATTACACCGGGATTGACCAGGCGCCGCCAACGGTTGATACGATTAGGCAAATGAACTCGTATCCCATCCAGGGAGCCTCGCCTCGTGCCTCGATGCAACAAGCCCCTGCGGCTGGTGCGTTTTGAACACGAGCGGCTGGCTGGATCTGCCGCGTACGCGCCTGGTGGCCGACGTCTCCTTGTGGTCGGCGGATCTCGCCAACTTAGCGGCTGGGATTGAGCGCGTAGAGCCATTCGCCGACTCGTTTCACCTGGACGTGTGCGACGCTCACTTCGCCCCGGGCTTGCTGTTCTTTCCCGATCTGGTGCGTGCCCTGCGTCCGCTCACGAAGCGGCCATTTCACATTCACCTGATGGTCGAGCGCCCCACGACCCTTATCGAGGACTTCGTAGCCAGCGGCGCCGACCTGATCACAATACACGCCGAAGCCGGCGAGGCCGAAGTGGCGGCGGCCATTCAAGCCATTCGACGAGCGGGCCGTTCAGCCGGCCTGGCCTTGCGCCTGGACACTCCGGTCGGCGCGGCCGAGCCGTACCTCGACCGCATCGATGCGCTACTTCTGCTCGGTACCGCGATAGGCGTCAAGGGCCAGGATCTGGCGCCGGAAGCCTGCGGCCGTCTGGCAGCCGCGGCGTCGATGCTGGGCGAACGGCGCGCTCGGGTCCGGCTGGTCGCCGATGGCGGCATCCGTTCCCGGACCGTGCCTCTCCTGCGCCAGGCCGGCGCCGATGCGATCGTGCCTGGCTCGCTGGTATTCCAGTCGCGGAACATGGCTGAGACCTTTTCATGGCTGCGCGCGCTCTAGCTGGGAGTTATCGATGATCGTGATGATGACGGGACTGCCCGGTACGGGTAAGAGCACGCTGGCGCGAGCGCTGGCGCAGCGGCTTCCGGGCGCGGTTCTCGACAAGGACGCGATTCGGGCGGCGCTGTTCCAACCGGCCTACGTCGAGTATTCGCTGGCGCAGGACGATTTTTGCCAGGAGATCATGCTGCAAACCGCCGCGTATCTGCTGGCCAGGGATGCCGAACTTCACGTTCTGTTGGATGGCCGAACGTTCTCGCGCCGGTATCAGCGTGAGCGCGCGATGGAGTTCTGCCGTCAGGTGGGGGCCGCTTGCGCCACGCTGGAGTGCGTCTGCGCGGAGCGGAGCGCGCTGGCCCGCCTGGCGGAAGCCATGGCGCAAAACACCCACCCCGCCGCGAATCGCACACCGGAGCTCTATCGGCAAATTCGCGAGGCGTGGGAGCCGATCGACGGCCCCAAACTCGTTATCGACACGGATGCGAACCTGGACTCATGCGTCGATCGCGCTCTGCGCTACCTCACGAATAGGACCGGCGACGCGCACGATGGGTGACAGGAATCCGGCCGTGCATCGAGCCGATGACCGGTGCCGTCACTTCATTCCATTTCGGCGACTTCGAAATCGATGGATTGGATCGCGGTGTCGCGCTTGACCGGCGCGTTCTTGTCCACGGCTGTCACCTGCAGAGTGAAGTCCCCGGAGTGTAGTGCCGTGCCAAGCCGGAAATCATCGGCCACCAAGAGGCGTTTGCGGTCGGGTTGATCCTTGCCGTCCACAACTATAGGCCTACTGCTTCCCAGCGCTTTCCGATCGCGAAAAAGTGTCGCCTCCACCTCCACATGAATCGAACCATCGGCGCCGGGCCGGGCATTCAGGACCCGGCAGGCATAGAAGACTGTTTGCCCCGGATGGTACCTGACGAGACTCGCGCCTCCCGCCGAGGCGCTCAGTGCGATTCCCGAGAGCGCCAGCCCGCCATGGGTCAGGTCCGGTACTTCCACGAAGTCGCTCGCGGTGCCAATGCGGTCCGCCTGCCGGTCGCGCACCGCGCCGCGGACCTGGTAGGCCCCTGGTTTCTTCACGGCCAATTCCAGGCGTTGCAATAGACCGTCGGCCAGCGCCGTCCGGTATCCGTCGGGCGTCAGAGACACCGTGTAATTCTTATCGAACGTATCCAGCGGCTTGCTTTCCCCGCCATAAATCACGGCCAGAATGTCGAACACGGCCTTACGCCGGCCGTCGCTTTCGGTGCTGAAATTCAAATCGCGCGCATCCACCTGCAAGACCGTGTCGAGAATGGAGCCGGCGGGCGCTCCCGCGTTCCAGAACGTGGTCGAGATCCTGATGCGAACATTCGGAATGGCGAAGGGCGAGGAAACCGCGGCCGCCAGCCGCTGGTTGCCGCTCGCGGGCGTTGGCTGTGCCTGCTCCTCTACATAGAGGCTGGAATGGAACCTTGCCGTCAATCCCGGCCGCGTAACCCGGACCGCGATCTGGCGGAACCGCGGCTCTCCGCGCGCGCCCTTTGAGGCCGACGCCGACGGCTTGTAGCCGATCGAATAATACCCGGTCTGGTCGTTCATCACCCGGGCCATGGCGCCCGCGAGGTCGTTTTCATCCTTGATAGCGGCACCGCCTGCCCCACCAATGTGGGTGCTTCGAAATGCCGTTCATTCTCACAAAAAACGTAGAAACTCCAGCGACAGGCCGGGAGGCCTGTCCCACAAAAACGTCATCGTAGTTCCGAACGCGAGCCAGTACTCAATTTCGTAATCTCGACCATATATTGAGCAACCACTCCCTAACCGTCGCGGCTTGCGTGCCTTTCCGAGCCGAGACTTTATTGATTGGCGGCCAGATGGCGGCCGGTTTCCAGAAGTTCGGGCCAACGGTTATCGTTCGGTGCGGGGATGGCCTCCAGACGCGCGACGTCGGAAGCAATCTGCTGGCGGACGGCCGCGGGCCCGGCCGCTGGCTGGGCTTTGAGCTCCAGAAGCCAGACGAACCGCCAGGAAAGCAGCAGGTGCGGATCGGTTTCGTTCTCCAGTTGTGCGCGCAAGGTGGCCGCTTCATTGGCCGCGGTGGCGGCAGAGCCATAGCCGATCAGGCCGGAGAGCGCATTCCAGTTGGTAACGGTGGGGCACGCGCCGAACCACGCGTCCAAGTGAGTGCTCGCTTGCGCCAGATCGGCGGACTTGCCCCACGAGTAAAGCTCTGCCAGAGTCAGGTGCACCCATGGATCGAGCGGGCTGGCGGCTACGCTCTTGAGTATCTCAATCGCTTGCGAGGCATTCGCGGCATTTGTGTTCCGTAGCGCCTGCGCGTACAAAATGGCAAACATAGGATTGCCCGGATGCGCGGCAGCCAGCGACTTATAACGCTCGATAAGAGCGGCCGGCCCCGTGGTGGCGCGAATCCACTGTTGGTAGCGCATGTGAACGATGAAGTCGTCCGGGTAGCGGTCGACCAGTTCCCGCGCCAGCGTCTGGGCCTCTTGGTCGCGCGCGATGCCGTCGACCTGAAGGATCTTATCGTCGGCCGACTGCAGCTCCAGCCGGATGGCCGGATCCGGTTCGGTGCACATAAGGCCGGCGGTTTGGGCACGAAGAGGCGCGGTCACCATGCCGACGGCGACAGGCGCGGCGACGGCCAACACTGCCGCCAGGGCGAGGGCCGCTTTTCTTGTGGCGCTCGATTTGCGTCCGACACGACAGTTAACCAAGAACTTGAACGATGCCGCAAACCACAACCAGTAGCGAACGTTGGCGCGGTTGCTGCGCAGGGCAGCCGCGAGCAGCCCCGCAACCAAGGCAAACACGGTGGATTGCCAGAGATGGTTCGTAAGGGTTCCGATCATTTCGTCCTCCCCATTGGTTCCGCGTTCCGCAGCTCACGATCGCGCTTCTCGATGATCCTTTCCAGCTCCCGAATGTCTTCGCGAGTCAGCTTTCCCGCCTCGGCAAGCTGCGCCATCATCGGTTGGGCGCGGCCGCCGAAGAAGCTCAGAATCTCATCGAGCAGTCGGTGCCGGGTCACATCGCGGGCCACCATCGGCTCAAAGATGTGAGCGTTGCCGATTTTTCGAAGGCGGCGGACGGCTTTCTTCCCCTCCAGCCGGTAGACGGTGGTCTGAATCGTGGTGTAGGCGGGGCGGGGATCCGGAAACGCCTCCTGGATTTCGCGAATGGATGCCTTGCCGTGAGCCCAGAAGGCCTCCAGGATTTGAAGTTCGAGTTTACTGAGCTTGAGCTGGGCCATGGTTGGCGCCTACTACTGTCTAACGGTGATGCTACTACTGTATAGTAGACGAGTCAAGAAAAAAACTTCAGGGATGCCAAGGGAAGAGACGGAAAGAGAAGGGAAGGGAGAGGAAGGACAGGGCAGACCACAAAAAACGATGGTCTGCCCCACGGTGATGCTTGCTCTGCGAGTTATTTCTTTTTTCCCTGGGCGGCTACGGCATCCATGGCGGCTTTCACTTTCTCGGGGTCGCCGAGATAGTAGTGGCGGAGGGGCTGGAGGTTGTCGTCCAGTTCGTAGACCAGGGGCATGCCGGTGGGGATGTTAAGCTCGACGATGTCGGATTCGGAGACCTGGTCGAGGTATTTCACCAGCGCGCGGAGGCTGTTGCCGTGGGCGGCGATGAGCACGTTTTGCCCGCTTTGAATGGCCGGGGCGATGGTATCGTGCCAGAGGGGCAGGAAGCGCGCCACGGTATCCTTGAGGCACTCGGTGAGGGGCAGTTCAGCCGGGGTGAGACTTTGGTAGCGGGGGTCCCGGCCGGGGTAGCGTTCGTCGTCGGGGGTCAACACGGGCGGCGGGACGTCGTAGCTGCGGCGCCAGATCTTGACCTGGGCCTCGCCGAACTTAGCCGCGGTTTCGGCCTTGTTCAAGCCTTGCAGGGCACCGTAATGGCGCTCGTTCAGGCGCCAGGAGCGGTACACCGGAATCCACATCAGGTCCATCTCATCCATCACCGTCCACAGGGTGCGGATGGCGCGCTTGAGCACCGACGTGTAGGCCACGTCGAAGTGGTACCCTTCGGCTTTCAGCACGCGGCCGCCTTCGCGCGCTTCCTCCATGCCTTTGGCGGAAAGATCCACGTCGGTCCAACCGGTAAAGCGATTCTCCTTGTTCCATTGGCTTTCGCCGTGACGCACCAGAACCAGTTTCCTCATTTGCACAAGGCCTTTCGTCCTACGATTTCCAGGATATCGGTCAAGTATGGCTCCCTGCTTAAGCTTCGATCGCTAGTAATTCACGCCACCACCACAATTCCGGTCTCGGTGACATGGTAACCCTTGGCGCGGTCGGCTTCGGCATCGAAGCCGATGACGCTCGATTCGGGGATCTTCATGCCGGTATCGATAATGGCGCGGCGCACCCGGCTGTTGCGGCCGATTTCGGCGTCGGGCAACAGAATGGAATAATCCACTTCGCAGTAACTGTTGACGCGCACTCCGGGGCAGAGGACGCTGTGCAGCACCCGGCCGCCGGAGATGATGCAGCCGCCGCTCACCACCGAATCCACCGCGACGCCCATGCGGCGGCCCTCCTGGGCGAAGACAAACTTGGCCGGCGGGCGGGGCGTGGCGTTGGTGCGGATGGGCCAGCGGGCATCGTAGAGGTTGAATTCGGGCACCACGTCCACCAGGTCCATGTTGGCTTCATAGTAGGCGTCGAGCGTACCAACGTCGCGCCAATAACGCGATTGCTTGGCGCCGATGTCCTGGAAATCGTAAGCCACGATGCGCAGCCGGTCGAGGTTGCGGGGGAGCACGTCGCGGGCGAAATCGTGGCTGGAAGAGGGATCCTCGGCATCGGCGTGGAGAAGTTCCAGCAAAACCGGCGTCTCGAAAATGTAGATGCCCATGGAGGCGGCGATCATGGCCGGGTTGAAAGGCGAGCGCTGGGGATTACCATGCTGGGGTTTTTCCTCGAAGCCCACCACGCGGCTATCGGCATCGATCTGGCAGACGCCGTAGCGGGGGGCGTCGAGCGGGGGCGCCTGGATGGTGGCAATGGTGACATCGGCCCGGTGGGACACGTGCCAATCCAGCATCTCGCGGTAGTTCATCTTGTAGATGTGATCGCCGGAAAGGATTAGAGTCTGATCGGGTTTTTCGGCCTCGATGCTCTGAAAATTCTGGAAAACCGCGTCGGCGGTGCCCTGATACCAATCCTCGTGGACGCGTTTCATGGGTGAGAGGACTTCGATATACTCGCCGAGCTCCGGGGACAGAATGTTCCAGCCGCCGCGCACATGGCGGGTCAATTCCAGGGATTTGTACTGTGTTAGGATGAAGATACGACGGACGTCGGAATTGATACAGTTGGACAGCGTAAAGTCGATGATTCGATAGACCCCGCCGAATGGCACAGCCGGTTTGGCAATGTCACGCGTCAGAGGGTAGAGGCGCTCACCGGCACCGCCCGCCAGTAGAATCGCGAGGACGTTTTTGATTTCCACGTAAGTACCTGAAAATACTAGGCAATAGCGGAGGCTGGCAGGGTGCCCCGGCTGGCCTTGCGAAAATTAGGCTTGACTTTATTTGTCAACAACCTATGATATCAGTACCTTCTATGCGTGGTGTAGGGATTTTGGGGATCGCCATCGCCGCCGAGCGTGCATCGGATTGTCCCCTTTCCTTTTAGTTTCACACCGGTATAGGAATCCAGGTCTAGTGGGGAGGTGTGGTTTTTTGGCTGAAGTAAGGCTTCAAGAGGGCGAAACGTTGGAAAACGCCCTTCGCCGCTTCAAGAGGAAAGTCCAGCAAGAGGACATTATCAAGGAGGTCAAGCGACACTCCTACTATCTGAAGCCGGGCGAGAAGCTCCGGGCCAAGCAGGCGCTGGCCCGCAAGAGGAACCGGAAGAAAAATCGCCGGGAAGTGGAATAAACCTGGGGGCGGGACCGCGAGTCCCGCCGCCTTATCCGACAATGGTTCAGGTCGAGTACGGGGCACAGTTGCTATGCCGGAGTTTCAGGACCGCGTTCTGAAATGCGCCGACTGCGGCGCGGAATTTGTTTTCACAGCGGGAGAGCAGCACTTCTTCCACGACAAGAACTTTAAAAACGAGCCCAAGCGGTGCAAGGCTTGCAAGGGCAAACGCCAGGGCAATGGCGGCGGGGGCGGTTTCACCAAGTCGGAAACCATGACTACCTGCTCCCAGTGCGGGCGAGAGACCACGGTACCGTTCCGGCCCACCCAGGGCCGGCCGGTATATTGCCGGGAATGTTTCCAAAGCCGGAAGGCGTCGGCCGTCACGGCCGGGCAGTAGGCGGAAGGCTGCCATCGATTTCTCTCTGAAATATAGCCGTCGAAAGTGTGCGCTTCGGGCTCCCGCCAGCGGGCTTGAGCGCCGTGAAGCTGACGTAAACTGAGAGAGAGCGGGCACGATGACGGTTACACTTCACTTGAAGCCGAAAGTCGAGGCTGGACTCCTTGCGCGGGCTCAGGCCAGCGGAGTCGCCCTGGAGGAGTATCTCCTGTCTCTCGCCGAGGAAGCCGCCTTTCAGGAAGCAATTCATAGCGCTGCCTTGACCCCTGGCGGGCGGGAGGAAGCTGTCCGGCGCATGCTCGAGTTCGGGGAGAAGCACCATCTCACGCTCGGCGAGACGATAACCCGCGATCTCCTGCATGAAAGGCACCGCTACTGATGGCCGCGTTCGTGTCGGACCACAAACCCCCTGGTCCAACGTCGGCTTCGAAACCCTCGCGCGCCGGCACGGCATTACCGCGTACGATGCGGCCTATATGGACCTGGCATGGCGCGCCAATCTCCCTCTCGCGACTTCGGACGGCCCGCTCGCGCAGGCTGCGCTTTCCGAAGGCATCGTGGTCCTCGGCGGAAAGAGTTGAGCGTCTCCAGAGCTTGGCGCCGGCGGCTTAACCGATCTGGGGATTTCGCGGTTTAGGCGCGGAAACCGCTCCCTTTGCGGTCGCGGCTCGGTTACAGACACCGCGTGTTTGGAGTCACTTACCGAGCCGCGACCGCGAGGGAGCGGTTGCCCGGAGCGGATTTCCACAAGATCGGTTAAGCGCCCGCTTGGCGCTTGCGGCCTACGGCTTCTGCCGCTCGCGACGGCGGGCCGCCCACTCCGGTTTTACCACCTGGCGGGCGCGCCCCAGAGCCAGGGCATCGGCGGGAACCTTCTCGGTGATGACCGAGCCGGCGGCCAGATAGGCGCCATCGCCGATTTCGAGCGGCGCCACCAGGGTGGAATTGCTGCCCACAAAGGCGCCTTTGCCGATGGCGGTCGGGTGCTTGCGCTTGCCGTCGTAGTTACAGGTGATGGTTCCGGCACCGATATTGCTTTCCTCTCCGATTTGGGCATCGCCCAGGTAGGCCAGGTGTCCGGCCTTGGCGCCGGCGCCGAAGCTGGTTTTTTTCAGCTCCACGAAATTCCCGATATGGGCGCCGGGACCGACTTCGTTGTCCATGCGCAGCCGCGCGAACGGTCCTACGCTCGCGCCGGCGCCGACACGCGACGTTTGAACCACGGTGTAAGCGCCAATCTCGACTCCGTCCGCCAGCACGCTGTCGCGCAGGATGGCGCCGGCGCCGATGCGGCAGTTTTCGCCGATCGACGTAGTGCCCAGGATGCGGGCAAAGGGCTCGACGACCGTATCCATGCCGATCTGCACGCCGGCGTCGATGGATACGGTATCCGGCTTCTCGATGGTCACCCCTTCGATCATCCAATGCTGCGCCGTGCGCTGGCGCAAGAGCCGGTCTGCCTCGGCCAGCTCGACGCGGTTGTTGATGCCCAGGCATTCGCGCGGGTCTTCGATTTGCATAGCCAGCATGGAGTGGCCGGCCCGATTGAGAATCTCCGCCATGTCGGTCAGGTAATACTCGTGGGCGGGATTGTCGGGGCGGATTTCGTCCACGTGGCGCCAGAACAGATCGGCGCGATAGCAATAAATGCCCATGTTCGCCTCGCGGATGGCGAGTTGCTCCGCGGTGGCGGCTTTTTGCTCGACGACGGCGGTCACGCGGTTCGACACCCCGCGCAGCACGCGGCCATAGCCGGTGGCGTCTTCCATGATGGCGGAAAGCAGCACTCCGGCGGCATTGCCGGCGGCGGCGCCGATCAGGCTGCGCAGGGTGGCGGCGCGCAACAACGGGCCATCGCCATAGACCACCACCAGCCAGCCGTCCAGGCCGGACAGGGCTTCTCGCGCCACCATCAGCGCGTGGCCTGTGCCCTTCTGTTCTTCCTGCCGGATGAAACCGATTCCCGGCGTGCGCACGGCGGCCCGCACGGCATCGGCCTGATGGCCCACCACCACGAAGACTCTCTCGGGCGGCGCCAGCTCGAGCGCGGTGGCAACCACCTGTTCGATCAAGGTGCGGCCGCCGGCGCTGTGGAGCACCTTGGCCTTGCGCGATTTCATGCGGGTACCCAGCCCCGCCGCCAGAATCACTACCGTTACCGGAGTCTCCATGGTTTCCATTATGGCTGGTCGCGGCGGCGCCGGCCTTCCTGGGCCAGCCGCAGTACTACCGCCGCGGTGGCCGCCGGGTCGTGGCGCACTTTGCCGGCGACCTGCGCCAGGTTGCCCGCCATCACCTTCAGCCCGAGCCGGTACAGGGCGTCGATATCGTTATCCACCGGCAGAGCCTCCTGGCGGGCGTAACGGCGCTTGGCGGCCAAAGGGATGGGCCGGATGTTCACCACGGCATAGTCCAGAAACTTGCCGCGGGCGTGGCGATGGATGGCGCGAATGTGATCCGAGGCGGTAAACCGGGTGGTTTCGCCGGGCTGCCACATCAGGTTGACGAAATACGCCTTCACGGCCGGCGACGAGCGAATGGCGGCGGGAATACCATCCACCAGGAGGTTGGGAATGACGCTGGTGAAAAGCGAGCCCGGCCCGAGGGTAATCACGTCGGCTTCGGCAATGGCGCTGAGAGCGGCTTCGAGCGGCCGCGCCTTCGGCGGGACCAGGCGCACCCGGCCGATGGGCTGCCGGCTGCGGCTGATGCGAGTCTCGCCTTTCACCCGCGCGCCATCGGCGAGAGTGGCTTCCAGGGCTACGTTGGCGGCCGTGGAGGGAAAAATCCGGCCGGCGATTTTCAACACTTCCGAAGAAGCCGCGACGGCCTCGGTAAAGTCCCCCATTACCTGGGTAAGAGCCATCAGAAACAGGTTGCCGAAGCTATGGCCCTTCAGCCCCCGGCCGGCCGAAAAACGATATTGAAACAGGCGCGCCAGCAAGGCCGAATCCTCGCTCAACGCCACCATGCAGTTGCGGATGTCGCCCGGCGGCAGGACGTCGAACTCGCGGCGCAGCCGGCCCGAGCTGCCGCCATCGTCGGTCACGGTGACGATAGCCGTGATATCCAGGACGGGTTGGGAAGCGCCAGCCGGCCGGGCGTACTGCTTGAGCCCGAGCAGCAGGGCGGACAGGCCGGTGCCGCCACCGATCGCGACCACGCGCAGAGGGGGTTGATTTTTCATGTTGAAGCCTTCGGCCGCCGGCGTTCACCCGCACGCCGGCTGAGAGCCGACCGCCTGAGCGCGGAACGCTTGGCGCCAATTACCAGCTCTTTCTTTCAGGATAGAGCAAGCCCTCGAGGGGCGGTTGGCTGGCGAGCGGCGCCAGGTCGGCGTCCTGGCGCGCGATAAGGCGGTTGCGAGGCTCGATTTCGATGGCGCGTTTGAGGTTCTCGTAAGCGCGATCCAGATCGCCGGAAAGAGCTTGCGCCAGTCCCAATGCGTAGTGGATGTGGTCGGCGTTGGGCGCCATGGCGAGAGCCTTGTTCAGGTTCTCGCGGGCTTCGGCGATCTTGCCGGTATTGAACAGCGCCACGCCGTAATTGTAGAAATCCTCGGCCGATACCAGAGCCGGGCCTTGCCGTTCCAGGCGCCGAGCGCACATCTCGGCGTGGAGTTGCGCCCGGTGAGCGACGTCGCGTTCGGGACCGCGGGCGGCTTGCTCGAACAACACCTTGGCTTCGCCGAAAGAGCGCGCGTGAAACCGCCTGCTGGCCGCCTCAAACGCCGCCAGTTGTTTTTGCGCGGTCCACACGCCGTCGTCGGCGCCCCCGCTTTCGCCCTGGTCCGGCGGTTTTGGGGATGGCGCCGCCGGTACGGGAACCGCTCGCCTTTCGTCGACCTTCTCGTCGGTCCTGGACGCCGGTGTCTTCTTCTTCTCAGCCATCTCACGCCTGCCTGGCACTGAGGACGTTTAGCTCTTATAGCAGAACGCGCCCATGGGACGCAACCTGCCCCGGTCGAGCGGTTGAGCGGTACGATCGGGCGGCGCGATGCACGACTCCTCCGGCGGGCTCCGGCGCGACAAGCCCGCGTCGCCACGTTAAAATCTGCTGTGATGCCTTATACGACTACAACCTTCGGAGAAATCATGCTGCGCCTGAACCCCCCGGGTTTCGAGCGCTTCCTGCAAACGCCGGCGTTCGTGGCGACCTTTGGCGGGGGAGAAGCCAACGTCGCCGTGTCGCTGGCGCAACTGGGGCTGCCGGCGCGATATGTGACCGCATTGCCCCCGAAGAACCCCATAGCCGACGCCGCCATCGCCGAATTGCGGCGTTTCGGAGTGGATACCTCGGCCATCGCGCGCACCAAGGGGCGGGTGGGCATTTACTATCTGGAGGCCGGCGCCAACCAGCGGCCCTCCAAGGTAGTCTACGACCGCGATTCGAGCGCCATCGCTCTGGCCAAACCGGGCGACATCGATTGGGACCGCGCCTTTGACGGAGCCGGCTGGTTCCACATCAGCGGCATCAGCCCCGCCATCAGCGCCTCCTGCGCCGCGCTGTCGCTCGAAGCCGCCGCCGCGGCGCGCGCCAAGGGCGTGAAGGTCTCCTGCGATCTGAACTACCGCAAGAACCTGTGGAAGTGGGGTAAGCCGGCGGTGGAGGTGATGCGCGAGCTGGTAGCCTTGGCGGACATCATTGTCGCCAACGAGGAAGACGTGCAGATGACCCTGGGGCTGGAGGTGGATGTCGACGTCCAGTCGGGCGAACTGGATTACGCCCAATACCAGAGCCTGACCAACATCGTGCTCAGTGACTACCCGAAACTGGAAGCCGTCGCCATCACCCTGCGCGAGTCCCGCAGCGCCTCGGAGAACGGCTGGTCCGCCTGCCTCAACGACAGGCACGAGTTCATGCTCAGCCGCCACTACGACATCACCCACATCGTGGACCGCGTGGGCGCCGGCGACAGTTTCGCGGCGGGCCTGATCTACGGCTATCAGACGCTCGCGACGCACCGCGAGGCCCTGGAATTCGCGGTGGCCGCCAGTTGTCTTAAGCATTCCGTGGTGGGCGATTTCAGCCGCATCGCGGCGGAGGAAGTGCAGGCCCTGATCAAGGGCGGCGGCTCCGGACGGGTGCAGAGGTAGGAGCCCGGGGCGCACTTCGCGTTCGGGCGGCAGGATTTTGCCGCTTTTGCCGAAATCCCGCCGCTCGGGCCTCCCCCATGATCGCCAAGTGCTTGCCGTTACCGGCCGCCACGATGGGCGGGAAAGTGCATGGTAGGCGATGTAGCGGCCAGTCGGCTTGTGTTGGATTCGGCCGCATCGACCATTATGAACATCGCTACAATCGTCACCGCCGCCGTGCTCGCGGCTTCGTCCGCGAGTCCCTCGTTTGCCGGAGATGGGCCGGGCGCCGGAGCGGGTATCCAACCAGAGAAAGCTGCCACGGAGAAGTCCGGCGACGCCTCTCTCGCCAAGAAGGCGACCTCAAAGTCAGTGCCCACGGGGCTAGTCGCCGTGAACTCAAACTCCGAGGTATTTGAGAACATCACGATCGCAGCCGGCCAAACGTATTCGATGGACTCGACGTTAGACTACACTTCCGCGATTACCGTGGCGGTCACGATGGAGTGTGTGGCGTGTACCACCGCGGCCACTTCGCTCGGCGAATCGGGGCTGGTGCTGCAGGCTCGCTGGGCGGTTCCGAGCGCGGAGCTGTTCGTGACAGCGGAGAGCAAAGCCGCGACGGCGTTCAGCTACTGGGACGCGGGCAGCGTTCTGTTTAACGTCTACGGCTCCGAGTTCCGGCTGATCCTTCAAAACAAGGGGAGCGCGTCCATCACGCTCGATCAGGTTACGCTTTTCCAGCATAGTCAGTGACGACTCCGGCGTTCACGGGCAGGATAGGGTACTTAATAAGCCGTTCCGGCGAAACCCGCTCCCGGCGACCGCCAGGGAGCGGTTGCCGCGCCGAAGCTGCGAAATCCCCAGATCGGTTAAGCACCCTCGCGGGCTCGGCCTGAGTGTACTCCAGCGGAGTATACTGGAATGTGCAGACCGTGGTAGAGACAGCGGCGTTCCTTAGCGATGCGCAGTCGTTGGCACTACCCGACGCGGAGCGGCTTGCCATCGTGACCTGGATTGCCGCCAACCCGGCGGCCGGCGACGTGATTGAGGGAACGGGCGGCGCCCGCAAAGTGCGTTTTGCCGGGAGGGCAAGGGAAAGAGTGGCGGCTACCGGGTCATTACGTTCTTCACCGGGACGGACATTCCCGTCTTCTTGCTCAATATCTTCGCCAAGAACGAGAAAACCGATTTGACTCCGAAGGAACGTCGTGTTTTCAAGAGCGTCTTGGCGGATATCGTCAACACCTATGGGTCTGGGAAGAAGTCGAAATGACGAAGAAGAAACCGACAGCGGGCGAGCGAATGATCGAGAGCGCCAGGCAAGCGCTCGCTTTTGCCAGGGGCAAGCAGAATCACGGCTGTGAAGTACACGTCCCCGAAGACATCGATGTCAGGGCGATCAGGGAGAAGATTTCTCTCTCGCAGGGCGAGTTTGCCAAATTATTCGGCTTGAGCAAACGAACCTTGGAACACTGGGAGCACGGGCGGCGAGTCCCCAGCGGCCCCGCTCGAGCCTTCCTGACGGTGATCGCGCGCGAGCCGGAAGCAGTTCGGCGTGCTTTGCTTGCCTGAGGGGAAAGCTGGATTCAAGTCTGGTCCGAGGAGGGTCGTGACCGCGCTCTCACGGCCTCTTCGGTACGTACTCGAAGACCGTCCACGCGGAAGAGGAAGAGCCGCCGCCGGGGACGGAAAACACGGGATGCCAGGCGGCCGGGTAGCTTCGCAGCATCTCGGCCATGACGCGCTCATGGAGGCGCAACTCGGTTAGCGGGCGGTCCTCCCAGAGGATCAGGCTCACCGGGTTCCGCCCAAGGTAATCCATCATTTCTTCGGGGGAGTGAACCCGGGGCGAGTAGTCGTCGCCGAACCAGTTCTGGGAAGAGAAAACCTTATTGGGCCGGACCAATTGATAGGCGGGGTTGCGCGACCCCAGACAGGCGAACTCGGCGATGAAGGGGCCCTCCAGGTTGGGCGGCACCATGATCCTCCGGCCCTGCCAGCGCGGGTCGCCGATGACGGCTTTCACCAGCGCCTCCACCGGATACCGGGCGGGCCGGGGAAAGCGGCCCCATTCGAGCACCGAGAACAACAAAGTGCCGGTAACAAGACACGCCACGGCGACGCGCTTGGGGCCGTCAGAAATCCCGGATAGAAGCGCCGTCCAGCCGTAAATCGACAGAACCAGCAATGCCGCGGCAACCGCCAGCAGGTAGCGCGTTTCGTCGGGACCGACCGGAGAAATCACCAGGAACGCCACGGATCCGGCCGCCAGCAGACCGGCCCCCAAGTCCTCGTCCCCCCAACGCGAGCGGAACAGAAGCAGAAGCACCAGCCCCGCCACCAAAAGCGGCTGCAGAGATGCCGGAAACATGTGGAACAAGCCACTCAGGAACGCTAGCACCCGTTCCCAATTAAGAGAGCGACGGCCGGGCGGTAAGCCGTAAGTTGCCAGCCGCGCAGTCCACCAGGCCCAGGGGCCAACCATCGCCGCGACAATCGCCGGCTGCAGCCAGAACGCTGGTTTGCGCCACAAGTTCAATCGCCGCGAGAAGAGCGTGAGAGCGAATGGCAAAGCGCACAGATAAAGCGCACTGTATTTGGAGAGTACTGCCGCGGCACTGGCCAACGCACACAGGACTCCGTTCGGGAGCGAGGGGTTTCGCAGCAACCGCAGCGACAGAAACAACACCATCAGGGCGAGAAAGGAACTGACATGGTCGATCATCACCATGGTCGTGTATTGCTGGACCTGCGGAAGACTGAGATAAAGCAGGCCGGCACAGAAACCCACCACCGCTCCCGCGCGCCGGCGCACCAGCGCAAACAGGAGCCAGGCGGAACCGGCCGCGCAAACCGCCGGGACGATCAATGCCTGCCAGCGGCCCACCCCCGCCAGCAGAAACCAGGCGCCCGTCACGACGTAAAATAACGGCGGCCAATAGCCCACGGCGAAATAGGGGTAGTGATCGTAATACTGCCGCGCGAACGCCATTGGCTGCAGAAGCCGGCCGGAGAGCACCCAGTCGTGGAACATGACGCTGCCGACGAAGTGCGCCGGCTCGTCCGGGTAGGCCACAAATGGCGTGTGCCACGCCCCGGCGGCGGCGTCCAGCAGGAGGCAGAACGCCAGGTAGACCAACCCCACGACGGTTGGGACCAATAGCCGCTTCAAGCCTAACGGTTCGCTGCGCTGGCCGCTCACTGCCCGCCCTGGAGGCCAGCCTGCCGATCCGGGGCGGTTGCCTCTTCGTGATACTCGGTTTCCGTATTCACGTCCCAAAGATTGCTCTTGTCGGTGATGCCGGCCACGAGATTGTCCACGGCCATCATGGCGGTCAGCATGGAATGATCCTGGTTATTGTAACGGTGCATGCCGTTCCGGCCGATCAGAAACAGGTTCTCATAGCGGTCCGTATACTGGCGGATTTCCGAAAAACGGTCATAGGTGCCGAAGTAGGCCGGATAGGTCTTCTCCACGCGCAGCACCACCGCGTCGAGCACTTCGCCGGCGTCGATGATGCCGATCCTGCTCAACTCCTCTTTGGCCAGCGCCACCATCGGCTCATCGGGCAACTTCCACAATTCGTCGGTCTGGTTGCAGAAGTATTCCAGCCCCAGCCAAACCGTGGACGGGTCCGCCACCATGAACGGGCTCCAGTTGTTGAAGACCTGGAGCCGGCCCAGCAATACGTCCGGCTCCTGAATGTAGATCCAGTTATCGCTGATCAGTTTCCGCCCCCGCGGTGTGCCGTCGTGGATCTTCAGGGAGCGCAGCAGCAGCCCCACGGTAATGAAGTCCCGGTACACCAGGCCGTCCGACACGGCCAGCACCTCGGTCGGCGGAGGCGTGTCGAAACAGCGCATCAGTTCCTGGATCGGCGCGGTGGAGAAGAAGCAATCGCCGGCGAACGTGCGCCGTTCGCCGGTCTCTTCCGACACCGCTTCGATAGCCGTCACCCGCCAGCCGTCGGTTCTGACCCGGTCGGCCCGCCAGCCGCACTGGATCTCGCCGCCCAGTTCCCGCACCCGCCGCGCCACTTCCTCCCACATCTGCCCAGGGCCGAACTTAGGGTAGAGGAATTGCTCGATCAGCGAAGTCTCCGTGCCTTTCTGATGGAGCGCGCCCTCGACTTTCCGCGGAAAGGCCTTGCGAAAGGCATGCGCGAGAGCGGCCCGGATGGACAGCCCCTTGATGCGCTGGGCGCCCCATTCGGCGCTGATCTTGTCGCAGGGGACGCCCCATACCTTTTCCGTGTAGCTCTTGAAAAACGTGAGATAGAGCTCTTTGCCGAAACGGTTGATGAAAAATTGTTCCAGCGTGCGTTCGTCGGGGAGCGGCCGAAGCGCGCTCTTCACGTAACTGAGCCCGATCTTCGCCGTGCGCCATGCGCCCAGCTTGACCAGCGTGTCCTTGCTCAGGGTGACGGGGTAATCGAAGAAGCGGCGCAGATAGTAAATGCGCGACTTACGCGAGCGCAGCAGCATGACGCGGTCTTCGCGCGCCGGGTCGGGGCCGGCCGGTGCCGCGTCCACGCTCCGTTCCATGCCGTGATACCGGATGGCCTCGGCGCCGTTCCGGCCGCCTTCGAGCGGCAGCATCCGCAGCCACCAGCGCATGACCCGGTCCACCTTGGAAAAAAACCGGTGCCCGCCTATATCGATCCGGTTCCCCTTGTAGTTGACGGTGCGGGAAATACCGCCCATCTCGCGGCTCTTCTCAAGCACGATGGGCCGGATACCGGCTCGGGTCGATAGTTCGTAAGCGGCGGTCAACCCCGCCGGGCCAGCTCCAATGACGACGGCCTGCTTCATGCGCTGAAGCTCCCGAGTAGAGCGCCGAACGGCGGATCGAACGGACGCAACCGAGCCACGCTCAAAATTACCATCGATGTAGAGATTATACCTTTATGAGCCGCCACGCCCTCTCGCTAACGCGCCGCGTCCGGTTCTAGAACGGAGATTTTCGGTGCCGCGGCGGATGGGTTCGTACATCGCGGCCCTTTCTGCGCCGTCACGGGGCGAAGTTGTGCGAGAATTGCGGACGAGATGGGAACCTATACAGGACGCTCGAGAGACGCTCGTCGCCGCGGTTTCCGCATCTCCCGTATTCGGCCGGATGCCGCCATATTCCTGCTTGCCGTTCGTGGACCTCTGCTCCCTAGTGTTTCCGAGACCTGACTCTGGCCCGGATTGCCTGTTTCTGGGCCGATCTTCCGTCCAACTGTCTCACCTTCGTCATCCGGCTGCTTTGGTCTCTCTTCGCCTGGTTTGGGCTTTTCTCATGTGGCGGACCGGGCACCGGCTTCCGGCGCTGTTGCTGGCCTCCATTCTCGCCGTTTACCCACTGACGTACTATTTCGTCCAGTATTTCAGCCGTTAGGTTCGTCGTTATTTGCTTCGCTATCTTCCTGCCGGCGGGGTTCGCGGCGGATCTGTGCTGCGCCGTACTGTGGGAACACATGAAACCCTTTCTACCAGTTAGAAGACTGACCTCATGATTCGGCCATCCCTGTCTCTCACACGGCGGATCGATGGAGGGTAGTGTGATATCATCTGGCAACGTAGCATCTCGTTGTGACAGGCTTCGTTTACTCGAATGATGCAAGCGCCTTCTGTTTTATCCGCGGAGCGATGCGACCCGCGGCCCTCCGCGACCAGCCGGTGGCGCAGGTACCTGAATCGACTGCTCGCACGGGAGTTGAGCGCTCTCACCCGATACTACGACCGCGTCCTCCAGTGGCTGCCTCGCGAAAACGACTCCGGTGCGCTCCTGGCTGAAATCGATAACCCGCGCAAAGAGGTGATCGACGACGGCGAGGACTTCCCCGATCTGACATCGGAAGACGGGCTGCGCACCGCGATTCTGATCAACGGAACCTTTAATCATCACTTCGACATCCAAGGGTTGCTACTGCAGCTTAATGCCAGGTTGGCGCGCACCTCGCGTGTTTTAGTGGTCCTCTATAACCCGTATCTTCGCTGGTTGTACACGCTGGCAAACAGGGTCGGCATTCGTCGCGGCGAACTCCCCAGCACCTTCATTACGCGCGTCGACCTGGAGAACGTAGCCGAGATTTCGGGCTTCCGGATTGTTCGCCAGCGGCAGGTTGGGTACTGCCCCTGGCGTCTGTTTGGCATAGGCGATCTCGTGAACCGGCTTATGCCCGCACTACCGATGTTGCGCTGGTTTGCCCTTACCGACGTCGCGGTGCTCCGCCCCATCGTCCCGAAGACACCGACTGGTATTTCGTGCGTGATTCCCGCCCGCAACGAACGGGGCAATATTGAGAACGCACTGAAACGCATGCCCGACCTGGGCTGCCCCATAGAAGTGATCTTCGTCGAAGGACACTCCACCGACGACACCTGGGCTGAGATTCTGCGGGTGGTGGAACTCTATCGCGGGCAATTCCGCATCCAGGCTCTGCAACAGACGGGCAAAGGCAAAGCCGACGCCGTTCGCCTCGGATTCGCGCACGCTACCGAGCCTTTGCTGACCATCCTCGATGCCGATCTCACCATGCCCCCCGAGATGCTCGGCCGGTTTTTCCGGGCGTACTGCGAAGGCCGTCGGCAGCACCAACATCAGCCGGTTCCGGCATGGATTTCAGTTGTTGAGAATGACAGCGATCGGATTCCTCCGGATCAAACTGGGATTTATTCAGCATGGACTCTCTCGATAGCCCCGACCGGATCGCCGAGATCCGTGCCGTCATCGATGCTAAGCCGGCGTTGAAACGGTTCTACACCGAGATATACGCCAGATATGCCGCGTGTCTGTCAGCCTGCCCGAATGAGGGCCTCGCCGTGGAACTTGGTTCTGGCGGCGGCTTCGCGCAGCGAATGATTCCCGAATTGGTCACGACAGATGTTTTGCCGTATGACGGGGTAGACCGGGTGGTGGATGCCACCCGCATGCCGTTCGCGGATCAATCGGTGCGATTTATCGGCATGCTCAATGTTTTCCATCACATCCCCGACGTCGCGGCTTTTCTACGCGAGGCCGGGCGTTGTCTAGTGCCCGGCGGCCGTCTCCTGTTGATCGACCAACACCCCGGTTGGATCGGTAAGCCCGTGTTACGGTTCCTTCACCACGAACCATTTTGCCCGGACGCGACGGATTGGAAATTTGGCGTTACTGGAAACCGGGCCTGGCAGCCGTCGTCTGCTTCCTGGCGATGCTGCCATGGATGATCCGGAATGCGCTGCTGGTAGGGGAGTTCACGCCACGCAGCAGCGGCGGTATCCAATTGCGGATGGGCAATAACGACATTGCCTGGAGGACCGGCTCGGGCCTGTACACTCTCGCTTTATGCGCCTCCGATTCCCCGGTCGAAGCCAAACGGATGCGAGAATTGGGCGAGGCCGCCTATGATCGCGAGTGCGGGCGCGAGGGGATTGAGTTTATCCGCCACAATCCCGGCAAGTTCCTCGACCTCACCGGGCTGCGAATCCGTAATTGGTGGATCGGGTACGATTCGGTCTACACCGCCCACGTTCACGGTATTTCCAATCTGATGCTATGGAAGCGCCTGACCGGTTCTCTGTGGCTCCCTTTTTTCCTCGTCGGGGCCGTCCTCACGGCACGCCGCGGCTACCCGGTGTATCCATTGCTGGCGGTAATCCTCTTGTTCCCCCTTCCCTATTACGTGATTTTTATCAGCGTTCGCTATCGCTTCCCCACCGAAACCTTGATTTTGCTTTTCGTGGCCTACTGTCTGACGGTTATTTGGGCCAAAGTGCGAAAAACCGCGTTTCCCGCGCCCCCGCCACCTCAACGCGATTCGTTCGTGACAATTTGACAACGGCCTCTTCTCCCGCTACCCTTAAAGTTTGCAACTGGCTTTAGGTGGAGACGTGTGTCAATGAGTACTGAGTTCCCTTCCAAGAACGGTATTGTCCGCAAGTGGCATCTGATCGACGCCCAGGACGTGATATTGGGCAAGCTGGCCACCAAGGCGGCTATGCTGCTGATGGGCAAGACGAAGCCGAGCTATACTCCGTTCCTGGACACGGGCGATCATGTGATCGTCATCAACGCGGCTAAAGTCCGGCTGACGGGCCGGAAAGAAGAAAACAAGATTTATCGCCATTTCACCGGGTATCCGGGCGGATTGGTGGAGAAGAGCTTGAAACGGGTGCGCGCGGAAAAGCCCATCCGGATTGTGGAAGACGCCATTCAGGGCATGCTTCCCAAGACCAAGCTCGGTAAACAGATGTACCGGAAGCTTCAGGTGTACGCCGGCGACCGGCACCCTCACGCAGCGCAGCAGCCGGTCGCGCTGGCGGTGAAATAACGGAAGGTAAGGCTTAGTGGCAGCGACATTGGTGCAATATTTGGGTACGGGCCGCCGCAAAAGGTCGGTGGCAAGAGTATTTTTGCGTCCCGGGAAGGGCGACATTACGGTCAATCATCGCGCGTTCGGTGAGTATTTCGTTACCGAAAGCACGCGCGCGGTGGTGCGGCAGCCGCTGACGGCAACCGAAACGATCGATAAGTTCGATGTCCTGATCCTCGCCGATGGCGGCGGGGTTGCCGGCCAGGCGGGCGCCGCCCGTCTGGGGGTATCCCGGGCGTTGGTGGAGTTCAACGCGGAGTTGCGGGCGAAACTCAAAAAGCTGGGTTATCTGACTCGCGATCCGCGCGCTCACGAGCGCAAGAAGTACGGCCAAAAGGGCGCTCGCAAGCGTTTCCAGTTCTCCAAGCGTTAGTTTCCCGCTTTCGGTTTTGCCTCCGTCCGCGCAAATCTCGCTTTGGACCGCGCGGACGGCGGCGGAACGCCGTCGAAGGCCCATCGAGGGGGATTTCCCTCAGCCAATCTACTAGGAGGTAGTTTGCCCGCAATATCGATGAAGGAGTTGCTCGAAGCCGGCGTTCACTTCGGGCACCAGACCAAGCGCTGGAATCCGAAAATGAAGGA
>PLRS01000043.1 GCA_003164035.1 Bryobacterales bacterium | reverse complement strand
CGGCAGAACAATAATAGCGTGTTCGGGGACGCGGATTTCCGACCTTACCCCGATCAATGGAAGTTTCTCTCGGGCATTCAGAGGATGAATGCCGAGCCCGTAGAAACTCTCGTGCGCGAGGCCATGAGCACGGGCAGTGTGGTTGGAGTGCGGATCAGCCTGACGGATCAGGACGACGAGACGGAGCCTTGGACTATGCCGCCATCCAAAGAGGCGGCCCCCCAAAGCCATCGAAGGCCCTTTTCCGAAGCGCGTGGAGATTGTGCGATCGAATCTTCTGTACATCGAGAAGGGAAACCTGCCTTCTGCGATGCTCAATCGGCTGTTACGGCTGGCCGCTTTCCAGAATCCTGAGTTCTACAAGGCGCAGGCGATGCGCCTCTCCACCTTCGGCAAGCCCCGGATTATCTCCTGCGGTCAGGAGTTCGCAAAGCATGTTGCGCTCCCGCGGGGCTGCCTAGTGGAAGCCATGGCCTTACTGGCAGAACATAAGATCAAAGTCGACTTGCGGGACGAACGCTGCGAAGGTACCCCGATTGAGGCGAACTTTGAGGGTCAACTCCGCCCGTACCAAGAAGACGCCGTGGCGAGCATTGCGGCCCATGATGATGGCCTCCTGTGTGCGCCCACAGCATTCGGAAAGACGGCGGTTGCCGCCTGGCTGATCGGGAAACGAAAGGTGAGCACGCTGGTCTTGGTGCATCGGCAACAGTTGCTCGATCAATGGCAAGAGCGGCTGGCCATGTTTCTGGGCGCGCCATTGAATTCAATTGGCCAGATCGGCGGAGGGAAGTCGGAGCGAACCCGATCCATAGACGTAGCGGTGATTCAAAGCCTCTACCGGAAGAACGAAGTAAAGGACTTTGTAGCGGAATACGGGCAGGTGATTGTAGATGAATGCCACCATATTTCAGCTTTCACGTTCGAGCAGGTAATGAAACAGGTGAAGGCAAGGTTTGTGGTGGGCCTGACCGCTACGCCGACGCGCAAGGACGGTCACCACCCAATCATCTACATGCAATGTGGCCCGATCAGGTACAGCATGAGCGCCCGAACGATGACGGAATCGACCCCCTTCGAGCACCAGGTCATCCCGCGTCATACCGATTTTCGGATGCCGGCCGAGATGACGGATCTGGCCATTCAGGATGTCTACGCGGCCCTGATCAACGATTCGGCGCGCAACGCGATGATCGCGGCCGATCTCAGACAGGCGTTGACGGGGGGACGTTCGCCGCTCTTGCTTACGGGGCGTAAGGAACATCTCCAATTTTTCGCGACTGAACTTGAAGGATTCGCCACGCACATTTTCGTGCTCAAGGGAGGAATGGGCAAGAAACAGCGCCGAACGACGGCGGAGGCGCTCGCATCGGTTCCGGAAAATGATTCGCGCGTGATCATCGCGACTGGAAGCTACATCGGTGAAGGATTCGACGACGCACGGCTCGACACGCTGTTCCTCGCAATGCCCATCTCCTGGAAGGGCACTCTTCAGCAGTATGTCGGACGCCTGCATAGGCTGCACGATGGCAAGCGTGTCGTGCGGGTGTACGACTACGTTGACCCGAACGTGCCGATGCTGGCCAGGATGTACGAGCGGCGGCTAAAAGGCTACGACCCAATCGGCTACACAATCGAACGTTCCGGGGTTGAAGCGTCTGCAACCAATACGGCACAGGGTTAAGTTGTTCAGACATTTGCCCTGTCTGCGTGGATGTGTGCTCGGAATTATCGCGTGGGACTTCACACACACAAAACGGACAAAGCAAAAGCACGCTGCAGTGAGGCCGGCGACGGTGGCGGGGTGGGTGTGGCGGGCTTCAATGAGGCCGCGAGCGCGCGCTCGCAGAATTACCGAGAATGCCGATATCGCCAAACCCGCCCACATCCGCTTCAATGAGGCTGCGAGCGCGCGCTCGCAGAATTGCGGTAGATGGTGAGCTTTCCGCAAGCCCGCGTAAGGGGGCTCCCTATTTCTCCTGGAAGTAGGGTAGGCCAGAATTCGTCGAACCGCGGTGCACCCGATTGGGCAAGCGGCCGGATGATTATTTTACGCAGCGGCGGGCCGTGCCAACCGCGCCAATGTCTCGCGGTAGTTCCACGGCATCCACTCCGACGGGTTTTGCTTCAACTCCGCGGCGTGCCGCAGCAACTCGGTCAGATAGTCGAAGGCATTCACGCCGTTGAGCTCGCAGGTGTGAATCAGGCTCATGAATAGGTCCCCCATCTCGGCCCCCTTCCGGGTCTTGTAAAACAGAGAGTTCTTGCGATGCAGGATGGCCTTCTTCAGCGCACGTTCGACCAGATTGTTATCGATCCGGGCTCCCGCCACCCGCAAAAAAAGAGTGAGTTTTTCCCAGTGTTTGAGCAGATAGGAGATCGCCTGGCCCAAACCGGAGTTCGGTTCCACTTTCCTTTCCGCGAACTGCACCGTACACCAGTGATGCAGTTTGTCCATCACCGGGCCGCTATGCTTCTGGTGGAAGTGGAGGCGCTCTTCCGCTGACAGGCCCTTCGTTTGCGCCTCGTAGCCGTAGACCTCGCGCACAGTCTCCAGCACAAACTGACACTCATCCGGAAAGCTCGGCGTCACCTTCACAAAGTTTCGCCGGCCGTGCGCGTTACAGTAGGCCGACACCGTCCGTAACGGCTTTGGCACGTTCCGCGACAGGGCATCGCTCATTTGAATGGGGGGCGGCAGGTCCGGAGACCGCTGGTTCAGCACCTCGGCCAGATTCTCGCCCGCGTGCTTGCATCCGCTGGTAAATAGCGCGATCAGATGCTGTTGGCAGCGCCACACCAGCCCGCTGGTGAACACTCCGGTGCGCTTCGGGGAAATATCCGCATCCCGATCCAGCGACAGCACGCGCATGGAAGTGTCGTCGTTGTGTACGACTTCCCCTTGGGCGGCCTGCCGCCTGAATTCCTGCAGAGCCGGTTGGAGTTGGGCCGCGCTTTCCACCATAATGGCGCACTGGGTCGCGGCCGGAAGCGGGATGCCCAGGTTGTTCTCCAGGCCTTCCAGACGGTACCAGGGGAATCCACTCCCGTAGCGCAGCATGGCGATCATACTGGCTGCCGACTCGTCGTATTTCTTATCCCCTGCCTCTGGCGGAGCGGCGGCCGTGTACACGATCCCGCACAGATTGCATCTCAGCTTTTCCAACTCATAGACAGTCGCAGCCAAGGGCACCTGCCCCTTGATCCGCACCAGCACCCCGGAATCGCGCTGCAGGTATACTTTGCCGCTGCACTGCGCATCCGGACAGGCGTCTCCCGTCTTTAATGAGGCATGCGGAATCTTGATTTTCCGCGCTCCGCCGTAGGCCGCCGCGCCATGGCGTCCGTGCCCGGCAGCCTTGCCCTTCGGCTTCTTCGCGGCACTGTCCGGGCCTGGCTTCTTTTCGCACGTGTCGATCCCTGCCTGCTTCAGCACCTTGCCGGTTTTTTCGGTGCTGGCCGGGCATAACATCTCGCGTAGCGCCGCCAGGGTGGTTTCCTTCTTCTCCAGCAATTCGGTCACATAGCCCAGCGTGCGGATCGCGGCGCGCAACTTTTCGTAGCCCTCTTCGCCTAGCGCCGGCCGAGCCTGCTCCAGCAACCGTTCCAACTCCTCCAGGGGGACATCCAGGGGTGGCACCCCCTCGGGGTCCCGTGGTTTCATGCTTCTACTCCTTGCAGTAGCTCGCGAAACCGGGGCGTCAGCGGATAGCCCAGCACCTCTTTAATCGACCGGTTCGGCCGGTTCGTCTGATCGTCCTTACCCCGGCCCGTGGTGCGCCCCAACAGCACCCAGTTGGCCGCCCGGTAACACGTGCCGCGGAACCGCTCCGGATCCACGAAGGTCTCCAGAAAATAGATCGGGTGCCCATAGGCGCGCTCCCAATCCGGTGAGAGCAGGCGGGCCATGCGGCCCAGAATATGCGAGGCCAAGTGCGGCACCATAACCCAGGGCAGAATCAGAAAGCGCGTGTTATAGGCGAGGAAACGGATGTTGCGCCGCCGCGCTTCCGCATTCCAGCCCAGGTAGCGGTCGCGGCTGCCCAGGTGCCGCGGCGCCGAACTCCATGCCAGGCACGCCAGAGGACGCCCCTGCGCCCACACCAGATATTTCAGATGCTCGCCGACCGGTTGCTCGTACCCCAGGTAATGGTGGGATTCCATCAAACTGTGGAACAGCGGCTCATCCGCGCTGCGCCGCACCTGGGCGATCTCAATCGGGCCCAGCGTCCCCAGCGGCATCGCCAGTGGCGTGGTATCGATCAGGACCGCTTCGGGCCGGGGACGCCCCGTCCGGCATTGCCCTCGGATTTGACGGCGTACCGGCGGCAATTCGATCTGGCCCGCCCTTTCCAGCATCAGCAGCAGGCCGCGGCAGACCATGTCGCGCAAGACGCCGTTGGTCTGTTTCCAGCCCAGCGCTTCGCATAATTGCCGGGACAGCTTCCAACGGCTGCTGGTGGGATGCGCCCCAATGAACTCCCTCAGGAAGGCAAGTTGCTCGCCGCTAATCTCCTGCCCGCGGTAGCGCCACGTTTCCGCCATAACCGCAGCATGCCAGAAAACAAATCAGAACGCAAGTGTTTTGTTTTAACTTTTTTCAGCTCACCTTGCGCCACACCGGCGCGGCTTCCGTCTCCGGGTTGCCCGCCGCCAGCAATAACTGCGCCTGGTGGGCTTGTAAGGTTCGCACGGGTTCCTCGCCCGTCGGCCACCATTTGAAACGTCCTTTGGATAATCGTTTCGTTGCCAGCCAGAACCCTTGCCCGTCGTACTGCAACAACCTGATCGCGGTTCCGCGCCGGGTCCGGAAAATAAACAGGTAACCGGAAAACGGATCGGCACTCAGTTTCTCCCGGCATAACTGCGCAATAGCGTCCAGACCCTTCCTTCCGTCGATCGCCTCGACCGCCACCAGAATTCGTACCTGCGCTGCGATCTGGATCAACAGGCCACTTCCCATAGAGCCCGGCTCAGGCCGGCCAGGTCTGCCGTCGTCACTCCCTTGCAGTGGATGCGGAGCTTGCCCCGGCGACCTTCTACTTCCAGCGTGTACTCCGGCGGGCAGGCAGAGGGCACCCCACCCGCGGTCACCAGTTCCACAAAGGCTGGCGGCATCCCTTTACTGGAAGCCGAGTCTGCCGCCGCCATGAGCCGTTTGAGCTTGGCACCATCCAGGCGCAATGCCACGGCCGTCCGATTCACGCCATCGCGGCGCGCCACCCCCACGGCCGCCGCCCACAACTCGTCGGGAATGCCGGCCCTCCCCTGCCGCGTCTGCCTCCATTCCTCGAAACGGGCGCGCAACTCATCAATCGGCAACACTGCAGCGGGGACTGCCATAAGGGAGCTTCTATTCCTTCCTGCCAGCTGTGCCGGCGAAGAATGACGCTAACATCTATGGCCAACAGGATTCATGCAGGCTTGCGGAAAGCTCACCTTCCAAACATGTTTGCTTCAATGAGGCTGCGAGCGCGCGCTCGCAGAATTCAGGCCACGCCCGCGCTCCCGGAGCTCGACAGCCACGCTTCAATGAGGCTGCGAGCGCGCCGCTTCGGCACTTCCGAGAAG
>PLRS01000054.1 GCA_003164035.1 Bryobacterales bacterium | reverse complement strand
TCGACCTGATCTTGAGCAGCGAACCGCTGCTCCCATTCCTTCAACTGCTCTTTGGATGGCCCCATCATCAGAGCCATCTGGCGATTCCGCTTGTCCCGCTGCTCCTGATCGTAGGCTTCGAACTTCTCCCAGTCTTTTTTGTAGATCGCCCCGGCCTGCTCATCGGCCGCCTTGCGAATCGCCGCAACGTCCGCCTCAACGCCCTTGAGCTTTTTCGCCTGCTCTAACAGTTGATCCCGCGCGTAATAGATCTTGCCGATTGCAGAGAGTTCCGCCTCATCTCCCCGCCGCTCGAAGGCCTGTGCCTGCTCGCGAAACCGCTTCAGGTCCTCATCGACCTTCGGCTTATCGCGCTCCGCGGCCTCCAGTTGGTCTTTCCGCCCCGTCAGCGTGGCGTGCTCCTTTTCGAGTCCGTACGACTGACTGATATAGCCGATTTGCTGTACCAGCGCCTGCAACTTCTCGATGCGCCCCGTGTAATCCTCGTTGGGCATCAAGGCGCCCGTGATTGCGCCGCCCACGCCGGCCACGTCCATACCGAGCCGCGCCCGCTCCTTTGTTGTCAGTGGATGCGCTTGGTTGTACTCCGCCTGCTTCAGAGCTGCAGCCGCCTCCACCTGGTACTGCTTGAGAACGGCGGTAGGGTCTCCGCCTTGCCGCAAAATCTCGTAAATCTCCCCCCGCATTCCACCCAGGCCCGTCTTGCCGCCCACTATCTCCGCGAGGTCTTTATCGTCCGGAGCGAACAACTGCATAATCCCGGACACCTCGTTCTTTTTCAGGAGTTCATAGAACTTCCCGATGGAGCCGTCCAGTTTTTCGGTCAAATGGCCCGCGGCAACGGCCGCCTCTTCGAGCGCCTGCTTGATGCTGTTCTCGGGCCGATGTTCCAGCTTAGCAATCAGGTTCTCCAATGTGGTATTGGAGAGTGCCAACTCCGCGTTTTCCATCCGGCTGCTATCCGCGAGCCGATCCAACTCCCCGTGCAACTTCTCGTTGGCTTCGCGGAGTTCATCCAACCGCTTGGTGACTTCGTACGCCGCGAGGCCGATGCCCACCACGGCAGTCACCACCAAGCCGATACCGAGCGCCGATCCACTGAGCCGCATTAATTCGTTCCCCAGCTCAGCGACCGCGAATTTAGTCCGCCCCTCCGCGATATCCTTCAAGCCAAAGAAGGCATACCGCGCGTTGAACCCCCCGCCGGACTTGGCGGCATCCTCCGCCGCCTTGATCTGCTTCGCATAGCTCGCCGTGATCGCATCCACGGCAGCCTTTTCCTGCCCCCACTTGGAGATGAGTTGATCGCGTTGCATGACCATCCGCTCAACGCCGCTCTTACCCGCCATGTCCGCCTGACGCTGCATACTGCTCAGTAGCCGATCCAGGGAGGTCCTACTGTTATCGGTGACCCGGACCAACTGCTCCCCGGCCATCTGATACACCTTGCCGGTTCGGTCCATCACCTCCTTGACTTTCTTCTCGTGACCGTCAAGTGCGGTATTCGCCCTTCCGACCGCTTCTATTGCCGGCCGGTCATCAAGCGAGATGACTCCATCAGTCATCATGTTACTGTCCATTTACGCCACCTTTCCGATGCGCACTAACTCCGCCGCGCGGATCGCCGTAGATACTAACTCCTGAATTCGTTTTTTGTTGTTTGGGGAAAACCAAAACACTGCCTCTCTGTTTTGGTTCGCCGCCGCGATCCGTGCGACCTGTGGGTTATCGAAGCCGATGCGCACCTCGTTCGACTTCGAGCTGATAACGCGGATTGACCGCATGGTGAGTCCGCGCCATGTCAGATCCCGGATACTCTGCAACCCCCGCGCCACCTTGTAATCGGGATACCCCCGCTTTCCATTGCGCCCCGGCTTCAGGGGTTTTGCCGGAGCATCGCCGACGTTCAGCCCCTTGCGGATTCGCGCCTGCACATCGGCGATAACTAGGTTGCCGATGGTTGCCATCTGCTCCGCGGACAGTGGAAGAAAAGGCTTCGGCCCGACTCCATCTCAATGAACCCGAACCCAGACTGTGGATTAAAGCTCTTAACGGTTCCAATCTCCATTTAGCGAATCCCCCTCTTTCTTTGAGACGAGCGCGCGGTTGCTGAGCGCCCGGAACTCCATGTCATCCGCCGCGATCTTCCCGGAGCCGCGACCGCAAGCAGCGAACCGAACAACTCGCCCCTCATTGAGGTCTGATCGGCGCCATCCTTCATCCTCCGGCCGCGCCGGTTTACTTACGCGTCCGCAATCCCGTGGAAGCCCCAACGTGATGATCGGATCTGGCCGCGCAAGAACTCTCCTAAACCATCCGGCAAGCACGTGTAAGTTGATCCTCCTTAAACTGGGCTGTCCGTGGTGTCGAAATCACCACGGACAGCCGCGCCCGGTCCGTTCATAGCGGAAACAGCGACCGGGCCTATTGCCGGAGCGCGCAAGTAAAGGAAGCGCGGGAAGCTACCCCGCTCAGAAACCCTACGCGCCCGCGGCAAACTTGTTACCCCAGAGTCACCACGGAATACCAAACGGTCACGATGGCCGTTCCGTTACCGGCCGCGAAAGCCGCGGTAGCGTTGGTAATGTCCAGACCGAGGTTGATCGCGCTTTGCAGGTCCAAGGCTCCCGTGGTGTTGGGTCCGAGGTATTGCACGTCCGCCGCCGCAGCCTGAAGCACAGTAGCCGCAATAGAGCCGGTGTGCGGAGTGACGGCCGTTCTGTGATATACGAAGGACAGTGCGCCGCCGCCCGTAAATTGAGTAGCGCCGTTCTTGAATTGGAAAGCAATCGCGTCAACGATAATGAGCTTTCCCGCGCCAGGAGCCGGGAGGATACTCACCGGAGCCGCTTTCATTCCGATCAGGTTTGCGGCTGTCACTACAACCGTGGCCACCTGCTGTACCAGCGGGGACAGAGCGGAACTCCCAATATTCGAAAGCCTGCTCCCATCCCCGTGAAATGACGCTGCGTAAACCGGTACTTTGAAATTCTGAACCATGTTCTTTTCCTCTTTTCGGTTAACTCCGCGCGGGACTACCTACAACAGCACCCCCCGCAGCGGTTAGAGTCCGACTACCGCTCCTGAGGAATCACCCCCGCATCGCGAAGCGCCCGCAACACCGGCCCGGCGTTATGGGCACGTCTGTACGCTTCGTAAACCTCGGGGTTGTCTTCCAATGCCTGAGCCGCCGCCTGCTCCTTGGTCATCGTCCGGGTTTCGCCCGGTACGTAGACATTGGGAGTAACCGTTCCCCGGCTCCGCAGCCTGACCGCGGCTGCCTCCGTCTCCAACAGTTGCGCAATCGCGGCTTCGTTTGTTTTCGTGGTGCGTGGTGTAATCATCCCTGTTTCCCTCTCCCTTTCGTTTTCATGGCCCTGAATCTCCCCCACTACTCGGGGCGTCACTGGCGCAATAGCCCTCCTCACTCTCGCTCGATCCTGTTCCGGTTCAGGGCTTGACGCCTGGACAATCGAGCGAAGCGCGTTCATGGCATCATCGACCGTACCCACTTCATCCGCGAAGAGCGGTACGGCGCCTTCCGCCCACAGTAGCCCAGCCTCAGTGGCCTGAACCTTCGCCGAACTGCACCTGCGGTTCCGCGCCACGGTCTCTATGAAGATCTTGCCCTGACGGGTTACCTCCGCCTGAATGTCCGCTTCGGCACCTTCGGACAACGGCTCATGCGGATTGCCGTCCACTTTCTTGGCGCCGTGGTGGATGTACTTGTATGTCACCCCGAGAGCTTTGTCAAAACCGGCCTGAGATGAGTGCAACGCATACACCCCCACCGACCCGACCGCCCCCATGCAGGTAACGTAGATCTTGTCCGCCGCGCTGGCGATAGCATAAGCCGCCGAAAGCGCGCAGTCGTTCGCAACCGCGTACATCGGCTTTACGCCCCGGAGCGAATACATGAAGTCCGACAGCTCAAAACAGCCCGTCGTCTCCCCGCCCGGAGAGTCGATATCGAGCAAGATCGCCTGTACCCGATTATCCGACCTTTGAAGACTTCGACAAACTGTTGCCCGACCTCCGCAAGGCAACCGGATATGCGAAGCTTGCGGTAGGAACCGTGGGATGGCTGTGCTACCTCCGTACTTTGTGGCTTCGAACCGACAGCATCCTGGATCGTCATTGGCTCGCCACGAAGATGCTGGCGTCGGAGCTCGGCGAAAGAGGAGTCGTTCGACGGGATCGCGCCCAGGAAATTCTCGACAGGTGGATGCCTGTTTGCGCCGGGTCCATGCTGGAGGCGCTCGGCCACCAACAGCCCGTTTGCCAGTACGTCGCGTCCACTGCGGAAATTCCGCAGTGAGCGTTGGAACCGGTCGTTATCCCAGCGACCGCCTACTGCCCGACGGGCGGCCGGTCACGACACTCAGAGTGCCACAGGAACTTTTCGACTTCGGGCGGTTTCGCGAACCGCCAGTTCGCGGACGTGTGCCGCATGTCAGGCACCGCTGGGAACTGCCGGCCGCGCGGTCGGGAGCGGCCCCGGAGCGCCCCCCCTGGCGCTGGCGGGCCAAACCTTACGCCGTTGGCCGCCGCACGGGCCGAGCCCAGGAGTTCTTCAGCCAGGGAAACTTCGCGTCCAAGTGCATCGAGGCTTCGTGCGCCGTTTCGCGCTTCGGTTCCAGGCTGATCGAAGTCGGCGTGGGCTGTTGGTCCGGGCAGCGCTGGCGGCGGTTGTGGGCGCTGAGGAGGCCGCCAATGCGACCGATGGTGCGGCATTGGTCGATGGTTTTGTGGTAGTACGGGGTACCGAATTCGAGGTTCATGGCACCTCGAATGAATTGATCAGTTCGCAGCCCGGATCAAGAGAAATCTGCGCCGGCCGACCAGATTCACGCGGCGGGGCGGCAGTGATACGAGAGTCGGCCTGGATCTACTATCCGCTCACTTCACGGCGATAGTAACAGAGTTCGAAGTGGCACCGCCGATAGAGATCACCACTGGTACTGTCGGTCCGGGCGCTACCCCGGTCGGCACCTGAGTGTTCACTTGGTACTCCCCGACGGTGCCTGGCACAAGCCCGGAGAACGATACCACCGCGGTTGTGCCGCCGATGGTAACGGTGGGTGTGGTGGTGGTTCGCGAGAGCGTGGTGGCAGAGGCGGGGCTGCCGCTGCTTGGCGGATTGGTCACGGCGCCCAGGCCAGTGCAATAGATCTGAATCATAGTGCCGGCAGAGGCCGGATTCGACGAATCGACGATGTTATACGACGGGTCTGTAATGACTCCCTGCCCTGTGCCAAGTCCGTTGGCGGCAAAAATGGCGGGCGTGAATGGAGCTACTTGAGCGGTCTGGGTGGGGCCGGTGATGCCGTTCACCGTGGCGGCGATGGTGACAGCGGACTGCCCAGTGATCTCCCAAGGAATTTGAAGGTTGGCCTGTCCGCCCGAGGCATAGAAAAGCGGCGCGTTGGCACCGCCGATCCTGATGGAAAGTCCGGTGAGAGCGAGTGGAAGCGGGACGGAGACTGCCTGCGCTGGCTGAGCCAACCCGAAACTTCCAAAAACAGTGGATATACTGCCCGGGGCTACCGGTCCGGCCGCAAAACTGGCGGCACTCACTACGCCACCGGAGGCGATGGTGGGGGAAAGCGGGCCGGCGGTCGGTGTGAGAATGCGGACGCGGTTCGCAGCACTATCTGAAATATAGACGAGACCTCCGGAGCCAGTGACGATTCCGTATGGGCGGGATAGGGTGACGCTGGTGGCCGGAAGTCCATCGCCAGGATCGAAACCAGTCCCGCTCACATCCCCTGCGATCAGGAATGGAGACCCGTTGGCCATTTTGTACACCACGCTACCACTTGTGAAGAAGAGGATCCCCGCCTCATCTACAGCAAGCCTGTTGCCAGATATGGCGGCCCCACCGCTGCCGGCGACAGTTGTGATGACACCACCCGTGACCTTCCGGACCGAGAGTGTGTCGGCGATGTACAAGCTGCCAGCGGAGTCCACGGCGAGGCCCGTCGGACCAGCTAACTCGGCATTGATCGCCAGCTGACCGTCCCCAGAGGAGCCTTGACGTCCGCACTGCCCGGCGAAGGTGAGGATTATGCCAGCGGAGATCTTGCGGACACAGTAGTTCACGGTATCGGCGACATACAGATTGCCGGCGGAGTCGACCGCCAAGCCGCTGGGCGAATTCAGCTGGGCATTGGCTGCCGGGCCACCATCGCCGGAATAGCCGCGAGCATCGCTGCCGGCAAAAGTGGAAATGGTTCCATCCGTAGCAACTTTGCGGATACGGTTTCCGCTGGAGATGTATAGATTGCCCTGGAGGTCGATGGCCAGCCCATTAGTACCCTCCAATCCCGCGGCAGTGGCAGGACCACCGTCGCCGGAATTGGTCGTTGCTCCGGAACCCGCCACGGTGGAGATGATTCCAGCCGGTGTTATCATGCGAACCCTCTGGTTTCCGGCGGCCGCTACATAAAGATTGCCGGCCCGGTCCAGCACTACGTCTTCGGGCCAGTACATTTTCGCCTGTGACGCCGGACCACCGTCACCTGAGAATCCGAGTTGTCCGGTGCCGGCCAGTGTTCCAATCATGTAGGCCGGCTGCGTGGTCGTGCTGAAGGACCAGGTGGGAGAGGAAACTGGGCCGGTCAGCGTGTTGGCGATGACCTTCCAGTAGTAAGTCGTGTTCGGCACCAGGCCGGTGGCCGTGCCGTTGAACGAGGTTGTATTCCCCCAGAACGAGGGCGAAGACGCGGTGCCGAGGTAGACATCATAGGATGTCGCGTACCGCGCGCCATTCCATTTCAATTCCACGGCCGGGGTTAAGCCGGTGGCTTGATTGGTGGGAGAGATCAGCACGGGCGCGGGTGCATTGGGCGTCACGATCAACGTGACAGGTGCAGATGTTGACGATGCAAACCAGGAATCGGGCTGGAATCTCGCGGTCAGCGTCCACATGCCCGGGTTGACCTGAATGGAAATCGCGGCCTCGCCTGCAACGAGGTTCCCGGCAGCCACAGCAGAGCCATTCTCGAGTATCTGCGCGAACCCTTGGTTTGGGTTCGCAGCATTGGGGGAACGAGCGAATCCGGTGGCGACGGTCACCTTGAGCGTGATTAGGCCCTCCACCAATACGCTGGCCGGAACCGTAAGCGTCGTCGTGGTCGCGACCGGGCGGTTGACGAATGCACTGGCATTCAATGAACCCAATCCGGTGACCGGATCGTAGCCGGGCCCGGCGCGATAACCCAAAGCGCCGTTCACGCAATCGGGCGTGCCATCCACGCATGGCACGATGTTGTCGCCCGTGGTTATGTCATGAAACGGGCCTGTTGAAGGCTGGCCGCTCGCTTCGCTGTACAGTAACGGATTGATATTGCCTGCGCCCGTCCACCCTGGAACGAACAGCGTTGCGCGCCGATTGAACCCCGCCATTACGCCCGCGAATACCGGCGCTCCGATTGAAGTGCCGCCGAACGCGTAATACTTCCCCCCGCTGATCACCAGGTACGGATCGTGGAATGGCGAAGCGGAAAAGGAAATATCGGGCACCCACCTGGCGTCTACTGCGGGCACACCGGGCGCCGTCTGCCATGACGGTTTCGGATAGAAGACGCTCGCCCCGCCGCCGCTCGCGGCCAGCACCGATTGCTGGGCCGTATCATTCCAGGCGATTTCCGGAATGTAAAACTCAGCCGAAGAGTAGTCTGAGTTATTCCAACCGTTCCAATAAGTCCCGCTGCCCTCGTTGAATTCCGTGCCGCCTATCCCGGTGACTTCCGGCAGAGATGCGGGAAATGACACGCTCAAACCTTGAGTGGCCGAAGCGCTCCCCGCATCGCACGTAGCCGCACCGGCATCGCCGGAACTTGCAATCCACGTTATCCCTTGCGCGTTCGCCTGCTGGGCAAGGTCCCGAATTGAGTCTGCATGCGCCCTGGCAAGGTTCGCTTCGCAATTGCCATAACTCAGGCTGATTACCGGCGCCAGATTCTGATCGATCCCCGCCTGAACCGCATCCATTACATCTTGCGCATAGACATAGATGAGGTTTGCTCGCGGTGCCAATGCGCCCGCCCATTCGAGGTCGGCGATCGCCTCCAGCATGCCGCCGCTTTGGTCAATGCCCGGATCACCACCAATCAGGATGGTCTGCGGCGAATTGGGCGGCAATCCGAATGTGCTCCGGAAGTTCTGAACATCGGAAAGGTCGATGCCCGAATCGCCCACGACGACAATGCTTTGTCCGTAACCGTCGAACTCATAAGACTGGTAGATCGTTACCAAGTCTCCCGGAGCCAGAGCATGGGTTCCATCGGTCAGGTCGACCATTGGGCGCCAGCGGCGCGGTGGCTCCATATAGAAATCGTCTAGCCCGCGGATGCCGCCTACGAGGGGCGCAAACTCCGTGGGTACTGACGGGGCAGCGGAGAGTGCGAAATGCAATTTGCCGCCCGTCTGGTAGCGATGGACCTCAGTACGGAAGGCCTTCTCCACCTTCTCCACCGTGCCGCTGAAGACGATCCAACCCCGACTGCGAGCTGTCGATACCACCGTGAGATCCTGAGATCGCAGCCATGCCACCACCAAGTCGAAGCTTTCCTGAGTGACGCCGAAGCGGTCGCCGAATTCCTCTGGAGTCAGCCATCGGTGGTAGTTAGGCGAGGAAGGGTCCTGCTGTTCGGCGAGCAGGCGATCAAGCGCCGCGCGTTGCGCGGGTGTGCGCCGGAACGCCAGCGTAATGTGCGAGAGGACCTTCCCACCTCGCATTCGGCCGCGGTCATCGTCCAAGCGAACGTTCGGCCTGATTGATCCTTTCAGCCGAACTACCGCATCGTCTTGTCCAGCTTGACTGCCCGGCTGAGCCAGCACACACGGCAAGGACAGGGAAAGGGAAAGGAGAAGTGCCCCAACGTTCTTGGACCGACGGCGGACCCGAACACGACATTGCCCCCCAGCCTCGGAGATCTCAGAGCCGACCTCTCTGGTTACGCCTTGCCAGCTGAAGCCGTGAGTGGCGCCTGCCTGCCCATTGGACGGATAGAGCATAGGGTTATCAGATCTTTATACTTTAATCCATTGCGCAAAGCCTGTGGGGGCATTGACTGGTTGCAGTCCTACCTGGCGTTGGACGGTCGAACAGCCATGCGTACAGTAGGACGCCGGGTCCATCCGACATTTGCCTGACCGCCAGAGTTCGAAACGTGTCCAGAACGGGGAAAGGGTCGCTGGGACGGATCCATTTCCCCGTTTCCGACTGTGCTGTGGCGGCAGGTCATTGAGCGCGCTCCAAGACCGTTCGAAATCACTGACAGCCCGCGGCTGGGTGCGTCGGGCGCCGGCCAGTCGTCTCCGTTGCGATACAATGTATCTCAGCGAGGTACAGATCAATGGCGACAACAATGGTTCACGTACGCGTGGATGAGAAAACCAAGCAGAGGGCAGCGAAAACGCTGGCAGGCATGGGCATCTCAGTGTCCGACGCGGTTCGGATGTTGCTAGTCCGCGTCGCTGCGGAGAAGGCGCTGCCCTTCGAGGTGAGAGTTCCTAACGCCACTACCGTGAAGGCCATGCGCGCCGCCAACCGGGGCAAGGGGAAGCAGCACAGTTCCGCCAGCAAGCTCCTCAAAGAACTGGGGATCTGATTGTTGCGGACCCCGATCAGCGGCGTCCGGGCACCGTGCTGGCGGCGGTGACACTGGTGCGGCCGGGCTTGCGTCTGTGTGACCTATAAGTTACAATCAGGATCGTGGTCGAGATTCGCCGCTACGTCAACCGGAGCGGAATCGATGCGGTCGGTGACTGGCTGGCGGGCCTGGAAGATCTGAAAGCACGAGCGAGGATTGCGGCGCGCCTCGATCGGCTATCCTTGGGGAATTTTGGCGACTGCAAGGCGCTTCGCGAAGGGGTGTCCGAACTCCGGATCGACTGGGGGCCAGGATATCGTGTGTACTACGCGATGTTGGGCAGGACATGCGTGCTTCTGCTATGTGGCGGCGACAAGCGCCGGCAGTCGTCCGACATAAAAAGGGCGATCGGGTACCTGGAAGACTTCAAGGAAAGGACACGAAGCAAATGAAAGACAAGGCCAGCATCTCGCATGATGAAGCAATGTCTCGGGAGTTGCACGAGAACCCGGACTTCGCGGCGGAATACCTGAGAGCGGCGATGGAAGACGAAGCCGAACCCCGCGTGCTGCTGGTCGCCTTACGCCGCGTAGCGGAAGCCCGCGGCCTTGCTAAAGTGGCCAAGACTGCCGGTATCGAGCGCGAGAGCCTTTATCGGGCCCTTTCGCCGCGCGGCAATCCCCGGTTTTCCACGCTTGTCGCTGTCGCAAAGGCGATGGGACTGAAGCTGACTTTTGCCGCACGATAGGCCTGCGGCCGACTATAACTGCAGTTCGTGCAACCAACGTGCAACCATGCCACGAAAATGCGCCGATATTGCGTGGACAACGGCCCCTGAGTCGCACTGAAAACACAACCACTTAGCACGAGCCAGCACGTGACGGCATGGCGTTGTTCGGGTTCGAACCCCGTCTCCCGCTCCATGTTTTCAACAGTTTACAAGGAAACCGGATACTCTCCATACCCTCCATTACGCAGCAAACGCCTTCAATTCATGCACTTGCCCGCCATTCTTGAAACACATCTCTGAACTTGTCATTTTGGAGAGAATTTGAGGGTTTTTTATTCGCCTCTAAGTCACTGATTTTGTTAGCGCCGCAGCCGTGAAGTCCAGCTTGACCAGATGGCACTCAAATGGGTCGGCGATGGCTCCAAGGGTTCGATCATGGTGTTCGACAGAGTGCTTCACACGCAGGAGGCTTGGGGTTCGAGTCCCTACGCGCCCACCCTTAAAATCAATAGGGTGCGGCTACTTTAGAACGACGGACAAGTGGCTATAAATTCAACTGGTTATGGCCAATCGGCCGATCTTCGGCTATCGCTTAGACCGGGGATATCAGAATAACCCCTGTTTTTGAATCAGTCCTGGCGCTTGGACTCTGCCAGTTTGGCTTAGTGACGCAGGATGGTTTTCGAAAGTTTGTCGAGGCGGTTGAGCAGGGTTTTCAACTTGCGGTATTGATGTGCAGCGGACCTGTACAGTGGAGCCGCTTCCGGTGAGAGCTTGACGCATTTGTTGAGTTCTCGCTGCTGGAGTCCTGGCTGGCATCCTCCAGCGAGCCCGGTGGGCCGAGCATCTTTCCGCTCGACAAGGCCTTGGCCTTGCCCGCACGGTCGTTTTCCTACGAACTCCAGCGCCGCCTGGTCAAGGCCGCCGTACAGAACCCGTTTCTGGAATCGGTGCAAACCATTGCCGAGTCGACCGGCGTTTCCGTCTCCAAACGCAGTCTGGAGGAGATCCTGCCGGATGCGGCTCGGGACTTTGACGCTTTCTACCAACAGCGCTCTGTTGCCACTGCCGTCGGCTCGATCCTGGTGGCGGCGGTCGACGGTAAGGGCATACCTATGGTCAAGCCTTGCGGCGCGGAACCCAGAGCACGGCTGACCTAAGGGCAGAAGGCCAATAAGAAACGAATGGTCACGGTCGCTACCGTCTCCACCCACGCTCCTTGGGTGCGGACCCCACAACAAGTCATCGACAGCCTTTTTCCCGCCACCCGCCCGGCATCGGGTGAGGCGCCTCCTCCCCCACGTCCGAAGAACAAGCGAGTGTGGGCCAGGCACGTTCAGGATAGACGAGCACGCACCGCCCCTGTATGGCCCCCAGCCCGGTTTTATGGCTTAGCCGACTTTTTGTCGCCCTGCTGGGCCGATGAAACTGCTGGTGACGGTCCCGACGGCGGAGCCGAAACCGCCCAGTAGTCCGGCGGAGCCAACGGGTAGCGCTGGCCTGTAGCCTGTCCCGCCCGTCCGAACAGGAACCCGGAGAAAGGACCCGGCCCGCGCCGATGCCGTCCGCCTACCCGCCGTCCCGTCCGTCTATCGCCGATTGCCGCCGCCTTTCCGACCGGTCCTCTCTCTCCGCCATGTTTGGAACCGGTATAAAGCACGGCTGGGTGGGCAGGGGATTTCGTCCTTTTCGCAGCTTCGAAACGCCGGCTCAAACCTTGGCGTCGAGAATGCGGGCGACCGAACGCGCGATCATGAGGTCTTCGTCGGTTCGAATGACGCGAACTGTGGCGCGGCTGTCGCCGGTGGAAATCACGGCCGCGGTTTCGGCATTGCGAGATTCGCTCAGCTCGATGCCGAGGAAGCCCAGTCCATCGCAGATACGCGCGCGGACGGGGGGCGCGTTTTCGCCGATGCCTCCGGCGAACACGAGCGTGTCCAGGCCGCCCAGCGCGGCGGCGAAAGCGCCAATACACTTTTTCGCCTGATAACAGAACAAGTCCACGGCTTCGGCGGCGCGAACATCGCGGGTTTCGGCGGCGAGCAGGTCTCGCATGTCGGAGCTGATTTCCGAAACTCCGAGCAGGCCGGAGTTGTGGTTGACCATTTCGTAGTATTGCTTTGCGGCGACCTGTTCGGTACGCGCCAGATACGGCGCAAGACCGGGGTCGAGATCGCCGGAACGCGTGCTCATCACCAATCCCGCAGTGGGGGTGAAGCTCATGCTGGTGTCGATGCTCTTGCCGTCGCGCACGGCGGCCATGCTGGCACCGTTGCCCAGATGAGCGAGGACGATGCGGCCGGAGGTTGCCGACGGATCGCCCAGGCGCGCGAGCTCTTCCATCAGGTAGGCATAGGACAGGCCGTGAAAACCGTAGCGCTGCACTCCCTTGGCGAAGTAGCGGCGCGGGATGGGAAGCAGTTTAGCAACCAGCGGCATGGTGCGGTGAAACGCGGTGTCGAAGCAGGCCACCTGGGGCAGTTTCGGGTGATGGCGGCCGAATGCCTCGATCAGCTCGATGGCGGCGGGCAGATGCTCCGGATCGTAGGGGCTCATGCGATTCAGTTCCTCCATGAGTGCCGGGGTAACCAGCTCGGGTGCGGTATGTTGCATGCCGTGCACCACCCGGTGTCCCACGGCCCGGGCCGATTCGAAACCGGGCTGCGCCTGGAGCCAATTGACCAGCGAATTTGCCGCCGATTTGTGATCGGAGGCATCGAAACCGCGGCTGTGCCGCTGGTTGGTGGCCGGGTCGTAGAAGGTCAGATCCGTCCCGGCCAAGCCGATGCGGTCGACCGTTCCATGCAGCCTTCGCTGCAGCGGTTCGCCGCCCTGGTAGAGCGCGAACTTGATGCTGGACGAACCGCCATTGATCGTCAGAATGCAGGGGTCGGCGGGTTTCATGGGCGGCACCTTCGTCTGCAATCGTCATCGTTGCGACACAATGGGCCGGATTGTTTGCTCATGATTACTTCCCAGGATACACAGCGCGGGCATCGGGCAGTAATCCCCGGCTGACTTTCGATAACGTTTCCCGGAGGGCGCGGATCGGGCAAGATGAAGGCAGGAAGCTGCCATGAAATGCCCCAACTGCGGCGCGCCGCTCGCACTGCGCGACGGCGACGACTTTCTTACCTGCGAATACTGCGGCGGCACGGTGTATCCGGAGAAGACCGAGGAAGGCGTGCGGGTGCTGAGCGGGGCGAGCGAGTTTGCCTGCCCGGTGTGCAACGTGCCGCTGGCCCACGCGGCGCTCGACGGGCATCGCATTTATTATTGCGGGCACTGCCGCGGCATGCTGATATCCATGGATGCGTTCGTGCCGCTGGTGGAGGATCTGCGCGCGCGCCGCGATACGTCGGCGCCGGCCTGTCGCCGTCCGGCGGAGAGCGAGCTGCGGCGCCAGGTCGCTTGCCCGCGGTGCCACGGCCGCATGGATACGCACTACTACGCGGGCCCGGGCAATGTGGTGATCGACGATTGCGAGCGCTGCCAGTGGAACTGGCTGGACCCAGGGGAGCTGACGCGCATGGTGCGCGCCCCGGAGAAGGTGTACCAGCCGTATGCAAGCCCCTGGTAGACGGCAACCGGCCTTTTACCGGACTTTTGAGCGGACATATTACGCTTAGTTATTAGTCTATATGCTTGATTTATATCTACATACATGTGATAATCAGGCGGATATGAAAGCGGACATCAGGGCGGTGGACAGGGGCGAGGCCGTCGCTGCGATGGAGCCGCTCGTCATCGGCGAGGGCTCCCGCCATCGCGGGCCGCTCACCGACCTCGCATTCGATCTCGCGCGGAAATCCGCCGGCTTCCGCCGCAGTTTGCCGCCGAGCTTGCTGGCCTCGGTCGCCGATCTGGTTCGGGCGATGAACTGCTACTACTCCAACCTCATCGAGGGACACGACACCCACCCGGTCGATATCGAACGGGCGCTCGCCAACGACTACAGCCAGGATGCGCGCAAGCGCGATCTGCAATTGGAGGCCAAGGCTCACATCGCGGTCCAGCAATGGATCGATGCCGGCGGGCTTAAAGGCTGCCATGCTCTAGCGGAGGGAATTTCCGAGATCCATCGCCGCTTCTGCGCTTTGCTTCCCGAGGATCTCCGCTGGGTCGAAGACCCGGCCACGAAGAAGCGCCTCCGCCTGGTTCCGGGCGAATTGAGGAGACGCGACGTGAAGGTTGGCCAGCTTGTTGCCGTCAGTCCCGGCGCGATACCGCGTTTCCTCGCACGCTTCGAGCAGGTTTACGGCGGTCTCGGCAAGACCGAATCGATTCTCTCCAGCGCCGCTGCCCACCATCGGCTGGTATGGATGCATCCGTTCCTCGATGGCAACGGACGCGTGGCCCGGCTGATGTCGCATGCCACGCTGCTGTACCTTCTGGATACGGGGGCGGTCTGGTCGGTCGCGCGCGGTCTGGCGAGGAATGTGTCCGACTATAAGGTGTTGCTTGCCAGGTGCGACCAAGTGCGGCGCAACGATCTGGACGGGCGAGGCGTGTTAAGTGAAGAAGCTCTGGCGGAATTCACCCGCTTCTTTCTGACCGTTTCGATCGATCAGGTCGACTTCATGGAGAGCCTGGTTCAGCCGGACCGGCTGCGCGCCCGAATCCTGCTCTGGGCGGAGGAAGAAATCCGGCTCGGCCGGCTGCCGGCCAAGTCCGGCAGTATTCTCGAGGCCGTTCTCTATCGCGGCGAGTTGCCGCGGGGTGACGCCAACGCGGTTGTGGGTACCGGCGAACGCCAGGCCCGGCGAATTGTTTCGGCACTGGTGGAAAAGGGAGTGCTGGTTTCGGAAAGCCCGCGCGCACCGCTCCGGCTCGTGTTCCCCGCCGCGCTAGCCTCCCGATGGATGCCGGGGCTGTTCCCGGATCGGGTGGCCTGAGATCCCCGAATCGGGCGCCCAATTCCGGCACGCGCTTCAGCTTGTCAGGTTGTAAATCAAGCCGAACGGATCCCTAATGTAGCATCGTGGAAAATCGGGCTCATCCTTGACCACGGTGCAGCCATTCTTTACCAGCCGGAGCTTGGCCTCTTCCACACTGTCGACCGTCACTTCCAATACCGGCCCGAGCGCCGGACCGCGCTCGATGAATAGGTTGATGTGCTTGCCGTGGAGGCTGATCATTTCCGGCGTTTCGCCGGTGATTTCGAATCCTAGCTGCTCGACGTAGAACAGGGCGGCGCCGTTCGGATCCTCCGCCTGAATCAGAATGTCCGTACCGAACCGGTTGGCCATTTCAATACCCCCCTGCATCTTCGATGAAGTGGTACTCGCCATCGATCACGCCCGACGCTGCTCCGGCTTTGGCGGCCTCGGGGTTGGCGATGAACGCCCGCGCTTTTTCCAGGCTGGCGACCTCGAACAGGAAGAAAATGTTGTTGGGATCCTCCAGGCTGCGCCAGATAGTGACGAGTTGAAGGCCCGCGTCCTGGTGGGCCGCCTGGTGAGAGGAGAAAACAGCCTTCCACCGCGAGAAGTCCGCCACATGGTTGCGGCAGAGCAGGTAAGTCATCGTCACCTCCCGGTTGCCCGATTCCATCCGAGGATAGCGCAAAACCGTACCGCCTGCTAACGCGGGGTAGGTGCTTGGCCGAGTTGGGGAAAGCCGCTCCCCGCAACCACTCCCTTGCGGTCGCGGCGCTCAGGCTGCAAAATCCCCAGATTGGCTAAGCACATCCATGTCTTCCTTACGCTCAGTCCCCACGTTGCAGCCGGCTAGCTTGTCTTGCGGAGGCGCAGGCCGGCGTAAATGACGACACCGGTGAGGATGATGATCAGGCCGGGCCAGGTGGTGGCGGGGCGGTAGGCGAAGAGCAGAACGAGGACTACCGAGCCGAGGAGGATGTAGACGGCGGGGGTGACGGGGTACCCCCAGGTCTTGTAAGGGCGGGCGGCATCGGGACGGGTGAAGCGGAGGCGTACCACGGCGACGATGGTGAGGATATAGAAAATCAGGGCGGCGGAGATGACGTAATCGAGCAGGTTGCTGTAGAGGTTGCCGTAGGCGCGGGTGGCGGGGTCGTAGGTGCGGGGCAAGACCAGCAGGGAGGCCCAGACGCCCTGAACGGCGAGCGACCAGGCGGGGACGTGGGCCTTGTTCAGCTCGGCTGCTCGGCGGAAGAAGAGGCCGTCGCGAGCCATGGCGTAGTAGCCGCGCGGGCCGGACAGGATCAGGCTGTTGGCGCAGCCGAAGGTGGAGATCATGATGGCCACGGCCATGAGGACCGGGCCGTAGCCGGGAAAGATATGTTCCAGCATGGCGGTGGCGACGCGGTCGGCGGGGGCGTGCTGGATGGCGGGCAGGGGCAGCACGGCCAGGTAGGCGATATTGGCCAGCAGGTAGAGGGCGATCACCGTCGAACAACCCAGGGCGAGGGCCATCGGGACATTGCGTTTGGGGTTGCTCACTTCGCCGGCAATGAGGGTGATATCGTGCCAGGAATCGGCCGAAAACAAGGAGCCGGATTGGGCCACCGAGATCGCCACTACCAGTCCGAACAGGCTGGCCGCGGGAACGCCCAGGGAGGAATCGAACGGCCCCAGGCGAAACATATCGTGAAAGTTGGCCTGCACGGCCGCGTGGTTCCAGCCGAGCAGGACGCCGGCCAGAATGAGTCCGATCAGGGCTACGGTTTTGGCGGAGGTGAACAGGTTCTGGACGATCTTGCCGTACTGCAGGCCGCGCGAGTTGGTCCAGGTGAGGAGCACGATCACCCCGATCGCCACCAGTTGGGCGGTCGAAAGCGACACGGCATAGCCGGAGGAGATGTGGATGGGCGCGATCCAATAGCGGGTTTCGGAAACCCACGGGCACAGGATGGAGAAAAAACGGGCGAACGCCACGCACACGGCGGCGATGGTGCCGGCCTGGACCACGGCGAAAAGCGTCCAACCGTACAGGAACCCCCAGAGCGGCGAATAGGCCTCGCGGAGGTAGAGGTACATGCCGCCGGCGTGGGGCATCATGGCGGCCAGCTCGCCGTAGGAAAGCGCGGCGGTGATGGTGAGAACGCCGGTGAGCACCCAGGCCATCAGCATCCAGCCAGGGCTGCCGATGAGGCGGCTCATGTCGGCGGAGACGATAAAGATGCCGGAGCCGATCATGGTGCCGATCACGATCATGGTGGAGTCGAACAGGTTCAGACCGCGGACAAACCCGGCGTCGGACACGGGGGTGGCGGAGGGTGGCTGGGCAGGCGCGCTCATGGGAATATTTTGGAAAGGGCTTGCGGGAAGCTTAGCGCAGCGCGGCGTGGAGCGTCAACCGGGCCGGGCGGCCAGAAGGTCCAGCAACTGGCGGGCCGTCACGACCCTGGTGGACTTATACGGCTTGCTGAAATGCTTGGCGTTGCCGGTCACGATGAAGTCGGCTGCCGCGGCATCGGCACACTCGTAGAAGCGGTTGTCCGACTCGTCGGGGGACTCAGCCAGGCGACCTGCAGGGGTAACCATAGTCGCGGCCTCCGTAACCAGCGTAAGCAGACGGGCTACGCGCCTCGGATCGAGCCCGGCGAACTTTGGACGGCTGAGGACCTCGCGGTACTCGTCGAGAATCTCCGAAGAGGCGCATAGCTCGACGGCGCCGTACGCAACCTTTTCGAGAACGCGCGCCGGCAGGCCGCGCGGTTGGAGAGCCGCGGAGATCAGCACGTTGGTATCGAGCACGATGCGCACGTTGATTGCATTCATGCAGTTACTATACCCGGCGCGCGGAAATGAGCACGCTGGCATCGAGCACGATGCGCGGACGGATCATTCGACAGGTTGTTTGGTCTTCTTTCGCCGGTGCTCCCGGCGAGAAGCTGCCACCTCGGCGTTGATTTCTCTTTGGGACAGCTTGTCCAATCCTGCCCGGTTGGCATCCTCTTGCACGGCCCGCAGGGCGGCGATCAAGTCGGCATTTACCGGGCGTTCCTGCTGCTGCTGGTACCGGCGGAGGGCTTCCCTGATCAGTTCACTCATCGTGCGATTTTCCTTTTTCGCCAGGCGCTCAACCTGTTTGAGCTGGTTGGGTGGCATGGAAACGGAAACGACTTTGCTGGTGCGCATATGGTTCCTGCCTGTTCATACTCAGTATGAACGATTCCGGCTACGCTGCCGCGCCGGCTTCGTCTTTGTCCAGCGCGTCGCCAAACAGGCCGGCCGGGCCCAGCGCCTGCCAGAAGCTAAACAGAGCGATGCCCACCAGGAAAAGCAGCGACGCCAGGCTGTAGGGAATGTACCAGGCCTGCCAATCGCCGCCCAGCAGAATGCTGTTCGAGCCGTTGATAAAGACCACCGCGGCCATGGTCGCCACCAGGCCGTAACGAAGCAGCAGGAAGAAGATGCTGGCGTAAATAAGGAAGAATACCAGGGCTCGGATCTGCCAGTGAGGAGCATCCACGACGGAGGTTTCGGAGAAGACGAACAGAAGCGACGCGGCGATGGCGGCCGCGATGTCCCGGCGCAGCAGGAAGCGAAGGGCGAAGACGGCAAAGAACAGGCTGATGCCGGTGAAGAGGGCATCGCCGAAGACGTGCGCGCAGCCGGCGAACCAGTGGAGCGCGCCCATGGTGAAGTACAAGTTGCTGGAGGCGTCCAGGTCGCCGGTGCCGCCACGCCAGAAATCCACGAGGGAGGCTGCCACCCAGATGGAGCAGCCCATGGCGGCGCCGATGAGCACGTGGGCGGCCACCTGAGAGTCGCGCCAACGGCCGGCGAGCACGCGGTTCCAGGTGACGATGGCGTGGGGCCAGCGCGCGCGGATAGCGGGCTCCAGGGCGAGGTACATCAACCAGAGCACGGCGGCGCCGATCAGCCAGCTCCCGGCGGCCCGGTAGAAGAAAGTGAGCATATCGGCAGTGGGAACGGCATGCACATCGCCAAACCAGGCGATCATACCCAGCAGAAAACTGGCGGCGGCGATGCGCAGGGCGCCATTGCGATCCACCCTGGCGCGCTTCCAGTTGCGGCGCGCGAAGGGCAGCATGGCCAGTATCCCCACAGCCGACAGCAGCAGCGAGTAGATATCGCGCGAGGAGAGCGAGGACGAACTCGAGGCCGGTTTACGCCAGGGAAAATCGACGCTGGCGAGGGTGACACGCCCTTTCCAGGTGGCGATTTGAATGCGGAGCTCGGTGGCGGGGATTTTGGGATGAGGTCCTTTCCAGGCGCGAACTTGATCGGCGGGCGCGGGCGGGAGCCGGTCGGGCGAGGTTTCCATGAAATTGGCGGGATCGAGCCCGGCGGCGCGGAAGACGGTATCGATAGCGACGGGGTTGTCGGGCGCGGCGGCCAGCTCGTAGGGGATGGCCGAGAATTGGCGCAACTGGCCGAGGCTATCGAGCGAGACCTGAATCATGCCGGGGGCGGTGGGTGGCGGGTTTTGGCGGTCGACCTGGCCGTCGGGCTCGGCCGCCAGCGGCGAAAGGCTCTCGCGGTAAACGGCTATAACTGGTGCTTCGGCGGCGAGCCAATCGTTCCAGCGATGGGGCGCGGGCAGCTTTTTCAGATACGAAGTGAGGCTGGAACGGGGTTCGAGCCAGAGGGTGGAATCGGCCGGGCGGCGCGGGTAGCCGAAGGACTGGGCCAGGGCGCGGGCTTTGACAGCCAGCGCATCGGGCGGCAAGACAAGTGGCGTGTGGATGATCGCGTTGGCGGCCTGGTGGAGGGCCACGGTGGCGCCGAGGCAGACCAGAGCCGCCAGCAGGCAGGGGATGGCGAAACGGCGCGGCATGGCGTCGGTCTTGCCGGCGGCTGCAACCAACTCCGGCGAAGGCATTTCGCCGGCGGCCAGGGCGACGGCCAATGGATCGCCGCCGGGCAAAGCCGCGGCTACGGCTAGAGGCGATGCCGGCCGTTTGTGCGGTTCCGGATCGAGGCAGCGGCGGATGGCGCGCTCGACGGCGGGATCGACATCCGCGGCGATCGACGTCATGCTGGTGAGATGGCCGGACTCCTGTTGATCGAGGAGCTGGCGAATGGTCTTGGCGTCGAACGGGCGCTTGCCGGTGAACAGCTCGTAGAGCACCAGGCCAAGCGCGTAGATATCGCTTTTCTGGGTGACTTCGGCGCCCTTCAACTGCTCCGGGGCCATGTAGGCCGGGGTTCCATTGTGGGCTTCCCGGCCGGTGATCTGGGTGCCCAGCGCGGCCAGGCCGAAATCCATGATGACCACTTCGCCGCGCTTGTCGATCATGATGTTCTGCGGTTTCAGGTCGCGATGGACGATACCGCGGGCGTGGGCGGCGGCGAGGCCGGCGCAGATCTTGCGGGCGACGTCGAGAGCTTTGTCGGCGGGCAGGCGGCCGATTCGCGTCAGCAGGGACGACAGGTCTTCGCCGTCGATGTACTCCATGGAGATGAAGGGCATGCCTTCGGCCTGGCCGATGTCGTAGACGCGGCAGACGTTGGCGTGGGAAACCTGGCGCGCGACGCGGACCTCGCCGTGGAAGCGTTCGAGCAGGCGGAGATCGTTGGCGGCTTGTTCGGGCAGGAATTTGAGGGCGACCGACTGGCCGAGGGTGAGGTCGGTGGCGCGGTAAACTTCACCCATGCCGCCGCGGCCCAACAGAGCGATGATGCGGTAACGGCCGGCAATCAGGGTACCGGGAACGAAGCGGCCTTCTTCGGCGGCTGAGCTATGGGAAGACGAGGTATCGGCGAGACGAGGTCCTTCGAGTACCGTCTCAATCGACGAGGGCTGGGAAGGGCGCTCCATCAGATTCCGATTGTACAGCGTGCGCGGAGCGCCCGGTGGCTGGTACTCTTTAGCTGTTGGTTATGAGATGCTACCGCTCGTTATGAGGGCGCCGGTTATCGTACTGAAACTTGTCTGACGAGCGGCGGCGGCTTACGCTAATTGGTGAAGCTTCGGGTCCGTCCGATTTATGACCGAGACAATTCTGGTGGTCGACAGCAATCCGATGGGCCTGAAACTGGCGGCGGCATTGCTCCGCGCCGAGGGCTACGAGCCGCGGCTGGCGTCGAGTGGCGAGCTGGCGCTGTCCATGCTGGTAACGCTGCGGCCCAGTGCGATTCTGGTCGACCTCCAGCTTATCGGCATGGAAGCATGGGAACTGGCGCGGCGGATTCGCGAGGACCCGCTGGTGAGCGACACCCCGGTCGTGGCTATAGCGGGGGCAGGCACGGAGGACCGCCATCGGATTGCCAATACCGCGGCGTTTCGGGCGTCGATCTCCAAACCACTGGACGCCAAGACATTAGGCGTGCAACTGCGGAAAATCCTGGCTGAGGGGGTGAATACCGCACCCATCGATTACGCGGCGCCAACGCGCGAGGCGCCGCCGGTGCAGAGAACATTGCCGCGCAGAACCGCGGAAGGGGAAACGGAGGTTGCGGACCTGACCCACGAGTTTCTGGAAGATGGGTACCGGCACGCGCTGGCGCTGATCGACGCCATCGATATTGCGTTTCCCTCGCGCCAGGCCAAGTTCCTGGTGCAGCAGTGGATCGGGACGGCCGAATCGCTGGGGTACCGGGAGATCCTGGCGACGGCGCGGGAACTGGAGGAGGTGCTGGAGGCTCCGCTCTGGGACCGCGCGCGCACGGCTTTGCTGCTGACCAACCTTTCGCACGGGTTTCGCGATCCGATTCACGCCGCCAGCCCGGAAGAGGTGGATGCGCTGGCACAGGGGCTCAAAGGCGAGAGAATCGCGCTGGTGGGGCTGGGTCAGCGGGAAGCCGAACGGGCGTGCATAGGGCTGCGGCGCGCCGGAGTTCGTCCGTATCTGTTCGACGAGAACGAACCTCCCACCTCGGAGGCGATCCAGAATTGCTCGGCGGTGATCGTGCAGGTGCGGCCGGAGACGGTGCAGTCGTCCTGGCTACGGCCCAAACTGGTGATGCGCGAGCCGAAGGTGCTGGTGCTGATGGGCGCGCGGACGGATATTCTGGCGCTGGACCCGGCGGTGCAGGCGCGCGCGCACGATTTTCTGATCGACGACTGGGCGCCGGAGGAAGTGGTGCTGCGCTTGGGGTTTGGCCGCGCGCGGGCGGCGCGAAAAATGGCGGATCGGGCCGTGCCCGAACCTGAGGCGTCCGCCCAACCCGAGGAAGGATTGCCGCGGAGCGTGGTCGTCGCCATCGAGAACCGGGCGCTAAGGACGGCTTTGGCGCGCGCGGCGGCGGAGGCCGCCATCGAGTGCCTGTTCGCCGCGGATGGAACCGAAGCGCTCGAAACGATTCGGCAACGGCGCTCCGGCGCGGCGGTTCTGGACGTGGCTTTGCCCGGCATGGACGCTTTCGCGCTGCTGGCGAGAATCCGCGCCGAGAAGTTGCCTGTCAAGGCGCTGCTCCTCACCGACAATGCGAACTGCGAGGAAATGGTGGAAGGTTTCAAACTGGGCGCCTTCGATTGCATGGTGCAGCCCATCAATCCGCGGGAATTCGAGGCGCGGATGGCGCGATTGCTGAGCGCTTAGGGCTCGCGTTCGGAATCACAGTGACTGTAGAATCGATTGATCCCGACTCGGGAAGGGTGGGACGTTCGCCGATCGGGCTCAATCGGCGCCGGCACGGTCGTCAGCCGGAATTTCCAGCAGGTGCTTCGGCTCAAATCGACTCCGATTCCAAGTGCGCCGCTGATCGAACGCGATGCCGACGTCGTATCCGATTTGGGCAAACCGGCAGTAACGGACTTTTCCCCTCAGCCGGCACTTTGCGCATATCATTTCGACATCGGCACCCTCCAGAGTGGCGGCCTCAAGCTGGATGCACGCGCCGGATGGCGAGATATCTTCCAGGTTGGCGATGACTTCGCGGGCCCCGGCGGCATCTTGAATGCGGACCTTAATCAGGTCGGCGCACATGAAACGCGGTTCGGAACGTTTTTCCTTCACTGCAGGTCACCTCCGGCAGATAATGTGGACCAGTTCAGTCCAATTAACATAAGCATAATATCGGCGGGTCGCGGCAGAACTTTAGCATGAATTTGATGACAATCGCCTGGCGCGCCAACGATGGGTGCTTAACCGATCCAGGGAAAATCCGTTCCCGGCAACCGCTCCCTCGCGGTCGCGGCTCGGTAAGTGACTGAAAACACGTGGTATTTGTAACCGAGCCGCGACCGCGAGGGAGCGGTTGGTGCGGCTATATCGCGAAATCCTAAAATCTCAACCGGCTGGGCCGATATGGTCGTTATGTTCGAGTGGAACGACCAACTGCGCACCGGCATTTCCAGCATAGATGTCCAGCACAAGACGCTCTTCGCCATTGGGACGGAACTGCATGCAGCCATGAGCGTGGGCCAGTCGAGAGAGAAGATGCACAGAATCCTGACCCGGCTGCTGGACTACACTGGCACTCATTTTGCCCACGAAGAGCGGTTGATGCAGCTTCACCGTTATCCGGATTACGCGGCTCACAAAGCGGAGCACGACGCTCTAACGCAGCAGGTCACGCAGTTTTATGACGAGTTCCATCGTGGGCAGATCTCCGTCAGTGTCCGGCTTTTGAAATTCCTGGAGAACTGGCTGAAGGCGCATATCGGGGAGTCGGACAAGCGCTACGCCCCATTTCTAGTCGCCAGGGCCGTGGCATAAGGGCAGGGTGGGCGCAACACACGCGCGCCAGCATGAAGCGTCTTCAGTATTCGGAGTTATGAGACGCCGAGAGGATAATCGGCGAGCTGGCTGCCGATTATCCCCTCGCGCGATCCGCGACGCCGCTACGCCTTGACTGTATGGAACTCCCATCCTTTACGGAAGGTGGGTTTGAGGAGCTTGTTGGCCTCAGCGTGACTGGTGATGTGCATCTTCTCCGTGTCGTACTCGATCTTGCCCTCGTAGCGGAGCGCAATCACGCCCAGCAGCATCCATTCCACGAACGGCGCAGCCACTTCGAAGTTCGAGCAGGCGGGGTCGCCGCCCTTGGCGGCCCGGATGAAATCGCGCATGTGGCCGGGCGACCGGGTCAGCAGCGGCGGAGGCACCTGGTAGTCCTTCATTTTCTCGACCGGGATGAGGCGCGTCACGTCGCCGTAGGTGCCGGTGGTGAGCATGCCCTTGTCGCCGATGAAGAGGCTGCCGTCGGGCGGCGGTACGCGGAGCTGCTCCGTGGTGGCTTTCAGCGCCTGGAATTCGTCCCAGTTGAAAACCCGGCCCGGAGAGCGGAATTCGTTACCCGGTGGGCGCATCGGTCCCATTGGCATTCGCCCAGGGGCCGCTCCGCCTCTTCCTCCCGCCGGACGCGGCGGATAGGGCAGATCGCCGATCCACTCGCCATCCGGAACGCCGACGATTTTGGGAGTCTCCTTCAGGCCGTCGTACCAGAAGATCTTGAGGGCCGGCATATCGCCGTAGGCCGCAAAATCGAACCGCAGAACCGAGGCCTTGGGAAACATGAACGGGCTGGCGCCTTCCTTCTTGACGCACTCGACGCTGAGGAGCTTGCGATTGGACAGATGCAGCGCCATGTTCGGCGCGCCCAGAATGTGGCAGGCCATATCGCCCAGGGCGCCGCAGCCGAAGTCGTAGAACCCGCGCCAGTTGAACGGCTGGTAAAAGAAGCCGCCGTTACGGTCGGGTTCGGTCTTGCCGTCCGCTGTAAAGGGCCGCTTGTCGGCGATGCCGAGCCACAGATCCCAGTCGAGAGTGGATGGCACCGGATCTTCCTTCGGAATCTCGGTTAGCCCTTGCGGCCACATCGGCCGGTCGCTCCAGGCGTGCACTTCGGTGACATTGCCGATATCGCCGTTCCAGATCATCTCGGCGCACTGCCGTGTACCTTCGTTGGAGTAGCCCTGGTTCCCCATCTGCGTGGCGACCTTGTATTTCGCCGCCGCCTCTCGCAATTGGCGCGCTTCCCAGACCGTACGCACCAGGGGCTTCTGCACATAGACGTGCTTGCCGCGCTCCATCGCCCACATGGCCGCCGTGGCATGCATATGGTCCGGAATCGCCACGATCACGGCGTCGATGTTCTTGCCCTCCTTATCGAGCATCTGCCGGAAGTCCCGATACTTGGTCGCATGGGGAAAACGGTCGAAGGTAGCCGCCGCCCGCCGGTCGTCGACGTCGCAGAGCGCCACGATGTTTTCGGTGGGCGCCGCGGCGGAAATGTTCGAGGCCCCCTGGCCTCCGGAACCGATCGCGGCAAAGTTTACTTTTTCGTTGGGGGATTTATATCCCGCCGATTTCAATGATGCCGTGCTGCCGAATCCCACCGCCGGAACCGCTCCCGCCAGCAGGCTGCCATAGAAGAAGTGTCGTCTCGATAACGCCATGCAAAACTCCAATCTGTAGTCCTGGGACTACGCCAGACAACTCTTTACGTAAGCGAGGCACTTCTTGGCCTCGGCAATAATGTTCGAACCCTCGGGAATGGGATATTCCAGCTCCAGGTTCGCCGGGAAGGGGTACTTTTCGGTTTTGAGGAGTTGGAGCACTGCCTTGATGGGGGTGTCGCCGGTGCCCCATACGGCCACGTTGGGGCCATGGTCCTTCTTGCGATCTTTGATGTGCAGGTTGGTGATCTTATCGTGGTGCTGCTTGATGAACGCGATGGCATCGTACCCTGCGGCGGTGAAGTGGCCGATATCGAGGTTGATGCCGTTGTACTTTCCATACGCCATCAGGGTATCGTAGCTTTCGAGCGTGGCGGTCTGGTTGGGGTCGCTGGTGGCGTCGTGGCCGTGATAGCCCACCATCAGCTTGTGCTTGTCCGCCACCGGCGCGATGCGCTTCGCCATGGTCAGGGTTGTGCTCGTCGTGATGCCCTTCACGCCCAGTCCCTTGGCCATGGCGAACCCGTACTCGATATCCTCGTCTTTCATGCTGTCCTGCATGTTGTAGCAGAGCAGGGCAACCTCGACCCCCACGTCGCTGAATTTTCTGGCGACGGCCTTCCAGGTGTTGGCATTGGTCGAGGTGCGCCATTGCGCCAGCTTCTCCAACGCGGCTTGCCGTTCGGCTTGCTGTTCCGGGGTTGGCGGAGTACGGCCGCCCGGCCCGCGGCCGCGGCCGAACATCGGCAGCGGGGGCGCGCCCGCCAGTGCTTCGCAATGGTTCGACATCAGCTCGGCTTCGCCCAACCCGATCTCGACATACGCCTTGACGATCGCCTCCGGGTCGGGGCTCGCGATCAGGTTGAAGCTGTAGGTGATGGCGCCAATCTGAACGCCCCCGAACTTCGAGTCGATCCGGCGCGCGCCGAAACCTGTCGACAATGACACCGACGCCGCGGCGATCCTTCCCAAATCCCGTCTTGTAAACTCCATCTTGTTCCTTTCAGGCAAGCTTCTCTTTCGCCAGCTTGCCCGCCTTCAGAGGGCGAACCTCGACAACCGCATTCGGGTGCGGACCGGTGACCGGCGCATCGAGCCGGCCCACCCGTCTCCACCGTAACACGGAGGATAGCTCCAAGCGCACACCACCTCAAGGGCGGCTTAAGGGATCAGCGCTTTCACCGCCGCCGCAGCCGCTGGGATCGCGGCGGCCACTTCGGCCGACAAGCCCTCTTGCGCCTTTATCGACGCTACGTGTACCAACACCCAGGTAAATTTCGCCGGGCGCAGACCGGGCATGGCGCGGCGCATCAGTTCCACGGCCTCGGCGGCGGAAAGCCAATGCGCGTGCCCGTGTTGCCGGTCGAGCGGCGGCTGGTCCACGACCGAGACTCGCCCGGGCTCTTCCCCGCATTCCACGGCATCCACCAGAATCACGCGCTCGCGGCCATCGATCCGGTCCATCGAGCGCAGCACGTCCGCACCCGCCGTCCACACTTCGGCGCGATCGGTTACGGTGGAATCTCGCGCCAACATTTCGGCTACCGCGACGCCGGCCGCGTCGTCGCCCATCAGGGAATTGCCCAGCCCGAGGACCGCGAACGGCTTCATCGCTTTCGCACCAGGTGCACGGCGCAGGAAATGCAGGGATCGTAGGCCCGCGCGATCATTTGCAAACGGCGCGAGATGGCCGCCTCGTCGCGGTCGGCGCACTGTTCCACGGCGCGCCGGAAGTGCAGCTCCATGGAGGCGGCGTTCAGCGCCGTGGGCGTAACCACGTCCGCCGCCGTCACGCGCCCTTCGTCGTCATAGGTGTAACTATGGATCAGCAGGCCGCGCGGCGCTTCGGTAATGGCCGCACCGGTTCCGGCCCGCGGCAGCACCGGAACGGGCCGTTCGTCCTTAATGCCGTCGCGCAACAGTTGCTCGATAATCTCCAGCGCCCGCTCCACATCGTTGACCAGTTCCAGCGCCTGGGCCTTGTTGTTGTCCATGGGGTTGTCGGCGGGTAGCAGCAGTTTCAGCCGCTTCATGGCCACCGCCAGTTTTCCCATGGGCCGGCGCGGGTTCACCGTCAGCCGTGCCAGCGAGCCCACCATGAACGGGCGGCCGCGAAAGCTGCTGTGCTTGGCGGTGGAATGGGGCACGGCCTTCTCGGCGGTGAGCGAGCGATAATCGGCGGCGTTGACGATGGCCCGGTTGCCGTTCGACACCACCATCACCTCGTCGCCGGCATAGTAGGTATCCAGGTTAGGCGAACGTAGCGCGGCGTAGAGCGTATCGGAGTGGCAGAAATCCGTGGCCGGGAGCGAGGCGACGAGGTCGATCACCGAATCGCCATCCGGCACCGCCTGCATCAAACTGCTGCGCAGCGCGATCAGTTCCTCCACCGGCGGGGCTTTGCCGAATCCGCCGACCACGGCGTTGACCGGATGGATGGCGCGCCCGCCGATGGTCTCCTGGATCCGGTTGCCCAGCCGCTTCAGGCGCAGCCCCAGCAGCACCGGGGCCGGCTTATCGGCCGCCAGCGCCAGCGCGCTCGGATAGTTCAGGTAATCCGGCAGCGCCAGCAGAAACAGGTGCAGGGCATGGCTCTCGATGCTTTCCCCGCGGAACATCAGCTCGCGCAACAGGTCCGTTTGCGGGCTCACGCGAATGCCGAATGCGTTCTCGGTGGCCTTCAGCGAGGTCAACGAATGCGCCACCGAGCAGATCGAGCAGATGCGCGAGAGGATGGGCGCCACCTCGTCGAACCGTTTGCCGCGCACCAGCGGCTCCAGCAGGCGCGCGCCTTCGAAGACGTCGAAGCGCACGCTGGCAACCGCGTCGCCATCCAGTTCCACCGTGATGCCGCCGTGGCCCTCCACTCGGGCCAGGTGTTCGATGACGATGGTGCTCACGACGCCACCCCCACCGGCGCGAAGGTTCTGAGCCGCGCCCAAATCCGCTCGCGGTCGAACCCCTTCTCTTCGAATAACGCCAGCGCCGAGGCCGGATTGGCGTCCGTCACCGGCCCGCGGCATCCCACGCACGGGATGCGCAGTTGGGGACAGCGCGCGTCGCAGCCGGCCACCGTGATGGGGCCGCAGCAGAGCTCCCCGCGCTCGATCAGCAGGCAATTGTTTTCGCGCATCCGGCACTCCGTACACACCGGATAGGCCGGGTAAAGCGGCGGATCGCCGTTCAACAGCGACGCCACGGCGGCGAGAAAATGTTCTTTTTCGATGGGGCAGCCGGTGATGTTGTGATCCACCTTCACGATCTCGTGCAAGGCCCGCGCTGGGCACGAATCGTATTCCTTGCCGAGTTCTCCGTACACTTCCTCCAGCAGCTTGGCGCGGTCCAGGTCGCGGTCCATGGCCGCCACGCCGCCCCACACCGCGCAGGTGCCCAGCGCCACCAGCGTGGCCGAGCGTTGCCGGATGGCCCGCAGCCGCCGGGCGTCGCGCATGGTCACGACGGCGCCTTCCACCATGGCGATGTCCAGGGCGCACTCCTGGTTGCCGTCGGAAGAGGCCATCGGGAAATCGCGTATGTCGATCAGCGCCACCAGGTCCAACAGGCGGTCCTCGCAGTTGAGAATGGCGAGCTGGTCGCCGGCGCAGCCGGTCAAACCGAATATGCCCACTTTTGGTTTGCTCATCAGATCATCTCCGGCAGGTTGATGGCGTCCCAGTAGGTGAAAATCGGCCCTTGCATGCAGGTGTATTTATAGCCGATGCTGCAGTGGCCGCACTTGCCCACGCCGCATTTCATACGGCGCTCGAGCGACATCAGAATCCGGTTCTTGGGGAACCCCAGGTCCAGCAGCCGCTGCAGAATGAATTTGTACACCACCGGCGGGCCGCAGACGGCCGCATAAGTTCGGGCGGGGTCGATCTTGGCGTAGTCGAACAGCGCCGGCAGCAGGCCGACGTGTCCCTTCCAGGCCCCGGAGGGATCCGCGTCCACGGTCAGCAGGCAGTTGATATCGGTGCGGTCCACCAGCGCCACCAGCTCTTCGCGGAACAGCATGTCCTCCGGCCGCTTGGCGCCGTACATTAAGGTAATGTTGCCGAACTTGTCGCGGTGATCCAGCGCGTACCACAGCAGCGAGCGGAGCGGCGCCATGCCCAAGCCGCCCGCCGCCAGCAGCACATCGTTGGCCATGATCTCCTGCATCGGATAGCCGTTGCCGTAAGGCCCGCGCACGCCCACCAGGTCGTTGGTTTTCAGCCGGTACAGGGCGTCGGTGACGCGCCCCACCCGGCGCACGCACAGCTCCAGCACTTCCGGCCGCGAGGGAGAGGACGAAATCGAGATGGGCATCTCTCCCGCCCCGGGCACGCTCAGCATGATGAACTGCCCCGGCTGGTGGCGGAACGAATGCGCCAGTTGGTCTTCCAGAAACCGCAAAGTGAACAGGTGGTTGTTCTCCACCATCTTGTGAATGCGCACGATGCGCGCCATGTGGGGCTGGTACGGATTTTCCGTCAGCACCGGATGATAGGTCGCGACTTCATCGGCTACCAACATCTTCCACCCTCCTCAGCCGGTCGATCACCTGCGCCGTGTCGATATTGACCGGGCACGCGCTCACGCACCGGCCGCAGCCCACGCAGCTCGGCCGGCCGTACTCCGCCACGAAGCCGCGCTGCTTGTGATAGAAGCGAAACTTGATGCGGCTGGCGCGGTCGCGGCGGAAGTTCTCTCCGCTGGCCACCAGGGCATGGTTGAAATAGAGGCACGAATCCCACGAGCGGGTGCGCTTGCCGGCGCGCGACCCCAACTCCACGTCGTCGCTGACGTCGTAGCAGTAGCAGGTCGGGCACACCATGCTGCAACTGCCGCACGAGAGACATTTGCGCCCCAACTGGTCCCAGATCCCGCTTTCGTACTCCATTTCGAAGATCTCGGACAGATCGCGAATCTCTACGTCGAGATGAAAGGCGCGGCGCTTGTTCCAGGAGCGTTCCTTATAAGCGTCGATATCGGCCGGGCCCACCGGCTCGAACAGGTTGCCGGTGGCCAGCACCATGTCGTCGCCCAGCGCGGTGCCCACCAGTGCCTGGTAGTAGTCGCCCGTGTCGTAGAAGAACAGATCGAATCCGTGATCCACGAAATCCGCCCGCATCGAGCGGCAAAAACACTGCTTGTCCGGCGTGCAGTCGATACCGATGATGGCGATGTTGCGCCGCCGCGCCTGGTAATACGGGTCTTTGTACTTGCCCAGAAATACCTGGTCCAGAATGTTGATGGCGTAAACGTCGCACGCGTGTACGCCGAACAGCACGATGCGCTGATCCAGCCCGTCGGTGGAGGGCACGAAACCCTCGCCCGGCCGGTAGCGAAACAGAGTCTCGCGGGGAGGAAGAAAGTATTTCTTGGGAGGCAGGATGGTGCGGTCGTACTCCAACCGCGCATCCGGCCATCGCGCGAGTCGTTTGAAGACGTACTTGCCGTCCTGCTCCACCGGCGCGTGCAACTCGCCGAACTGCTGGACGACGGACGCGAAGAGATCCAGCTTGCCCTTGGGCAGCTTGAGAATCTTCAAGCGGCGCCTCCTTTGCCGGAACCGGCCCAAGCAGATTATAGAATATTAAAGTCCGAAACAGAAGAAGCGCACGCTTGACTATTGCGTTGGGCGGAGCCTAATATCTGGTGTGTCGGATTCGGCGACAGCTATGCCGATTTTCCAGACAAACGGAGGTAATTCCCTCATGATGATCGATACCTTGACGGCCATGCGCCAGTGTCCCTTCTTCGAGGAGTTTCAGCCCAAGCACATGGAGAAACTGATGGCGCTGGGCACCCAAGTCGAATTCGAAAAGGACGAGATCATCTTTCACGAAGAAGATGAGTCCCACCTCTTTTATGTGATCCTCACCGGACGCGTCGTGCTGGAAGCGCACTACGCCGGCAGCACCTTTCGCCTAGAGACCCTGTATCCCAACCAAGAGATCGGCTGGCCGGCGGTGGTCAACAGCAAGCGCCAACTGCAGGCGCGCGCCGTGGAACCGGTCACCGCCATGGCTTTCGAAGTTTCCCAACTGCGCGAAGCCTGCCGCAACAACCCCTACTTCGGCTGCGCCTTCCTGGAGCGGCTGCTAACCCGGGGCGTCGAGCAACTCCAGAGCACTCGCCAACGCCTGGTGGAGGCCCTCGGCCGGACGAAATGAAACGGACCCCCTTTTCGCAATTACGGTCGGTTTCGCGCCTTACCGAGCCGCGACCGCGAGGGAGCGGTTGCCGGGAACAAATTTCCCCAGAGCGGTTACCCCTCGCCGGCACTCGGAACCGTGCGGTCGCGTAATATAGTACCGAGGGAATCGGCCGGAGTGGGCTGATACCAATGGAGGTGGAAATGGAAAAGCGTCAACTTACCCGCCGCGACCTGCTGGCCGTGGGCGGCGCGACTCTGGGTAGTCTGGCTCTCGGCGGAGCCGCCAAAGCCAAGGAGGCGCCGGCCGCGACGGTCGCCATCGCGCGCTGCCGGTCCTACGACCGCGCGGCGATCGAACAGTCGCTGCGCACCCTGTTCGACCAGATCGGCGGCATCGGTACGCTGGTGAAGAACAAAACCGTGGCCATCAAGCTGAACCTCACCGGCCAGCCGCAGCGCTTTCCCATCGACCCGGCCCTGCCGTACCGCTCGCAGCCGGACACCGTGCTCGCCACCGCGCAACTGATCGCGCGCGCCGGGGCGCGGCGCATCCGCATGATCGAGACCTTCTTCCCGGCGGGGCAGGATTTGGCCCTGTGGGGACGCTACCAACTCGAGATTGCCGCCATGAACAACGTCGGCTGCAAAGTGGAGTGGGAGAACGCGCAAAACATGGGGCAGGCAAAGCAGTACGCGCGCATGAAGGTGCCCTCGGACCCCTACATGTACCCGTCTTATGACCTCAACCACAGCTTCGCCGACTGCGACGTGTACGTTTCCATGTCGAAGCTGAAGAACCATTGGCTGGCCGGGGTGACCATGGCGCTCAAGAACAATTTCGGCATCACGCCGTGCTCGCTCTACGGCGGCGACTGTGGCACCGACGGCAACGAGAATCCGCGGCAGGAGCGCGGCCCGGTATGCCACAACGGGGCACGGAAACCGGCCGCCGCGGTGGCCCAGGAGTTGCACCCCGATTCGCCGCGGGACCCGGGCTATCGCATTCCGCGCATTGTGTCGGACCTGGTGCGGGTTCGCCCCATCGACCTGGCCATCGTGGACGGGGTGGAATCCATCCGCGGCGGCGAGGGCGCGTGGAACCCCGGTGTCCAGATCGTCAAGCCGGGAGTGATGCTGGCGGGCAAAAACCCAGTGTGCGTGGACGCCGTGTCGATGGCGGCAATGGGATACGATCCGCGCGCCGAACGAGGCACCAAGCCGTTCCTGCGCGGCGATAACACGCTTAAGCTGTGCGAAGCCGTGGGCGTGGGGACTACCGACCTGAGGCGCATCGAGGTGGCCGGCCTGAGCGTGAAGGAAGCGTTCTTCGACTTCGGTCCCGGGCCGACCGGACAAAGAATCTGAGCGCCGAACTTTCGGCCGCATCGAAGAGGCCCGTTCATGGATCGCCGCCGGCCCCCCGGGCTGCTTGCCACAAGCTTGCTACACTTCCTTTGAGTAAGCTGGGACAGCGAACATGAAGAAAATTCTCAATCGGCCCGCCGATTACGTCAACGAAATGCTGGACGGGCTTTGCGCCGCCCACCCGCAATACTACCGCCGCACCGGCGCCGAGGGGCGGGTCGTGGTAAGTACGAGCGCCCCTATCGGCGGCAAGGTGGGGATTGTGACCGGCGGCGGTTCCGGTCACCTGCCGGTGTTCACCGGCTACCTGGGTGCGGGCTTGGCCGACGCCTGTGCGATTGGCGACGTTTTTTCGTCTCCCGGCGTGGACTTGATGACCGATGCCATCCGCGCCGCCGATGGGGGCGCGGGTGTTCTCCGGCTTTATGGCAACTACGGCGGGGACCGTATGAATTTCGATATGGCCGGCGAGATGATGGAAATGGAAGGCATCCGCACCACCACGGTACTGGTGGCCGACGATGTCTCGAGCGCCGGGCCCGAGGAACGGCATAAGCGCCGCGGCGTGGCCGGGCTGGTGCTTTGTTACAAGATGGCTGGAGCCAAAGCCGCCGCCGGGGCCTCCCTGGACGAGGTCACCGCGCTGGCGCAAAAGGCCGCGGACAGTTGCCGCTCGGTGGGAGTCGCGCTGACGCCCTGTACGGTGCCCTGCGCCGGGCGGCCCACCTTCAGCATCGGCGAGGACGAAATGGAAATCGGCATGGGCATTCACGGCGAGCCCGGCGTGCGGCGCGGACCGCTGCGCACGGCCGATGAAATTGTGGCCGAAATGCTCGGTATGCTGCTGGCGGATATGCCGCTCGGCGCCGGCGATCGGGTGGCGGTGCTGGTGAACAGCCTGGGCGCGACGCCGCTGGAGGAGTTGTACATCGCCTATCGATATGTGGCGGCGGCCCTCGGCGGATTGGGGGTCACCGTGATTTCGCCGCTGGTCGGCCGCTATGCCACTTCCATGGAAATGGCGGGCATGTCGATCACGTTCGCGAAGCTCGACGCCGAACTGGAGGCGCTGTGGAAGGCGCCCTGCGACTGCCCGTTTCTGAAGGTGTGACATGGCTGGCGCACTCACTACCGAATCCCTCCGCTGGGCCGTGGTCAAACTGAAAGAGCGGATGGGCGTCTCGGCCGGCGAGCTGAACGAACTCGACGCGGCGCTGGGGGACGGCGACCTGGGCGTCAACCTGATGCGTGCGGCCGACCGGTTGGCGGAGGATCTGCCGAACCTTCCCGACGATATCGGCATGGCGCTGCTCAGGTGCGCGCAGGCTTTCACGCGCGTCTCGGCGTCGACTTACGGGACCTTGCTGGCCACCGGGCTGATGTCGGCGGCCAAGGCGGTGAAAGGCCGAAACGAAGTGCCGTGGGCGGAGGTGCCGGGACTGCTCGGCGGCGCGATCCAGGCGATGTCGGATCGCGGCAAAGGGCAATTGGGCGATAAGACGGTTCTGGACGCGCTCGAAGCCGCACGGCTCGCCGTGGCAGCACTCGACGACCCCGCCGCCATGGCGAGCGAGGCGGCACGGGCCATCGCCGGCGCCATCGTTCAATTTCGCGAACTGCCGTTTCGACAAGGCCGCGCGCGTATCTTCGGCGCCAAAGGGATCGGCCGCGACGACCCCGGCATGGTCGCGTTGGCGCGCATCGTCGAGAGCCTCAGTGCGCGGCCGGGGTAGGTAGACCGGGCTAGAATGGAAATTCCGCACGAATCGGGAACCGAGGAGGACCGGGATGATTACGCGTAGGACCCTTTTGCAGACGGCCGCGGCGCCGATCGGAGCCGCGTTTGCGCTTCCGTCTCTGTCGAAGGCCATTCAGGCCGCGACCACCACGTACCAGCGGCCGAAGCTGAAGATCACCGACGTCCGCACCGCCATGGTGATGGTACACGGGCCGCAGGCGCACGTGCGGATCTACACCGATCAGGGGCTGATCGGCCAGGGCGAATCGACCGATGCCGCCATCGGCACACCGGCGTTGGTGGCGAGTTTCAAGCAATTTCTCGCCGGCAAGGACCCGTTGAATATCGATGCCATCTGGGAGGCGCTGAGGCGAAGCGGCATTTTCGCCGGCGCCCAGGGCGGGCAGTACACCACCGCGCTCAGCGGCCTGGAGATCGCGCTTTGGGACCTGGTGGGAAAGGCGCTCGGGCTGCCCATTTACCAACTGATGGGCGGCAAGTTCCGCGACCGCGTGCGGATGTACTGCGACTCGGACATGCACGATGTGATGGGGGCGGAGGGCGACCGGAAAGTGCCCTGGATTCAGGAAGCGGGATTCACGGCGGCCAAGATGGACATCGATGATGCGCGCGATCCGGCCCGCTTCGACCGGGTGAACCGGACAGCGAGCAACGGCGAGATCGATCGGATGGTAAAAGAGGTCCGGCACATTCGCGAGAAACTCCCTCCGTCGATCGACCTGGCGGTGGACATGCACGGGTTCTACGACGCGCCGACGGGCAAACGGGTGGCCCAGGAACTCGAAAGCTTCCACCTGCTGTGGCTGGAAGAACCGGTGCCGGCGGAGAACATGGATGCGATGGCGGAGATCAGGCGCTCGACCAGGACGCCGATCTGCTGCGGCGAAAACCTGTTCATGCGCTGGGGCTACACGGCGCTGCTGGAGAAGCGGGCGGTGGATATCATCATGCCCGATATTCAAAAGACCGGCGGCTTATCGGAAGCGCGCAAGATCGCGAACCTGGCGGACGCCTACTATATTCCGTTCGCGCCGCACTGCGTGGTGTCGCCGGTGGGGACGATGGCGTCGGCGCACGTGTGCGCGTCGGTTCCGAATTTCCTGGTGTGCGAATGGCACTGGATCAATCACCCGGATCTGTGGAAGAACTGGGTGAAAGAAGGGGAAATCATCGAGAAGGGACACATCGCGATTCCAGACCGGCCGGGAATCGGGGTGGAAATGGACGACGAAGTAGCGAAAAAGGCGCAGATGCCGGGCACGCCGTGGTTTGCGGCGAGCGCATAGGGGTGGGGTGGGACAGACCAACGTTTTCGCGGTCTGTCAGTGCCCTTGCCAAAGCACAGCAGCTTGACAGACGACAAGAAACGATCGTCTGTCCCACTGGGCCTCAGCCGGTCAGCATAGCCAGCGCGGCGAAGAACGTCGGCTCGAAAGCTGACGCTGCAGACTTGAGAGTCCGCGCTACGAGAAAATCTAGAACCGGCGGACCCATTTGGAATTCGCCACCGAGCGGTTCACGGCCACTGTCACGGCGATGTGGGAGCCGGCGCCGGGTTCACTTTCGACGAGGAACTCGCCACCCAGGGCTTCGACGCGTTCGCGCATGCCTGTGATGCCGTAGCGATCGGCGGTGTTCTGCTCCACGGCGAAGCCGCAGCCATCGTCGGTGATATCCATCTGCACTTTGCGGCGGCCGAAGTGAAGCCGCAGGCTGAGGGTGCGGGGATGGGCATGGCGGACGGCATTGCGAAGAGCCTCGCGGGCGATGGACAGCAGCTCGGCTTCGATGTGCCCGGGTACCGGGAATGGCGGCCCGGAGGGCTCATAGCGAACCGGTATGCCGGTTTCCCTCTGGGTCCGGCCGGCCTCTTCGGCCAGCGCGGCGGCGATTCCGCTGGCGGGAACGGTGTGCCGCAGGTCCCAGACGGCGCGGCGCGCCTCGTCCATGGTTTCGCGAACGTGGGTGCGGGCGCGATCGAGAAGGTCCCGGCTGGTTTCGGGGGAACTGCCGTTGACGCAGGAGGCGGCTTCGAGCAAAGCGGACACGCCGGCGCAACCTTGAATCAGGGTATCGTGCATTTCGCGCGCCACCCGGTTCCGTTCGAGCAGGATACCCTGGTACCGTGAGCGAATCCGCCGGACGCGGACGCGGTGGGCGGCCCATGCCATTGCGCCGGCGAGGACTATGGCGCATGCGAGCGACCAGGTGGTCTGGTAGAAATAAGGCCGCCAATACAGATCGAGCGCGGCTTCGGCGGTGCTGCGCGGTGTTTCCATATCGAAGGCCATCACGCGGAAGCGATAGCGGCCGGGCGGAAGGTTGGTGTAGTAAGCGGCGCGGCGGCTGCCGGCCTCGGTCCAGCCGCGATCGAAGCCCTCGAGCAGGTACTTGAAACGGATTCTGGCCTGCGCCTTGAGCCGGACAGCGGTGTAGTCGATCTCCAGCTTACCCTCCCCAGGGCCCAGGTTCAGCTTTCCGGTCGCGGGGACGTCCTGGCCATCGGCAACCACGCGCTCGATCGCCACGGGAGGCGCTTGGGCGGGGCGGGGAGTATCCGGGGTGACCAGGACGGGGCCTTTGCTGCCGGCAAACCAGATTTCCCCCTTCGAGGTAATGCATCCGGCCGGCTGAATTCCGCCATTCAACTGGCTGGTCTGCATGGTGTCGGAGATGTCGTAGAAAGTCACCGCGGGGTGGTACGGCGGAGCGTCCGCCGACCGGTCCAGCTCGGTTCTGGGGACGGAAGAAATGTAAGTCGGGCCGCTCATCCAAAGGTTGCCGCGGGCGTCTTCCAGGATTTGCGAAATGCTGTTGCTGGCAAGTCCTTCACGGGTAGTGAAATGACTGAGCCTGGCGTTCTTCCAGCGATAGAGACCGCCGGCCCGGGTGCCGAACCATAAACCGCCATCGGGGTCTTCATGAATCGTCCAGATCTTCTCGCCGGCCAGCAGCCTGACCGGGGCATCGTTCACGAATACGCTGGCGCGCATGTGGCTGGGTCCCCGTTCGGTTCCCACCCATAAGTCTCCGGTATGGTCGATCAACAGGGCTCGGACGCTGCCATAGGCCAGGCCGTTGCGGGTATGAAAACTGGTGAAGCCGTTGGGAGTCCAGCGGCTTAGGCCGCTGTCCGTCCCGATCCAGATGGCGCCGCTGGAATCTTCGGCAAACGCCCGGACGAAATCGTTGATGAGACCATTCTCCATGGTGTAACGGAACACCCGGTTTCCCAGGATGCGAACGGCGCCGGTCTTTGTCCCAAGCCAAAGAGTACCCCGGCTATCGCGAAATACATTCCGAACGGAAATGCCCGCGAGCGACGGCGGCAGCGCAGCCGGAACGATAGCGCGGCCGTCGGAGTGGTACAAATGCGGACCGGCGATCCAAATACTACCGTCGCGGTCGGCGTAGACGGTTCCGAAAACGGAATCGCGAGAATCGGGAAACGGCAACATGGCGACCGGGGTCTGGCTGAACCGGACCAGCCCGGCCTGAGTTCCGACCCAGAGATTCCGTTCCTCATCCTCAAACAGCGCCAGCACGACATTGCTCGGCAGCACGGCGGGCGACGTCTGCTCCGAAAAGGCGCCATCGCGATAGCGAATCAACCCGCCGCCGACGGTGGCGGCCCACAGGGCCCCGTCGCGGCTCTCGCGCAGGGCCTGGACGGTAGTTTCGATACCATCGATTTTTTGGGAGACAAACCCAACCCCGGAGGGGGCGCGAGTCACCCGCTGCAGTCCCGCGACGGTCCCGACCCAGATGGTTCCATCCCTCGCCTCCAGCACGGATCGGACGGTATTCTCGCCGAGTCCGCCGGGAAAATGAAGCAAGGTTGCCTTGACGCCCGAGAGGCGAATCAGGCGCTCTCCACCAACCCAAAGGCCGCCCTCGCGATCCTCCCGGATCGTATGCACGGCGATGGACCGTATACCCGATTGGCTGTCCACGCGAACCAGCCCGGCGCCGTGAATGCGGAAAAGTCCACGGTCCGTGCCGACCCACACGGTTCCCTGGCTGTCTTCGAAAACGACGCGGACAAACGGGTTGGTGAGTCCCTCCTTTTCGGAAAAGCTTTGGAAAAGGCCGTTCTTATACCGCACCAGGCCGGCCCCCTCCGTGCCGATCCACAAGGCGCCGTCGCTGGCGGCCAACAAGGTATACACACTGTTCTCACCAAGGGCGGGAGTACTCTCGCGATCGAAGACGGTGAAATGAACGCCGTCGAACCGCACCAGTCCGCCCGTGGTGCCGATCCAAAGGTAGTGATCCCGGGTTTGCGCGAATGCCTGGATGGTGCTTTCCGGCAGCCCGTCCGCGCTCTGCCACACGCGATGGCCATAACCGTCGAGAGTGCTTCGCGGCGGAGTGAGAGCCAATGCCGCCGAAACCAGGATCGCGCCTAGCAATATGACGCGAGTGGTTTGAGGCGACCCGGTTCCGCTACCCAAAGCACGCATGTAATCAGCTTCGCATATCTGAATCTGTGGAAGGCGGGTGGGGTGCTTAGCCTCAGCCGATGCAGGGAAATTGGTTCCCGGCAACCGCTCCCTTGCGGTCGCGGCTCGGTAACGGATGCCGCGTGTTCTCAATCACTTACCGAGCCGCGACCGCAAGGGAGCGGTCGCCGCGCCGCAGACCACAAAGAACCCTGGTCTACCCCAGGGATCGCCGGCCTCACACCTTGGTCAGGATGGTCAGCGTTGCCGGCTGGAGGCCGGGAGAAGTGGCGGTGACGCGAATCTGGCCGGCAGCGGCGGCCGATTGCACCATCGCCAGGCACATACCGTGGAAGACCTTGCAGGTCTTGCCCTTGAAATCCGCCGCCATGTCGGCCATATTGCCGTTGTCCACGCCGATCAGGCGGCCTTCGCCCTGGACCGCGAAGGCGATCGGGCTCGCGGCATCGGGGTGCAAACGGCCCTGGGCGTCCAACACCTTCACGATGACGTGGGCCACGTCGCGGCGGTCGGCGCGGATGGTCTCGCGGTCCACGGAAAGGGCGATGGCGGCAGGGTCGCCGGTGGTCGAGATCTCCCTCTCCACGGCAACCTTTCCACCCTTCATCCCGACCGCCTTAAGGGTGCCGGGCTCGAAGGGCACGTCCCAGGAGAGGTGCAGGTCGTTGGTGGTGCGGGCGGCTCCGGCGGGCACCGGGGCGGATTGGCCGTAGCGGCCCTGCATGCCGTACCGCGGGAACGCGTAGCCTTTGACGCCGACGGACTTGCCATTGAGAAACAACTCGACGCTGTCGCAATTGGTGTAGCAGGAGAATGGCAGGAAGGCACCTTCATGTCCCTTCCAGTTCCAGTGCGGGGAGAGGTGCAGGACCGGCTTATCGGTCCACTGGCTCTGGTAGAAGTAGTAGCCGTCCTTGGGGAAACCGCAACTGTCGATGCAGCCCGCGCCGGAGCCTCGGGCAGCGCCGAAAGCCTCGCCGAGGTAATCGATGCCGGTCCACATGAAATCGCCGGCGACGTAATCGTGGGTGCGCACGAACTTCCAGAGCTGCTCGGTATCGAGGGCGAAACCGCCCATGCCGCCTCTGCGTCTGGGCCCGGCCGCGGCCTGCGCCGGGGATGGGGGAAAAATGGCGCTATAGTCGCCGCGTTGCCCGCCCATGCCGCTGCTTTCGGTTCCGATCATGCGCCAGTTGGGATGGGCGGCTTTGTCGAGGCTATAGTACAACTCGCGGTGCTCGCGCCAACGGTCGGCGTAGTTGTATCCCACGATATCGAGCGTGCTCAGAAACTCCGCGGGGGTCGCCTTGGGTTCGGCGGCGATGTTGTCGCAGGCGGCCGTGACCGGGCGGGTGGGGTCTTCGCGATGGAAGATGGCCAGCAGTTCGCGCAGAATCTCCAGGCCGTGCTCGGTGAGCTGGTCGGGGATTTCATTACCGCAACTCCACAGCACCACGGAAGGGTGATTGCGGTCGCGGCGGACGAAATCGGTCACATCGCGCTCGTGCCACTCGTCGAAGAGCCTGGAATAGCCGTTGCCGCGCACCTGGCCCTTGCCGGCCTTCCACTCGTCGAAGGACTCGTCCATGACCAGGAAACCCATGCGGTCGCAGAGATCTAGGAACTCGGGCGCGGGCGGATTGTGGCTGGTGCGGATGGCATTGCAGCCCATCTCGCGCAGGATCTCGAAGCGCCGCTCCCAGACGCGCTCCGGCACGGCCGCGCCCACCGCGCCGGCATCGTGGTGCAGGCAAACTCCGTTCAGTTTGACGTGCTCGCCATTCAGCAGGAACCCGCGATCGGCGTCGAATATCGCCTCGCGAATGCCGATCGGGGTATCGTACTCGTCCACCGTTTGCTGGCCGACGCGGACGGTGCTGCGCACTTTATAAAGATACGGGGCGGACACACTCCAGAGCGCGGGTTTTTCGACGATAAGAGACTGCTCGAACTGGTATTCGGCGTTGGGGCCGATCTCGCCAGGCGCCTCCGCCGTTTGGATTACTTTGCCCTCGCCATCGACCAGCGCGGTGACCAGGGTGCAATTTACGGCCGCCGTTTTGGTGTTGCGCACTTGAGTCTCGACATGGAGGGTCGCGGCTTCCTTGGCAACCCTGGGCGTGGTGACGAAAGTTCCCCACTGGGCGACGTGGACGGGATTGACCGCCAGCAGCCACGTGTGCCGGTAAATGCCCGACCCCGAGTACCAGCGCGAGCCGGGCTGCGGGGAGTTATCCACTTTCACGGCGACCACGTTCTCACCGGCGTTCAAGTGCGGCGTGAGGTCGTAGGCGAAGCTAATATAGCCGTAGGGGCGCTTGCCGAGGTAATGCCCGTTGATCCACACTTCACCATTCTGGTAGACGCCATCGAACTCGATGGACACCTTGCGGTCCTGGAAGGATGCCGGGAGGCGAAAGCGTTTGCGGTACCAGCCAATACCAGTGGGGGCGTAACCACCCGAGCCGGCGCTGGACTCGTTCTGCGAGAAGGGGCCTTCCACGCTCCAGTCGTGCGGCAGATCGAGGCCGCGCCAGGACGCATCGGCGAATCCCGGTTCCTGGGCGCCGGGCGCATCGCCCTTGAAGAACTTCCAGCCGAAGTCGAAGCTATCGCGGATACGCACTTGGGGCTGCGGCGTCTGGGCCAGCAACTGGCTGGCGGAGTCGAGCGCCGAAACCAGGGCCGCTCCTCCCAACGCCCGGCCCAGCAAGCCGCGGCGCGTCATTGCATCGTTCGAATTCATGCAAATTTCCTCTTGTGTCGTTTCGGAATTCTCAGTACACAGCTTCATAAGTTCGCTAGCGTATTTCCGGGCAACCGCTCCCTAACGGTCGCGGCTCGGTTTCGCGTGTTTCCGAGCCGCGACCGTTAGGGAGCGGTTGTTTGATATGTGGCCGTAATTCCGAAATGGAGCACTTAGTCATCGGCGAATGGAAACCAGATACCAGGTAGTGGGCGGGTCGCCAATCGGGAATGCCCAGCCATCGGCCGTCCGCTTGGCCGGAACGGCTTCGCCTTGCGGTTTGCCGGAGCCGCCGAGAGCGGCGACGCTCACCGTGTTGGCCGGTTCGATATTGCGTAGGGTCAGGATGCCCGCGATCGGCTCGATCAGTGAAGGCGAGCCGCCCTGGTTCTGAAGCTTGGTATGCTCCTGGTTCCACTCCATGCCGGTATTGGCCACGCGCGAGCCCGCCGTGAGGAGCATCCTGTCCGACCGCGCCAGGGGCTTTCCATCCAGGGAAGAGAGCACGATGGCGCCGAAGTGATTAGTGACGTCGGCAGCGAGATTCTTTAATACTTTGCGGTTGGCCTTGAGGAAGCCGACGAGCGCCTGGGTGCGTTCGGTTTCCACCGTGACCAGGCCGGACTTCCCGGCCGGCGTATACCAGGACAGTTCCTTCGTGTCGGAGACGATCGGGTTCGTTCCGGTGGCCGCGAGCGCGACGGTGGGCTCGCCGTCCAGAGACTGAATGCGAACCGCATGTTCGAGCGGGAGGGCGAGCGGGAAGCCGGGTGTGAAGTAGGGCTGTTCGGTGCGCGGCAACCGGCGGCTCTCGATCACCTGCTGGTTGGAGTAAGTCCGGTTGACGGTTTGTTGGGCGGGCCGCACGTCGCCGCGCAGGAACATCAACGCGCCGGCGGCCATCTGGGTCATGCGCACCGGATCGAGCGAGATATCGAACGGGTCGCCCAGATAGGGCTTCCAATCGGCAGCGAGCTTGGGCTCGAAGGTGTACACGACGATAGCGTCCCAATCCTGGAAGCTGCCGTAGGCGGCCAGAATCGGAATTCCCTCGCTGGCCCATTCGTTGGGAAAGGGGTGATTGGTTTCGCTGACGGTGTAAGGTTTACCGGCGAAGGCGGTGCGCGAGAGTTGGACGACGGTGGAGTGGAGCGGATCGTCGACCATGGGAGTATTGAGGGGCGGAGGCGAACCCGGGTGTTCCCAATAGACGTGACCATCCAGAATATCCAGCTTCGAAAGCGAAGCCAGCATGGGATAGGGGCTGCTGGAGTGGCTGTGATCGGCGGTGCCGGTGATGGGGACTTTGACGCCGAGCGTGTTCTTCAGATAGCCGCTCATATCGGCATAGAACTTACTCTCCGTGTCCATGTAGAAAGCCATCTCGGCTTCATAGCGCTGGTCGGGCGCCGCGGCCGCCTCCTGGCTTGTGAGACGCGGGATCGGCGCGCCTTCCGGAACCGACGCCAGATGGCGCAGTCCGCTTAACTGTGCGGAGCTACGATTCCGTTCGAGCCAGGCGTTATAGAGACTGGTCAGCTCGTCGTCGTAGTAAGGCGTGGGCGGGTGAAAACCGAGATACAAGCCGTTCTCATTTAATATCTCAACAATCGCAATGGCCGGTTCGTCGCGATAGGCAGTCTTGGTGTAGGGATTGACGTGAGTCAGCAGTCGCTGGGCGTACTCCTTTTCGAGCTCGATGAGGCGCGAGTCATAAAGAGTGAGACCCTTACCCCACTGAATCTTATCGAAATCCGGGACGCCATCGCCGGCTTTGTAGGAGCGGCCTACGTTCAGGTTGAGATCGACGTAGATGCCACGTTTCTTGAGCTCGGAGATCTCGAAATCGAGCCGGTCGAGTTGGCGGGGATCGAAGGAGCGGCTGTCGTTACCGGTGGAATCGACGATGCCGCGCGGGGAGGGGAGGTCGAGGAAATGCAAGCGGACCAGGTTGACGCCATAGCGCGCCAGCGTAGCCGCCCACATTCCGGCGTCCTCTTTAGGCGGGATTTCGACCGAACCGCGGCTCCAGTCGGTGAAATGGACGCCCCAAAAACGGATGCGGCTGCCATTGGGGGTGACCAAGTGGCCGTTTTGGATGCGGATGAAGCCGTCCTTACCGGCGGGCGCGTCGAGCAGGAAGGAGACATCCACCGCCGCCGGGCCAGCGGCCCGATGATCCATCGTGAACGGCCGAAGCAGGCCGTCGTCCCACTGCGCCCATAGGCCGGCAGGGTAAAGCAGCACCAGAGAGAGAATAAGTCCGATTGGCCGATTCAAAGTTGACTCCCCGCCATCCCGGCAACCGCTCCCTTAAAGGCTGTGAAATCGAAATGCGCTGGGCAGGCGGAACTGCCTGCCCCACCATTGAAAACGATGCACTTGCTTTGGTGGCGCAGGCGGTTCCGCCTGCGACGGTTTTTTCACAACTCCTTACGGTCGCGGCTCTGACTCGCACATTACGAGGTTGCTGGACCGACAATTATACAGCTTGGCGGCCAATTGGAGGACTATTCATTTGTGACCGGCAGGAATTAATAGAGCCGGTTGGCAATCGAAGCCGCCAGGGCAGACCACGAAAAACGATGGCTGCCCCACGGCCAAAGACTGTAAGCTGTTACTGGTGCAGGGCGCCCTTGCGGGTAACGATCAAGGTGAGCGCGGCGGAAACCAGCATGGCGCCGGACATGGCGAGCATCGCCAGCATCATGCTGTGAGTGTGGTCGACAATGATGCCGATGGCATGGGGAGACGCATAGCCCGCCAGGTTGGCGACGGCATTGATCCAGGCGATGCCGGCGGCGGCCGCGGTACCCGCCAGGAGCGCCGAAGGAACCGCCCAGAACACGGTGAGGGCGCACAGAATCGCGGCGGTGGCGACGCTGAGGGCGGCCAGCGCCACGGTGCCGGGCGCGCCCGGAAGGGCACTGATGGCGAAGGCCACGGCTCCGACGAAACAGGAAATCGCCAGGTGCCAGCGGCGCTCGCCGGTTTTGTCGGAGTGGTTCCCTACGACGAGCATGGCGATGATGGTGACCACCCAGGGAATGGCGGAAAGCCACCCAATGGCGACGGGATCTTTGGTGATGCCGTTCTTGATCGCCTGCGGCAGGTAGAAGGCGATGCCGTAATTGCCGGCGGTGACACCGAAATCGACGAAGCACAGCAGCCAGACGCTGCTGTTGCGAAACGCGTCGGAGAACTTGGACTTGGCCCCGCCGGCGCGCTTGTCGGCTTCATGTTCCGCCTGGAGGTTTCCCGAAACGACCCGTTTTTCTTCGGCGCTCAGCCAGGCGGCCCGCTCCGGATCGTTGGTCAACAGGAGCCACACGCCCACGCCCACCAGGGAACAGGGAATGCCGCAGATGAGGAAGAGCCACTGCCAGCCCGCCAAACCGGCCACTCCCTGGAGATGCTTCAGCATCCATCCCAAAAAGGGTCCGGCGAAAATCCCCGAGAGCGGCACGGCGGCAAAGAACAGGGCCATCATTTTGCTGAGGTGCTTGCGCGTGTACCAGAAGGTCATGTAGAGAACGACGCCGGGAAAGAAACCGGCCTCGACGGCGCCGCCGATGAAGCGCAGGACGTAGTAGCTGGTTGGGCCGTGGACGAACATCATCCAGGCGGAGAGAATGCCGCGAACGATCAGGATCGGGCCCAACAATCCGCGCGCGCCGATCTTCTTCAGGGCCATGTTGCTGGGAACGTTGAAAAAGAAATAGCCGATGAAAAACATGCCGGCCCCGAGGCCGTAGACCGCCTCGCTCATGCCCAGGTCCTGCTGCATCTGGAGCTTGGCGAAGCTGACATTGACCCGGTTGATATAGGCGACAACGTACGAGAGGAACAGGAACGGCATCAGCCTGACCGTGATTTTGCGGTACAGCGCCGCTTCGAACCGGTCGGACGCTGAAGCAGGCGACGGGTTCATCGGTCCCTCCTTGCGGGGCGGGCAGGCGAGGAGCTATTTCGGATAAACGGAATCTGTAAGAACAACGCCATACTGGCCAGTATGACAACTCGGGCCGGCGTTGTCATGGGCGGGCGCGGGCCGGGGCGATCAACTCAACTTCAATTCGCGTTCGGGATCGACCAGCAGCCAGGCCAGCGAGCCGCACAGCGCCAGCGCGGCGGCGACCAGAAACGACGCGGTCCAACCGTAGTGCGCGGCGATCAAAGGGGTGAGGGATGCCGTAACCACGCCGCCGAACTGGCCGGTCATATTCATGACGCCGGAAACCGAACCGGCCGAATGTCCGGCTATGCCCGCCGTCACCGACCAATAAGAGCTTTGGGAAAGATACAGGGCTCCGGCGCCGCCGGCCAGCACCAGGCATGCCATGGGGGCGCTGGATGCCTGGGTGCCGATGGCCAGGAAGATGGCGGTGAGGACGAGGCCGACCAGGGCGATGCCGCAGCGGCCGATGCGCTTACCGTAGCGGCTGGTGAGGCGGTCGCTGATCCAGCCTCCCAGAGGAGAGCAGCTCGACATGGCGATGAAGGGTAGCATGCCATAGATGGCGCTGGTGTTCAGGTTCAGGTGGCGAACCTCTCGCAAATAAGTGAAGAACCACGAGAAAAAGAGATAGGCGACATAGCAGAAGGAGAAGTAGCTGCCGCTGACGGCGAGGACTTCCTTGCTGCGGAAGATGGCGCCCCAGGGCACGGCGGTGGAACCGGAGGGCGCGGAGGCGGGGATGCCGGAGCGGATGTAGGCGAGTTCTTCGGGACTCATCCAGGGATGGTCCTCGGGTTGGTCGCGAGCGATCAGGAACCATACCACGCCGATGCAGATCGCGACCAGGGCGGTGATCCAGAACGACCAGCGCCAGCCGTAGTGAGTGATGATGTAGCTGATGATGGGCGGCGCGGTGGCTGCTCCGGCGCCGACGCCGGCGAAGATGATGCCGTTGGCCAAGCCGCGTTCCTGGCTGGGGATCCAGGTGGCGACCACGCGGTTGGACGAAGGAAAGACACAGGCTTCGCCGCTACCGAGCAGAAAGCGCACCGACAAGAGAAGCGCCAAGGCGAAGGGGATGGTGGCGGGCGTCCATGCGGTAGCCGAAGTGAACAGTGCGTACCACACGACGACAATGGCGACCACGCGGGCGGGACCGTAGCGGTCGGCCAGGCGGCCGCCGGGAGCCTGGAACAAGGCGTATCCCAGGATGAAGGCGCTGAAAACCCATCCCAGTTGAATGTGAGTCAGGTGAAATTCCTGCTCGATGAAACGGCCCGTGATGGAAATGTTCACGCGGTCCATGTAGGTGATGGCGGCGATCAGGAAAATCCAGACGATCAGCAGCCAGCGAATTTTGCCCCGCAGAAGAGTCTTCATGGATGAACCCTCATAATACTCGGAAATAGCGGCGGTGGCATGATGGGCTTTTCGCCGCGGGTTTCGACAGGCGACCGGCGGGCGGGACAGGGCCGGGACAAATCCGGCCTTGACTCCATGGGTGATTGCGGTTTAAATGGTGTCGGATTTCACTGTGCGCGATCCGGCTGCGGTTCGAATTCTGTTGGTCGACGATCACCCCGTGGTGCGATTCGGTTTGGCGGCTATTATCGCGGCCCAACCGGACATGACGGTGGTTGGGGAAACCGCCTCCGGGGCCGAGTCGGTGGAGTTGGCGTCACAGCACCGGCCGGACGTTGTGTTGATGGACCTGCGCCTGCCCGGAATGAGCGGCGTCGAAGCCATCAAGGCGATCCGGCAGCGGCTGCCGGCCACGCGCTTCGTGGTGGTGACGGCATACGAAGGCGACGAAGATATTCACCGGGCGCTGCAGGCCGGCGCACACGCATACGTCCTGAAGGGCGCGTCGCACGTGGAATTGCTGACGGCGATCCGCACGGTGTTGCGCGGACAACGATTCATTCCGCTTTCGGTGTCGGCCAGCCTGGCCGGGCGGCCACCCCGCTCGGAACTGACCAACCGTGAAATGCAAGTTCTCGAACTTATTGTCAATGGCCTGAGCAATAAGGAGATCGCGGTCCGGTTGGGAATCACCGAGGGTACCGTGAAGTGGCACGTAAACGTGCTTCTGGGCCACTTGAAAGTGACCGACCGGACGCAGGCCGCCGTCGCCGCCCTGCAGCGCGGGCTGGTGTGTCTTTAGCGATTCCCTAACTTTCGATAGGTGACTAATTTCGGATTCGGGCATATTATTCCAGGGGCGATTGTGGTCGGCCGCCAGGCTGCGCGGGGCGCCAGCGGCGACGTTCCAGGGATTGTGAAACGACGAGCCGGGGATTTCTTGGGAAGACCGCCTTTTCGAACGCCTTAGCCTTAGCGGAGGTTGAGTGAAGTTAAGTTAGTGTCGGATCCCGAAGGGCCGGACGACTGTCCCCTTTTCGCCAGTCCGGGTCGCCTAACTTTCGATAGTTGACTGTAAGGTTTCAAGGTGTTAGCCTGCTGTCCAAGCTGAGTGCTTCAGGTGTGGGAGTGGCGCTCAGGTAACAAATCGGTAGTGGAGTCTCCACTCAAGAAAGGTCTTCCCTGATTTAGGTGAAGACGCGAAGGAGAGGTTATGTCTCTAGTAGGACGTTCCCTGTTGATTGTCCTGGCCTGTTCGGTAGTGTCTTTTTCCCAGGACATGCGCACCGCCACGGTGGTCGGTACCGCCACCGATCCCAGCGGCGCGGCCGTTCCTAACGCTCAAGTTACCGCGGTCAATCTTCAGACCAAAGTCGAAACAAAGACCCAGACGACGCCTGAGGGCGAATATTACCTTCCGTTTTTGAACCTGGGTACATACGACGTCAGCGTAGAATCCCCAGGCTTCAAGAAATTCGTTCGGAGCAGCCTCATTTTGGAAGCGGGATCCACGGTGCGCGTCGACGTCAAATTCGAAGTTGGCACTACCACCCAGGCGGTGGAGGTAACGGCGGCCACGCCGCTTTTGGCGACCGACGACGCGGTGGTCGGAGGGCTGGACGACGCCAAGAAGATTGAAGAGAGTTCCATGGTCCAGTCCAAGCCGCAGCACCTCATGTACTACATGGAGGGCGCCTATGCGGATAATGGCGGAACTTATCACATCCTGGGCGAGCCCGCCAACCTCATCAACTACACCGTGGACGGGGCAAACGTGAAGCAGTCTATCCGTTCGGCGATCGGCGAAACCAGCACCTCCCTGACTCCACCGGTCGATTCGGTCGCGGAGGCCCAGGTGTGGACTACTGGAATCCCCGCGGAAGTGGGCCATAGCGCCGGTGGGACATACAACATGGTCCTGAAGAGTGGAGGCAACAACCTACACTTCGCCACCGAGGAACGCTATATCAACAAGGATTTTATGGACCGGGCCTATTTTCAGCAGAGCGTTGCCAACCTCGCGACCGCCCCGTTCGAGTATCACAACTTCGACGCCCTTCTGAGCGGGCCGGTGGTCATTCCCAAACTCTACAACGGACGGAACAAGACCTTTTTCCTGCTCTCCTACCGGCTGGATTACGATCATGAAGCCAATGTCTCCACGGTTTCCACGCCGGATGCGGGCATGCTGAGCGGGAATTTTGCGTTCGGGGGGCTTGGATACCAGATCTACGACCCCAAAAGCATAGCCTGCACGGCGGCAGCGGGCTGTCCCGGTTCCACCGGTTGGACCGCGACAGCCTTTCCCAACTACCAGATTCCACAGAGCCGTATTGACCCGGTCGCGGCCAAATTCCTGTCTTACAGCCCCTATACTCCCGCTAACACGGCGGGATTTTACAGCGCCACCGGTCCCAACAACAACCTGACGGCTCTGACTCATTACCTGTCGGACCGCGAGGGCTATATCCTCAAGTTCGACGAGCAGCTTGGCAACAACGACAGGTTCTTCGTGCGATGGGGCAGCAACATGTTCCGGGAGCCGATCGGCCGCAACGCCATACAGTACGCCTGGGGCGCCATCGACAACACGGAGTACAGCTACGGGTTGCGCGAACCAATCGACGTAAAGAATCCGACGCTGGGTTATTATCACAATTTCGGCCCGACCCTGATCAACGAGTTTCGATTTGCCTATCAACGGCGCAACGACACCGTCCAGCCACAGCTTAATAACCAGGGGTGGGCGAGCAGTTTAGGAATTCCAGGGGTTGGCCCGCAGACCTTCCCCGGATTCGTTGGGGCATCGGGCGGAAGCTCGGTCACCTGGACGGCTAACCCGAGCGGAACCGCCAGCAACTACCTGCGGACGCTCAATGAGGATTTCGAGTTTATCGACAACGTGACCTGGGTGCACGGAGCGCACACCTTTAAGGTTGGCTACCAGGGCATGATCGTCAGGGAGAACGACGTTACGGTGTCGCAGCCGTCGGGCGTTTACAACTTCGCTACCGCCGGAAGCGGCCTGCCGTTTACGCCTAACACCGGCAACTCGTTCGCCTCGTTTCTGCTGGGCGCGGTGAATTCGGCCACCTTCACCAACCTGCTGGCAAATTATCTGCCTCGCTGGTGGTCCCACCAAGCCTACGTTCAGGACGACTGGCGCATTCTCCACAACATGACCATAAGTGTAGGCGTGCGCTACAGCTATGAAACTCCGGCCAATACCAAGTGGGGACTGAAGTCCGAGTTCAATCCCAACGTAGTCGATCCGCTGACCGGTCTGATGGGCGCGATTACGAACCCCAAAGGGACCTTGTACAGCGCCGACCATAACAACTTTGCGCCGCGTCTCGGCCTGTCGTGGAACTTCGCTCCGAAGTTTGTGTTCCGGGGTTCGTTCGACATGTTTACCCAGGACGTGATGCCGGAACTTGGGCAGGACAATTACCTGGCCACGGCCAACGTGCAGCAGCCTTCGGGAAACCCGTATCCCGCCTTCTACCTGTCTCAAGGTCCTGGATCGGTCAACTATACCATCAATCCGTCTACCTACACGGCCAATTACGTCGGGACTAACTACAGCGCCCGAACCGCCACCTACATCGACCCGAATCTCCGCAACCCCTATAGCATGACTTGGGCCACCGGGTTCCAGTATGAGTTCAAGCCCAACCAGGTGGCGGAGGTGGTTTATCAGGGGTCGAACGGCGTCGGTCTCGTCCCCAGCTCCGGCGTGGCATCTTCCACCACCGCGCCCAACCCGGGCAACGCGGTGAATATCAACGTACTGCCCCAGTCGATTTACCAGTCGACGAATACCACGCTGCTGAGCCAGGTGTATGCCAGCTCGCAAAACTATCTGACTTACCCGCAGTTCGGCACCATCACTTACTACGGCAATTACGGCCACAGCACCTATAACGCGCTGACGGCGCGCGTGGAGCGGCGGTTCAACAGCGGATTCTCGTACAATTTCCTGTTTACGTGGAGCAGGAACCTGGCCGGTACGGCCGGTTCGGGGGAGCAGTTCTACGACTGGAACCTGACCAAGGGACCCACCGCCACCGACGTGAAATTGATGGGCGTCGCCACGTTTACATACGACCTGCCATTCGGCAAACACCGGAAATACCTGAACCGGAACACCACGGTGGGCTACATGGCGGACGTGCTGGTGGGGGGCTGGACCTTCACTTCGATTCAGAGCATGCGCACGGGCGAGCCGCTGTTCTTCACCATGGCCGGCAGCCCTTACAAGCAATTGCCAGGCCAGACGATACCGAATATCGTGCCGGGGCAAAAGATCAACGTTTCGAACTATTCGGTGGGCCCGAATCTGTGGCCCCAATCGAACCAGAACCCGTTTCTCAATATCAATGCCTTCTCCTACCCGGGGAACTATCAGAACGGCGACGCCGGGGTGGGGATAGCCCGTCAAGGCAATGTGTGGTGGCCGGAATACTCGCTGTACAAGAGCTGGTCCTACAAAGAAAAGTTCAAAATTACGGTGCGATTCGACGGCCACAACGTGCTGCCGAAGACGCGAGCCTTCCTGGCCCCGAACACGGTCGTTAATATCTCGAGCCCTCAGAGTTTCGGCAGGTTCGCTCCACTTACCGGGTATAGCTATAGCAATTGGTATACTCCCAACCCGAACTGGCAAGGCATACTGCGGCTCGAGTTTTGAGAGATTGAGGGAAGTCGAAGGATCGAGGAATATATGACGTTACTACAGAAAACGCAAAAGGCAATACTGAGCCGCCGGTCGATGCTGCGAAGCGCCGCCGCGGGGGCCATGTTCGGTCCCCTGTTCAAAGCCACCGAGGGACAGGTGAGCGCGCAGCAAACGGTGAATAAGAACTCCTCGCCGAGCACGCTGAAGATCACGGATATGCGCGCCTGCCGGCTGGCCGCGAATTACGACTACCCGCTGATCAAGATCTATACCAATCAGGACGTTTACGGGTTGGGCGAGGTACGGGATGCGGGGGTGGAAGGCATCGCCCTGGTTCTTAAAGCGCACCTGTTAGGCAAGAACCCGCTGAACATCGAAGGTAACTTGAGAATGTTGCGCAATTTCTCCAACCATGGGCGCATGGGCGGCGGCTACAGCGCGGTGGATATGGCCCTGCACGATATCGCCGGCAAGGTCTTCAACGTTCCGGCCTATCGCCTGATCGGCAATAAGAACCACGATAAGATTCGGATCTACGCCGATACCACCAGTCACCCGGATCCCAAGGTCTATGCCGAGCGCATGAAGAAACGCAAGGAAATGGGGCTGACCTTCTTCAAGATGGATCTGCAGTCCGACATGCTGAAGGACCGTCCGGGCGCTCTCAACGAGCGCGGCGTCTGCACCGAAAAGGGCTTGGGGTACCTGTGCGAATACATCGCCGCCATTCGCGACGTCATCGGACCGGGCACTCCTTTAGCCGCCGACCATTTCGGGCGGCTGAACATCAACGATGCGATTATGTACGCCAAGGCCTTTGAGCCATACCAGCTTTCCTGGGCCGAAGACCTGTTGCAGATTGGGGAAGGCACTCAGTATCCCTATCTGAACTGGAAGGCGTATAAGACGATCTCCGATGCCACTATCACTCCCGTCCTGACCGGCGAGGATATTTTCGGCCTGCAGGGCGGTTTCGATGGTCTGATCGAGCACCGCGCCGTGGACGGAATCCATCCCGACATCGAGACTTCGGGTGGGTTACTGGAGACCAAGAAAATCGCCGATGCCGCCGAATTGGCGGGCATTCGGGTAGCCATGCACCATGCCGGATCGCCGATCGGCGCCTTCTCCGGGTATCACTGCGCGGCCACGTTCGGCAACAACTTCCTGGCCATGGAGAACCACGCTCTGGATATGCCGTGGTGGCAGGACCTGGTGACGGGCGTTCCCAAGCCGATCATCGACAAAGGCTACGTGACGGTTCCGGAAAAACCCGGACTCGGACTGGAGCTGAACGATGCGGTGGTGAAGGAGCACCTGCGGAGGCCCGGATACTTTGAGCCCACGCCGATGTTTGACGACGTGATCCTATCTGGATTCCGTACCGGCGGCCCCTGGCCGCATTTCGATGAAACGGGCAAGTGGTGCAACTGCGTTAGCTACGAGTAATGCCAGGAGGCTTGGTGCGCTCGCATAGATTGATCGCTACTATTTTGGCCGCTGCGTCGGGTCTGTTTGCGGCAGACCCGACGTTTCTGAGGCGGGTGATTCCCGACGTTCAGCCGGCGGCGGACGACCTGACGGTGGGCGGCAAAGGCGCCTCCTACAGGCCGGCGTTCGGGATCGGCGATGCCCAGTCGAAACAGCTCAAGGGCATCGCCCGCTACGGGGAACTGACCGTGGCCGCCGACGGCACCAGTGCGCTGGTGAGTTATCCCGCCGAAGAGCAGATTTACTATATTCTCGGCGGGAACGGGACGTTGCTCTACGAAGACCAGAAGGTGCCGGTCAAGAAGGACGATTTCATGTACCTTCCGGTCGGCGTCAAGCACGGGATGGCCAATACGTCCAACCAGCCCGTGCGGCTGCTGGTGATGGGTTTCAAGATTCCTCGCGGAACCAATGTACCGCCCACGCCGCAGCTCATGTTGGCCAACGCCGCCGACGTGAAACCGGTGCAGCTCGAGAGCCACGGTCCGACCGTGCAGTTCAAGTTGCTGATGGGCACCACCGAAAGCAAGCGCGATAAACTGGCCGCGGCCAGTCAGATGGTGAGCCTGTTCATCATGGACTTTTCCCCCACCGGGACCAACATCCCGCACCATCACGAGAGTGAGGAAGAGATCTACTACGTTCTTCGCGGACATGGCGATATGGTGGCCGGCGGCGGCGCGGACGGCAACGAAGGGCGCCACCCCGCCAAAGAGGGCGACGCGTTCTTCATCCGGCTCAACACCACGGTCGGATTCTATAGCGGATCGACCGGTGGGGACCACGACCTGATCCTCGCCGTGCGGTCGCGGTTTCCGTTTCAACGAAGGGAATAATCGACCCCCTTATCCCTTCGTCCCATGCTCGGCCGCGCTGGCATTTCGCGGCCGAGCGCTTTATTTCTGCTATGGCTAAATGGACCAGGCGCGCATTCGTCGGCGGAATTTCCGCTTCGCTCTGCGCCTCGAAAGCGTTGGCACAGCGGACGTCCGGCGGACTGACGCTGTGGTATCGGAAGCCGGCCGAAAGATGGACCAATGCGCTGCCTATCGGCAACGGCAGGCTGGGCGCGATGGTGTTCGGCGGAGTGGCGGACGAGCGGCTCGGGCTGAACGAAGATACATTTTGGTCCGGCGCCCCGCGGGAGTGGAACAACCCGGATGCCCGCCGGCACCTGGCCGAAGTGCGGCGGCTGGTTCTCGACGACGGGGACTACGTGGGCGCCGATCGTGTTTGCCGCCAAATGCAGGGGCCGTACAACCAATCGTACCTGGCGCTAGCCGACCTGCACATCGAGACCGGGCGGGCGGACGCGATTGACGACTATCGCCGCGAGCTGGACCTGGACCTGGGCGTTTCGCGCGTGAGCTATCGCGCGGCGGGCGCCAGTCACGCTCGGGAAGCGTTCGCCTCGGCGCCGGACCAGGTCATCGTGGCGCGATGGACCACGACTGATCGCACCGGGATCGACGTGACGCTCTTTCTGGCGAGCCCGGTCGATTCCGATGCGCAAGCGTCCGATAGCGGCGTGGTGCGGCTCGCCGGCAAAGCGCCCTCGAACGTGGAGCCGAACTACGTCAGCTCCGCCAACCCGGTGGTCTACGACGCGGCCGAGGGCAAAGGGATGCGCTTCGAAGTGCGATTGCAAGCGGTGCCGGAAGGCGGCAGGATGCGCGCACAGGGCGGGAAGCTCCGCATCGAAGGCGCCCGCGCCATCACCCTGCTGATCGCCGCCAATACCGGGTTTCGGGGATACGACCGCGCCCCGCACGGAACGGCGGCCGAGATCGGCGAAACGTGCCGGCGACAACTGGAGGAGGCCCGGAAGAAGCCCTATGCGGCCCTGCTGCGCGCCCACGTGGCGGACCACCAGGCGCGGTTCCGGAGGGTGGCGCTGAGCCTGCCTCAACTTGGGCCGTCCAACCTCGCCACCGATGAACGCCTGCGCGATTTCGCCGCCAATCCCGATCCCGATCTGGCCGCGCTGTACTTCCAGTACGGGCGCTATCTTCTGATTTCCAGTTCGCGGCCAGGCACGCAGCCGGCCAATCTTCAAGGCATTTGGAACCCGGAGATGCGGCCGCCGTGGAGCTCGAACTGGACGGCCAACATCAACGTGCAGATGAACTATTGGCCGGCGGAAACCTGCAACCTGGCGGAGTGCCACGAGCCGCTGTTCGAGCTCATCGGGGGGCTGAGCAAGGAGGGCGCCAAAACCGCCGCCGTGAATTACGGCTGCAAAGGCTGGGTTTCCCATCACAACGTGGACCTTTGGCGGCAATCGGCGCCGGTCGGGGATTATGGCCAGGGTAATCCTACCTGGGCGAACTGGGCGATGAGCGGACCGTGGCTTTGTGCCCACCTTTGGGAGCATTACGCTTTTGGCGGCGACCGAGAATTTCTGCGCGCCAAGGCCTATCCCCTGATGAAGTCCTCCGCCGAGTTTTACTTAGACTGGCTGATCGAGCGAAAAGATGGGCGCCTGTCGACCTGCCCCTCGCATTCCACCGAGAACAGTTTTCTGGCACCGGACGGGCGCACGGCCGAGACCAGCGAGGGCTGCACCATGGATATGGCGCTCCTCTCCGAGCTGTTCTCGAACACGATGGAGGCGGCGCGAACGCTGGGAGTCGATTCCGATTTTGCCGCCCGTTTGCAGGCGGCGCGTGGGCGGCTGGTCCCGTACCAGATCGGCAGCCACGGCCAGCTTCAGGAATGGTCGCGGGACTTCGATGAGGCCACGCCCGGCCAGCGCCACATGTCCCACATGTACCCACTGTTTCCAGGCAGCGAGTTCACCTCGCGGCACAAGCCGGAATTGTGGAAGGCCGCGCGCGTGTCGCTGGAGCGGCGCCTGGCGGCCGGAGGCGCCTATACCGGTTGGAGCCGCGCGTGGGCGATCAACTTCTGGGCCAGGCTGCTCGACGGCGAAAAGGCCTGGGAATCGGTTCGGCTGCTGCTCCAGCACAGCACCGGGCCCAATCTGTTCGACACGCACCCGGCCGGCGATTCCTGGATCTTCCAGATCGACGGTAATTTCGGAGCGACAGCGGCAATCGCCGAGATGCTGCTGCAGAGCCACGACGGCGGGATCGACTTTCTGCCGGCGCTGCCAAAAGCCTGGAGCAAGGGAAGCGTGCGGGGATTGCGGGCGCGCGGCGGCGTCACCATCGACATCGGCTGGGACGGCGGGAGGGCGTCGGAAGCGGTTTTACGGCCGAGCCTGGCGGGCGAGCATCTGCTGCGGCCGACCCCGGGCACGCGCATCCGCGAAATCCGCGGCCAGGACGGAAAGCCGGTCCAGGTCACGCCCGGCGGCGATTCTTCGGTGCGGGTCCGGCTGGAGGCGGGCCGCGTTTATCGCGTACTGTTCGCGTGACGGCGCGGGCTCAGCCGGATCGCGGCCCCGCCAGAGGGGCGAGATAGTTCCCGGCCGCCGCGGCCATGAAGTCCATGTCGGTGGGCGCCTGGAAGAGCAGAAAGCCCTGGCGCATATATTCCTCGGCCTGCTCCGGCGTACGGGCCGGCCGCCCCAGGCACTTGCCGTGCTTCTTGCCTGCTTCGACCACCCGGGCGATGGCCTGGTGCAGCTTGGGATGGCTCTGGTCGCCGCGCAGCCCCAGCGAGAACGATAGATCGTTGGTGCCGATGAAGAGCGCATCCACGCCGGGAGTGGCGGCGATCTCATCGATCCGCTCCACGGCGGCGGCTTCCTCCACCACGGTGATGACGGTGACGTTGCGATCGGCGGAATCGTAATAGCTTTCGCCGCCGGGCCAACTGCGCCGCGCCAGTCCGGGGCCCGCACCGCGCCGTCCGGCGGGTGGATAGCGGCACGCCGCGGCGGCTTGCCGCGCCAGTTCGGGCGTGGTGGTGAAGGGGAAGATCACGCCGCTCACGCCCGCGTCCAGCACCCGCTTCGCCATCCAGAGTTCATTCACCGGCACGCGCGCAAAAGGCAGCGTGGGCAATGCGCGGGTGGCCAGCACCATACCGCGCAGCGTTTCGAGGGTGATGGGCGAGTGCTCCATCTCGATCCACAGAAAATCGAAGCCGAGCTCGGCCATGCGCGCAGCCGTCTCCAGGCTGGCGGTGGTGATAGTGGCGGCGACGACTGGCCGCCCCTCGCGGAGCTTCCGCTTTACGGGACTCTCCCAACTTGCGTCCGTCATTTTCTTATTAGCCAAATCTCCGAAACCTGGCTGCCGCGCCCGTTGCCGCCCAGGCCCGGCTCGCGGCTCCAGCTCAAGGTCAACTCGCCGGTGGCGGTGGCCTCCCTGGGAATGTCGAATTCCAGCGGCCGCACCGGCATCGGCTTCGCGATCGACGGGTGAATTTCGATTCGACCGTTGGCCAACAACCGGATTTTAGCGCGCGGGCTGTCGCCGCCGTACACCACGCGGATTTTATACTCGGCGCCGCGGTCCAGATCCTGGTAGCGCATCTGCAGCCAAGCGTCGAACAGCGATTCCGCCTGCGTCCACCAGGAGGTGCGGAGCGTCCGGTCGCTCGCAAATCCCACCATTGACGATTCCCAGAAGGCCGGATCGGACTGGTAGCCCGGCCCGCGCACCAGGTGCGGTTGTTGGGCGGGATTCCCCAAATCGTCATAGAAGCCTCCCGGACCCGGGTCGGTCCAATGAAGGATGCCGTCCAGCTCCTTCAAACGCTCGCTTTCCTCCGGCATGCGGCGCAGCTCGGTGAACTTCCCCTCCAGCCACAGACGGTTGTTCAGGGGCGCGTCCACGGTATCGAGGTTAGCGCCGCGCTCGACCGCGATGGCTTTATAGCGCGGCACGCTCAACTGCATACGAATGCTCTGAAACAACCCTTCCGCCAGCTCGAAGATACGCGCGCGGCGGTCGCCGGCTACGCGATCGGTTACGGCCAGCTCCAGCACGTCTTCGGCGCGCTTAATGGCGTTCAGAGATCCGGCCGCGGCTGCATGGCGCAATTCGGACATGGCGCGGTCCTCCAGGCTGGTTTCGTACAGCAGGCGGGAGCGCGTGTAGGCATCGTAGTAGGCGCGATAGAGCGCCTGCTGGAACCGCCAGTTGGCCAGCACCGGGGGCGCCGCGCTCCGCTCCATCTCCTGGAACTGCTGGAGCGTAGTCTCCACTCCGGCATTAGCCGCCAGCGGGCCGCGCCAATTCCGTTCCAGCGCCAGCAGACCCTGGGCGAAACTCCCGGTATAGCGTTCGCCGATGAAGTAGCGGCTATATTCCCGCAGAATATCGGCCACCTTGCGGTCCGGGTCCCATCCCAGGGCGCTCCACACCATCTTGTTCACGTCGTCGTTACAACCCTCGGAATACGTCAGGAAGCCGATGGTATAGGGCTGCAGCAAGCGGAAGATATTGGCCTCGTCGATGGGACGCGGGTTGATCGTCTCGCGCCCCTCGGTGACGGCGTAGGCCACATCCCAATCCGGAACCGGGTACTGCGCCTGGCGGCTGTGGGTGATGTCGGGATAGTGGCGAATCGGGTACCGCTCCGGCACGGCCGCGCGCAATTGCGGCAGGCTCATGCCCACCTGCGGCCCGAAAACCACGCCGCTGAGCCATGCCGGCTTTTGGTTCTTCAAAGTGCTCAGGAATTCATCCATCCACGTGCTGGTGAAGCTCTGCGGCGAAACCCACATTTGCGCCTTGGGGTGGTAGCGGCGCAAGACTTCCGTCTCCTTTTCGAGCAGCCCCATCAGCTCCTTCGGCCGGGTGTGGCCGGGATCGCCGCCGGGAACAAAAACCGCGTCCACGCGCGGCAGTTGGCGGAAGACCTCGCCCCATTCCTCCAGAGCGGACGCCACCGTCTTCGCGTCCGAATAGTCGCCGTCCATCGCCGGATACCAGATCCACACGTCGAGCCCGTAGGCATCGGCCAGGCGGGACATTTCGACCATCATGCGCATGGGCGGCAGGGGAAACAGAGGGCTGTCGGCCGCGTCGTCCGAGCGCGGCGGAATCAGCTCGATGGCGTTGGCGCCAAACACCACCAGGTCGCGCAGGTATTGCTCCCAGAGCGGAACGCTCCAGCCGTCGTAAGAATTGGTCTTTGGCCGGTAGCCCAACTGGTGGCCCCGCAGCCGGTACTTCGGCGCCGTCGCCAGGCGTAGATCGTCCGGCGCTTCCACCACGTCGCGATCCATCTTCAGGTGGCGCAGCAGCGCTCCCACGCCGAATAGCGTGCCGCGGGCATTGTTGCCAACCACCAGCACGTGTTCGCCGATAGTCTGAATCCGATATCCGTCCGCGCCGGCCACCGCGGAAATCAGTTGCGGGGCAAGCGAAGGAACGGCCACGCCCAAGCCCGATTCGCGGCCGACGAAGATCGCCGGTCCGGAGCCTGGCCAGCGATCGACAGTGGACAGCCGGATGCGTGTGCGCTTCTCGATTTCATCGAGCAGCATCGCCACAGCCTTCTTCTCCGGCCCGGCCAGGTTGGGAGCCGGAACCACCACCGCATTTCCGAGGTTCAGCGCGGCTCCCGCTTTCGCCAGCAGCAGCAGAACGAGGGCGGAAACCGCGACGCGCGATCGGGGCGCCATCTCATCATTATAAGTAGGAGCAATGGCGGGAACCGAGCGGAAAACGAAAGTATACTGTGGGATGTGCGCCGTCTCCCCATTTTTTTGGCATTTCCGCTACTCGCCGCCGCGCCGCCCGCCGCCTTCGTCGAGCACACCATCGCCACGGATCTCCGCGGCGGCTACCAGGTCGTGGTCGCCGACCTCAATCACGATGGCAAGCCCGACCTGATCGCGCTCGCGAGCGGCATGAGCGAACTGGTCTGGTACGAGAACCCCGGCTGGCAGCGCCACGTGCTGGCGGCCGGCCAGTCCCACATGATCAACTGCGTCGTCATCGGCAACGAAATCGTTCTCGCCAGCGAATTCAGCAACGAGGCCAAGAACTCCATCGGTCTGGTGAGCGTTCTTCGCCCCGGCCCAGACCCGCTGCAGCCCTGGACGGCCACGGAAATCGACCGCCTCCCGACCAGCCACCGGCTGCGCGTGGCCGATCTGTTCGGCGATGGCCACCCGGTCGTCGTCAACGCCGCGCTCACCGGCCCTTCAGCCACGGCACCGGACTACCGCGATCAAACTCCGCTGGTCTACTACCGGCCCGGCGAATGGAAGCGGCGCGTCATCAGCACGGAAAACTCGGGCGTGGTGCACGGCATCTTCATCACCGATTCCAATTGCATTTTGACCGCCAGCTTCACCGGCATTCACCGCTTCTGCGCCAGCAAGGCCGGCGCCTTCGAGCGTACCGAAATCGCCAAAGGCGATCCAGCGCCCTGGCCCAAGTCCGGATCGAGCGACATCACCGTCGGCCATCTCGGCAAGACCCGGTTCCTCGCCACCATCGAGCCCTGGCACGGCAACCAGGTGGCCGTCTACACCGAGAAGAATTCCAAGTGGGAACGCGAAGTGATCGACGATTCTCTGCTGGACGGCCATACCATCCAGACCGCCGATTTCAACCGCGACGGCAACGATGAGATCGTGGCCGGCTTTCGCGGCCAGCCCCACTCGGTCTACCTGTACAGCTTCGACAGCGCCGCCAAACGCTGGGTCCGTTCCGATCTCGACAATGGGGGCATGGGCGCCGCGGCCTGCGCCATCGCCGACTTGAACGGAGACGGCCGCCCGGACGTCGCCTGCATCGGGGCCAACCGGCTCAAGTGGTACGAAAATCGCTGAGGCCTACCGAGGGATCGACGTGGCGCACGCACTTTTGCGTGCCGCGTCGAGACTCGTCTCGACGCCCGCTTCCCCAGGGCTCATAAGTGCCTGCACCACAACCGCCCCGCTAGTAGCTTCACTCCCCGCCCGCGCCGTCCGGGGGCGCGTCCTGTGGATTCGTCTCCAGATCTTCGATCGCCTTCCGGCAATCGTCGGAGACGGGGACGGCCTTATTGCCCGCGTAATCGAGGACCACAATGGTGGAGTCCACCTCGGCGGCGATCGTATTGAGGGCTTGGCTTATCACGCGATGTTGCATGCGGAAGCTGCGGTTCCCGATCCGTGTCACGCGGGCGCCGATATCGACCGTGTCGGGGTAGGTCAAAGGCCGTTTGTAGTCGCATGAAATACTGGCCAGGATGGGCCCGATGCCCGCCGGCGGCAACGGCGGCCATAACCCGATACGCACCAGGTACTCGACCCGCGCGGTCTCGCACCAGCGCAGGTACACGATGTTGTTCACGTGCCCGAAGGCATCCTGGTCGCCCCATAACAGGGGGACTGTAACGACGACGGGATAACCGACGAGAGACTCATGCCATGGTTTCATGGTAGGCGCGGCCTACTTCCGGGTAAAGCCGGCCGGGATGGCGAAGATGGAATCGGGGATGTCGGCGGCGGAAAAGTCGCTGGATTCGGTGGTGGTCTCATACAGGGGAGCCCCCGCACCGCTTCCGCCGGGCATCCGGGCCAGGGCCTGTCTGGCCATCTCGCCTTGTTGCCCACCCTGCTTGGCCATCTCTTCCAGGCGGGCCCGCGCCTGCGCCAGACCGGCCTGCGCCTGGCCCATTTGCTCCTCCGACCCCGCGGCGGATTTCATGCGCACGGTCTGCAGAACCGCCACGCCGTTCATGGCCGACATCTTTTTCTGCATTTCCGCCATGGCTTTTTGCACGCCCGGGCTTCCGCCCGCCATCGCCGAAAGTGCGCTGCCGTTCTTCTGGTAGAAGGCGCGCATGTTCTGCCAGCCGGGCACGTCGGCCGATATCCAGGACTCGGTTTCGATCTGCATCTTCATTCCGGCCGCGGCGGTAGCCATGGTCATCACCACCTGCCTGCAGTTGAAACCGGCGATGGTCTTTGTCTGGCCGGTTTCCTTGACGTCGATCTGGACATCGACATTGGCGGCGTCGGCCGGCATGTTCCCGCCCATGGGCCGCACCGAGTAAGTCTTGGCGGCCTTATCGATGGTGGTCATGGTCTGCGCACCGTAATCGATAACGTGCGCCGTGGCGCCGCTATCGAACAGCACCCTGGAACCCTTGAAGAAGTACTTGGTGACCTGCGGCGCGGCGGCGGCGCCAGCCATGCCTTGCGAGCCCTTTCTGGTTTGCGTATAGCTGAAATCCGCGTGAGCCAGAAAGTTCGCCGCCAATACCAGGGTCAATAGTTGAGCGCTCTTCACTTGATCCTCCTCTGAGTAGTCTACAGGTATGACGGGTTTCCGCCAACTGGCGTGTCGGGGACGTTCGTCTCCACCATGCACGCGCAGCCCGGCCCGCGCCGGCAATGGTATCATGGGCGAACAGCAAAAATTTCAGCTCCATGACTTTGCCGCGGGTCTACCCGATTCTGGATACCGACGCGCTTGGCCGGCGCGGCCTCACGCTCGCCGCCGCCGCCGAAGCTTTCCTCCAGGGCGGCGCGCGGATTTTGCAAATTCGACATAAGGGCCACTGGAGCCGGGCGGTGCATCAAGACGCCATACAGGTAGCGGAGCTGTGCCGCCGGTTCGGCGCCACCCTGATCGTGAACGACCGTGCCGATTTCGCCCGTCTTCTCTCGGCCGGGCTGCACCTGGGGCAGGACGATCTGGCGCCGACGGACGCTCGGGGCTTGGTGGGCGCCGGCGCGGTGGTCGGGTTTTCGAGTCACAATGCCGCGCAGCTTGCCGCCGCGGCCGTGGAGCCGGTCGATTACGTAGCGCTGGGACCCATTTTTTCTACTTCTTCCAAGCAGAATCCCGACCCGGTTGTCGGACTCGATGAACTCCGGCGGTGCCGCGCTTTGACGGCGAAGCCGCTGGTGGCCATCGGCGGAATTACGGCCGGCAACGCGCCCGCCGTTTTCGAAGCCGGGGCCGATTCGGTGGCCGTGATCGCGGACCTGCTGCCCGACCCGGCCACTTTCGGCTCGCTGCGGCAAAGGATGGAAGAATGGCAAGCCATCGCCAATCGATGAATTCAACACGCGGCGGCCGCGGGCAAGAGCCCCGGCCAGTTCGCTATACTCTCTGTTCTTGGCAAGGAAAGGCGACACTTTAACTGCATGGCCAATTTACTGTTACGCAAGCCCCTGAGCATGCTTCTAGAGGAATCGGGAGAAACCGGCGAGCACAGTCTAAAGCGCACGCTGGGAGTTTTTCAGCTCACCGCCTTGGGTGTGGGCGCGGTCATCGGCGCCGGCATTTTTGTGCTGTCGGGCCTGGGTGCGCACTATGCCGGGCCGGGCCTGATGCTCTCCTTCGTCATGTCGGGGTTGGGGTGCGCATTCGCGGGACTCTGCTACGCGGAGTTCGCCGCCATGATTCCGCTGGCCGGCAGCGCCTATACCTACGCCTACGCGAGTCTGGGCGAGATTTTCGCCTGGATTATAGGGTGGGACCTGACGCTGGAATATGCCATGGGCGCGAGCACGGTATCTTCGGGATGGTCGAACCACTTCGTAGCATTGCTGGATATTCTTCACCTGAAGATGCCGCTCTGGCTGGCCTACGATCACTGGACGGCATTGCGCACGGCGGAAAACGTAATCGCGCGGCAGATGGCGCAAACCGACGGCTCGCTGGTTCCCGGGACGCAGGCGTTTCTGGCCCGCGTCAGCCAAATCCTGGCCGCGGGCTCGCCGGAGCTGTTGCGGCGCGCGCACGAACTGCTGGGTGCGCCGCATATTTTCGGGGTTGAGTTTGGCTTCAATCTTCCGGCATTGCTCATCGCGCTGCTGATTACGGCGATTCTCACCATCGGCATTCAGGAGAGCGCGCGCTTCAACGCCACCATCGTGGTGGTGAAGGTGGCGGTGGTGCTTTTTGTCATCGGCCTGGGTTTTCAGTACGTACACGCGGCGAATTGGGGAACGGGCTGGTCTTCGTTTGCGCCCATGGGCTTCTCCGGTATCGGGGCCGGAGCGGCGTACATATTTTTCGCTTACATCGGGTTCGACGCCGTCTCTACCACGGCGCAGGAAGCCAAGAATCCGCAGCGCGACTTGCCCATCGGCATCATCGCGTCGCTGTTTTTGTGCACGATCCTCTATATTGCCGTGGCGGCGGTGCTGACGGGCATGGTGCCATGGCAGAACGTCAATATCGAAGCTCCCCTGGCTATTGCCTTTCTGGATCGGGGGCTGACGGTGGCTGCCGACGTGATCACGGCTGGCGCGCTGGCGGGGTTGACGAGCGTGATGCTGGTGATGCTTCTGGGCCAGACGCGGGTGCTCTATGCCATGGCGAACGACGGTCTTCTGCCGAAGAAATTCTTCGCCGACATTCATCCTCGTTTCCGCACGCCGTGGAAAAACACCATCCTGGTGGGCGTACTGGCCGGAGTGGTGGGGAGCGTGACTCCCATCGACGACATTGGAAAGATGGTGAACATCGGCACGCTGCTGGCGTTTGTAATCGTATGCATCGCGGTGCTGGTGCTGCGGCGTACCAATGCCGGCCAGTCGCGGCCATTTCGCACGCCCTGGGTGCCGTTGATCCCGATACTCGGCATCTTCGTGAACGGCTACATGATGTATAAGCTGGGCTGGGTCAATTGGGCGCGCCTGATTATCTGGCTCGCGATCGGCATGGGAGTCTACTTCGGCTACAGCCGCCACCACAGCAAGGTGCGGGAAAAACTGGGGAGTTAGTGAACGACCCTCAGTGCTTGACCGCTGGGCCTTCCTTGGTCTTGCTATCGTCGATCGGCGCTATCGGCTTGCTATCCACGTCGCCGAAGGTGATTTCGGAATCGGCCGAGTACTTCCGATAGATGCGAAACTGCTCGTCGTTGCGGCTCAGGTAGTCGTCGCCGGCCATGGTGATCACCGATTTCAGCGGCAGCAGGAAGGTGTGGCCGCTCAACTCCACGTAATCGTAATAGAGCCGGGTTTCCGCGGCCTTGACGGGAAAATCTGCCGGAAGATTTTCGGCTTTGACGGTGACGCACATCACCTGGTGCGTGTCTTTGTCCAGCATCACCAGCCCGCTGTAAGCCGAGATCACGCGCCGATCGGTGCCTTCCGAGCGGATTTCATAGTGCGAGCGGGGCTGGTCGATAAAATAGCTGAAAACCATGACCGGGCGCCGGTCCAGGTAGGACCAGCGGGCCCACTCGAAGCGCGCCTGGCTGGCTGGGTCGAAAATGCCCGCCATCAGGCTGCCGAAATCGCCGAAGGATTTGGCGCCGCCCACCTTTTCGTAATCCTGGTTGGTGATCCGGTTGTCGACCAGCATCAGCTTGTACTGCTCCTTCTGCTGGTAGTAGCTGAGGCGGATCTGCAGGGTATCCTGATCGCGCCAATCCGGCGCCGTGCCGGGGCGCGGCTTGGGCGCTGCCGAGCGCCGCACCACTTCGGTGCAGATGAAGTCCGGCAGGCTGCGCGCGTAGTTGAAGGCGTACTCGCGAGCTTCCTGAATCAGGCGGCCCTGTTCGGCGGCCGAAGGCGGCGGCGCCTGCTGGTAAACCGGGGCGGCGGTGGTCATGGCGGCGGACGGCTCGGGCAGGCTCGCCGATAGATCGCGCAACGCCTGCAGGGCGTGCAGGGTTCTCGCGCCGATGCCGATGCTTTGGAGCTGCTCGATCACGCGGTCGTCCAGCCGGTCGGTCAATTTCACTTTGGCGAGATACGCGGCGACGTCCTTGTCGGCCAGATTGGTTTTGACCGAGGAGCGCACGAACTCGACGACTTTCGAGACCGTCAACGTATCGGCCAGCGCCAGCGCGGCGGCGAGACACGCGACGGCTAAGAGGCGGAAGCGCATACCCTCAGTCTCGCACGGCCGAAACGGCCGGGTGCGTTACCATTGGAATGGAATCCCGCGGATGTCCCCGCGAATCTAAGACTGGTCGTATGTTGATCACCCGTAAAGCCGAATTCTCCGCCTCTCACGTATGCCGCAGCCCCCAGCTCTCCGAGGAGGAAAACCTGCGCCAGTATGGGGCCGGAGCCAATCCGCGCGGCCACGGGCACAATTACGTGCTTGAAGTCACGCTTTCGGGTGAGCCCCATCCGGTGACCGGCATGGTTTTGGATTTGAAAGAGCTGAAGGCGATTCTGGAGCGCGAAGTAGTGAACCCGTACGACCATCGTTTTCTGAACTACGAAGTGACGCCGTTCGACCGCATCGTGCCTACCACGGAAAATATCGCGCGCGACATCTGGCGGCGGCTGGAGCCGCACGTGGCCCGCGGCGGCATGCGCCTTCACGCGGTGCGGGTGTACGAAACCCCGGATTTGTTCGTGGATTATTTCGGGGAGGCGGCGGAAACATGTTCCGCCTGACCCGCCGCTACCGGTTTTCGGCGTCGCACCGGCTGCACGCACTTTCGCTGAGCGCCGAGGAGAATCGCCGCCTGTACGGGAAATGCAACAACCCGTTCGGCCACGGCCATAACTACGTGGTGGAGGTGAGCGCCCGCGGGCCGGCCGACGACGTCACCGGCACGGCGGTGAATCCGGCGGTGCTGGACGCGCTGGTGAATCGGCAGGTGATCGCGGCGTTCGACCACCGCGACCTGTCGAGCGAGATCGAGCGGTTCCAGGATTTGCCGGCTACTTCCGAGAACGTGGCAGTGGAGATTTGCCGCCGCCTGAAGACCCATTGGGGAGAAGCGTTTCCGGGCGCCTGGCCGAAGCTGGAAAAAATCCGCATCGCGGAAACAGACCGCAACATCTTTGAGGTAAATGCCGATGAAATCTCGTAAGGCAGTGCTGAAGATGCCGCCCGCGGGCGCTTCGTCCGAATGCCTGGCTCCGCTGGTGGAACAACTGCTCAAGGGACTGGGCGAGGACCCCGGCCGGGAGGGACTGCGGCAGACCCCGCAGCGGGTGGAAAAGGCCCTGCGATTTTTGACCAGCGGTTACCGGACCGATATCGGGAAGATCGTCAACGGCGCGCTTTTCGAAGTGAAGTACGACGAGATGGTGATCGTCAAGGACATCGAGTTTTTCAGTATGTGCGAGCACCATATGCTGCCGTTCTTCGGCAAGATCCACGTGGCCTATCTGCCGAAGCGCCGCGTCATCGGGCTGAGCAAGATCCCGCGAATCGTGGACGCGTTCGCGCGGCGGCTGCAGATTCAGGAGCGCCTCACGCAGCAGGTGGCGGAGACTATCCAGCAGACCATCGACCCGATGGGAGTAGGCGTGATCTGCGAGGCCCGCCACTTCTGCATGATGATGCGCGGAGTGGAAAAACAGCATTCCGGCGCGGTCACCAGCGCCATGCTGGGGGCTTTTCGCAACCGCAAGGAAACGCGCGACGAATTTCTATCGCTGGTACGGCAGCGAACCGCGTCCTAAACGCAGGGCTGTTCACTAGGGAGGGCTGTCGGCCACGGGAATGGCCTCGGTCTACTGTTTGATCACGGTGCCGTCGGGTGAGCGGAGATCGCCCCAACCTCCGTTGAGTCGGCCTCGCTCGCCTTGCTCGTTGGTGCCGTAGGGGTACTTGGCGGCGAGTTTTTCGTCCACTTCGATGCCCCAGCCGGGTCCGTCGTTGGCCCACAGATAGCCGTCCTTGAAGGTGGCGCAACCTTTGAAGATCTGGGCGGAAACGCCGCCGATCAGGCCGCCCTCCTGGATGCCGAAATTGTAGCTGGCGAGATCGAGATGAAGCTGCGCGGTGTGGCCGACGGGAGAAACGTCGCCGGGGCCGTGCCAGGCGGTTTCGACTCCGAAGGGTTCGGCGAGCAGGGCGATTTTGCGCGCCACCGTGACGCCGCCGACCTGCGAGACGTGGCAGCGGATGAAGTCGATGAGGCGGCCGGTGATCAGCGGCGTCCACTCGTGCGGGCTGTTGAACAGCTCGCCCATGGCGATGGGCGTGGCGCATTGGGCGCGCATCTCGCGGAACCAGTCGTTGTCCTCGGGCGAGAGCGGGTCCTCCAGGAAATATAGCTTGAACTGTTCGCAATCCTTGACGAACCGGATGGCCTGGCGAGGGTCGTAGCGTTCGTGCATGTCGTGCATGAGCTCGACTTCGAAGCCGAGCTCCTTACGGCAAGCGGTGAAGACATCGAGCATGCGGCGCAGAGCGGGACCGCGCTCGAAGACGGGACCTTCATGCAAGCCTCGGGTGGAACCACCCCTTGCGGCGGCCGGCTCGCCTCCGCCTTCGGGACCGCCGCGTCCACCGCCACGCCCACCCCCGCCAAAACCGCCGGCGCTGACGCGGACGTGTTTATAACCGCGCGCCATGGCTTGGCGCACGCCTTCGACGACGTCTTTGGGCTCGGCGCCGCCGGCATTGGCGAACGTCTGGACGGCTTCGCGGCACTTACCGCCCCACAGCTCGTAAACCGGCATTCCGGCCTGCCGGCCCTTGATGTCCCACAGCGCCTCATCCACGCCGCTGATGGCGTTGTTCAGCACCGGGCCGTTGCGCCAGTAGGAGCTGTCGTAGCACATCTGCCAGGTGTCCTCGATGCGGTTGGTGGGCTTGCCGATGAGCAGCGGTTTCAGGTATTTCTCCACCGCCAGGTTGACCAGCTCGGCGCGCTGCGTGAAGGTGGCGCAGCCGTATCCGAAGAGGCCGTCCTGATCGGTCACGATCTTGACCACGCTCAGGCGCGCGCCGGCGGGCTGGGTGGCGATGACGATGACGTCCTTGATCTTGGGCGTGGGCATGCCGCGAACGGCTCCCGCCGCTTTCTCCTGGGCGAGCAAATGGCGGCGGGTGCTGAGCCCGGCCGCGGCGGTGCCGGCGATGGTGCGCAACATGGCGCGTCTGTTCATAACGTCTCTCCTATCCCCTGCGCCCGGCCGGCCGCTGGAACTGCCGCGGCCCTCCATAGTCGCGGAACTTGAATGCCACGTCCTTGATGGCAGCCCCGACGACTTCGATGCGGCTCAGATCGCGCGTTCCCACGCCCAGGTCTTCGGCCAGCCGAAGCGTGTTGTCGCAGGTTTCAAAGGGTGCGGTGCCTCGCTCGGCCATCGGGTCGAAGCCCATCACGGCCATGGCGACGGCATCGGTGCTCACCGGATTGGTGCCAGCCAGCAGGATGCCCGGGCTGACAGCCACGGTGGTGCCGGGCCGCGGAAGCTCGGAACCGGCGATGGTTTCGATGCCTTCGATAATTTCCAGGCCGGGCGTGATGGCGGCCGAGAGGTCCGCGATGATTCGAGGAATCCGGTAGCCTGCCTGGCGCGGCGTAGTGGGGTCCTTTTCCGGCGGCGAACTCCTGGGCGGCTGACGGCTGCCGTTATGCCCGATCTCCTGGCGGCCGCCGTAGGGAACCGGAGCCGGTTCATCCAGCGGAACCTTGTTGCCGTAAATGGTGGTGGGAGTGATGCCGAACAGGTTCTTTATCGAGAGGGTGACGCCGGCGGTAGCATGTTCCTTGAGCTTGGCCATGGAAACCAGCACGTCGGATTCGGCGTAGGCGGTGCTCAAATCGTAAGCCGGGAAGAGGTGGCCGGTACGTGGCACCGTAAAGCGGGTGTAGGGCTTGGCGCCCTTGTAAGGCATGTTGGTATTGACCAACTCCACGCGCGGCGCGGCCCCCAGCAGCAGATTGGGATCCCAGCCGGCCTTGTACATGAATTCCTCCAGCGGCGCCGGCCACACCCAAGCGCCTTCGACCACGCGGATGCGGCGCGCACCGGCCTTGTCGAGCAGGTGGATGACGGCGCCCACCGTCCGTGGATGGCTCCAACAGGCGCGCCCCATCGGCAGGTAATCCAGGCGGGTGTTTTCGCCACCGGTGAGGTTGACTTTAATGGTTACTGTTTTGCCCTTGACGATCCGGCCAATACCGCCCAACTGGTCGAACATCTTCTCGGCGGCGGCCAGAAACTCAGGTCCGTAACTCTTGCAGCGGGCTAACGCCACCGGCGCGGTGGGCGCGGACGCGCGCAGGCGCGCCGGCTGCACCATGGCCAATGCGGCGGTTCCCAATCCCCCGACAAACTCACGACGATTCATCCCCATTTGCTTCCCCTCTCTAAGACCCTGTCAGGAAATAACCGCGCCATTCCGATGTGGCGCACGCACTCGTGCGTGCCGCGTCGGCACTCTTGCCGACGCTCGGCGTACCACACGCGAGCGGGTGTCGAGAAAAGTCTCGACACGGCACGCACGAGTGCGTGCGCCACGTGGGCTCCAGGACTTGGCATGGTCATTCACGACGATTCCTAAACTTCAAATTCCAGCGCCAGATACGATCGCGGCGCGCTAGCGGGCAGGTGGTAGTCGGTGCCCGTGTACTCTTCGGAAGGCTCGGCGCCGACGGAAACGGGATCGTTTCCGATGCTCCAGAGCCGGGCTTTGGCGAATTGGTCGCGAATCCAGATGGTCCGCAGGCCGCCGCCGCCGCGCCCGCCATCGGCGTAACTGACGCATTGCAGCAGCGCCTTACCGCCCGGGGCGGGCACGGTGAAGCGGGTGCAGCCGGAACTGGGCGCATTGAAAATCTTGACCAGATCGTAACGGTGGCTGAGGAGGAACTGCGTATCCACGGCCACCTGGTAGGGATCGGAGAGCGCCTCGCGGCCGACCGCGAGCCGGCCCTTGCCCAGCGAGCGGACGTCGAATTGGGTGGGGAAATCGGGCGGCGCCGGCTTGCCCTGCGCGCCCCACTCGGGCCCGGCGACCAGCAAACCACCCTGCTCCACGAATTCGGCGATCTTGCGGCGCAGCGCGGAGTCCGGGGCGGCGGCATCGGCGTAGAGCAGCGCTTTGAGGCCAGTGAACGGCTGCGCGGCGGCCTGCGATTTCCAAATGACGCGGAAGAGGAGGTCGCGGCGCGCCATCAAGTTGAGAAGCTCGCCGCTGAGATCGAAATTGGGGCCGGTGAAATCCGAGATTACGCCGACCAGGCCTAGAGACCGGTAGGATTTCCAGGCGGCGTGGTCGCGGAAGAAACGGGCAGCGGCGGCGATCCGCTTCCAGGATTGGAGTGCGGGAGCGGCCCCTTCGGCGAGCGAGGAGCGGAAGTCGTCGTCGAGCGAAATCAGCCAGCGCCCGCCGGCGACCTCGGAATCGGCGATGGCGTTGGCGTAGCTCTGGGCGGAAAAGACCGCGCTCTTGCCCGGCGGATCGAACGCCACCCAGAGCGGCGCGCGCAGCCGGGCGCGGGCCATCTGGATATACCAGCCGTTGGAGTCCAGCCAGGGAAGGTTGGTCGGTCCGGCATTAGCGTCGCCGCCGCCCTGGGTTATATTCACGCCGGGCCAGACGTTGCCGCCAATCGCCACTGCCGGCGCCCCGGAGTCCCAAGGCACGTCTTCGCGTTGGCTCCAGGCGACCACGGGGAGATCGGCCGTGCCCTTGAAACCGTGAATGGCGACCGCGGCGAGGCCGGCGGTTTTGGCGGCCGCGAGCGCCTGGCCACGATCCGCCGCATCCTCAACCCATCCGACCACGGCCAGATTCCGCCGGCGGGCCGCCTCAACCAGCGGAGCCGCGGTGCGCCACTGTTCCTGATCGGCGGGCAGGCCAGCGGCCCAAGTGAAGACGAGGCAATCGATGGGCGTGTCTTCGAGGATTTCGAGCGCGGCCGGCTCGTGCCAGCGCTCCAGCGCCTGCCGCACGCGCGGAGGGAAGCCTTCGGCCTTTTGGCGCCGCGCGATCTCCAGCGGACCGCTGGGCCAGCGCATCGGAACTGCATTTTCCAGGTTCAGCCCCATCATGGTTCTCCCTTGGCCAGCGGCGGCCGGAGTCCATCCTTGCCGCGCGGCCCTGATAGGCATAACGCAACCGCGCATGCCGATCTTATTGTCCGCTTACGCCCCCCCACGATAAGAGTAGCGCGAATTTCATCCGTGGCGCACGCACTCGTGCGTGCCGCGTCGGCACTTTTGCCGACGCTCGGCGTACCATTCGCGCACGGGTGTCGAGAGAGTCTCCGAGTCTCTTAAGCCAATCTTAAGGTACTGTTTCTACCATCGTTTCAGCCTGCCGCCGCAGGAGCTGAAAATACGACTGTAAGAAAAGGGGGATCATGCGCCTTCCTAGCGCACCGTTCCGCATTGCCGACGTCGGCGCCGCCCGGCTGACATTCGCACTGATTCTTTTCATTTCGCCGGTTTTGGCGCAAACCGGCAGCGTTCCGCCAGCGGCCCCGCTGACGCTTACCTTGAAGGACGCTCTCGCGCTGGCGGAGAAAAACGATCCCTCCGTTCTTGGCGCAGCCAGCGACGCCGTGACGGCAGCGGAGGATCGTAAGCAGGCGCGCGAGAGCATGTATCCGTCGCTGTCGGGAAGATCGGAATACCTGGGCACCCAGGGTAACGGTAAGCTGGCCGAGAGCCGGTTTGTCACCAACGACGGCGTCCACGTGTACCGGGATTGGGCCGTAGTCCACCAGGATTTGTCGCCCGGCATTCTGAGAGGCACGGCGGTCAAACGGGCGGAGGCTGGTGAAGCGCTGGCGCGCGCCAAACTGGAAATTGCCCGCCGCGGTCTGGCGGCTACGGTAACCAAGAGCTACTATGCATTTATCGTTGCCCAGCGAAAGTACGCCACCGCGCAGCAGGCGCTTGATCAGGCCGAGCGCGCGTCCACCATCAGCGACCAACTGGAACGCGGGCGCGAAGTGGCGCATAGCGACGTGGTGAAAGCGCGACTGCAGGCAATCGCTCAGCAGCAGGCGCTCCGGGAGGCCAGTCTCGGCGTGGAAAGTTCGCGCCTGGATCTTGCTGTGTTGTTGTTCCGCGATTTCGACGAGAACTTCTCGGCTGTCGACGATCTGGACGTGGCCCCGCCGCTGCCGCCCATGGGCGAGATTGAGAGCATGGCCATGCGTGAGAACCCCGCGCTGGGCGCAGCCATGCAGGCGCTGGGCGGCGCCAGCCTGGACGTCAAACTCGCGCGCCAGGCTTATCTGCCGACATTAACAGTCGACGCCGTCTACGGAATCGAAGCCAACGCTTTCGCGCTCAGGAGCACGGTCGCATCCAATAAGGAAGCCGGCGCTCTGCCGAATCTCGGCTACTTCGTCACCGCCAGCTTGAACATTCCAGTTTGGGATTGGGGGGTACGGCGCAGCAAGCTACGCGAGGCCGAACTGAAGCGGGCCGAGGCCCAGGTGGACTTGAGCGCGACCGAGCGCTTGCTCGTCAGAAATCTGCGCGGCTACTCCGGCGAAGCGCAGGCCGCGCGCCAGGAAATCGACCTGCTGCGCAGCGCCGCCGACCTGAGCACCGAAAGTATGCGCTTGAACACGCTCCGGTACCAGGCCGGCGAAGCCACTATTCTGGAGCTGGTGGACGCCCAGACGGCCTTTATCCAGGCCCGCAACGCGTACGACGACGGCCTGGTCCGCTACCGGGTTGCGATCGGCAACCTTCAAACGCTTACCGGAGCCTTCTGAGATCATGCGGCATCGTATCCCATTCGTCACTTTTCCGCTTCTGGTTCTGGCCGCTTGCCGCCACCCTCCGGAAGCCGAGAAAGCCCCCGCTCCGGTGCAAGTGACCGCCGTCACGCAAGCCACAATCCGCCGCGTCGTCGGCGGCGACGGAGCTCTTTTCCCTATCGACCAGGCCAGCATAGTGCCCAAGATTTCCGCGCCGGTGCAAAAGTTCTACGTCAATCGCGGCGATCACGTGAAGCAAGGGCAGCTTCTGGCGGTGCTCGAGAACCGCGACCTGGCCGATGCGGCGGCCGAGAGCAAAGGAGTGCTCGAACAGGCCGAATCCAACCTGCGCGCGACCGAGGGCGCGACGGTTCCGGAGGCAGTCGCCAAGGCGGAAGCCGACCTGGAAGCCGCGCGCGAGTCTCGCGAAAGCGCCCGCAAGGTTTTGGAAAGCCGCCGGGAACTGCTGAAGCAAGGCGCTCTCGCCGGCCGTCAGGTGGATGAAAGTCAATTGGCGTATTCGCAAGCCGACACCCAATTCCGCGAAGCGCAGGAACATTTGAGAGCGCTGCAGGGGGTTTCGCGGGAAGAACAGATCAAGACAGCCGCCGCGCAGGTTCAATCCGCCAAGGCGCACCTGCAATCGCAGGAGCAGCAGGTCGTCTATACGCGCATCGTCAGCCCGCTGTCGGGCATCGTCGCCGACCGGCCCGTTAATGCCGGAGAAATGCCCGCTCAGGGTTCGCCGGTGATTACGGTGATGGATATCTCGCGCGTAGTGGCGCGCGTCAACGTGCCGCAGGCCGAAGCGGGTTTCGTGAAATTGGGCCAGGCGGCGACTCTCACCCAGCCCGACAGCACCGAACAGGTGGAAGGCAGAGTCACCGTGGTAAGCCCGGCGGCCGACCCCAGCACCACGACGGTGCAAGTCTGGATTCAAATCGACAACCCCGGCGAACGGCTCAAACCCGGGACGGCGATACACGCCGCCATCGCGACCGAAGTCTACAAAGCCGCTACCGTCGTGCCTGTCGCGGCGATTCTGCCGGGCGACGAAGGAGGTACAGCCGTCCTCACGGTGTCCTCCGATTCGGTGGTACACCAGCGGGCCGTGAAACTCGGTGTGCGTGAAGGCAACCAGGTGCAAATCCTGAGCGGCGCGAATCCCGGTGAAGAGGTGGTGGTGGTGGGCGGCATGGGCCTCGACGACAAGACCAAGGTGAAAGTGGTGACGACGGCGGTAGAGGAAACCGACGAGGACGAGGACGAAAACGGGCCCGAAGCACCGGCCCCAGGCAAGGACCAGAAAGGCGCCCAGAAGAAGGAAGGGGCGAAGCCGGAGGGGAAATGAGCGACACGTCCACACTCCCGGCCGGCGCCGTGGAGGCGGAACGGCCACACTGGACCGCGCGCCACGGTAAGCCGATTATCTTCGCCATCCTCACCCTGGTCGCGGTGGGCGCCTACCTGGCGATTTCGATTCCGGTGGCGGTTTTCCCGAATACCGATTTCCCGCGCATCGTGGTTGGCGCCGACGTCGGTGTTTATCCGATCGACCAGATGCTGGTGACGGTCACGCAGCCGCTGGAAGAGGCTGTCAATACGGTCCCCGGCTTAGATCACGTCACTTCGATCACCAGCCGTGGCAGCGCGGAGATCGACCTGTTTTTCGATTGGCACGTCGACATGTACCAGACCCTGGAATTGGTAAACGCGGCGTTGGCGAGGATCCAGCCGACGCTGCCTCCAAACGCCAAAGTGATCGCAAACCGCCTGACTTTCGCTGCGTTTCCGATGCTGGGTTACAGTATGACGTCTGAGCGAATTCCTCAAACCGCGCTATGGGAATTGGCTAATTACACCATCAAACCGCGGCTCAACCGAGCCACGGGTGTGTCGTCGGTAGTGGTGCAGGGCGGCCAGGTACCGGAGTTTCGCATTCAGCCGGATCCCGCCAAGTTGATCCAGAACGGAGTGACCGTTCCGAACATCCTGGACGCGGTCACTCGAAGCAATATGATCGACTCGCCGGGCCTGATTGAAACCAACCACCAGTTAGTACTGACTTTGATGAGCGGGCAGGCCAAGAGCATCGCCGACATAGGGAATATTGTCATCAAGACCACGCCCGCCGGCGCTCCCGTACACATCCACGACATCGGCTCCGTGGACAATTCGGTGATGCCGGTCTATACGGTGGTGACCGCCAACGGCAAGCCGGCGGTCTTGCTCAATATCTATCGCCAGCCGGCCAGTAATACGGTCGACGTTGCCAACGCGGTTCATCGCGAAATCGCCGATCTTAGTAAGAACCTGCCTCCCGGCATCGACATTCGTCCCTTCTACGATCAATCGGAACTGGTAAACGAGTCGATCGCGAGCGTTCGCGACGCGATTCTGCTGGGACTGATCCTTGCTTCCTTTATCATGGTTCTTTTCTTACGCGATTTCGGCACGTCGCTGGTGGCCGGCCTGGTGATTCCCGCCACGATCGGCGTCACGTTCATCGCCCTTCATATCATGGGCCAGAGCTTCAACCTGATGACCCTGGGCGGTCTCGCTGCGGCGGTCGGGCTGGTGATCGACGATGCCATCGTGGTGGTCGAGAACATCGTGATGCATCGCGACCAGGGCCAATCGCGCGCGGAGGCCATTCGGAGCGCCATCCGGGAAATCCGGGTTCCCCTGGTCGGCTCCACGATCACGCCCATCGTTGTCTTCCTGCCGCTCATCTCCATTACGGGAGTCACGGGCGTGTTCTTCCGCGCACTGGCGATCACGGTCGGCGTGGCCCTGCTCACGTCTCTCGGATTGGCGCTCACCTGGACTCCGACGCTGAGCCACTATTTCCTGCGCGACCGGAAAACCGAATTGTCCCAGGCCGCCAGGAATGAGAGTGTCTCACCCTGGCTGATGCGGACCTATGAGCGTACGCTGCGGTTTACGCTGGAGCATCCCCTGGCGCTGGCCGGCTTCTCGATTCTGTTGATCGCCGGCGCCTATTTCTGCTATACGCACACGGGGTCGGACCTGCTTCCCGCGATGGACGAGGGTGGGTTCATCGTCGACTACGTGATGCCCCCGGGCTCCTCTTTGCGGGAGACCAACCGCGTCATCAGTCACGTGGAAGCCATCCTGCGCCAGACGCCGGAAGTCGCCAGCACCGCGCGCCGGACGGGTCTTCAGCTTGGCCTGGCGGCCGTCACCGAAGCAAACCAGGGCGATATCAGCGTCAAGCTGAAGCCGATGGCGCCGTTCTGGTCGAGGTGGTTGGGCATGGCCGGCGCGAGCGAGCGAACGAGAAGCGGCGAGCAGGTGATCGCCGACGTGCGCGCCAAGATTACGGAGGCCGAGCCCGTCCTGGATGTCGAATTCCCCCAACTGCTTCAGGATATGATCGGCGATCTGACCAGTGCGCCGCAGCCGGTGGTGATCAAGCTCTATTCCGAAGACGGCGACCTATTGCGCCACTGGGCGCCGGTGGAGGCAAGCGCCATCAAGAAGGTTCCCGGCGTGGTTGACGTGGAAGACGGCATCGACAACACCACCAGCGGCACGGCGGTGAGCTTCGACGTCGATCCCATGGTAACGGCGCGCGCCGGCTTCACGCCGCAGGAAGTGGAACTGGATGCGAGCGCCATGTTGCAGGGAGAACCGGCTTCGAACCCGGTGGTTCTCAACGCCCGGTCCTACACGATCCGCGTGCAGTTCCCGCCGTCGACGCGGAAAGACCTGGACAGCATGCGGAGGACGCTGCTGGTTTCGGGATCCGGCAAGACCGCCACGATCGGCTCGCTCGCCACCATGACCGAGATCCCCGGACAGACCGAAATTATCCGCGAGAACCTGCAGCGCGCGGTAGAGGTTACCGCGCGTTTCGAGGGCATCAGCCTGGGTGAGGGCATGGCCAAGGTGCGGAAGGCTGTCGCCGAGTCGAATCTGCCTCCCAGCGTACGGGTGCAGTATGGCGGCCAATATGCCGAGCAGCAAAAGTCCTTTCGCGACCTGGTATTCGTGCTGGTGCTGGCGATTGTGCTTGTCTTCCTGGTCCTGCTGTTTGAATTCGGGGAGTTCGCCGCGCCGATGGCGGTACTCTCGTCCGCGCTTCTGTCGACGTGTGGGGTTTTCCTCGCGCTGCTCATTACCGGGACCACATTCAACCTGGCTTCCTTCATGGGGTTGATTATGGTGGTTGGCATCGTCGCCAAGAACGGAATTCTGTTGCTGGACGCGGACCAGAAATTCCGCGCCGAGGGAGTTCCACCCGAAGCAAGCATGATTCGCGCGGGTGAGCGCAGGCTGCGCCCGATTATGATGACGGCGCTGGCGACGGTGGCGGGCATGCTGCCGCTGGCTTTCGCCGTGGGGGCGGGTTCGCAAATGCTGCAACCGCTGGCAATCGCGGTGATCGGCGGCATTCTGGCCTCGATGGTTCTGTCTCTGGTGGTCACACCGGCCGTCCGCTTCTATGTGGGGCGGCGAAGCTGAATCGAAAGGAGTAAGTCAATGACGAAACGAATGTGTGCGGCAATCCTGGTGATAGGTGCCGCGTTTGCCGCCGAAGGCTTCAAAGTAACTGGCAAGATCAAGATCGGCGGAACCGGCGGTTGGGACTATCTGGCCGCGGATCCGGCATCCGGCCGCGTCTATGCATCGCACGGAACCCTGGTGGAGGTAGTCGACACCGCGGCGGGCAAGGTAATCGGACAGATTACCCAACTCCATGGCGTTCACGGTATCGCCGTGGCGTCCGAGTTCGGGAAGGGTTTCATCACCAATGGCCAATCCAACAGCGTGACCATATTCGACCTGAGGACACTGGCCAAGGTCGGAGAACCGCAAACCGGCCAGAATCCGGATTCGGTCTGCTTCGAGCCGAAAACCAAGCGCATCTTCACCTTCAACGGCCGTTCGAGCGATTCCACGGCAATCGACCCCAAGACCAATGAAGTGATCAAGACTTTCCCCTTGGGCGGAAAACCGGAAGAATGCGCCGCCGACGGGACCGGCAAAATCTATGCCAACCTGGAAGACTCGAGCGAGATCATTGAAATCGACGCAACCAATCCGGCCGTACTCCGGCATGCGTCGCTGGCTCCCTGCGAATCGCCCTCCGGTCTCGCGATCGACATAAAGAACAGGAAACTCTTCTCAGTCTGCGATAACAAGATGATGGCGGTGACCGACATCGCCACGTTCAAGGTAGTTGCTACTCCGCCGATTGGGGCGGGGCCGGACGGTGCGGGATTCGATCCAGGCCTTGGCCTTGCATTCAGTTCCAACGGCGGCGATGGAACGCTAAGTATCGTCAAGCAAGTCAACGGCAAGTATGAAACCGTCGACAACGTCGCCACCGAGCGCGGCGCCCGAACCATGACGGTGGATTCGAAGAACCACCGCGTGTACCTGTTGGCCGCCGAATACGGGCCCGCTCCGGAAGCGCAGCCCGGCAAGAGAGCCCGCCCGCCGATCCTGCCGGACAGCTTTCACATCATCGTAGTCGGGAAATAGCGCCCGACGTGTCTCACGGTTCGGGGCAAACGGGCGCCCGGTTCACGCGCGCTTGTCCCGGACCGGCCAGGGCGGCAACCGCTCCCTTGCGGTCCCGGCCGGTATCGGACGCTCGTCGGCAATGTTTGCTAAAGTTCAAGGCGAGCCAACAATGTGGAGATCTGGAGGTATCGAACCCGAGTTCCAACCGCCGAAAGACCCGGCTTCGAGGTCCCGCTTCCGCGGACCTTACCGGGTATTGGCGATTGTAGCGGTGGCTTTCGTGACTGTCGTATTCATCTTCCCTATCGTTTTCGATCCCAGAATCGAAGTGCCCGCCGAGGTGCAATTTGGGAGCCCGTTTTCGATGGCGGTCCAGATTTCAAACCAGAACGTGACGCCGCTCACGAATGTCGAATACGGTTGTGAGATTTCGAAGCTGACGCTGGCGAACGGCTCCGCGGTCAGGAATGCGAAGATCCTCGTCCGGGGAGCCATTCGAAAGATTCCGGGCCGACGGGCGATCGCAGCGCGTTGCGAATCCGCCTACGTCGTGAATGCTCCGCTCAAGGCGGCTGAATACAAACTGACGCTTACCTATCGCAGCTATCCTTGGCCGCGGCTCCGCACGAGCGTGTACCGTATTGCCGCGCGGATAGACAGCACCGGCCAGGTAACAGGGTGGAGGTTGAATTAGAGCGGTCCCGGTGTGGCAGACTGAGAGTCGGACCGAGAGCCTGATCCACGGGAGCTGCCCGCCATGTGCCGAAGTATTAAAGTCCTGCGTCAATCCGGCCAACCCGCCACCGACGAAGAGATTCACGCCGCCGCGTTGCAGTTCGTGCGTAAGATCAGCGGCATGCGCCAGCCCTCCAGAGCCAACCAGGCGTCGTTCGACCACGCGGTGAAGGAGATCGCGCAGTCGAGCAGCCATCTGCTGGAGGCCGTCGGCCGGACCGCGCCGCGGCGCCCTCCGGCAGCCGAAACGCCGGCTGGCGCCGGATAGGTTAGCGGACGCACGCGCAAACGCCGCTACGCCGCTTTCCTCGGTTGGGAACATTCCACCGACTGAAAGCGGCAGCGACCCACGCATCCCTTTAAATTGCAGGTGAGGCAGGTGATCTTACCCTTCTTCGGCTTCGCCTCCGGGAGGCGGCCCGAAATGACCGGAAGCATCACGCCGCCTCCGGGAACGGAACATCTAAAGCTGCCTCCGCCGGCGTGTGAGTGTCGAGGATACCGGTGTTGAATGCGAGGCGAAGCGGGACCTCACGCACATCCAGCGGATCCAAAGCGCGGGCCGGCTGGCGCTTTTCCCATCCCCCGGCTTCCGCGGGGAACATTACCCAGCCGATTTCCGGGCCAAACGCGTACCAGCGAGTTGGATAATTCGTACTGCGATAGAGTTTCACTTCAAAACCTCCAGGCGCGTCCTAGAGAGAAAGTATCGCAGCCCGGTGAGGTTTTGACAGCAGATCTTTGCGGTGATGCCCACCCACTTTTGCGGGGGTACGGTCCAAGTCACTTGGCCGGCAGATACCGCTTGGGGATACGCAGAGCCATGGAACCGGAGACAGTCACGATATCGTATTGACCCTGGAAGGCGACCAGAAGGTGGGCGGCCCAGGGTTCCAGCTTATATTCGCCGGCGAGCCACTTGACCATGTCGGTGGTGGCCATGGCGAGCGCGCGGTTGAGGCTGCTGACGAATTCGGGCTGGGAGCCGATGCTGACGATGGACTCCGCGTTTTCGAGGCGCGGGCCGTCGAGGCTCATTTTGGCCGCAATGTCCACGGAGAACTCCACGTCCATGGAGGTCTCGATGCCATTGCCGGTGGGTTCGCCATCGCCCATCAAAGCGTGGCCGTCGCCGAGGTAGAGCAGTGCTCCGGGATGATAGACGGGCAGAATGACGGTGGCGCCTTCGCGCACCCGGTTGTAATCCATGTTGCCGCCGTAGGAACCGGCCGGCCCGGAGGTGGGGGCGAAATCGCCGGGGGCGGCAACGCCGATGCAGCCGAGCATGGGGATCGCGGGGAACTCCATTTTGACGACGGTACTGACGGGGTCGCGCAGGCGAACGGTATCGTGCGCCAGATCGATATCCCAGCGGACCAGGTTGGAACGGCCGGGGATGGCGAGGTCGGGTTTGTAGTTGGCGGAGTAGAGGCTCTCGATGAACTCGGGCAGAAGCGCGTAGACGCCCAGCCGGTAGCCGGAATAGCCCCAGTCGCGGTTCAACCGCACGCGGCGCAGATGCACCAGGATGGCGTCACCGGGTTCGGCGCCTTCAATGAAAAAGGGGCCGGTGAGAGGATTGCCGGATTCGGGATGGCGCACGTCGCCGTGAAAGTCGCGGCCGCTCGAATCGACCGTTTTGGTCGCCACCTCCTGGCCCGGCTTAATGCGGCGCAGGACGGGGTTGGTGTGCGAGAAGGTGCGGTAGTAGGTGTCGGCAACGATGGGCTGGGGTTGAGCGCCCAGCATCGCCGGCAGAAGAAAAGCGAGCGCGATGGTGACGCGGTGCATATGGAAAGCGAGTATACAACAGCGGACAGCTCAGTCGAAGAAGTTACGATCCTCTTCCGACAGGTGCGCCTTGGCTGCCGGGACCTTGAAGGTGACACCGAGGCCCGGGCGGTCCCAAACATCGATGAAGCCGCGTTTCATGATGGGGTCCGGCAAGCCGTCGACAATGTCATACCACCACTCAGGCTGGCCGACCGGATATTCGAAGCCGATGTAGTTTTGCGGCAAGGCGGCGGCCAAGTGAACATGCGCGGCCAGCCCTATCAGCCCGTCGAAAATCCCGTGGGGCGCGATGAGGATGCCGTGAAGATCGGCGTATTCGGCGATCCACTTCATCTCCGCCAACCCGCCGACATCCTCAGGATCCGGGCCGACGACATTGACCGCCTGCTTTTCGATAAGGTCCTTGAAGTTTTCGCGGAGGTAGATCTCTTCTCCGGTGTGAATCGGAAGGGACGTGGCCTGGGTTACCTCGCGAAAGACTTCGGCGTTGGGGTATGGCATGTAGTCGCCGGTGATGATGTCTTCGAGCCATGCGATGTGGAGCGGTTCGAGCGCTCGCGCGAACGTGATGGCATCCTTTACGGTCCAGCCCGGTCCGCAGTCGAGCGCGAGGCCGATTTCGTCGCCCAGGACTTTCTTCATGGCTTCGACGCAGGCGATGACATATGCCATGCCGCGTTCGGTCATGAGACCGCGATCGGGGTGCGAGGCGCCCGTGCGCGGCTCGTCGTACCAGCCGCCGGGTATGGCGCGCATCATGGCCGGATTGTGAAACCCGACCGCCTGTTTGATCAGGGTGAAACCCTCTTTGGCTTCCTTCATCTTCGCCATGTTCTCGGCGTAGTCCTGCGGCGTTTGGCCGGTCATGGGGAAACGCACGCCGCCGTTGTAGGCGCGCACGCGGTCCCGGATCTTCCCGCCCAGGAGTTTATATACCGGCACTCCGGCCACCTGCCCGGCGATATCCCAGAGAGCAATCTCGATGGCGCTGACTGCCGAACCCCAGGGTTTGAACCCGCCAATGCGGCGGATCTTCAGCATCACGCGGTCGACGTCGGTTGGGTCTTCGCCCAGAATGTAGTTCTTATAAAAAAGCACCATCGGCTTGAGATACGGCTTGGTGGACTCGGCCTGGCCGTATCCCGAGACGCCCTGATCGGTGACGATTCGAATTACCGGGTTTTGGCCGATGATAGCGCACCGGAGGTCCGTGATTTTGATAGGTCCATGCCCGGTTCGCTTTTCAGGGAGAGACAGGCTGCCCCTCTGCTGAGCCGCAAGCGACGTTGCGGCCGCTACCCCCGAGAGCGATCCGAGAAATCCTCTTCGCGTCCAATTAGCCATGAGTTGCTCCTGTTGGAAAAATTGCCCCCAAATGCCGCCTCGCGGGATTTGGGCGTCCGGAATTCCCATTATGCACTTTTCGAAGTCACTTCGCGCCGAAGAACACGATGGCGGCGCCGGGCTTGTCGAAAGCGGCGCGGAGAACGGCGCGGCCGGAAGCGTCGAACTTCACGGTCACGCCCTGGGTTGCCGTAAACGCCTGGTTCGGGCGGCCGGCGCTCACATATGTGACCGGCCCAGCCGCGGTCGAAAACAAAACGATGGCGCCCCGGCCGGAACCGGTTGCGATCTTTTCGTGTACCTCGGACGCGCCAGAGACCGCGCCCGACGTCACCGGAGAACTCGCCGTCATGTCGTCGCGCACCTGCTTGTAGAGGCCCAGCAGGTGCCCGAACAGTTCGACCCCTTCGCTCGAGACGCGCGGCAGATCGCCCCAGATCCCGTTCTGCCCCAGAATCAGCGACGCGATATTCACGATCTGCGAGTCGTAGGGATCGTCGGGCAGGTAATGGGTAAGGAACAGCGACGAAGGAATCCAGTTGTCGTAGTCGAGCGGCGTACGGGCGATCCAGGTCCGCGCCGGACCTTTGTGGAAGAATAGGTTCCAGTTGTCTTTGTCCGGGTCGATCGGGACATCGTAATTCTGATAGTACGGTCCGTTGTTGATGAGGAAATACTTGCCGGCCGAGAGAAAGCCGAGGCCGAAGGCCCGCCCGCTCTCGGTGACGTCGAAATCGACGATCGCTTCCGGACAGGCCGCCTCGAGTTTCTCCGCAATGCGCGCCATCTGGCGGGGAAGTTGAAATGCGTAGGACTGGGCGCGCTCCTCCGCGGTAACCGCCGCGTCGCCATGGCCGTGATCGGCGCTATCGCAGCCGTACTGGGCGACGGCGTCCCACTTGAAGTAGGTGACGCCCAGCTCGCGATACGCGCGGATCAGCTCATCGGCGAAGACGTCGGCGTGGCCGCTGACCAGGCACATCCGGTAGCTGGGCTCGGTTTCCCAAATCGGTTTGGGATCCGAGCGGTGGCCGCGCCAGGACATGACGTCGCCGGGGTGGTCGCGGTACGCCGCGCTCGATTGGGCGGCGGCGGTCGGGTCGAACCAGAGCCCGAGCTTCATGCCGTAGCCATCCAGCTTCCTCTTGATCGGCCCCAGCCCCCGAGGGAACCGCGACGAGCTGACGCGCCAGTCGCCGGTCTTCTCGTACCATCCGGTGTCGAGCACGAAAACGTCGATACCCATCCGGTGGGCCACATCGATTTCGGCGAGCATTCGCACTTCGTTCATCGATTCCAGGTACGGTTTGCCGTTCCAGTGCTTGTTGCGCTCCTGGAAATTCCAGGTGTTGTAATAGATGTACGGCTTGCGGCTTTCATTGTGAAGCGCGAGGCGGCGCAGAACGAAATCGCGGAACGCGGCCCGCAGCGCGGTTTCATCTCCCTCCACCGCCGCGGCATCGAACCATATGGTTTCGTAGTCGTGTCCCGGGCCGAGTGTCTGGCCGGTAAGGTAGTTGGCTTTGGCGGCTGCCAGGCGCACCATGTGATCGGGAGCCAGCCGGAATTGCAGGAACGCGTCGGGAACCTGCGAACCATGTTCGTATGCGATCAGCACCGAGCGTCGCCCGTCGGACGCGGCCAGAATCGGCCCCATCGGCGCAAGCCCGTTATCGAACTCCCGCGGTGCGAGCGGGTACTCCTGGAGGGTGTAGCTGTGGACCTGCGCCAGGAACTCGGACAAGCGCACCTCGGTGACTCTCGGAAACGGCTTGAGAGACGCGGCGAGATACGTCAGATCGTCCGAGCCCACCGGTTTCGTCAACCGCCTTTCCCGCGAACTTTTCAGCTTGTAGGCGAACCGGACGACGGGGTTGTCGGCAGCGGCCCGGAAGTCGAGCTCGAGCGACAGCGACGGATCGTCTCGAAATCGCCCCTGGTAGCGGTATTCCACCGTGCCGTTCGGGAGCGTCACCGGCGCGGCGATTTCACGAACGTCCACCAGCACGGCGGTGTGGCGCGCACCATCGATGGAAAAGACCGGCGGCGAGACGTCGAGCGCGGCCGGCCCGGTTTTCGATTGCAGGATCCAGAACGGCGCTTCGGCTCCCGCGATGGTGACTTTCACGCGGGCGGTCTCGAAGCCCGCGGCTCGAACGTGCGGGGCCAAGGCAAGGCAAATCGCGACAAGGCAGATTGTTTTCATGTGTAGGGACCCTATTGGAGCAGGTTCAGCCCGTGAATCGCCGGCTCGGGCAATTCCTCGTACCTCAAGCGTACCTCTCCCCAGGTCTCTTTTCGGATGGCGCAGGCGCGGGCCCAAGCCGCCAGCAGAATGGCCATCGCCGCGAGGTACGCTACAGGGTTGTACAAACAGGCAAGCATAATCCCGCTCACAATGGGCAGCAGAGTGAGAATTCCGAGGAGTTTCAATGCCACGATCCACGCCGGCGTCTTTCCGGGAAGATACGAGCAGGTGAACGGTAGTTTCTCCCAGGAAGAGAAGGCCCATTCGTAACAGAGCAGGCCGAAAACCGCGAATAAAGCTGACTCGGCCAGCGCGCGCCAGGCGAGAAACTTGACCTCGGCGGGGAAGGGAATCGCCAGCATGAACACGGCACCCGAAAAGAGAATCAAACGGTCGACCGCGCGCATCCAGTGGCGGCGCCCTTCCCGTTCCGCGATCCGAAACATCCAATTCGCCCCCAGCTCGGTTGGAATGGAAAACAGGTGGCGCACACCGAGCAGCAGAAAGACCAGCAGAATCACATGGGCGTAGACGAAGCACGCCGGGACTAACCTGGCGGGCGCGACCATTTCCCGCATGCCGATCATACCGCTTAACAGGATGGCCAAGCCGAAACCACCGTATCCCATCAGGATCATGCGGTGCTGGCCGCTGCCCGCCATGGTTCTCATCATGAAGACGAGGATGGCCTGCTGGCGAGGATCGGGAACGAACCAGTCGAGCAAGGCGGCTGCCCACGGCCGAGTTTTGGCGGGCAGGGCCACGCCCTCCACCACCAGGGCGCGATGGCGGCCATAGCCGATCAGGTAGGTGAATACGGCCAACCCGGCGGAGATCGCGAGTGCCGCCCTTGCCGTGTGAGCGAGCGCCTGCATTCCCGGATCCAAATCCCCCGAGATCGCCTGGTAAAGGCCCAGGAACCACACTGGCGGAAGCCAGCGCGCCAATTCCGGCCGGATGGCCGCGCGGGTGAATTCCGGCTGGATAGAGAAGCTCATCACCAGCAGGATCAGCATGGCCGCCACAAGAAATCCCTGTAAGTATCCGGTGACCCGCTCGAACAGGCGCGGCCGCATCACATTCAGTAGCAGGCCCTGGAGGGTAACCACCGCGAAGAAGAAGAAATAGCCGGCGGCGCTGGATGCGGCGGTATGCGCCAGAATTCGCGGTCCCAGGGATGGATTCATTGCCCAGCGGCTGGTGGAAACAGGAGCAAACGTGCATGCGGTGAGTGAGCTCAGAGTGAAAACCGCAACTGTGGCGACCGCAACCAGAGCCAGGAATTTGCCCGCGAAAACCTGCGCGGGCCGAAGCGGCAGCGATGCCAGGGCGCGATAATCCCGCAGTCCCGGAAACAGAGATTGCCACTTGATCGCGGTCAGGACTCCCATTGCGGACATGACAAGGACGATCAGCCAGAGTTCGTCGGCCCGGACGGCTTCGCGATAGGGCCCCGGAACGGGCAGGCTCGAAAGATACTCGTACTTGAGCTTGAGCGGCTGCACGAACATCATGCCGCAGGGCAGCAGACAAGCAAACACGCCGAACAATGTGGATGCCGTCTGGCCGGTGGCCGTAACCAGTTCGCTGGCGAAGAAACTCAGCAGGAAATGGCGAAAGAGCTCGAATACCGGTCCGCGGGTTTCGCGAAGCCATTCTTTCATGATGCGATTTTCACTCCTGGCGCAAGGCCACCACGGGATCGATGCGCGCCGATCGGCGAGCTGGCAAGTAGCAGGCGAGCAGGGCCAGTCCGGCCAGCAGCAGCGGGGCGCCCACCAGCAGCACGGGGTCGGAGCTTCGCACGCTGGCCACGGTGAAGAACATGGCGGAGACGGCGCGGATTCCGGCCCAGGCAAGCGCCAGGCCTGCCACCGTGCCCACCAATACCAGGATTGCTCCCTCCTTCATTACCAGCGTCAGCACGTCGCACTTCTGCGCCCCCAGCGCCATGCGGATGCCGATCTCGTGGCCGCGCGTCGATACCGAATAACCTGTCACTCCGGCCAGCCCCACCGATGCCAGAACCAGCCCGAACACCCCCATGAAGCCGTATGTCCAGGAAGCCCCCTGGAGCGCGGACATATACTGCGCGATGTGTTCGCTCATGCTGCCGGCGTTGAAGGGCGCGATGTTCGCATCGATCGCGGCAATCTGGCGCCGCACCGCGCCGATAGATTCCACTCCCGGGGCCGTGCGCACCATCAGCGTCACCCCGCGCAAAGAAGGATGTCCGTAATCGGCCGGATGCAGCGGAAAGTACACCGCCGCATGCTTCTTGCTCGCAATCACATCTTCCGACACATCGTGAACCACCCCGACCACCTCGAACGTCTGGGGTTCCCTCGCCAGCGCCGAAGCGCGGTGGTCGATCGTGCCGATCCACGCCGCGGAGGCCCCGGCCGCCTCCCAATTGCCGATCTCGATGCGGCGTCCCACCGGATCTTCGCCGTTCCAGATCTGCCGCACCGCTTCCTGGCTGACGACAATCGCCGTCGCGCCATTTGCCTCGTCTTCTCTTCGAAAGCCGCGCCCAGTCAGGATGCGGATGCCCGCCGTTTCGAAATAGTCGCGGCCCACGATGTGCTTACGCGCCCAGTACCCGTTGGGAGGCGCATTGGCTTGCCGGCCGGCGTCGGAAAGCCGCACGCCGGAGTTGCCGTCGAATGAAACCGGCAGCGTATCGGTCAGGCACGCGGCGGCGATGCCGGGAAGCGTCCTGACGCGCTCCAGCAGTTTTTCAAAGAAGGCCTCCGCGCGCACCGCCGAATACCCGTCGCGCACCGGATCGAGGGAGACCAGGTAGAGATTCCTGGGGTTGAACCCCTCCTGGGCCCCCAGCGTGCCCTGGATGCCCAGGCCCATGTAGCCGATGATCAGCAGCAGCATCAGGGAACCTGCCATTTGGCAGAGCACGAGCACGTTGCGCAAACTCAGCCACCGGTATTTGCGCAGGCCCACGCTGCCGCCTTCCTTGAGTGCTGAAACCAGATCCGTGCGCGTAGCCTGCAGCGCCGGCGAAGCGCCCAGAAACTCCTTTCGCCCCACGCCGACAATCGTGCTGGGATACCCATTGATGCGAATCGCGCTGCCGATTACCGAAGGGTTCGAGCCCAGATGATCTTCCCAGAATCGGTAGCTCACCACCACCACCGGCGCCCGCCCCGGCCGCTCGTCTGTCGCATCGAAGAAGCGGCCCAACGATGGCTGCACGCCCAGCGTGTGGAAATACGAAGGCGTGACCAGGTGTCCCCAAGTTCGCTCCGTGTGCCCGCCGAGCGAAACCGCGAACGGCACCGGCGCGATATAGGCGAACGTGGAACTGAACAGATCGTTCAAGTCGCGATATCGCTTGTAGGCGGGATAGGACGAGGGCGCCTGCAACGCCACCAACTCGGCGGGCTTCGGCACTCCGGGCAAATCGCGCAACAGGCCGTTCATCTCGCTGTAGGCGCAGGCGGCGATCGAAATCCCCAGGCAGAGCGAAATCAGCGCCACCGCGGTGAAGCCCGGCGAGCCGAGAAGCATCCGCAGGGCATAGCGCAAATTCTGCCCAAGCTCGGCTGCGTGCTCGAGCGGCACGCGGATAGCGACATCGAGCAGCACGCGCGCCAGTCCAAACCAGCCATGTTGCCGCCAGACGAGCGCAATGGTATCTTCGGCCGTTTGGAGCAACTCGCCGCCATACACGTTTTGGAACTCATCCGGAAATGCGCTGGCGATGCCGCGATACACAGGCGGGCCGAGTTCGACCGGGCGCTCCGGTTCTTCCGTCGGTGGGACAGACAATCGTCTTTTATCGTCTGTCAGGCCTCCTGCCGCCGATGCCGCCGGCCGCGGGTAACTCATCGCGTCCACAATGCGATTCGCCATCTCGTCGCCATTCGCCACCTCCGCCAACTGGGCGAACACGCCTTCGAGCGAAGGCTGGCTCATCAACTCCCGCAGCCGCTCGATCGAATCGTATGCCACCACTTCGCCTCGCCGGAGGATTACGACTTTGGAACAGATCTTCTCGACCACCTCCAGAACGTGAGAACTGTACAGAATGATCTTTCCCCGGTCCGCCAGCGCCCGTAGCAGACTCCGCAGCATCATGGCGGAGGTCACATCCAGGCCCGAGAACGGCTCGTCCAAGATGAGGATATCCGGGTCGTGGAGCAGAGCCGCCGACAAGAGGATTTTCTGGCGCATGCCCTTGGAATAGGAAGACAGGGGCGTGTGGCTGTCGCTCCAAAGGCCGAAGACGCGGAGGAATTCGTCCAATTTGGGCTCGAGGACCCGGCGCGGCATTCCCCGCAACCTGCCGGCCAGGCGCAGATACTCCCGGCCGGTGAGGTGCGGGTAAAGATGCGGCTCCTCCGGCACGTAGCCGATGCGCCGTTCGAAGGCGGTGAAATCCTCGTACACACTTCGGCCTCGATAGAAGATTTGCCCTTCGGAAGGCTCGATCAGACCCACCAACATCTTGACCGTGGTGCTCTTGCCGGCGCCATTGGGGCCTAAATACCCGAGGATCTCGCCTGGACTGATTGTAAAGCTGACCTGGCGGACGGCAGGCGTGTGGTTGTAATACTTGGTGAGGGACCGCGCTTCCAGCATTTCAGGACTCCGTGGTGGTTAGAGACCGGAGCGACCGGCATTGTTCCCGCATATGCTAAGTTTATATATATATTAACGTATACTAAAATGGTGGACATGCGGAATTTCGCTAACCGCTCCCTTACGGTCGCGGCTCGGTAAGTGACTGCAAACACGCGGTGCCCGTAACCGAGCCGCGACCGTGAGGGAGCGGTTGCCGCGCCGAAATTGCGAAGTCCCCAGATCGGTTAGGCACCCACGAAGCCTCAGCGAAGGCGCCAGCCAAAGGCCGCGCCATCGAAACGCACCGTCACCACTCCGCCCTCCAGCGCGACGGGCTCGGAACGCAGCACGCGTCCGGCTTCATCCACCACGTCCGCCGTCTTCGGTTCGCCGATCTTCCACGGCAGATCGCGGGTATCGATTCGCGCTTCGAATGGCGATCCGAACGGAAGCGGGGTCACGTCGATACCGCCGGCGCCGCGCGCGACCCGGTACTCGCCCTGGTAGAAAGCTTCAGGCGAACGCGACCACTCGACCACGGTTCCCGAACGCGTTTCGATGGAACTTTCCACCACGCCCCCGCCGACCGGAACTCGCGCGTAGTAGCCATATTGCGGCAGGGTGTGGCCGGCGACGCTCCACTCGCCCGCACCGCGGTTCACCCATACCTCGCCGCCGCCTTCCCAGGAAACGTGCTGGCGGTGCAGGCTGCCGCCGCCGAACTCCACCCCTTCGATTTTCCGCAGCGCCAGCGCGCGCATCAGGTCGTGCAGCAGCCAATACTTGCGGACGGCCTCGCGGCTGAAAGCCTGGCGAACCATGGCGGGATGCCCGGTCAGGACTTCGGTGGAGATGTAGTCTCGGCTGTACATGCCGTGTTGCTTCAGGTCGAGCCCCGCCGCATAACGATCCTCGTAGCCGGCGCCGTGGGACGCGAACCGGTCGTGATAGGCGGCATCGAACCACGGGATGCGCTCGGCGTCGGCGTGGGCGATGGGCCACACGAACCCGGTGGCGGGCGGCGCTTCGACGCGCAGGAGATTAGCTTGGCCGCCGTCCAGCCAGCCGATCAGTTGATCGTGGCCGGCTTCGGAAATCTGCGGCGCGCCACCCAGGTAATCGCGAATCCAGGCGAAGGCGTCGCGCCAGGCCTGGCGGGTCACGGTGCGCGGGAAGAACTCCCCGCTCGCGCTCCAGTAATCGTAGGGGCCCATGGAGGACCAGACATCGATGAAATAGGCGTCCGGCGCAAATCCGGCGGCGATGGTTTTGATATTTCGTTCGAGAAACGGCCGCAGCCGGTCGGCGCGCGCGCGGTAGGACTGCGCCTGGCGGTCGGCGTGATACCAGGCTTTCCGCGGCTGCCCGTCGCGATCGAAGGCGATGTTGCCGTAACTGAAGCCTTCGGCGTCGGGGTAGAAATCGATGTAGTTGTCGTGCGGCGCAAATAGCACGCCGTGGTCTTTGCACAGGCGCGCCAGCGCGGCGAAATCTTCCGCAGTGCCGAATTGCGGATTGGGCGGGTAGACATCGGGAAGGCGATAGTCGTAGCCCCAGCGCTGCCAGTTGTGCCAGACAACCACCGCATCGGTCAGGCCGTAGCGAAAAGCCCTGGCCAAGTCGGTGGCGCTCTGGCCATACCGCCCGTCCCACAAGTCGAAGACAAAGCGGCCGGCCAGTTTCTCTACTCCGCCCGAGCGGCTGAAGCCGGACAGGCCGCGCCAGACTTTCACCCCAGCCCAGACGTTGGCGGTGGGGATGAACGTGAGCGTTTGTTCGTGGGGCGTCACCAGGGTGTAAGTCCGCGTGGCGGGCTCGACATCCAGGTAGTCGGGCGGAGTATCCACGCCTTGCACCATGGAAATACCGTTCTCGAATTCGAAGCCGACGAACGAAGTCGCCAGGTGGTGTCCATCGAAGCCCAATTGAAACGGGCCGGGCTTCTCGATCGCGCTTCCCGGTCCGGCGTAGACACGCCGCACGGAATCGCTCCATGGGCCGGCGGCCACCCCTTCCAAATACACCGGGAGCCAGGGTTTCGGCGGCGGCTGGTTTTCCAGCTTCCAGCGAGCGTCAAGGGCGTCGCCATTCGGCCATATCTCACAAACCAGGTCGAAGCTGCCGGCCCAGCCTTGGAAACGATGCCGGAAGCGGATGCGGCCATTCGCCGGCTCGCTCCGCACTTCGACCAGTTGGTTGGTGGAACGCGCGGCTTCAAGCGCATCGCCCAGGACGCGTATCCGGAATCCGGAGATTTTGAGCGTCCTGCCTAAGCCAGAGAACTCCATGTTCCCGTCCAGCATGCCGCGCGGCCCCGGCTGAATGCGCACGGCGAAATTGCCGGCTCTCAAGGTCTCGGCGGGGAGGGCGCCTTTTGCCAGTTCCGCGCCCGCGAGGAGGTATGGTTCGGCCCAAGTGGCTTGGCGCGGGCCGGGTTCGGCCGTCTGCGCGGCCAGAGCCAGCCGGATGACGCGCCCGGCGTAGCGGCTCAGATCGACGGATGAGGTTTCCGGGCCGTTGCTGCCTGGTTTCTCGAACACCACCGCGTCGTCCACGCGGACCCGGAGCGTCGTGCCCGGCCCGGCGGCCGAAAATGTGAGGCGGATGGGCTTGGTATCGGGCAGGGCGAGCGGATACTCTACCGCCGCGGCGTCCACCCGTTCGCGGAAGGAGGGAGCGCGCGGGCCGAGCGACATGAGGATGGAATCACCCGAAATCCGTACCGGTGCGGCGACGCCAAAGTTTTCGCCCGGCGTGGGAACGATGGGAGGGTCGGCAGCCGATATCGTGGCCGAGACGCGATTCACCGGGAGCCGCGCGAGCCCCATGGCGCCGCCGGCCGGAACGGCGACCGGCTGCCGCGGCAAGGGCAGTTGGGCGCGCGGGGGATTCGGCAGAGCGACCGGCAATACCATGACCGCGTGCGCCACCAGGCGATGCCCGCTCTGGTCGAATTCGGCGTAAGCGTGGATCGGGTAATTGGCGTTATACGAGCCCTCTCCGACGGTGACGGTGAACTCCACTTGCGTGGTGGCGTGCGCGTTTAAATGGAAAGGCACGGGGCCGGAGGGTTGGGCGGTCCAGCGGTCGATGACGGCGATTCGAAGGAGTCCTTCGAGCGGCGCGGCACCGCGGTTTTCGAGCGAAACCGCAAGGGCGAAGGGCGCTCCGGCACGGTTCAGCGTTACCGCGCCGCCGGCTCCGTAACTACCAAGGGTGGGGTCCAGGATGCGAATGGTGAGAGAACCGGCCGAATCGACGGCGGGGCTGTAGGCGCCAGCGGTCGAAAGAAAAAGTACGATGCATAGCCAGCGGCGAATCACATCTGGAAGGCTATCATCATTCAGAGCCGATTTCCGGTAGGCCAGCGGCGGGAAACGGTCCGTGGAATGGAAAAGCGCGCGACGGGAAAGGCCCGGCTCCAGCCAGAATTGGCAGCCCACACAAAGCGGCGTAGCGGGAACCAACAGCGCCGGGATGAGTCCCGGCGTGGCAGACTAAGAGTCCGCTCCACGGCGGTCAGGCGGCGGCTGAGGACTTACCGAGGCAGCAGTGTTTGTATTTCTTGCCGCTGGCACAGGGGCAGGGGTCGTTGCGGCCGGTTTTGGGTTCGGGACGGCGGTAGGGTTCGGGCTTTTGTGCAAAATTGTGCATCTGGGAGACGGATTCGTTGGGCACGGTTGTGCAATTTTGTGCATCGGCGGGCGGTTGCTGGGCAGAAGCGGCTTCGGCGGCTTCCTCGATGGCGGCGACCATGTCGTCAAGGCTGGCGGGTTCTTCCTTTTCGAACTTGGGCGGGGTGGAGACTTTGTCGATGATGAAGAGGGCGGCGCGGAGGCGGGTGGAGGGGGAGGATTTGGGGTCGGTGAGAACTACACAACTTGTGCGGAGACGGCCGAAATCGCGGCTAGGTCTCTGACCGCATGATTTTGTGCGCTAGCGTGAAACCACTCCCTTAGGTCGTGGCTCGTAACCGAGCCGCGCGCGTCAGCAAGCGGTCTCCCGGTCATGGTACTAGGCGTAGGCGATGGGATTTTTCCGGAGCCAGCGGGCGTCGCGAACGGTGTTCACTTTGTCGACCGCGCCGCGGGCAGCGGCACCGGTGACGCCGCGGGAAGCCCAGGCGACGCCGCCCCCGAATCCGACTACGCTGCCGACCAGACCGCCAAGAACGGCGTGATGGACCTTGCGGCTTCTTTTCGAGCACGCGGCCAGGACACCGAGCGCCGTGCCGATCACAATCGGCACCCACACCGTGCGCTTGAAGGCGGGCGTCATGACCCGCTCGCCGGATTCTCTCCGTCCGGAATCGATTCCGGCCCATCCGGCTCCAATCAGGTCTTTGACGTAGGTGACATCGGATTGTAACGACTGGGTAAGCTTCATCTCGCCCTCGTTTTTATCATACCTCCGGATGACGTTAACCCGTTTGCGAATTTCGTATCCACAAAGGATAACCGAGGCAACGGGGCGCAAAAAGCCGGAGCGTCTAAGTTTCGATGCGATCGAGCATGTCGTGGAGCGCGTGGTAGTTGAACTCGTAGCCCAGGCCGGGCTTGCGGGGCGCGGGCACGTAGCCGTCCTTGTCGATGCGGAGCGGGTCGGTGAAATAGGGGCGGTCGGTACTGCCCATGGGCTGCGTCATTTCGAACCAGACGTTATTGGGCATGGCCAGCTCGCAATGGAAGTGAACGGCATGGTCCAGCAGGTTTCCCCAATTGTGCGGCTGGCAAAGCATGCCGAAGCACTCCGCCAGTTGGGCGACTTTCATGCCTCCGGTGATGCCGCCCAGGTTGTCGACGATGAAGCGGACTTCGTCGAGGGCGCCGTAGCGGATGTACTTGGCGTAATCGTAGGGCGAGAGAATGAACTCGCCGATGGTAATGGGGACGTCCAGCGCCTTGGCCAACTCGGCGAGGCCCTCCAGGTCGTCGGTGGGTAGACAATCCTCGAAGGATACGTAGTTCAGCTCGTCGAGGGCGCGGCCCACTTTCATGGCCTCCAGGCGGGTGTAGGCGCCGACGCGATCGAAGAGCAGCTCCATATCGTCGCCGCCGGCCTTGCGGACGGCTTTGGCCACTTCGATATCCAGCTTGTAATCCACTTCGCTCGCCGCGAGCCATGGCGGATGGATCTTGTAAGCGGTGAAACCTTGCGATTTGGCGTGCCGGACGTCGGCGACGAACTCCTCCACCGTACGCAGGTGTTGCGAGCTGGCGTAGGCCCGCACCCGGTCGCGATACGCGCCGAGGATGCGGTACACCGGCAGGTTCACCGCCTTGCCAAGAATGTCCCAGAGACAATTATTCATGGCGGAGGCGTAGGAGAGCTGCCCGACGTTGCTGTGGAACTGGTTGGTGAACTCGGGCAGGTCGAGAACGTTCTTGCCCACCAGTTCGCGCTTGGCGTAGGCCAGCCATCCCAGGTTGCTCCAGTTGGAGTGGCCATAGCGGCCGGTGAGGACATAGTTGCCCTCGATGCCGCTGGCGGTCACGACGGAGGCATACTGTTCGCCGCGGCCCGGGGTCTCCTCCGGCTTCAGCACATAGACCTTGACTTCCTTGATGGTGAGGTCGAGGTCGGCAGGTTTGATGCCGGCCGACTGGGCGGCGGCGCGGCCGGGGCCGGATACGGTGGAAAGCGCGGTGAGCGTGCCCGCGGCGGTGGCGCCAAAGAACTTGCGTCGCGATGGATTGGGTTCCGACATGGCAGTTTCCTTTAGCTTTCCACCCGGAGCATCATGTTTTCGAACACGCCGCGGTCGAGCTCGTAACCCAGGCCCGGTTTGACCGGCGCGGGGACGTAACCTTCCTTATCGAGGCGGAGCTTGTCCTTGAAATAGGGGCGGTCGGTGATGCCCATGGGTTGCGTCATTTCGAACCAGACGTTATTGGGCATGGCCAGCTCGCAGTGGAAATGAACGGCGTGATCGAGGGTGGTGCCCCAGTTGTGGGGCTGGCACATCATATTGAAGCACTCGGCCATGCGGGCGACTTTCATGCCGCTGGTGATGCCGCCGATGTTATCGACGATGAAGCGGACTTCGTCGAGCGCGCCGCGGAGAATATAGGGGACGTAATCGTAGAGCGACGGGATGAATTCGCCCATGGTCACCGGTACGTCCAGGGCGGCGGCCAGTTCCACCAGGCCGTCGATATCCTTGGTGGGTAAGGCGTCCTCGAAAGAAACGTAGTGCAGTTGGTCGAGCAGGCGACCCACCTTCATGGCTTCCTCGCGGGTGAGCACGCCGACCGGGTCGTACAGCAAGGGCATGCCGTCGCCGGCGGTCTGACGGACGGCTTTGATCACCTCCATATCGAGCTTGTAATCGTGCCAGCCGGAGCCTCCGGGCGGGTGGATCTTGTATGCCGTAAAACCGTCCGACACGGCGTGTTTGACGTCGGCCACGAAATCCTCGACGGTGCGCAGGTGCTGGGAACTGGCGTAGGCGCGAACGCGGTCTCGGTGCGCCCCCAGGATGCGATAGACCGGCAGACCGACGGCTTTGCCGAGGATGTCCCAGCAGCAGTTATCGATGGCGGCGGCGTAGGAAAGCTGGCCGTAGCGGCGCAGGCTGGGGCGCCATTGCGAGGTGAGGGCAGGGAGGTCGAGGACGCTCTTTCCCGGGAGCGCGGCTTTGGCATACTCGAGCCATCCCAGGTTGCTCCAATTGGTGTGGTAGTAGCGATCCTCGAGGACGTAATTGCCCTCGATGCCGCTCTGGGTGACGATGGCGGCGTACTTCTCTCCGGCGCGGCCGTCCTCCGCCTTCAACACCCAGACCTTGACTTGCTTGATGGTCAGATCCGGCAGGTCGCCGGGTTTGATACCGGCCGCCTGAGCGGCGGCACGGCCCGGATCGGCCAGAGCCACTGTTGCCAACGCGGGCGCGGCGGCGCCCAGGAAATCCCGGCGCGATGCCTTCATCCCGGACATCGATGACCTCCTCTTCTTATCCAAATGCCACTATAGCAACGGCTCGCCCGGGGTGGCGGCTCGGAAACGGCTCATGCTTTCGCAATCATGTGTCGATAAGACGGATTGTGGAAGCTCTCATCGCCCGGCAGCCGATATTCGATCGCAATCGCCAGGTCTATGGCTATGAACTGTTGTACCGCTCCGATCGGGCACACAACGAGTTCGACGGTACTGAATCGGCCTTCGCCACCAAACAGGTAATCTCGAACACGGTGATGTCCATCGGGCTGGAGAACATTCTCGGCGACAAGAAAGCCTTTGTAAACTTCGATCAACGCCTGCTCAGCGAAGGGATCTACCTGAATCTTCCGCCGCAGGCCGCGGTGATTGAGATTCTGGAATCGGTGGCCCCGACCGCCGACCTGATCGCGCTGTGCCGCGCCGTCCGTGAACAGGGTTACATGATCGCGCTCGACGATTTTGTTTCCACACCGCAGTTCGAGCCGCTCACCGAACTGGCTCAATTGATTAAGGTGGACATCCGAAGCACTTCGGTGCCCGAACAGGAACGCCTGCTGCACACCTACAAGCCGCGGGGCATCCAACTGCTCGCCGAGAAGGTGGAAACCTACGAAGAATTCGAGAGGGTATTGGCCGCCGGCTACGACTACTTCCAGGGCTATTTCTTCGCGCGGCCGAGCATGATTCACCGCAAAGAGGTGCCGGCGCAAAAGCTGACGTGCCTGCTTCTGCTGAGCGAGGTGCAAAAGCCGGAGCCGGATGTCAAGAGACTGGACGACGTGATTCGAGGCGACGTGGCGTTGACGTACAAACTGCTGCGTTACGTGAACTCCGCGCTGTTCGGCCGGGACGGCCACGTTCAGTCGATCGAGCGTGCCTTGGTGATCCTGGGCACCGATAACATTCGCCGGTGGGCGGGCCTGGCTACGTTGCCCAGGTTAGCCGTGGACAAGCCGGGCGAGCTGGCGACTCTGGCCATCGTGCGGGCACGCTTTTGCGAGAGCTTGATCAAGCTGGCGGGGATTTCGCTGGCCGACGAGGCCTTTCTGATGGGGATGTTCTCGCTGCTGGACGCGCTGGTCGACCGGCCGCTCGACGAGGCGCTTCGTTCGGTGGGTGTGGGGCCGGAGATCACCAACGCTTTGCTCGGGACTGCGTCCGACGAGAGCACGTTGTCGCGGACCTACCGGCTCAGCCGGGGTTACGAGCGCGGCGATTGGGACCAGGTGGAAACTCTCACCCAGGCGTACGGTTTCGAAGCGTCGGCGGTCCGGGACGCCTATCTGGGAGCGACGCTCTGGGCCAGCCAGATGTTGCATGTTGCAGGCAACTGAGGCACACTTACCGAGCCGCGACCGCCTGGCAGCGATTGCCGGGAACGGACTTCACCGCATCGGCCGATCATCCTTCAGCAGCGGCCAGCGGGTGCATTCGCGATACAATATGAGCTTGCCGAGCAAGGACATGCGGGCAATCGGCAAAGCGGAACCGGACGATCTTCGCACTGATCGCTGAGCGCGGTAAGCGCCGGTTCGTGGCGCCGCGCCCGAGGTTTGAGGGAGGGGAATATGTACTGTCAATATTCACGTAGAAACTGGTTGCGTATGGCCGGGTCGACCGTGGCGGGCGCTTGTCTGTGGGAGAAACCGCCGGTCCAAGCGGCAACGGCGCCGGCCTCGCGGGTGGCCGTGGCAAAATGCAAGACCTACGATAGCGGCGAGCTGCTGCCCACGCTGGACAAGATGTTCGACCAGTTGGGCGGCTTAGGCCGGCTTGTCAAAGGTAAGACCGTGGCCATCAAGATCAACTTGACCGGCGCGGCCAGTTATCGGCTTGGTTACCTGCCCGCCGAGGACACCCACTATACCCATCCGCACGTGATTGCGGCCACCGTCCACCTGATGGGGAAGGCCGGGGCGCGGCGCATCCGCTTGCTGGAGAGCCCGTGGTCCACCGCGGACCCGATCGAACAGGTGATTTTGGAGTCGAGCTGGGAGCCGCGCGACATTTTGAGCGCGGCGCCCAACGTGGAGTTTGAAAACACCAACTTCCTGGGGCGGGGAAAGCAATACGCGCGCATGATGGTGCCGCAGGGCGGGCTGATGTACCCGGGCTTCGAGCTGAACCACTCGTACCGGGATTGCGACGTGTTTGTGAGCCTGGCCAAGATGAAGGAGCACGCCACGGCGGGCATCACGCTTTCGATGAAGAACTGCTTCGGGCTGACGCCTTGCACGATCTACGGAACGGGCGCGGGCGTGGACGAGCCGACCATCCTCCCCACGGGTGGGCGCGATATGGTTCACGCCGGCCACCGCCAGCCTTCGAAGATTGCGCCGCCGGAGAAGGATCCGAAATCGCCGCGCGATGGCGGATACCGCGTGCCGCGGACGGTGGTGGACCTGATCTCGGCGCGGCCGATCGACCTGGCGGTGGTGGAAGGCATTCGCACCATGGCCGGGGGCGAAGGTCCGTGGATCCCCGGCTGCAAAGCCGTGGCGCCGGGCGTGATCGTGGCCGGTACGAATCCGGTGAACGTGGACGCGGTCTCGATGGCAACCATGGGATTCGACCCGATGGCCGACCGCGGTACGCCGCCGTTTGAGAGCTGCGACAGCACGCTGCGGCTGGCGGAGGGTGTCGGAATAGGGACGCGCGATCTCAAGCGCATCGAAGTGGTGGGTACGCCCATTCAGGGAGCCCTGTTCAGTTTCGCCGAGTTGCGCCGGCAGCGGCGACACGCGCGCTTCTAAGCACTCGCGTTCGGAATTACGGTGACGTTTTCCGGTGCCAACCTTCCCCAGGGAGCTGCGAAGAAATCGCAAGTCGCAGGCGGAACCGCCTGCGCCACCAAAGCAGGTGCATTGTTTTCAATGGTGGGGCAGGTGGTTCCGCCGGTGGTTCCGCCTGCCCAGCGCGTTCTCGGCGGGATTTTTTTCATAGCTTCCAGGGCTCGCGGCTATGAAACGGCATCGAAAGGAGCCATGACCGCCTTCTGGGAGCGGTCGCACATATGTGGGGTTATGATTGACTGGTGAGGTGATTATGGGCAGGCAAGAGACGTTCCAGCCGGGGCGGAGAGATTTCGGCAAAATGGCTTTGGGAGGGGCGCTGGGAGCGCTTCTCGCGGCCGAGGAATCCAAGGCGGCGGTGCACGCGAATGCGCCCGGCATCAAGCTGTGCGCGCAGTCGGGTGCCACCCCGACAGACGACCAGTTGCTGTTTCTGAAACAGATCGGTGCCGAATACGTCAGCGTCGGAGCGCCTACGGAGATGCGCACGGCCGAGGGCTTTCTGGCCATCAAGAAACGGTACGCCGATGCCGGCATCACGGTTTGGAATATTGGCAACACCAGCGTACACAACATGCAGGAAGTGACGCTGAACCTGCCGGGGCGGGACCGGAAAATCGAGGAATACAAGCAGTACATCCGCAACCTGGGCAAGGCGGGGATCTACTACACGACTTACGCGCACATGGGCAACGGCATCTGGTCGAGCGGCCGGGCCAAGACACGCGGTTGCTCGACGCGCGAGTTCGATATGGCAAGCCCGGACAAGCGCGGCGTGTGGGACGGAAAAACCTGGGCCGAGCCGCTCTCGCACGGGCGCGAGTTCACCAAGGAAGAGATTTGGGAGAACTTCACCTACTTCATCAAGCAGGTGGCGCCGGTGGCGGAGGAAAACAGCGTGCGCATCGGCATCCACCCGGACGATCCGCCGGTGCCGGTGCTGGCGGGCGTACCGCGGTGCATTTTCGGCAATTTCGAAGGCTACAAACGGGCGCTGGAGATTGCCGCCAGCCCCAACGTGGGAATCTGCCTGTGCTGCGGGACGTGGCTGGAGGGTGGCAAGGCTCTGACCGGTAAAGACCCGGAAGAGACGATCCGGTATTTCGGTGCCGCCAAGATCTGGAAGATTCACTTTCGCAACGTCACCGCGCCGCTGCCGCACTTCGTCGAAACCTTCATGGACAACGGTTACTACGACATGTACAAGATCATGAAGGCGCTCCACGACGTGAAATTCGACGGTATCGTCATCCTGGACCATTCACCCGCGATGGTGGGTGAGAACTACGCCCAAACCGCCTACGGGTTCGCCTATATGAAGGCACTGCTGAACCGCGCCAGCGCGCAGGCATAGCGGGTGCTGATCGATCGGTTGGGGCCCGTCCTCGAACGACTCGGCCTGCTGGCGTTCGGATTTCGTGTCTATCAATGGGTCGGCCGCCTCGACCCCCGCGTATACTTCAGAAACCGGCCTTATCGGCCTTCACCGGACGGGATCGCCATGCCACCGGGGCGTCTTCTGATGGCCGTTGCCGGCTCGGCGGAGATTGCCGTGTACCTCGACGGCGGCCAACTGGCGGCGCGGAGCATACGCGATATCTTGCAGCGGAACCAGATCGAGATGGGAGACCTCAGGGCCATTCTCGACTTCGGTTGCGGCTGCGGACGCGTACTGCGGTTCTGGAAAGACCTGGCGGGCACGGAACTGCACGGGACCGATTACAATCCCGAACTAACCACATGGTGCGCGCGGCACTTGTCTTTCGCTCGGATCGGGACCAACCAACTGGCGCCTCCGACGAGCTATCCCGCCTCCCGATTCGACCTGGTTTATGCCCTTTCCGTCTTCACGCACCTGCCGGAGAGTGCCCAGATGGCCTGGATGAGCGAGTTTCACCGGATTCTACGCCCGGGAGGTTTGCTCCTGCTCAGTTTGCATGGCGCACACTACATTTCGCGGCTGAACGAACCGGAGCGGCGCCAATTCCTGGCGGGAGATCTGGTGACGAGATACGACTACAGCGCGGGCACCAATCTGTGCAACGTCTTCCATCCCGAAGCTTATGTTCGCAATCGCCTAAGCGGAGACTTCGAGGTGGTCGATTTCATTCCGGAAGGAGCGCGGGGCAACCCTTGCCAGGACGCCTGGCTGTTCCGGCGAAGGCGAGTCGGCTAAGTACACGGTTTCGAAGTTGACTAACGTACCTCGATTATCGGTTATGAAGCAGGTCGCTTGCTGTCAAAGATAAAGACATCCTTTACGGCTACTCTTCGCGCAAGGCTTTGGCGGGGTCGATACGGGTGGCGCGGCGGGCGGGGAGCCAGCAGGCGATCACTCCCACCAGGATCAGGATGGTGGGCACCAGCACGAAGGTCATGGCGTCGCGGGGATTGGTCACCACCAAAAGGCCGGCGACCGAGCGGGAAACCGCCAGCGCCGCCAGCAGCCCGACGATGGCTCCGATCGCCACCATGCGAACCCCTTCGAGCACGATCATGCGTTCCACCGCCGAGGCCTCCGCGCCCAGAGCCATGCGCAGGCCGATTTCGCGCACGCGCTGCGCCACCGAGTAGGAAATCACGCCATAAATGCCGATCGTCGCCAGCAGCAACGCCAGGGTACCGAAGGCGGAGAGGAGGCTGGCGGCGACGCGCTGCGGCCAAAGCACTTCGTGGATGAAATCGCGCAGGCTCTCGTCGCGCAGGAGGAGGTTGCGGTCAAGCGGCTGCAGTTGGCGGCGCACGGCCGCCGCCGCCGGGGCGGGGTCGCCCGGCGTGTGCAGGTACAACATGGTGGTCGGAAAGTAATACTGTATCAGCGAAAGATAAATCAACGGCTGCGGTGCTTCGCCCAGGGTTAGGTAAGTGGCGTTGCGCACCACGGCGACAACCTGGACCGGCAAATTCTCCCCGGCGAACGAAATCACTTGCCCCACGGCATTGCGGCCAGGCCAGAAATGAGTGGCCGCGGCTTGGTTGACGATGGCCACCCGCGGCGCCGACTTCAGGTCGAACGGGCTGAAATCCCTTCCCGAGACGATGGGGATTCGCAGCGCGGCGAAATAACCGGGCCCGACGACTCGCACATACGTGGGCCAGCCCACGCCGGGCCGCGAGGTTTCGCGTCCGGCCAGGAGCACGTTGCGCGAGGTCAGCGCAAAGGGGGCATCCTTGGCCAACGCGGCGGAATCCACTCCCGGCGCGCGGCGGGCAACGTCCAGCGCCCGCTGCTGGTATTGGCGCCCCCGGTCTTCCGTGTAGGCTTGATCTCCAAGGTTAAAGGCGATCGTCCCCAGGTGGGCCGCGTCGAAGCCGGGATTCATTTGGTCACCATCCCAGACGCTGCGGACGAACAAGCCGGCTCCGATCAGAGCGATGAGGGAAAGCGCGACCTGCACCATCACTAATAGCGAGCGCGGGCTCCAGCGTTTGCCGACGGCTGGGGGCTGGCCGGTACGTTCTTTCAGATCGGTGGCGAGGTCGCCGCGCGAGGCGCGCAGGGCAGGGAAGAGGCCAAACAGAAGGCCGGTGGCCAGCGAAATGGCCAGGTTGTAACCCAGTACGCGGCGGTCGAGCCGCGGCAAGGCGATGGCGTATTTCCATGGTTCCGGACGCCACGCCCAAAGGGCGCCGCCGGCCCACCAGGCCAGCAGCAACGCCAGCAAACCACCCCCCACGGCCAGCAACACGCTCTCGGTGAGTAACTGGCGGATGAGACGGAACCGGCTGGCTCCCAGGGCCAGGCGAATGCCAATTTCGCGCGTGCGGCCGGCCGCCCGCGCCAGCATCAGGTTCGCCACGTTGGCGCAGGCAATCAACAGCACCAGGCCCGAGACGACCAGCAGCACGGAACCGGCGCTGGCGATTCTGGGACGCAGCGCGGGTCCGACCAGCGCCTGGGAAATGCCTTCGAGCCGGATTCGCTTGCCGTCATTCTCTCGCGGATACTCGCGCTCCAGTTCGCTGGCGAGTGCGTTCAGGGAAGCTTCCGCGTGGTGGAGACTGACGCCGGGTTTCAGCCTCCCGGTCACCGCGAACGCCTGCACGCGCCGTTGGTTGACCCACGCCGGAATGGGAAAAGCGCGCGGGTAGGCGGCCATAGGCAGCCACACGTCCGCGCCGTAAAGCAGGTCCAGCCCGCGAAATTCCTTCGGCGCCACTCCCACAATACGGTAGGAAAGGCCATTCAGTTCCAGGCCGTGCTGCATGACTTGGGGATCGCGGCCGAAAAGCCGCCCCCACAAACCGTAGCCGATCACGGCCACCGGGCTGGAACCTTCCAGGTCGTCCTGGGGCCCTAGCACGCGCCCGGCCAAGGCCCGGACTCCCAAACCTTCAAAGTAATTGCCCGACACCAACTGAGCTACCAGGAGCTGGGGCTCGCCCCGGCCGGTCAGGTTGATTCCCACCGCGCCGGAAAGCATCAACTCGGAAAAAACGGCGTTGCGGTCGCGATAGTCTTTATAGTTGGGATAGGAAACCAGCCACGTGCCGGGTACGTGGCTGTCTACCGTGTACACTTCGGCCAGTTCTCCCGGTCGATTGACTGGAAGCGGCGCCAGCAGCACCGAGTTCACCAAGGTAAAAATGGTGGTGTTGACGCCGATTCCGAGTGCTAAGGATATCGTGGCAACAAAGGCAAAGGCGCGATTCCTTCGGAAGGACCGGAAACCGTATGCCAGGTCACCTAAGAGGCCCATCGTGCCACAGAGTATAACATCCAGGCGTTGGAACCGGCGGTTAGCCCGGCTAGGACCCTCCCAGCCTGCTTCAACCCAGCCAGCAGTGGTGGTTTTCGGCCATTCGCGAATTCGCTAGCTTGGAGATTGGTCGATTATTTTCAATTATTTACGATTTGGTATAGGCCGTGCATGAGAGGGCGGCAGAGAAATGAGCGCTATGCGACGTCTCCGAGTTCGTGCTGTAGCCTGCGGCGTGTTGCTGGCCGCCGCCTTTGGAACCGCACCCGTGCGTGCCCAGAGCCCCGACGACCTTCAGCGCGGGGTGGGTCGGATCAGCGTGATGGATGGCGACGTCTCAGTGCGGCGCGGCGATTCCGGAGACTGGGTGGCGGGTGTGGTGAATGCGCCGCTGATGGCGGGCGATTACATTTCGACCGGCCCCAATTCTCGCGCGGAAGTTCAGTTTGACAGCTCTAACCTATTGCGTTTGGGAGGCTTGGGTGAGATCCACCTCACCACCCTTGAAGCCGACCGCTATCAATTGGAAATGGCGCGGGGGACGCTAACCTTCAATGTCCTGCGCGCTTCCAATGCAAATATTGAAGTCGATACTCCGAATGTTTCCGTAAGGCCATCAAAGGTTGGAGTTTACCGGATATCAGTGACCGACAACGGCGAGTCCCATGTCACCGTGAGGTCGGGCGACGTGGAGGTGTTCAGCCCCAAAGGCTCGCAATGGGTGAACGCCGGGCAAGCCTTGATGGCGCGCGGCTCTGCCCCCGATCCCGAGTTTCGGATCGCAGGGGCCCCAGCCCTTGACGATTGGGATCGCTGGAACGAATCGCGCGATCATGTCTTGATGGAATCCACCAGCGCGCAACATGTGCCTCAAGGTGTGTATGGGGCCGAGGATATGGACGGTTACGGTACCTGGGTGAACGTTCCCGACTATGGTTCGGTGTGGCGGCCGACAGTGGTTGCGGGGTGGTCCCCTTATTCGTGTGGGCGGTGGGTTTGGGAAGATTGGTACGGGTGGACATGGGTGGATTGTTCGGCGTGGGGCTGGGCGCCATTCCACTATGGGCGTTGGTTTTGGGGCGCCAACTATGGCTGGCTATGGTATCCCGGCGTAATGGGGGTCAGGCACTACTGGGCACCCGGCCTGGTGGCTTTTTTCGGATTCGGCGGCGGAGGATTTGGGGTCGGTTTTGGTTTCGGAAACCTCGGGTGGGTGCCGCTGGCGCCTTATGAAATGTTCCATCCCTGGTGGGGGCGTGCGTACTACGGCGCGGGATTCAACCGCGGCTTTAATATTAGCAACGCAAATATATACGGTACTTACAGAAACGCGCGAATCGCGAACGGTGTGTCTTCGCTCAGCGTAGCCGATTTTCGCGGTGGCAGATTCAATAGTGTCGGGCACGCGTCGGTGGACCAGATTCGCAGTGCCGGGCTAATTCGGGGCCAGGTACCCATGTCGCCGACTAGCGCAAACCTGCGTTATAGCGAAAGGACCAGCGCTTTCACGCCACGGTCGGCGGCGACACAGTCGTTCTTTACCCATCAGAATCCGGCGAGCGTGGCACGGGTGCCGTTCGGGCGCCAGGCTGGCGGGTCGACCGCCGCGGCTTCCGGACGCACGGGTGAAGCAGGCGCTGCGCGAGGTGCGGCCAACGGAGGCGCGGGTGCGGGCGCGAGTTCGACCGGTGGTTGGCGCCGCTTCGGCGAACCGTCCGGGCAGAGCGCCAACAGCCTTCGCTCCGCGCCGTCTGGAGCGGGCAACGACCGCCCCGGCGAGAGCGCCGGGGCGGGCCATCGAGTGGCACCGCCCGTGGTTCGCGAGCGGTCAAGCGGTGGGAGTGGTTCCAGCTTGCCGGAAACCCGCTATAGCAGACCGTCTTATAGCGAACCGCAGCGGGGTTCGGCGCCGAGCTATGGCACGTCGCAACCACACTACGGTTCTTCTTCTGGCGAGAGCGCACCTCGTAGTTCCAGCGGTGCGAGCGGCAGTGGTGGACACGTTTCCGGCGGCGGTGGTGGCGCTCACGCCAGCGGCGGCCACGGAGGCGGGCACCGTTAGAACAAGTTTCCCAATTTGCCATTGGTTTCTTCCCATAGGCCCGGTCTCATTCAGCGGGGACCGGGCCGATTTTTGATCCCGGCACAAAATTTAACATAATATCCATTATCGGAAGTAACGCGCAGGCCTTTCGCAAACTCACCGCCATCGCTGCCACCGCCGAGGCGACGGAACGCAAGCCATCGCAATGCCCCAGCGCAGAGGGCGGGCTCTAACGCCTGAGATCGCCGTCGCCGCCAAGGCTGCGTACCGCTGCCACCAAGAACTGACAGGCGCGCCACGCGGAGATTCCGCAGCGGGCCTCCGCAGCCAAACCCCTACATGAGACAATCGAAAAGGAGACGCCACCTCCCATGAACGACATCCAGCTCTACGTCGCCATCGGCCTACCCACCATCGCCGTGCTGGCCAGCCTCACCGTCAGCCTGATCCAGATATCCGCCATCCGCGAAGACATCCGCGAAATCCGCGCTGAAACCCGCGCCCAACTGGCCACCGCGCGCGAAGATACGCGCGCCCAGATCGCGGCCATCCGCGAGGACATCCACGAAATCCGCGCCGACATCAAGCTCCTGACCGGCAAAGTCTACGAGATGATGGGCCAGAAATAAGGCCACCGGTGCTAGAAATGACCACCGGAAGATCGACAGCATCGACCAGGCGGTGTAAATGGCGTCGTGTCAGCGTTCGGCCACTGGTTCAGGCCCCAGGTACCGGTCCGCAATCCGCTCGTAGTCCCGGGGTTGCACCAGGCGGAAGCGCAACTCCAGCGTCGCCACCTCTTCGAGGTGGTGCAACATGTCGCTGGTTGGAATCTCAGGAGTGAGCAAATGCATCTGTCCAGCGCACACCCGGTACGGTAGTACCTTCCAGCGCCGGGAGGTATCGGCCGGAAGCGCGTGCGTGGCCGGCGCCGAGACTTCGGCCGCCTGCGGCAATCCCAGTTCCAACCCCGCCTGCAAGCTCAACGCCCGATACAGATTCTCTTCGGTAAGCCGTTCCGATTGCATCAAATACTCGCCCAGCCGCACACCCTTCGGTTGGGACGCTACAGCAGCCTGAATCTGCTCCGCCGAAAGGCAACGCAGGCGCACCAGCACTTCGCCCAAACGCTGGTTCGTTCCCGCTCCGGCCGCCGCATACACATGCTCGGTCTTGGCCCAGGTAAGCTTCCGCAACCCGGCAATCGAGGCTAAGTAGCCGCGCAGTGCCATGCAGGTTGCAGCCAAATTCACCAAGTTGCCCCAGAACATGCGAAGCGGAACTCCCAGCGCGAACTTCCAGCCGTAAATCATGGCGGTAGCGCGACCGCGAATCAGAACGTGAGCCACCGCGACCAACACCGTGATAAAGCACAGGCCGGCAACCGCCGGCGGCGCCTTAGCCAGTTCCCGCCAGAACCACAAGCCCGCCAGAAACAGCAGGTTCGATAACGGCGACAAGAAATTGCCTACAATCCCCTTCCGGTCCCGCCAGAACCAGTACCGCCGCCACGCCGGGCCGCGCCAGCCATGGTGCTGCCAGCCCTGCAGCGCGATTCCCGTGATCCACCGGCTACGCTGCCTGACCGCCGCCTTCCAGTCCCGCGGAAAGTACTCGCGCGTGGCCGCAAAACCCGTGCCGTCGGTCTCGATCGGCAGGAACAATTGCCTGTATCCGAACTGATGCAACCGGTATCCGGTTTCATAATCTTCGGTGAGGCATGAAGGGTCGAACACAGTCCCTCCGCGAGTGGCCGCGAGCGCCTCCAAAGCGTCGCGTTCGAACCCCGTGCCCACTCCGTTGGCCGGCAGAAAGCCACCCAGCAAACAGCGAACCACCAAGTCTTTCAGTTGAAACTCCGCAAACTCGTCGCAGTATACTCCGTGGGTGAATTCGCGGAAAGGCGTCTGGAGCGGCAGTACCGGTATCTGCACCATTTCGTGGTCGCGGGAGAACCAGTTAATCAGGCGCAGCGAGTCGGCATACACCAGGTCCTCGGCGTCGTGTGTCAGGATCACCTCGAACCGCACGTTCCGGGCCGCCTCCCAGGCGGTCATATCGTCATAGATGGCGTTCAGGCAGTCGCCCTTCGAAGTCGGCCCATCGTGTGGAACCAGGGCGACGTGGAGCCGCGGCCAGCGCGCGGCCACTTCCCGCACGGCGTTGACGGTCGCTTCGTCGTTGGGATAGACACCCGCGAATATGTCGTACCTCTCGTAGCTTACGGTGGAAAGCGTGCGTTGCAGCATCTGCCCGATCACGCGATCTTCGTGCCAGAGAGGCACAAAGATGGCCATCCGCCGTTCCGGAATGCGCGCCAGTTCGGCGCTGGTGGGCAGATGCCGCTTGCGCCAAGGGAGACTCCACACGAACAGGATGAACAGGTCGTCCAGCCCGCTCACTAATGTCCACAGCGCCAGCGGGATCAGGCACCCAACCAACCAGTAATGGACCACACAAATGCCCTCGATAGTGAGTCGCCCGAAGCGCCGAATCCTCTCAACAAACTCGTCTCGGCGTAATTCCGCCGCCCTCCGCCCGTCCCTTATTCCAGGCTGGCGGACAAGGGCGTCCGGAAGAAGCGGGACGGCAGCCGGCAGCCAAAACAGTTATCCTGATTGGGAGAGCAGGTATGACACGCAAATTGGCACCGCGGACCGGCTTGGTTGCTATGCTGGCGGCGGTTTCGGCATGGGCGCAGGCTCCGGCGGCCGCGCCGGCCTTCGAAGTGGCTTCCATCAAGGTCGCCGTTCCACCCAACCCGGCCGACGTGATGGCCGGCAAGCTGCACGTCGGGATGAAAGTCGACGGCGCCCGCGTCGACATCGGCTTCATGTCGCTGGCCGACCTGATTCGCACCGCCTATAAGATCAAGCCCTACCAACTATCCGGCCCGGATTGGATGGGCGCCCAGCGCTTCGATATTCTTGCCAAAATGCCCGAGGGATCGAACAAAGACCAGGTCCCCGAGATGCTTCAGGCGCTGCTGGCGGAGCGTTTCAAGCTGACGGTTCATCACGACAGCAAGGAGCACGCCGTTTACGATCTGGTGGTGGCGAAGGGCGGTGTCAAGCTGAAGGAATCGGCGCCCGATCCGGAGGCACCGAAGCCCGATCCGGACGCCAAACCGGGCGACCCCGCAGCGGGCTCCCATGACAATCAGTCTCCGCAGATCAAGATGAGCGGCAATACGGTAACAGTGAGAGGCGACTTCGGCATGGGCGGCGGGTTGGGTGGCACCACCAAGATGACCATGAACGGCACCAGCATGCACATGGAGAGATTGGGTCTCACCATGGCCGGGCTGGCCGATTTGCTCTCCGGCTTCCTGGACCGGCCGGTGATGGACCGGACTGAACTTAAAGGAAAGTACGATATCGCTCTCGATCTTTCCATGGACGACATGCGCAACGCCGCGCGCGCGGCCGGAATGGGCGGCGGCATGATGATGGGTCCCGGGGGCGGTGGCGGAGGGCCCGCCGATGCGGCTTCCGATCCCTCCAGTTCCTCGATCTGGGCCGCCATTCAGGCATTCGGCCTGAAACTGGACGCGCGCAAAGAGCCGCTTGAGACCATCACCGTGGACCATTTGGAAAAGGCCCCGACGGAGAACTGAAACGCCGCGCCCGATCTCAGCAGCCGGAAGCAGGAATGAAGGAAGCGCGGGTAGCGATTTTTCGGTAGAGGAAAAACGCGGCGTCTACCGCGCCATCTACGAACGCCGCGACGTGCGCGGCCAGTTCCTTCCCGAGCCGCTGCCGCCGCCGGTTCTGGGCCGCATTCTCGACGCCGCCCATCATGCGCCCTCGGTGGGTTTCATGCAGCCGTGGGACTTTATCCTCATCCAGGACGCCGCCCTGCGCCGCCAGGTGCACGGCAACTTCGCCGCGGCCAACCGCCGCGCCGCCGCCCTTTACACCGGCCCGCGTCTGGAACTCTACGACAGTCTGAAACTCGAAGGCATACTGGATGCCCCGGTCAACCTTTGCGTCACCTGCGACCCGGAGTGCGCCCGCGGCCACCAACTCGGCCGCCAGACCGATCCGGCCACGGTTCTCTACTCCTCCGCCTGCGCGGTTCAGAACCTGTGGCTGGCGGCGCGCGCCGAATCCGTGGGCGTGGGCTGGGTCAGCATTCTCGATCTGGATGCGTTGAAGAGCTTGCTCGCGATTCCCGCCGGCCATACCGTGATTGCGTACCTCTGTCTCGGCTTCGTTTCCGAGTTTCGTCCCAAGCCGGACCTGGAGGAACACGGATGGGAACGTCGCCAGCCGCTCGCTTCCCTGCTCCATTTCGATGGCTGGGGCCGGCACGACCCCGCCCGGCTGGCCGCCCTGTTCCCTTCGGCCGCCGATACCGGGGCCGCCGAGTGAGCGCGCGCGCCCTAATGGTTCTGGGCACCGGCTCGCACGTGGGCAAGTCGCTGGTCGCCGCCGGGCTGGGCCGTATCTTCTCCGACGCCGGCCTGCGCGTCGCCCCTTTCAAGGCCCAGAACATGTCGCTCAATTCCGCCGCCACGCCCGACGGCCGCGAGATCGGCCGCGCCCAGGCCCTGCAGGCGGAAGCCTGCCGAGTCGTTCCGTGCGCTGAAATGAACCCGGTGCTGATCAAACCGAGCGGCGATTGCTCCTCGCAAATCGTTTTGCTGGGCCGCGTCTGGGGACAAGTCACCGCCTTCGACTATCATGAGCGCCGCGTGGAAGACCTCTTCCCCCAGGTGCTCGAAAGCTACCGCAAGCTGGCCGAAGCCTACGATCTGGTGGTGCTCGAAGGCGCCGGATCGCCGGCCGAAATCAATCTTCGCCAGCACGACATCGTCAACATGCGCATGGCCCATGCCGCCGAGGCGCAATGCCTCCTGGTGGGCGATATCGATCGCGGCGGCGTGTTCGCTTCCCTGCTGGGCACGCTGGAACTGCTCGACGCCCAGGACCGCGCCCGCATCCGCGGCTTCTCCATCAATAAGTTTCGCGGCGACCTGGCGCTGCTCACTCCGGGCGTCGAAATGATCGAGCGGCGAATCGGCATCCCCTGCGTGGGCGTAATTCCGTTCCTCGATCGATTGGGCCTGGAAGAAGAGGACGGCGTCGCGCTCGAAGACCGGCGTACGCCCGAACGTGTTTGGTGCCCCACTTCCCCGCCCCATTCCCCGAGCCGGCCGTTGCGCGTGGGCGTAATCGCGCTTCCGTGCATGGCCAATTTCACCGATTTCGACGCCCTGGCCATGGAGCCCTCCGTCGCGCTGGCGTTTCTCGAAGACCCCGTGCAAGCTGCCGCGGCCGACGTGCTGATCCTGCCCGGCAGCAAGCAGACCCTCGACGACCTCGCCTGGCTGCGGGCCCGCGGTTTCGCCGCGTGCCTGAACTCCCATCGCGGTCCGCTCATCGGCATCTGCGGCGGATTTCAGATGCTGGGCCTCGGCATCGAAGATCCCGATGGCGTGGAAAGCGGCGGCGAATCCCGATCCGTTGCCGGCCTCGGCCTGCTGCGGTTCGGCACCGTTCTGGGCACGGAAAAAACCGTGCGCCGCGCCGCCGGACGCGTGCTCGCCTGGGACGGCGCGCCCTTTCATGGTTATGAAATCCACATGGGAGAGACGCGCTACCGCTCCGGCTGCCAGCCTTTCGCCGAGATCGTCCGCGAGCCGGATACCCGTTCCCTGCCCGATGGCGCGGTAGCCGAAAACGGCCGAGTCTGGGGCACTTACGTGCATGGGCTGTTCGACGACGATGGCTTCCGCCACGCGTTCCTTACGCGATGCCGCACTGAAATCGGCCTCGACCCGGTAACTGTAACGGTCAATGTAACCGCGGAAAGAAATGCGCGCATCGATCGCTGGGCCGGGCACCTGAAGCAGCATCTGGATATCGGGCGGCTGCGGGAATGGATCGAATAATTGTGGGGTATCTACCCCCGGTTGGGCCGAGGCTCATTCCACGTATAATTGACCAATGCGACTCAGCCCCCTTGCGTTCCCGATCTCGGTGGCCGGATCATTGCTCCTGGCGGGATGCGCCACCAAGCCATCCACTCCCCAGCCATCCTCTTCCAACTCCGCCGAAACCGTGGTTTGGAGCCAGAACGGATGGTCCGACGCCGAGCGCGCCGAGTATCACCATCTCGCCGAAGGCAGCGAGCTTATGCCGTACGCGCTGCTCGCCAATATCGTGAGCGTGAAGACCGGTAAGCCGTTCCTCGAGGGTATGGAACGCTTCGGCTTCATCCCCGATGCCACCAGCGCCGCCAATCCTCACGGCTTGCCCGTTGGCATCACCACGGTCCACTCGCGCGACAAGAGCCACATCGGTCTCGAAATGGTCGGCTTCAACTGCGCCGCCTGCCATGTCGGTGAGGTGACCTATCGGGGGAAAAGAGTGCGGATCGACGGCGCGCCTTCGCTGGTGGATCTCGAGAGTTATCAAGTGGAACTGAAGGACTCGCTCGACGCCACACTGCGCGACCCCGCGAAGGCTGTCGCGCTGGTGCTGGCCATGGTCCGCGATTCACAGGGCACTGCCAGCCCGTCGTCCGCCGACTCTTCCACCTACGCTTCCGATCCCGCCGCGAAAACCGCCGGTGAAGTTGCGCCTGCCTCAACGGCGGACAGGAACTTTCACAGCGCCTCCTCTCAGGCCGCCGACGCCACCGACTCCGCCGCCGCTCTGCGGGGCCAGACTGTTTCGGCCAGTTGGCATCGCGCCCTCACGCTGGCGAAGGCCAGGCTCGCCTACCTCAAAAGCGGTAAACTCCTGCTGGATGGTACCGAGCCCGGACCCGGCCGCATCGATGCCTTTGGCGCGGCCCGCAACCTTCTGTTCCCGGCCAACGCCCTCCGGATGCAGTCCCCTGTCAGCTTTCCGTTCATTTGGGACGTTCCCGATACAACCCAACAGCGCGCCGGCACCGACGCGGTTTGGATCCACTACGACGGCAACACCAACTCCATCCTCGAGCGCAACATCGGACAGGCCCTGGGGATGGGCGCGGTGTTCGATCCCAAAACCTATGAATCGACCCTGCGGATCGCGAACCTGCACCGGCTCGAAGTGCTGACCCACAAACTCCAGCCCCCGAAATGGCCCGCCGACATTCTGGGGCCGATCGACCAAGCAAAGGCCGCGGCCGGTGAACAGATCTTCAACGACACCTGCCGCGACTGCCACCAGAATCGCCTGTACGCGCTGACCGACGCCGGAACCGATCCCCAGCGGGCCAACAGCTTCGGCCAGCCCGTCGCCGGAGCGGTGCCGTTTCCCGCCGCGGTGAAGCCGATCCTCGACGGCCTCAAGGCGCGCGCTTTCTCCGACGACGGAGTCTCCACCGCCGACCAGGCGGCCATGGATGCCAACCCGGCGATCTGGCGCGCCACCGGTCAATATTTGGCGCGGCCTTTGACCGGCGTCTGGGCTACGGCGCCGTACCTGCACAATGGGTCGGTGCCGACGCTTTGGCACCTGTTGCACCCCACCCAGCGCCCCACGAAGTTCATTGTCGGAAATCGGGAATACGATCCGGCGAGGCTCGGTTACTCAACCGGCGGAAGCGGCTGGACCTTCGACACTTCACAGCCGGGAAACAGTAATATCGGGCACGCCGGCGACAAGTATGGCACCAACCTGACCGAGGACCAGAAGGCGGCGTTGCTCGAGTATCTGAAAACCATTTGAGGGCGCGGGCCGGCAGGGAGCAGGGAACCTCGGAGTAGGCTCGCGCCGGCCGATCGATATCAATCTTCCCGCCCGTCAGGCGCCCGCCGCCCGGCTGAGCGGCTTCGTCTCCGGTTGGCTGGCTTCCTGGTAAAGCCACGCGCCAGCCACCGCGCCAACCACCGCCTCGACCAATCCGATCAGCGTGGTGACGGCGGCAAGACGGAGCGGGAACAAGTGTGTGAACACCGGAAACGCACCGCCGAGCGCGTAGGCCAGAAACCACGTGGCGAACCCGGCCAGAACCGCCGTTCTTGGCCCCGCGCCGAAACGCGGCCGGATCGCGGCATAGAGCCAGACCATCACAATGCCCGTCAGCAATCCCCACGCGTTCAGGGCCGCAATCTGTTTCACGCTGAAGTTGGTGGTCGCACCCAGGTGTTTCATCGCGTCCGCCCAATCGCCCGCGAATACCACGCCGTTCGTAACCCATTCGAAGACGTCGATGATCACCCCGGCCAGTAGCCCGCCGAGAACGATCCGTTGCCAGTTCACTTTGCCCATAAACAGTCCTCCTTAAAGCCTCAGCGCCGATTCTATGGCAAGCCCGTTGCGGAAGCAAGCGGTGCTTCGGCCAATGTGGTTCGGCAAAAGTCACAGCGCAATTGGCTTTGGGCGAATGGATGCGAGACCTTCACACGCCGCAATGAAAAGTGGACGGCGCATTCAAACACGCGCAAATACGATGATGCAAGGGCTGCCAGTCTCCGATCTGCCGCGATCAAGCGGGGTGCTTAACCGATTTGGGGGAGTTAGTTCCCGGCAACCGCTCCCTTGCGGTCGCGGCTCGGTAAGTGACTGCAAACGCGCGGTGTCCGTAACCGAGCCGCGACCGTAAGGGAGCGGTTGCCGGGCCGCAACTGCGAAATCCCCAGATCGGTTAAGCGCCCGATCAAGCTTTGTGTGTGCCGTCCGCGGCTGCCATTGCACCGGACAGCAGCGGCGCGAGATCGGGCAGGATCTTCCCTAACTCGTCGAGCAGCGGGGTTACTCCGCTTTCGTACCTGCGCCAACGCTGGAGCGAACTACGGAATAGCGGCTTGCGCACCTGAACGGAACTGGCGGTCTTGACCGGCCGGCGGGTTTTATGGAAGCCGATGCAGCCATCGTCCCAGGGCAGGCCGCAATACTCGATCATCCGCCGGGCCTGGCCTTCCAGGTCGTCGACCACGTCCTCGTAAGAGACATCTAAGATTGCGCCCGGCGGAAGCACGCGCCGCCAGTGAGTCATGAGCTCGTCGTAATAGCGGTAAAAGCGCCCTAACTCCGCCAGATCGTAGGTATAGTGATGACCGAATGTGAATAACTTGGAATAACAGGACACACAGGTATCCATCGGGTGACGCATGGTATGGATGATCCTGGCGTTTGGCAGCACCAGATGGATCAGGCCGATATTGAGGAAGTTGCCGGGCAGCTTATCGACGATCCGCACCTTACCCTCCGCCACGGACGGCAGGCGTGCCAGATAGGACTGGCCGATGCGCCGCAAGCCGGCGCCGTCGACCGCGCCAGCGCACTCCGGATATTCCGCCACTCGGCCGCCGGCACGGAACACGCCGCTGGCCGCCGCCTCGAAATCCGTCAGTTCGCCGGCGCCATGGATTTGCGGATGGCTGGCGAGTATCTGCTCGATCAGACTGCTGCCGGAACGCGGCATGCCGAGGACAAAAACCGGAACCGGCGAAGCTTCGCCCTTGCCCTGGAAGCGATCGAGCAGCCCGGTGTCGAACACGGTCGAAACCCGGCCGAAAAGGTTGAGAACCCTGGCTTCGTCGTAATCGATTTGCCTGCGTTTCAGACCGTTGCCCTGGCGCAGATGCTCCCAGGCACGGGCGTAATCTCCCGTGTCTTCGAACGCTTTCCCCAGGGCGAAATGGATACGCATCGCCGTGTTGGCGGGCAAATCCTGCCTGCCGGCCAGCGCTTCCAGCACCGGCAGATCGGCATCGCCGGGACGGTAGGACTTGATGTCGGCGCGGTTCAGGTGAGCCTCTCCGAAGTCCGGCCGGATGGCGATGGCCCGCGCGTAGTGCGCCATGGCATCGTCCAGCTTGCCCTCGTCCTTGAAGATGTTTCCCAGGCTGTTGTGGGCATCCGCATGGTCCGGGTTCACCGCCAGGGCCCGTTCGAGGTGGCTCATCGCGTCCGCAATCCTGCCTTGTTCCGCCAGCGCCGTACCCAGGTTGCTGTGGGCATTGGCATCGTTCGGCCGCAGCACGAGGACGCGTTCGTAATGGGCAATCGCCTCCCCGATTCTGCCTTGCCCGATCAGCGCAACTCCCAGATTGTTGTGCAGGTCGGCATGGTCCGGGTTCACCGCCAGGGCCCGTTCGAGGTGGGCAATCGCGTCCCCGGTCCTGCCTTGCGCCATCAGCGCCGTGCCCAGGTTGTTGTGGGCGTTTACATGGCGGGGGTTCAACTCAAGGGCGCGTTCGTAGTGGGCGATTGCGTCCGCCATCCTGCCTTGCGCCGCCAGTGCGAGACCCAGATTGCTGTGCGCATCGGGGCGGTCCGGATTCAGAGCCAGGGCGCGTTCGTAATGCGCGATCGCGTCCGCAAACCTGCCTTGCGCTCCCAGCGCGAGCCCCAGATTGTTGTGGGCGCTCGCGTGGCGCGGATTCAGCTCCAGGGCGCGTTCGTAGTGAACGATCGCGTCCGCCACCCTGCCCTGCCCGGCCAGCGCGGTGCCCAGATTGTTGTGCGCATCCGCGTAGCCGGGGTTCAGCTCCAGGGCGCGTTCGTAGTGGGCGATCGCGTCCGCCATCCTGCCTTGCGCCACCAGTGCGAGACCCAGATTGTTGTGTGCATTGGCGTGCCCGGGGTCGAGCGCGACGGCGCGCTCCAGGTGGGTCATCGCCTCCGCAACCTTGCCCTGCATTCCCAGCGCCGTGCCCAGGTTGCTGTGAGCATTGGCCGAATCCGGCCCGATCGCCAGGGCGCTCCGGTAATGCCCTATCGCCTCGTCGCGCTTGCCTTGCTGACTTAGAATGACGCCCAGGTTGTTGTGCGCCTCGACGTAATCCGGCTTCAGCGCAAGGGCACGCTCGAATTGAGCCACCGCGGCCGCGGTCTTGCCCTGGGACCTGAGGGCGTTACCCAGGGTGTAATGATAAAAAGGAATGCCTTCCTTGATCCGGATCGCCCGGCCGATCCGGTCCACGGCTACGTCGTAACGGCCGCTCTCATGGGCGATGAGACCGAGAAAGTACTGGCTGTCGGCGTGCCGGGGCTCGGCCGTCACGATCAGCTTGAAAAGCCGCTCCGCTTCGGCCTGCCGTCCCGCCTGGTGATGCCGCAGGGCGTCGTCGAAGGTGGCTCGTACGTCCCCAACCGCGTCGTGACTCGGGTCCTGGCTCTTCGCCGTTCGGTGCGGTTTGCGATTCTTCGACAATAGACCCTCGGGCTAAGCCTGCGGACGGGTTACAACTGAGATACTCCGGTCTTCGCGGTAATCTTACAGCGATCTTATTCCATTCTATACCCCGCTCGCCCGGCGAGGGCTGGGGATGGCTGCTTAACCGATCTGGGGATTTCGCAGCTTAGGCGCGGCAACCGCTCCCTTACCGGTCGCGGCTCGGTTACGAACACCGCGTGTTTGCAGTCACTTAGGAATCGTAATGAAATAACCATGCCGAATCCTGGAGCCCGACGTGGCGCACGCACTCGTGCGTGCCGTGTCGAGACTCTCTCGACACCCGCTCGCGTATGGTGCGCCGAGCGTCGGCAAAAATGCCAACGCGGCACGCAGGAGTGCGTGCGCCACGTCGGGTTGGCATGGTTATTTCCTGACAGGCACTTACCGAGCCGCGACCGTAAGGGAGCGGTTGCACGCAAATACGTTATCGAACTTCCAAAGCGGTGTACCAGGGAATTTGATTTTTCACTTGCGGCGCTAGCCCTGAACCGCCCCTCCGTCGGGGAGTTATTCTGAGGCTAGATGCAGATTTTCAATTCCATCATTGAAATCGGGTTCGTCCCGATCGTTCGCGTTGCCAGTGCGGACAGCGCACTCCAGGCCATTGAGGCGATTCACCGCGGCGGCGTTCGCGCGGCAGAAGTTACCATGACCGTACCCGGCGCCGTTCGGGTACTGGAGAAACTGGCGGACCGGCTCGGCGACGAAATGATCCTCGGCGCCGGTACCGTGCTCGATCCCGAGACGGCCCGCGCGTGCATGCTGGCCGGCGCGCAGTTCTTCGTGACCCCAGCCTTGAACCTGGCCACCATCGAGATCGTCAAGCGCTACTCCAAAGTCATCTTCCCCGGCGCACTGACGCCCACCGAAGTGTTAGCGGCATGGCAGGCCGGCGCCGACGCCGTTAAAATATTCCCCTGCAGCGCCGTGGGCGGGCCGAAGTACATCAAGGCTCTCAAAGGGCCGTTCCCGGAAATTCAGATGGTCCCGACCGGCGGCGTGAACCTGGCTACCGTCGGCGAGTTCCTCAAAGCCGGCGCCTGCGCGGTCGCGGTGGGTTCGGAGCTGGTCGATGGGGCAACCGTGGCGCAAGGGCGCTTCGACGTCATCGAAGACCGCGCCCGCCAATACCTGGCCGCGGTGGCGGCTGCGCGCCAGCCAGCCTAAAACCCGCTCGGGGTGACCCAAAAACTCTCCTGCCACGTCTTTCCGGGCGGAATGTACTGGAGCTCTTTATAGAGTCCGCGTTCGGCCAGGTTGAGCCCATCGGTAATCGCCGCCATCGGCTCGAAGCAGATGAAATCGCGGTGTGGTCCGGCCGGCGCCCAGACCACTACCGCGTGGTAATTCGGCCCGAACGCCACCTCCACCCGCTCGGCCTTCCCCTGTACCCACATGGTGGCTTTTCCCGAGCCATCCCGGATCAGGTCGCCGAATACGTGGTCCAGGTCCAGCCCTTTCAGCACGCTGTGTTGCGGATCGGGGAGGAACTGCTCGATCGGCCGCGTCTCTCCGGTCGGAATCTTGTCGGGGGCCAGCATCCACTGGGTGCGTGCCCCCAGCCCGAACGTCCACTCGTCCCTGGGCGCGTCGTTCACCTGGTAGAACGGGTGGAATCCGATCGCCACCGGCATCGGGTCCACGCTCAGATTGTTCAATTTGGTCTGAACCTCCAGCGTCCCGTCCTTCAGCCGGTACGTCATCTCGATGGTGTGCGCGAACGGGAACTGCGCCATCCAGTCCGGGTGCCGGTAGAATTCCAGCCGGCTCGTCACCCACGCCGCGGTTTCGTCCGCCTTGGCTTCGACCACTTCCCACGCGCTGGTACTCATCAGAAAACCGTGCGACGGGTGATTGTCCGGGGTGCGCCGCACCGTCCCTAATTCCAGGTTGAAATTATACTTCTTCCCGTTGGCATAAAACGCCGTAGTGTCCAGCCGGTTGGCCCATGGCGCCAGGAACGGAATCCCCGTTATCCCTCTCGACTTCTTGTATTCTTCCGGCGTTGCGTACGGGTTATACAGCACCTTCTTCCCCCGAACCGTCATATCGAAGGCGCCGTTGCCGTGCGATGGCATCACCGAAACCACCGTCTGGCTCTTGCCATCCAGCAGCCTAACCACATCTCCATTCCGCTCCACCGAGTACTGCCCCAGTGCGGGCAATGCACCCACAAAGAACCACGCCGCGGTTTTCACTTTATCTCCTGTACGTACTCGGGATCAGTAGTCCTCGGTCCGCTCGTTTACCCAAACCCCGTCCACGTTGAAGTGCGGCCACGGTCCGCCCCGGAATCGGCCGACGAAGCTTTCGTCCCACCTGGTGCCCGGTTCGAAGTAGCCCGGCTGCCGCAGGTGTTCCTTCACCACAGCTTCGTTCAATTCCACGCCCAGACCCGGAGCGTCCGGAACCGCGATATAGCCCCGGTCGATCAGCGGCTGCGGCAACCCCGTGATCAATTGCTGCCACCAGGAAATGAAATCTACCGCGTGGCATTCCATGGCCACGAAATCGTCCAGCGTGGCCGCCGTATGTACGGCGGCGATGGTGGCCAATGGCGAGCCCGCCATGTGAATCGCCGTCTGGATCCGCTCCCGGTTGTAAGCGTAATCGGCAATGCGTTTCGTCTCGCGGCATCCGCCGGAAGTACCGTGATCGAGGTGGATGATATCCACGGCGCGGTTGTCGATCAGTTCCTGGAAGCCTTCCTCCAGCCCGAAACCGTCCTCGCCGGTGAGCAGCTTGGTGCTGGTGTGGGCCTTGATCTCCTTGAAGTCCTTCCATCGCCAGAAACCGCCCGTATAAAAAAGGTCCTCCAGCCAGGAGAGACGGTACTTCTCAAACGCTTTAGCGGCGCGAATGCCGTCGGTGACGGTACCGCACCGGAGGCTGGCGGCGTCCACCGCGAGCGGCTTGTCCCATCCGATGGCGTCGCGCACCGCCCCGATCAACTCGCCTCCGTACTCCAGCCCCTTGTCCGTCGGGATACCCTCGGTATCCAGGTTTCCCGGCGTGCCGCCAATGAAGTTGGTGGTCACGTCCATCTTGAAGAACGTGAATCCCAGCTTCATGCGCGCGATCATCCGTTCGCCGTACTTCTTGGGATCGCGGGTTCCGGTGGTGTCGCAATACATGCGCACACGGTCGCGTTTCTTATCGCCCAGCAACCGCCAGACCGGCACGCCGAAGACCTTGCCCGTAATGTCGTGGAGGGCGATATCGATGGCGCTGAATCCGCCGCCCTGGCGTCCGGGCCCGGCGTAGGGACGGACGGATTGGAGGATCCCCGAGATGTCCAGCGGGCTTCTTCCCACCAGGAGCGGTTTCATGGCGAGGGCCAGGTTTTCGTCGCCGGCGTCGCGCACTTCTCCCAGCCCGTAGACATCCTGGTTGGTGAAGACTTTGATGATCGGGTAATCGAAATTGGCCGCAACCCGGAGCGCCCGTATGTCGGTAATTTTCAGGTCGCTCGGCGAGGAGAACTTGTTGATCGGCCCGTAGTGTACCGGCGCGCCACGTCCGGGTCCGGGAAGCGTGGGTGCTCCCGGGCCGCCGGCAGGCACCCGGCCAGGGGTTGCCTGCTGCGCCGAGGCCGACATCGTATAGACCCCGCCCAAACCACTCGCGGCGGCGGCCTGATACAGCATCGCGCGCCGGCTCAGATCCCTCATTCGACTCGCTTTCATAAATGGCACCTCATCCTTGTGTTTGCGTACGGAGCTGACCGGTTTGCCGGTCTTGCCGGCAGGCGGCCGGTTCGGCGGACACCGCAAGAGTATCGGTGTCGGTCCTATTTATCGCGGCCGCCAAAATAGGAGACTGCGGCGCGAGAGCCCACGCGCCCAATCCGCGGTCGCCAATCCTGCCACCCACAATGCAGCCTCGCTTCCACGTTAGCACCCCGCCCCGCCAGGCGCGGAACCTCTTCATCGGCGGCCTGAATTTGTTTTTTCCCTACCGGCTCCGATCCAAGCATTCGTTGCGTCATGCCGCGAGTTAGAGCCGCGACCGTGGAATGGTTATTCCCTGACAGGGCCTTAGATTAGGAATCGTCATGAAACAACAGGACGTGGCGCACGCTCGTGCGTGCCGTGGCGAGACTCCGATCTCCTGATGTCACCTCGGCATTTTGAGCGGCCCAAGGGAAAATGACCTGACCCAGCGGTGGGACAGACGATCGTTTTTTGTCGTCTGTCAGGCTGTTAGGGCCTGGCGAGGGGCCGACAGACCACGAAAAACGATGGTCTGTCCCACCCGGTCGCCGCCGAAACTGGCTCAACGCAAATTCCACGACATCAGGAGCGGGGGAGACTCTCTCGACACCCGGGTCCCTTCGCGCCAGCCGCGTATCCCGGAGGCACCGGATCCGCCCCGGGTCCTGGGTGGGCGCATATAGGATCAATCGATTCTAGAGTTTGCATGCGGTTTGCCGCCGATTCTATCTTTCCGGGAGACCCCGCCAGCGCCTGCCCCTCCGCGCTCCCGCGCGATCTCTTGCCGCACGGCTATGAAACGCTCCAGTTCTTGAATGGCCGTATCGATCTGGCGAATCAGACTGCCGACCTCGGTTTTCTCACTGGTTGCGAATCTGGTCATGGGTTGTTTCTCCGCTCAAAATATCCGCCGCCGGCCGGACCGAAACGGCGGACGCGGATCGCTTTTGCAATTCGACTTCCGCCCCGGAGCGGTACCGACAACCACCCTCTTTTCAATAGCTTAACTTCATCCCACCTCCGCCGCCCTGGCTTCCCCATCTCCCCTCTGAGTTGCCGCATTCGCAAAACTGCGACGCCCCAGTCCCCAACCTCCCGCCTGGATGGCCCGCCTGGATCCCGCGGCGCACCCGGTCAGACGGTAGCGGTGGAAATAACCCTGAAGCTGCGCTATGATGCTGGTAGCAGGGACCGGGGGCCTGCCCGATCCCCGCTCGACGCTTAGCGCCGGCCCTTACGGGTCCAAACGATCAGCGCCGTAAGCCGGCCTGCAATCGACCGGATCTTTACCAGCAAGAGGATCATAAGCTGGATCCTCCTTTCCAGCTTCGTGTGGAAGGCCCGGACCCGATCCGGGCTTTCCCGTTTTGAAGCTCCAGTCGGCCTCTCACGGAAACCGGCGCACTCCACCGTCTACTGGAAAGCTGTAAGGCAGTAGTATTTCCGACCCAGTTTTCTCAAGCATTCTTACCCCCGCGCGGCGGGTTATTCTGGTAAAGATGCAAAAGCGATTTCTGGGAACGACCGATCTGGAATTGACGCCCATGGGCATAGGCGCCTGGGCTATGGGAGGCGGCGGGTGGGCCTTTGCGTGGGGTCCGCAGGACGACGCCGAATCGATTGCCGCGATTCATCGCGCGTTGGATCTCGGTGTCAACTGGATCGACACCGCGGCGGTATATGGCTTGGGCCATTCCGAAGAGGTGGTGGCGCGCGCGCTCGCCGGCCGCGCCGTCCAGCCCTATGTTTTCACCAAGTGCGAGCGCGTCTGGAATGAAAAACGCGAGATTTCCGGTTGCCTGAAGGCCGATTCGATTCGCCGCGAGTGCGAAGCCAGCCTGCGCCGGCTCAAGCGGGACGTCATCGACCTCTACCAGGTACACTGGCCCGATCCGGAGCCCGACCTCGAGGAGGCCTGGTCCACCCTGGCCAAACTGCGGCAGGAGGGCAAGGTGCGCTGGATCGGCGTTTCCAATTTCAACGTGACGCAGATCGAGCGATGCCGCGCCATCGCGCCGGTCGCTTCCCTGCAGCCGCCCTATTCGGCCGTATCGCCGGAGGTGGCTTCGGAGATTTTGCCGTACTGCCTGGCCAACCGGATCGGCGTCCTCGCCTACGCGCCGATGAAGTCCGGCCTGCTCACCGGCAAGATGACCAAGGAACGGGTCGCGGCGTTTCCCTCCGACGATTTCCGGCGCCGCGCGCTGGCCTATCAGGAGCCCCATCTGACCCGCAACCTGGCACTGGCCGACCTGCTGAAAGGGATCGGCGAGGGGCATGGACGCTCGGCTGGCGAAGTGGCGATTGCCTGGGCGCTGGCCAACCCCGCCGTCACCGCGGCCATCGTGGGCATGCGCTCCGCCGCCCAGGTGGATGGCGTGATCGGCGCCATGGAGTTTCGCCTGACCGATGCCGAGATGGCCGAAATCGAGGCGTTCCGGACGAAGTGACGGCTACCTGGGCGCCGCGGACCAAGGCCAATGCACCAGCGGATCCGGCGGCGCGAGCGACTCCACCGGACCGTGCTCGCCGAACACCAGGGCGGTGAAGCGGAACAGATCGGCGCCGGCATCCCGCCAGGCGTGCCCCGAGAGGCCGGCCTTATAGCAAACCTGCTCCAGGAAAGTGGCCTGGTCCCACTTCCCCTCGATTGCGACCTGCGGCAGCAACAGGCCCTCGTGGTCGCTGGTGTGGATCAGCAGACCGTGCTGGCCGATGCGGATTTCCTGCGTGTCCATTACGCGGCGCAGCGGGGACAGGACGGAGATTTCGTACTGCAGGTTCCCCAGTTCGCTCACGGTAACCGGGCGAAAGCGCGTGTCCCGGAGAGCCGCCAGCCTGGCCACGTCGCGTACGGCGAGGTACAGGGGTTTGATGGGCGCCACGTATCCGATGCAGCCGCGGAGCTGCCCGTTTTCGGTTAAAGTGACGAACGCCCCACGCTCCTGCGCCAGCGCCTCGAGGCCGGTGGAGCATTCGTAGGTTTTGCCCTCGCGGACTGCGGTCTCGACCGACTTGCGGGCGATTTTCAGCAGCGCGTCCTTCTCCGCCATGCTAAGGGAAAACGCCGGCTCGCGGGTCTTCCCTGCCCCGGCGGCTTTCACCAGGGCAACCGCGCCGTAGCCCACCACGCGGCCGCGGTCGCCGGTAACGTCTCCGGTATTGGCGTAATGGAGCAGCCTGGCATCGGTGGCTCCCAGCCGCTCGGCGGCGATCATGGTGGCCACCACCGGCCCTCCGCCGCACGCTTCCCAAACCCGCGTATCGAGATTGCGCGCCAGGTCGAAGTAATCGTACTCTTCGATGGCTCGCAGCGTCTTATGGTCGAGTCTCGACGCCTCGTCGTAGGTGTGATAGTGGGACAGGTCGGAGCTGGCCACGATCAGGGTATTGGTCCCCGCCGACAGCTTGGCCAGCGCCACGCCGAGGGCGCGGCAGGCGTCGTAGCTTTGATCTCCCATGATGACCGGCACCAGCGCGAACTGCCCCAGCACCCGCTGCAGAAAAGGCAGTTGGACTTCGATGGAGTGCTCCGGGTGGTCGGCGGTGGGTTTGTGGCCCGCCGACGAAAGCCGGATCGAGGGGCTTGCCTTGGCGAGCTTGCGAGCGAAGTCCTGGTCCACGGGAACCTGGCCGAACGGGGTCTCGTAGGCGGCACCGTCGTACACCGACGAGAAACCGATGCCTTCGTAATGCGAGGGCGCGACGATCACCACGCGGTCGAATTTCCGGCCCTTCAACAACGCGTAGGAGTAGGCCGCCACCGGGCCGGAATAAATATAGCCCGCGTGCGGCGCCACCAGCGCCACCACGTTATCCAGTGGCGGCGGCGCGGCTTTCGCAAGGTAGCCGTCGATCATTTTCCCGAGTTCAGCCGGGTCGGCCGGATAGAACGTCCCCGCTACCGCCGTTTGCCTGCTCTTAGGCGTTTGTCCGCCGCCTTTGGAGGTCCCTTCCACCAGAAGGAAACTCGCAAACACGCACAACGCGAACATATCGAAAGGTACAGTCTTCATATACGGCCCCAAATGCCTGGAATGGCATGCTGACAGAACCGGCACTTGCCCCCGTCGAGCGCGAGCGCCCGGATAGTGAAGCCGGCGCGCTCCACCACGACGCGGCGGCATTTCGGGCAGCGCGTATTCTCGGCCGGGTGACCGGGAGCGACGTTACCGATGTATACGTAATCCAGACCCTCGGCGTCGCAGATGGCCTTGGCGCGTTCCAGCGTCGGCAAGGGAGTGGGCGGAAGGTCCTTCAACAGGTACTCGGGATGGAAGCGCGAAAAATGCAGCGGGACGTCGCGGCCGAGTTCGCTCAAGATCCAACGGGCCAGCCCGCGGAACTCCTCGTCGGAATCGTTCAAGGTGGGCACCACCAGGTAAACCACTTCGGTCCAGGTGCCCAGCTTGCGGATCGTCGCCAGGGCGTTCAGCACCGGCTTGAGCTCCCCGTTCACGACCTCTTTGTAGTACTTCTCGGAGAAGGCCTTGAGGTCGATCTTGATGGCGTCCACGCGGCCGCACAACTTTTTCAGCGGCTCTTGCTGGATGTGGCCGCCGCTGATGACTACGCTTTTCAAACCCGCCTCGCGGCCGGCCGCCGCCGCATCCAGAACGTATTCGCAAAAGACCACCGGTTCGCTGTAGGTGTAGGCGATGGAGAGGCACTGATACTGGCGGGTCAAGGCGGCCAGGTCCTTGGGTGGAAGGAAGTTGCTAGCGACCTGCTCGGGACGGACCTGGGAGATGTCCCAGTTCTGGCAGAATTTGCAATTGACGTTGCAGCCCGCCGTGGCCACGGAGAACGCCATGCTGCCCGGCAGGAAATGGAACAGCGGCTTCTTTTCGATGGGATCGGGATGGGCGGCGCACACGCGCGCATACACCAGCGAGTAGTAGGTGCCGCCGCGGTTTTCGCGCACGCCGCAATAGCCGCGTTCCCGGTCGTCGATCACGCACTCGCGCGGGCACAACTTGCACTTGATCTTCTTGTAAGGCAGCTTCTCGTAGAATCGCGCCTCGATGGTGAAGCGGGCATCGCTTGAGGCCGCGCATGCCGCTGCGCACGGCAGCGCCACCGCCTGAAGAAAGCCCCTGCGCTTCATCGCGTCACACCTCCACGACGTCGATCCGGTTCGGATCGTTCGTCCCAAGCCGGTGCCGGGCATCGGCCGCGGTCGAGATGTAGAGCGGCTCGCGGCGCAGTTCGCGCAGGGGTTTCATCCCCTTTTCCGCCCGCTTGCGCTCCAGGATTTGCCAGCCGGTGTAGTCCAGCGCCACCGGGTCGCGCCCCACCATCAGGCCGTTATAGGGCCACGACCATTGCGGCATATAAGAAGGTCCGCCTTCGTACTGCGCCGTCAGGGCGTCGCAGATGGTCAGCCGCACCTTTTGCCGGATGGCCGGAAACATATTGACGTCGGCCACGTAGGGGTCGCCGGCATTGATGTGGTATTTATTCGGGTTGTGAATCGCGCCGAACAGGTTCTTGAGCGCCAGCGTCACGCCCACGATGCCATGGTCCTTGAGCACGGGCAGGTTGATCACCGCATCGCAGGTGCGAACCAGGGTGTTGGCGACCAGGCTGCCCGCGCTTCCATAAACCGCCAGTTCGTTGCCGTAGCCGGCCGTATCGTTGCCGATCGCCCGGATTCGGTCTTTGCGCGAAGAGACGCGGTAGCCGGCGCTTTCCAGATCCGAGTCCAGCCGGTCCCAGATAACGATGTCCTTCGCCGGGATTCCGATCTGCCGCAGGCGCTCGCAGATGGCCTCCACCAGCACCGGGTTGGTGGAGGCGCCCCGGCCGGAAAGGCAGTTCACCTTCAGCCCCACCACTTCACCGGGCCGCGCCAGTTTCTTCCACGCATCGAGCGGCGAATCGAGGCCGTAGAACGACTGCATGGCCCGATCGAGCAGCTTCAAAACCCGGCCGGAATCGGGCGAGCGTCCGGCGCCCAGGCCCGGATCGCGTGCGATCACGACTCTAGACTTCTCTGGCGTAGCAGCTTTGGCACCCAAAGCGCCGGCCAGCCCGGCTTCGAGAAGACCCCTGCGAGTGATGCCGTATTGTGGGCCGATGCGCATGCCTCTTGCCCTGCAAGCCCCCCGGTTATTTCAGGTATTCCGATTCATTTATAGCACTTGCCAACGGGCGAGGCCAAGGGTTGCCTCAGGTGGGACGGCAGCCGTTACCGAGGTTCAACGGTCAATACGATTTTCCCTTGAGCGTGTCCCTCTCCAAGATAACGGAGGGCTTCAGCCGCGTCGCTTAAGGGGTAGCGTCGATCTATGACGGGAACGACTTTTCCGGTTGCCAGAAGATCTCTCAGGAAAACCAGATCCTTCTTGTTCAGATGCGCCAGAAAGGTACCCGTTTTCTTGCTCCCCAGCATCGATAGCAACGGCGCCAGCAGCATGCTCTGGAGACTTACTTTACCTCCGGCCCAGACAAAAATTCCGTCCCGATTCAGCGCCCGCCTGTAGTCGAAAATCGAATGATAGGCGTTCGCAGCCATGATCAGATCGTAACGCTGCCCGCTCCGGGTGAAGTCTTCCCGCGTGTAATCGATGACATGGTCCGCGCCAATCGAGCGCGCCGTGTCCACATTCCTGGTGCTGCATACGGCGGTGACTTCAGCTCCGAACGATTTGGCAATCTGGACGGCAAACGTACCCACGCCACCGGACGCGCCGTCAATCAGAACCTCTTGGCCCGGCTTGATTCGTCCCTTATCGCGAAGACCCTGAAGCGCAGTGATGGCCGCGATGGGCACGGCTGCCGCCTCCTCAAACGATACGTTGGCCGGCTTCAGCGCCAATTTATCCGCATCGGCGCACACATACTCGGCAAATCCCCCTCCCGCGAAAAGGTTTCCCCCGAACACCTCGTCGCCAGGCTGAAACTCCGATACGCCTTTGCCGACCGCTTCCACTCGGCCCGCGATATCGGAGCCGAGCACCTTTTCCGCTCGCCCCGCGGCATCCGAGCCGAATACTTTCGGTTTGGGTATGCGCACCCTGAACAACAGGCTGACAATCAGACGGACGACCGGCGGTACGCCTCTGATGACACCCAAGTCCAGGATGTTTACGGATGCCGCGCAGAGCTTTACCAGGACCTCATTATCCGCCGGCGCTGGTGTGGCCACCTCTTGGAACCGCAGCACATCCGGTGACCCGCATTGTGTGTATACAATCGCTTTCATAGAGCGCTCTTCAAGGGGTCTTACAGCGGCTCGCCGCCACTCAACGTGAGGATAGTGTTCAGGAATGCTTTCAGTTCCGGACACTTGTTCGCCGCTTCGGTAAGGTCTTTGCCACGCAGGATGCGGTTCGCATCGCGTGACTTTGAGTAGGCGTCCCGGCAGGTTCCGATTCTGAAAATCTCCCGTATGTGGTGCGACGGCGGCCGACTGTGGTTCACGGTTTCGGGCGGTCCGGATGGCGCGCCCCTGTTGTGCCCGGCTCGAACCTGAATGTCGCTCCAGAAGGGGAGCAGCCACGCTTCGAACTCATACTGCGCAGCGTGGGGATGGAACCTCTCGTTGTTCCCCACCCATGCCTGCATCTTCCGTCTTGCATCGGCGGCGTCGACAAACTCGCGCGTCGTCCCCGTGTACACGTCCGTCAAAGCGATCACGGCATCGCTTCCGGTTCGCAGTAGGGTTTCGACCTCCCTCCGGAGCTTGTCTTTCTTGGAAATTCGTCCATTGTAGGGAAACGGATCGATGTTGGGCATGCGCCCGGCGAGCCTCTTCCTCAGGAACTCCAGCAAATGCGGTTTAAATGCTTTCTCGGTCTTCCCCTCGACCAGAATCGTGATTTTCACGCCCGCGCCCCGAGGCGCCCGTTACGCCAAAGCTCATCCAGGGAATAGTCTTTCAGCCACTCGTCCAGATCAAGTTCGTCTGCTCTGGTCAGTGACGTCATGCCCTCTTCGGTTGAGTCAAGGACGACGACTTCGCCAGGCTCAAGGAATCGGATCAAGGTGTCCGAGTGGGTCGCGACAATAATCTGAGTACGCCCGGAAGCCTCTCTCAACTGGTCGGCCAGCAGACTGAGTAGTTCGGGGTGCAGACTCACCTCCGGCTCGTCGAGAAGAGTGAGGGCCGTAAGTCCCGGGCTCTGCAGCAAGGTTGTCAGCCATAAGAACCGTAGAATTCCCTCCGACAATTGGTGCATGTAGAGCGGCTTTGAGAACCCCCGCTCGCGCCATGCCAAGGCAAGTGTACCGGCGGCGACCGGTGGAAAATCCAGACGTTCAAAGCGGGGAAACCCTGCCCGAAGTGAATCTTCAATGGCCTCGAACCTATTTCGGTCGGTCTCGCGGAGATAGAAGAGACACGAAACCAAGTCCTCGCCATTTCTTCCTGGCAACTCCGCCGGTCCCATCGCCTGCGGCAAGCGGACCGGTGACCGGGGATCGACATTCAGAACGTGATAGAAGGTTGAGGAAGCCAGCCGCCGCCGAAAATCTTCCGGTTCCTGGAACATCTTTGGCACCTGCGCCAACGAAGTCTCCAGGGGGTTATGCACCCATGTCGGGGGTAACAGTCTTTTCTTCTCCGGGTCGTAATATTTTACGTCCTGTTCGTACGAATTGATATGGAGAAAGGGAGTTGGGTGGGGCTTCCTTAGCTGGCTAAGCGTTTCTTCGCGAATCACGTGGGAGATGCCCTGCGGACGAAGCCACAACTGGTATTCGAGGGGCGCATAACCTGGAACCTCCATCGTGATTCCGAGCCCGAGTTCCTCCGCCTTGTCGTAGGTGAGTACGTTGACAAGGCCAGACAGCTCTGAAATCGACGGACTCAGTCTGGCCTGCGCGGAAGACGCCAGAAGAGACAACACATCGAGCACAGATGTCTTCCCCGTTCCATTCGCGCCGATCATCACCGACAGTGGGCGCAACGAAAGCCGAACGTCGCACAGCCGCCGGAAGCCCTGAATCGAGAGTTGGCCAAAGCGTGAGGAGGAGTGATCCATTTGTTTTTCTCAGTCAGAACGGGAGCCGCCGCTCATTCAGTTTACCGTGCCGCAAACGCGCAGGGCAGACGATTGCCGGCGTATTGACGCCCTCCGCTCATCCCCGCCCCAGCCTTCGCTCGATAGCCTGACCCAAGCTCACCAGCGCCCGCTCCGTCTCCGGCGTATTCTGGTAAGCCGTCAGGCGAACGAAGAAAGGGCCCTTGCGAAACGTCAGGCTCTGGCCATAGCTTCTGCCCGCATCGCCGAGCGGCACCGGCCGGCTTCCCGAGGACGGCTCGGATTCGAAGATCGACGCGGCTCCCGCGGGCGCATTCATCAGGTGTACGTCCGCAACGGCTTCCAGCACCTCCCCATAGCGGTAGTTCGCCGTGAAGGTGCGGCGAACGCCCGCCCGGAGATACCGCTCGGCGTCGCCATCCACATATTTCCATAGGTCGGCGGCTTCGAACTGCCGGGTCTCGCCCGCCTTCGTCCATCCCGGCGCGTCGCTGCTCTCCGGCAACCAGGAAGCAGGTTGGGGCGCTCGCCCAAGCAGGAACTGGTTGGCCTTCGAGCGGCTCTCGCCGGCGCTGGTCACGTAGACCGCCGGGCGGTCCCGCAGCGGGCAGGCAAACTCACAGGCGCCGCAGCCCACGCAGCGGTCCGGATCGATGTGCGGCTGCCGCACCCGGGTTGTGTTCCCGGCGGCGTCGGTCACTTCGGCCGGTTGCAGGTAGATGGCCTTGGGCGAGGTCGGGCACCACTCCTCGCACACGATGCAGTCGGTGGCCATGGCCCACGGCAGGCATCGGCCCCGGTCGTAGAAAGCCGTGCCCAGCCGAATCGGCCCGCTCCCCGCTCCCGCCGCTCCGGCCCAGCCTTTCTCCTTCGACGTGAATTCCCAAATCGCGCCGGTGGGGCAGACCTGGCCGCAGAGGGTGCAACTGGGCTCGCAGTATCCGACTCGCGGCGCCAGCACCGGAGTCCAGATGCCCTCCCATCCGGCTTCGGTGAATGCCGGCTGCAAGGCGTTGTTCGGGCACGCCTTCATGCACTCGCCGCAGCGGATACAGCGGGCCAGAAATTGCCTCTCGTCCAAGGCCGCCGGAGGGCGGATCAGGCGCTCGTGCGCTTCGGCGGCGAGGCCGGTATTGGCGCGCAACAGGGGAATCGCTAGTGCGCCGGCTCCGAGGCCGGCCAGCACCTTCCGCCGCCGTAGGCCCGCGCCCTCCATGGTTGCGGAGTTGGCCGCCGTCGGGAAGAAACGGAATTGAATGCCGCCTTCCGGGCACTCGGCCACGCAGTTCATGCACAAATGGCATTCGGCTTTGCGCCACCGCGCACCGGGAATCGGATCGTCCCCTCCCTGGCAATCGAGCAGGCAACGGTTGCAATCTTCGCAATGGGCCGGGTGTTTCTCCAGGCCCAGAATCGACCACCGCGAGACCAGGCCCAGCAGCGCACCCAGCGGGCACACCGCGCGGCACCATAACCGGGTGATGCGCAGATTCAGAGCCAGGATGACCAGCAGGGCGACGCCGAACAGAAACCCCTGGCGGAAATACGCCTGCTTGAAGCTCAGGAGTATGCCCAGCTTTACGGCCCCGTGACGGCCATGCTCCAGCAGCGCCTCCAGCGCGTAATTCCATGCCGGCAGGATCGAAAGCCCCAGCGAGCGCACCGCAAACGCGATCGGGTCGAAAATTCCGGCCAGTGCGCTACCGAAAATAGCCGCCGCCAGCAAAGCGAAAAGCAGGTAGTACTTGAAGCTTTGCCACGATTTGTAGCGGTTGGAAGCGATGCGCTGCCGGCCGGATTTCTTTTCCGACCGGATGCTGCCGGCCAGATGGTTCAGTGTCCCAAGCGGGCAGATCCAGCCGCAGAAGAACCGGCCCAGGAAAAGCGTCGGGATGAGGATCGCCAAGCTCCATAGCAATCCGCGGTAGAGAGCGTGGGTGGCCAGCGCATTGGCGATGGCAATGAATGGGTCGGTCTCGAGAAAAACCCGCACCGGGTAGGCGAGTTCGCCCGGCTGAAGAGACCCCCGCAGCCCGGTCTCGCAGAGAAGGACCAGGAAGATCGCGAGAAAAAGAGCCTGCGACAGCCGGCGCAGCCTGGGCAGGGTCAACCAGGACCGCTTAGCCGATCTTGGAAATCCGTTCACCCAACCGCTCCCTCGCGGTGGCGGCTCGGTAGGTGACTGAAAGGACGCGGCACTCTTAACCGAGCCGCGACCGCGAGGGAGCGGTCACCCCGACGAAAGTGCGAAATCCCCAGATCGGTCAAGAACCCCCCAGCCAGAACCGGTTCTACGCCAGCAATTCCTGGGCGCGGATGAGCCGGTCCGGCACCTTCACGCCGTTGGGACAGTGGACCGAACACTCCGAGCAATCGCCGCAGCGCAGCGCCCGAACCTCCTTCGGCAGGGCGGCAAAGCTTCTCTGGGCCAGCGGAAAATCGCCGTAGAAGTCGGCGTAGGCCAAGATGCGAAGCTGGTCCGGAACAGGCATACCCTTGGGGCACTGGCCACGGCAGCTATAGCACATGCGGCAATAGTAGGGGCGAATCTCCTCGCTGCGCGCCGAAAGCAGCTTCTCATCGTCGTCGGTGAACTTCTCGGTGAGGGCCTTGAGGTTCATCTCCAGCATCTCGACGTCCCGGACGCCGGGAATCGTGGTGGCCACCATGGGGTTCCGGACCACCCACTTGAGCGCGGGCAGGGGATTCTTGATGGCTGCCGGCCGCGGGGGCAAGCCGCCTCCTCTCGCGCCCCGTCCCGGTCCGCGGCCGGCCGTCATAGCCGAAAAATCGGGCAGCACGCCGCCGTTCGCGGCCATGACTTTCATCGCCGTAAGGCCGATTCCGGCTTGGCTCAGCTTGGCGATGGCCGCTTCCCTTCCCGTGCCCATGGTGAAGTTATAGGTGAAGGTGACGGCGTCGATGTTGCCGGCTTTCACGAAGCGGTCCGCCATCAGGTCCAGGTCGTGGGTGCTGACACCGAAGAAGCGGATCTTCCCCTGCTTCTTGGCCGCGTCGCCGGCTTCGAGCAACTCGTCGGGAACGTCCTCGGGCTTGCTCTTGGCATGCAGCAGCCAGATATCGATGCGGTCGGTCTCGAGGTTCTTCAGGCTGTCTTCGAGGTCCGTCATGAAGACTCCGCGGGTCTTGGCGGGGGTCTTGCTGACCACGACTACCTTGTCCCGAGGTATGCCTTTGAGGCCGACCGCAAGCAGGCGCTCGCTGTTGCCGTTGGAGTAATCGTTGGCGGTATCGAAGTAGTTGACGCCCAGGTCGAAAGCCCGGGCGATGACGGAGGGATCGGGCGTGAAACCGACGCCCACCCCGACCGGACAAACCTTCAATCCCGTCTTTCCCAAAGTTCGATATGGAATGGAGGATGGCGCCGGAGACGCGGCGCCGGGGCGAGATCCAGCGATCCCGATGGCAGGGAGGGTCAGCCCCACTCGAAGAAAGTTTCGGCGTGAAGAAGCTGGGTTCATGCTGCCTCGATCATAGCGCCGTTCGGGACCTGAAATACCGAAAACTGTCGGTAGCCGTTAATATCCCATGCCGAAAGAAGGCGTGAAGAAATTCAAGCCGCCGATGAACGCCGATGAACACCGATAAAAGAAACCAAAGGATTTATCGGCGTTTATCGGCGGCTTGAATTTGATTTTTCAGGCGCGGTAGCAGCCGCGAGGCTACTGACCCGGTTCCGGGCGCTCTTCAGGCTGCTGCGGGCCGCCGCCCGGCCCTCCGGGTCCCCGGCCACCGTTAGGGGGAAAACCGCCCGGACCACCCGGTCCGCCTTGTCCGTGCGACTGCGGACCGCGGCCGCCGCCCGGCCCTTCCGGCTGCAGCTTTTTCCACTGCTCCGGGGTCAGTATGCGCCGCATCCCGACCAACATCCGGCCGTTGGCTTTTTCGAGCTCGGCGCGGGCTTGCGCTACCTTATCGATCTGCGCCAGCAATTTGGTTTCGTCCGGCTGGTCGGCCGCCATCAGCGGCTCCATGGTGGCCTCTTCCTTTTCTAAGGTCGCGTGCAGGTCGATCAGTCTCAGGCGGCTCTGCTGGAAGATGTCGTCCATCTTTTTCTGCTGGTCGGCCGTAAGCCCGAGTCTTTGGGCCATCGCCTGGTTTTCCCACCAGCGGGGAGGGCCTTCCAGGCGGCGTTCCATGGGGGGACGTCTGGCTTGAGGCGCCGGAGGAGCGTTGGGACCGGGCGGCATAGGCGCGCCGGCCGGTTGCGGAGGCTGAGCACTTGCGATGCTCAGCGAAATCAGAATCGGAAGTAAACAAAGAGATTTCATTCGGTGACTCCTGAATTGGTTTTGGATCCCCAGGCCACCAGTTGAACCAGTGGCTCGATGGGTTGCGGAACGGGACGCGATACCGCCGCATCCACCTGTTCGAGTAACGCCACGTCGGCGCGCTCCCGTTCCAACTGCTGTTGTTGCTTATTGGCGGTGGTATACGCTTTACTATCAATGTCTTTAGGGTACGGACTAAAGTGAAACATTAATGGAGTGGCAAGCACCAGGAGCGCCAGTGCGGCGATGGCGGGACGCCAGGCGGGCATCCAGTTCGAAGCAGCCCGTGACCGGCCAGCCGCCCAATTCAGGCTCGGCGCCGGCCGGACGGCTGCCTGCCGCACCGCCCCGGCGAATCCGCGCACGGCGCTTTCGAGGTGCTCCACTTCGTCGCCGCACCGGGCGCATTGCTCCACATGCCGCCGGCTTTCGGCCGTGGCCGTGCCCGCCACCCACTCCAGAATCTGTTGTTCGGTCAGGTGCTGGTTCATCGTATCGCTCCTACCCGCCGGCGCACCGCACCTAAAGCACGAAACAGGTGCGCCTTCACGGTGCCTTCTTTCAATCCCGTCGCACTGGCGATTTCCGCCAGGTCCATGCCTTCCACAAAACGCAGCAGGAAAACCGTACGCTGCCGCCCGGAAAGATACTCCACGGCTTTGCCCACCTCGGCAATCTGCTGGCGGGTACTCGCCCGCGCTTCCGGCGTGGGGGCGTGGTCGCTCAGCCAGTGGCCGGCTTCGCCCGCTTCCACCGACCGGGTGGCCGCCCATTTCCAGAACTGCAAGCGCCGGTTGCGGGCGCGGTCCCGCACCAGGTTCACCGCAATCTGAATCAGCCAGGTGGCCAGTCCGGATTCGCCGCGGAACTGCCCCCGCGCCCTGTATGCCTTCATAAAGCAATCCTGGGCAATGGTTTGCGCTTCATCCCGATCGCGAACGGCGGCGCAGGCGTAACGATAGACCCGCGGCCAGTATTGCGCCACCACCGCATCGAAATCATCCAATAGAGCAGAAGGAGATGCCACGGCCGGACTTGTTGGAAGCTCTATGGTAACCGCGGTTTCCATTCAGTGGTGTAGACGAGGTTTTCGAATGTTGAGTTTACGGGTGGGACCGGGACTTGTTGCGGAAGCTGGCGTAATGCTGATTATCTGGCGCTAAATAATACTTGACATGTTTGCACTCATATTTTATGATTACAACTAGGTGAGGTGAAAGAACACCTCCCCAATTTCAAAATAAGAGGAGTTCTCAACCTATGTCGCTGAGTCATTTCGATCCACTAGCCAATATCCGCCTTTTCGAAGACGCCTTCGGCCGTCTGCTCTCCGAGCCCGCCGCCAGCCGGCCCTGGAGCCCCGCGGTCGATATCTATGAGTCGGAAAACGAACTGGTGCTGAAAGCCGACGTTCCCGATGTCGATTTGAAAGACATCAATGTCAACGTCGAAAACCAGACCCTGACCGTATCCGGCGAGCGCAAGTTCGAAAAGGAAGACGGCGGTAAGGGCTACCACCGCATCGAGCGCGGCTACGGCGCCTTTTCGCGCAGTTTCGCGGTTCCCGGCGTCTACGATGTCGAGCACATCGCCGCCACCTACAAGAACGGCGTGCTGACCGTGTCTCTCCCCAAGAAGGAAACCGCCAAGCCGCGCCAGATCAAGATTGAAGCCAAGAACTGAGGGCGGCGGCAACCGCTATCACAAATCGCAGGCGGGACCGCCTGCGCCACCAGCGGCGGTTGCACTGAATTTGCGCCACTAGTACCACGAGTAGAATGAAGGGCAGGAGGTTCAACCTCCTGCCCGGTTTGTTTTTGGAGGGATATCCATGTTTCGTCTCGACAGACTCACCCAGAAGGCACAGGAAGCGTTACAACAAACTCAGGGCGTTTCCGAAAGCGGCGAAAGCCAGGTCATGTTTCCCCTGCACCTGCTGATTGCTCTGGCCGACGAGCGCGAGGGCATCGTGCGGCCGGTGCTGGAAAAATGCGGCGTCCATCCCGACGCCATCGTCAGCGAAGCCCGGCGCGTGCTCCACACGCTGCCCAAGACTCCGGGCATGCAGCAGCCGGGTATGTATCTTTCCCAGCCCTTGAACCAGGTCATCGAACACGCTTTCGACGAAGCGGCCCGCTTCAAGGATGAATTCGTCTCCACCGAGCACCTCCTGCTGGCCCTGGCCGAACAGCGCAACGATCCGGCCGGCCAGTTGCTCGACCGAGCCGGCGCCACCCACGACGCCATTCTGAAGGCGCTGGTGGGCGTGCGCGGCTCGCAGCGGGTCACCGATCAGAACCCCGAAACCAAGTACCAGGCTCTGGAGCGCTACGCCCACGACCTGACCGAATCCGCCCGCCAGGGCAAGCTCGACCCGGTGATTGGCCGCGACGAAGAAATCCGCCGCATCATGCAGGTCCTGAGCCGGCGCACCAAGAACAACCCCGTGCTCATCGGCGAGCCGGGCGTCGGCAAGACGGCTGTGGTCGAAGGCTTCGCCCAGCGCATCGCCAACAACGAGGTGCCCGAGCTCCTCAAGGGCAAGCAGGTCTTCACCCTCGACCTCGCGGCGCTGGTCGCCGGTTCCAAGTATCGCGGCGAGTTCGAAGAGCGTCTCAAGAAGGTCATGAAGGAGATCCGCGAGCAGGGCGACATCATCCTGTTCATCGACGAGCTTCACAACCTGGTCGGGGCCGGCGCCGCCGAGGGCGCGATCGACGCGGCCTCCATCCTCAAGCCGGCGCTGGCGCGCGGGGAGCTGCAGACTATCGGCGCCACCACGCTCGACGAATATCGCAAGTACCTCGAACGCGACGCCGCCCTTGAGCGCCGCTTCCAGCAGATCAAGGTCAACGAGCCCGACCTCGAGGAGACCGAAGCGATCCTCAAGGGCCTGCGCGACCGCTACGAAGCACACCACCACATCCGCATCACCGACGACGCGCTGCACGCGGCGGCCATCCTGTCGAGCCGCTACATCTCCGACCGCTACCTGCCCGACAAGGCGATCGACCTCATCGACGAAGCCGCCAGCCGCATGCGCATCCGCACCATGACCGCTCCGCCCAGTTATCGCGAGCTCGAAGACGAGATCGCCACGGTGCGCACCGAAAAAGAGGCTGCCATCGAGGCTCAGGAGTTCGAGAAGGCCGCCAACCTGCGCGACAAGGAGCGCAAGCTCTGCCACAAGAAGCTCGAGCTCGATGAGCAGTGGAAGACCTCCGACGAAAGCATGCGGGCCAGCATCGGCGAAGACGAAGTCGCCGAGATCGTCAGCATGTGGACTGGCATCCCGGTGTTCAAGCTCACCGAGGCCGAGTCCAAGAAGCTCCTGCGCATGGAGGACGAGCTCCACAAGCGCCTGATCGGCCAGGATGTCGCGGTGCGCGCGGTGTCCAAGTCCATCCGCCGTTCGCGTTCGGGCCTCAAAGACCCCAAGCGGCCGGCAGGGTCGTTCATCTTTCTCGGGCCGTCGGGCGTGGGCAAGACCGAGCTCGCCCGCACGCTGGCCGAGTTTCTGTTCGGCGACGAAGACATGCTCGTGCAGCTCGACATGAGCGAGTACATGGAGAAGCACAGCGTTGCGCGGCTCATTGGCGCGCCTCCGGGCTACGTCGGCTACGAGGAGGGGGGCCAGCTTTCCGAAGCCGTCCGGCGGAAGCCGTACAGCGTGGTGCTGTTCGACGAGATCGAGAAAGCGCACCACGATGTCTTCAACGTCCTGCTCCAGGTGCTCGACGATGGGCGGATCACCGACGGGCAGGGGCGGACCGTCGATTTCAAGAATGCGGT
>PLRS01000044.1 GCA_003164035.1 Bryobacterales bacterium | reverse complement strand
GCGGCCAGTTGACCGAGGCCGTGCGCCGCCGCCCCTACGCCGTCATCCTGTTCGACGAAATCGAAAAGGCCCACGCGGACGTGTTCAACATCATGCTGCAGATCCTCGACGACGGCCGCCTCACCGATGGCCAGGGCCGCACCGTCGATTTCAAGAACACCATCGTCATCATGACCTCGAACCTTCCCACCGAGCGCCTGCGCGACCATTTCCGCCCGGAGTTCCTCAACCGCATCGACGAGATCATCATCTTCCATCGCCTCGACGAGGATCAGCTCAAGCAGATCGTGGAGATCCAGCTTGGCCGGCTGCGCGCCCGTCTGGCCGACCGCCACATCACCCTGGAACTGACCGACGCCGCTCGCACCCTCCTGGTGCGCTCCGGCTACGACCCCGCCTACGGCGCGCGCCCGCTCAAGCGCGCCATTCAGAAGAAGATCGAAACCCCGCTCGGCCGCCTGCTGATCGCCGGCAAAATCCGCGACGGCCAGACGGTCCAGGTTGGCGTCTCCGCCGGTGAGCTGACGTTTACAAGTGGGGCAGACGATCGCCTTTCGTCGTCTGCCACGTCTCGCTAAAACGCGCCTGTTTGCCGGTGGGGCGGACGCCCTCGTCCGAGCGGGTCCCCCTGGACCCGCTCTTCGTCCCGAATGATCAGCCCGTTGCCGCCAGCGATGCGCGACCAGGGGGTCGCGCGCGGACGAGGGCGTCCGCCCCACCAAACCGGCTCTGGCGATTCGCGACCGGAAATTACCTACTTGCCGGCGGTGAGGTCCCGCTTGCCCGGCAGTTGGGTCGAATCCCAGCCGCCACCCAAAGCTTGAATCAGGGCCACGCTGGCCACCATGCGGCGGGTCAGCAGGTTGACCAGGGTCTCCTGGGCGGCCAGCGCGATTCCCTGCGCGGTAATCACGGTGAGGTAGCTGGTGGTGCCGGCCTTGTACTGCGCGGTGGAAACCTCCAAGGCGCGATTGGCGGCTTTCACCGAATCCGCCGCCGTCACCGACTCTTGGGACAGAACGCGCAGCGCGGCCAGCTCGTCTTCCACCTGCGCGAAAGCGTTCAGCACGCTTTGCCGGTAGGCAGCCACGGTGGCATCGTAGGCGGCTTGCGCTCCCGCCACCGCCGCGCGTCTTCGGCCGGCATCGAACAGGGTTTCGGCCAGGCTCGGCCCCACCGCAAAAAACCGGCTGGGGCCGGTAAACCATTTGGCGATGCTCAGCGATTCCAGGCCCAGCGTGCCGCTCAAGCTCAAAGTGGGATAGAAGGCGGCCTGGGTAATGCCGATCTGCTCGTTGGCGGCGGCCATGGTGCGTTCCGCGTTGGCGATGTCGGGCCTGCGTTCGAGCAGCGCCGAAGGTACCGCCACGGGAAACACGGGCGGCGGATTCGTCAGCACCTGCGCTTCGATGGTCACCTCGGCGGGCGGCTTGCCGGTCAGCACCGCGATGGCGTGCTCCAACTGGGCGCGAGCCACCCCCAGATCCTGCATCTGGGCCTGGGTGGCGTAAAGCTGCGCTTCGGCTTGGGCCACGTCCAGGTCCGACGCGATGCCGCCGGCGAAGCGGTTGCGCGTGAGCACGACATATTCCTCGTAGGACTTGGCGGTACGCTCCAGCAGATCCACGTCGCTATCGGTTCCGTGCAGTTGGAAGTAATCCTGCGCCAGCTCGGATTGGTACAGCAGCCGCAGATTCTCGAGCTCGGCCGCGGAGGCCTGAGCCGTGGCCGCGGCGGCCGTCATGCCGCGGCGGATGCTGCCCCATAAATCCGGCTCCCAGGAAGCCGTGAGCGGCAGCGTGTACTGGGTATTCGTGCCTCCGGATACCAGCTCGGATTTGCCGTTGGGTGTGACCGTCTTGGCGATCGTCCCGGTACGCGACTCGGAAATCGACGGGGAAGCGCCGGCCGTCGGAAACAGCGCCGAGCGCGCCGTCAACACCGCCGAACGCGCTTCCCGATACTGCGCTTCGGCCTGCAACAGGTTCTGATTGGAGATGCCGACCTGCTCTTCCATCGCGTTCAGCACCGGGTCGTTATACAGCTCCCACCACTTGCCTTTCAACAGCCCGTCGCTCGGCTGCGCCGGCTGCCAGTCGCCGGCTTCCTTGAATTCGGGCGGCGGTTGTTCCTTGAAGGCCGGCGCCGAGGGCGCGCTCGGAACCTTGTAGGTGGGACCGATTCTGCATGCGCTCAACGCTACCAGGAGGAGCGCCAGGCCCGAGCCCGCTAGCGGGCGGCTCGTCCATCGTTCTCGATTGCCGCGCATCGGTCTAAGCCTCCGACCCCAACGGCGCATCGGAAGGCGCTTTGCGGGCGCGAAACCGCGTCCACCAGTGCTGCAGCCGGTCGAAGTACAAGTACACCACCGGAGTGGTGTAGAGCGTCAGCACCTGGCTGACGGTCAGTCCCCCGATAATGGCGATACCGAGCGGACGGCGCAATTCCGAGCCGGTTCCGGTGCCGAAGGCCAGCGGAACGGCTCCCAGCATGGCGGCCATGGTAGTCATCAGGATGGGCCGGAAGCGCAGCAGGCACGCTTCGAAAATGGCGTCGTGCGAGTTCTTACCGTCGATGCGCTCGGCCTGCAGCGCAAAATCGACCATCAGAATGGCGTTTTTCTTCACGAGTCCAATCAGCAGAATGATTCCGATCACGGCGATCACGCTCAGATCGGTCTTGGTGATCATCAGCGCCAGCAGCGCGCCCACGCCGGCCGAAGGCAGGGTCGAGAGAATCGTGATGGGATGGATGTAGCTTTCATAGAGGATGCCCAGCACCAGGTAGACCGCCGTCAGCGCCGCCGCGATCAGAATCGGCTCGTTGCCCAGCGATTGCTGGTAGGCCTGAGCGGTACCGGCGAACATGGTCTGGATGGTGGGCGGGAGACCCACCTTGCGCGCGGACGCGGTGATCGCGTCCACCGCGTCGCCCAGCGCCACGCCCGGCTGCAGGTTGAACGAAATGGTCACGGCCGGAAACAAACCCTGGTGGTTGACCGAAAGCGGAGCCGTGTCCGGAGCGAAATGCGCGAATGCGCTGAGCGGCACCTGGAGATGGGGATTGCCGGGGCTGGCGACGTAGATATCCCGGAGAACCAGCGGATTCTGCCAGTACTGGGGCGCCACCTCCGCCACCACGTGGTATTGATTCAAGGCGGTAAACATGATCGACACCTGGCGCTGCCCGAAGGCGTCGTAGAGCACGTTGTCGATCAGTTGCGCCGAGAGGCCGAAGCGGCCGGCGCTGGCGCGGTCGTAAGTCACCATGGTCTGCAACCCCCTGGTCTGCTGATCGCTGTTGACGTCGGCGATGAGGGGGATGGCGCGCAGTTCCTCGTACATCTGCGGCGCGTAAACATTCAGATCGTCGAGATTGTCGCCGCGCATGGTGAACTGGTACTGCGCCGCGCTGTTGCGGCCGCCCACGCGGATGTCCTGGTTGGCCTGCATGTACAGCGTGGCGCCGGGCACGCGCGCCAGTTTGGGGCGCAGACGGGCAATCACCAGGTCGGCGCTGATGTTGCGCTCGGCCGGCGGCTTGAGCGATATGAACATATTGGCGTTGTTGGAAGCCCCGCCGCGCCCGCCCTGCCCTCCGGTGAAGCCGTTCACCGCGGCTACGGCCGGATCGGCGGCGACGATATTCACGATGCGCCGCAGCATCCCGTCCATGGCCTGGAACGACGTATCCTGATCGGCGATAATCTGCCCCGACAGGCGCCCGTTGTCCTGCTGCGGAAAGAATCCCTTGGGCACTTTGATGAACAAATCCACGTTGAGCGCAATGGTCGCCAGCAAGACCATCAGCGTGATAAATGGATGGCGTAAGACGCCGGACAACGTCTTGCCGTACAGGCCCACCACGGAATTGAAGCCCCGTTCCGAGATACGGTAGAGCCACCCGTGCGTCGTTTGCTCCTTCAACATGTGGGCGCACATCATGGGCGTCGCCGTCAGCGAGACGACCATGGACATGAGGATGGCGACCGAGAGCGTAACCGAAAATTCGCGGAAAAGCCGGCCCACGATGCCGCCCATCAGCAGCAGCGGAATGAAGACGGCCGTCAGCGAGATGCTCATGGTCAGCACCGTGAACCCGATTTCCGAGGCTCCCTTCAACGCCGCCGGGAATGGCTTGTATCCCTGCTCCAGGTAACGGGTGATGTTCTCGATCACCACGATGGCATCGTCCACCACGAAACCGGTGGAGATGGTGAGCGCCATCAGCGACAGATTGTCCAGGCTGAAGTCCAGCAGGTACATGACGCCGAAGGTGCCCACCAGCGATACGGGCACCGCGATGCCGGGGATAAAGGTTGTGCGGCCACTGCGCAGAAAAAAGAAAACCACCAGAATTACCAGGACGACCGAAATCGCCAGCGAGCGCTCCACATCGTGCACCGAGGCGCGAATGGTCACGGTCTGGTCCATGGCGATGGTCATGTCGATGGCTTGCGGGATGGCGGCTTTGAGCTGCGGCAGGGTGGCGCGGAGACGGTCCACGGTATCGATGATATTGGCGCCGGGCTGGCGGAAGATGACCAGCAGCACCGAGGGCTTGCCGTTCAGATAGCCGGCGTTGCGCAGGTCCTCCACCGAATCCACCGCTTCGCCCACGTCGGAAACCGTGACCGCGGTACCGTTGTGGTATGCCAGGATCAGCGATTTGTAATCGGCGGCGCGGAAAATCTGATCGTTGGCGCCCACCTCCCACATCTGGTGGCCGTCGCTGAAATGTCCCTTCGGCGTATTGGCGTTGGCCGTGCTCAAAATGGTGCGGACGTTCTCCAGGCTGACGCCGTATTTGAACAGGGACTCGGGATTCAGTTCGATGCGCACGCCCGGCAGGGCGCTGCCTCCCACCCCTACCTGGCCCACGCCGGAGACCTGGGCGAGCTTCTGCGCCATGATGGTGGAGGCGGCGTCGTACATGGCGCCCTTGCTCAGCACGCTCGAGGTGAGCGCGATCATGAAAATCGGGGAATCGGCCGGATTCACCTTGCGATAAGTGGGATTGCTCGGAAGGTTGGTCGGCAAATAGCCGCGGGCGGCGGCGATGGCGGCCTGCACGTCGCGGGCGGCGGCGTCGATGTTGCGGTTGAGATCGAATTGGAGGGTGATGCTGGTCGAACCCAGGGTGCTCGACGAAGTCATCTCCGTCACCGCCGCAATCCGGCCGAACTGGCGCTCGAGCGGTGTAGCCACGCTCGACGCCATGGTTTCGGGACTGGCCCCGGGAAGCGCGGCGCCTACCGAGATGGTGGGAAAATCCACCTGCGGCAGCGGCGACACCGGCAGAAAACGAAACGCGACCGACCCGGCCAAGCCGATGGCGACGACCATCAGGGTAGTGGCCACGGGACGCCGGATGAAGGGTTCGGCAATGTTCATGCCCTAGTGCGCGGGCTCCATGCCCGGCCCCCCTTCTTCGGATGCCGCCGGCTTACCCGATAAGCGCCGCGCCAGGCGGTCGAACCAGAGATAGATCACCGGGGTAGTGAACAGCGTCAGCGCCTGGCTGAAGATCAGGCCGCCGACGATGGTGATGCCCAGCGGCCGCCGCAGTTCCGAGCCGGTGCCCGTACCGAGCGCCAGCGGTACGCCGCCCAGCAGGCAGGCCATCGTGGTCATCAGGATGGGACGAAAACGCAGCAGGCAGGCCTGGTAGATGGCATCGAGCGGCCGCATTCCCTCCTTGCGTTCCGCGTCCAGGGCGAAATCGATCATCATGATGGCGTTCTTCTGAACGATACCGATCAGCAGGACAATGCCGATCAGGGCGATCACGCTGAAATCGGCGTGGCAGATGTTCAGCGCCAGCAGCGCCCCCACCCCGGCCGAAGGCAGCGTCGACAGAATCGTGATGGGATGAATGTAGCTTTCATACAGCACCCCCAGCACGATGTAAACCGTGATCAACGCCGCCAGAATCAGCACCGGCTCGTTGGCCAGCGAGGCCCGAAACGCCTGGGCGGTGCCCTGGAACGCGGCCTGGATGCTGGCCGGCATGTTGAGGTCGGCTTTCACCTTGTTGACGGCGTCCACCGCGTCGCCGAGCGAAGCGTTGGGCGCCAGGTTGAACGACAGCGTGACCACCGGGAACTGCCCCTGGTGGTTGACCGTAATTGGAACGGTGGTCTGTTCCACGCGGCTGAAGGCGCTCAATGGCACCTGGCCGCCATTGGGGAAAGCGGATGCGGACGCGATGGCGGCGCCGCCGAAAACGGCGGTAGAGGCCGCGCTCGAAGCCGCCGCCGCGGCCGTGCTCGAAGCCGCCGTGGGCGCCACGCTCGAAGCCCCTCCCACGGCGCTGGTGCTGGAACTCCCGCCCGCCACCAGTCCGGTGCTGCCCGATGGGTAACCCGTCCCCGTCCGGATGAACAGGTTCCGCAGATCCAGCGGGTTTCTCTCAAACTGCGGGTCCACCTCCAGCACCACGTGATACTGGTTCAACTGGGTGAACATGGTGGACACTTCCCGCTGTCCATAGGCATCGTACAAGGTCTGGTCGATGCTGGCCGCGGTGATGCCCAGCCGCGCGGCGGTGTCGCGGTCGTATACCAGCCTGGCCCGCAGACCCGATACCTGCTGGTCGCTGGCCAGGTCGCGCAGTTGCGGTAACTGCTTCAAACGGTCGAGCATGCGCGGCGCATAGGTGTTCAGTTCCTCCGCGCTGGGATCTTCCAGTGTGTACTGGAACTGCGTGCGGCTCACCCGGTCGTCCACGGTAATGTCCTGCACCGGTTGCATGAACAAGGTGATGCCGGCGATTTCGGCGATCTCCGGCTGCAGCCGGCGGATCACGTCGCTGGCGCCGGTCTTGCGCACCTCCAGCGGTTTCAGGTTGATTAGAATCCGGCCGCTGTTGAGGGTGGTATTGGTGCCGTCGATGCCGATGAACGAGGACAGGTTGTCCACCGCCGGGTCCCTCAGAATGACGGCCGCCAGCGATTGCTGCAAACGCGACATCTCGCTGAACGACACCGTCTGCGCCGCTTCGGAGACTCCCTGGATCACACCCGTATCCTGGATGGGGAAGAATCCTTTGGGAATGAACCAGAACTGCACCCCGGTCAGCACCAGCGTACCGATCGCCACCAGCAGGGTGGTGGTGCGGAAGCGCAGCACAAAACGGAGGATGGTGCCGTACTGGGCGATAATCCAGTCGAAGGCGTGTTCGGAGACGCGGTAAAAACGGGTCTGCGCGGCTTCCGGCCGGTGCTTCAGCAGCTTCGAGCACATCATCGGCGTCAGCGTCAGCGATACCACCGCCGAAACCAGTATGGTGACGCTCAGCGTGACCGCGAATTCCCGGAACAGCCGCCCCACGATATCGCCCATGAACAGCAGCGGAATCATTACGGCAATCAGCGATATGGTGAGCGAAACGATGGTAAAGCCGATCTGTCCCGACCCCTTCAGCGCCGCCTCCAGCGGGCTCTCGCCTTCCTCAATGTAGCGGGTGATGTTCTCGATCA
>PLRS01000017.1 GCA_003164035.1 Bryobacterales bacterium | reverse complement strand
ATCAACTGGACGTCGAAATGGCGCATGTTGAGAACCCGCCGGCCGGCTTCGCGCACTACCGCAAAGGCGGGAATCAGCAGATCGTCGAGCGTGGCGCCCTGGGCGATTTTTTCCCTGAATTCGATGGTCTTGGCGGCAAGGTCGATATCCGACAACTCGCGCATGGCCGGCTCGAGATCGTTGATCGCCGCTATCTGCGGCAGCAATTGCTTGATCTCGCGTTCGTTCTTGGTTCCGAAAATCTTCGCCAGTATGGTATCGACAATCATGCTTGGGCTCGATACGGCGGGAGGGCCGCAAATACTATCTTACCTTGTCTCTGCGACGCGAAACGGGCCGCCAAATTAGGTGGCGCGGTTCGGTGGCGCTGGCTTCAGCCTGTGACTGGCGTTGCTACATTTTTCTGCGAATTTCCACTGAGCCCGGCACCATATTGTGGGGCAGGCGCTTTCGCCTGCCAACACCGTTATGTTCTACTGCAGACGGCTTCCCCACCTGCACCCCGACCTCCCCGAGGCAGGCTTCCTGTTTGTTACCTGGCGGCTGGCCGATTCCCTCCCACCGACTCGGATGCCACGGTTGCCTGCCGGCTCGCCTGCATCCGCCGGCCAGGCTTTCGTGGCCTTGGAACGCGAGATGGACAAAGCCGCGTCCGGACCGGTCTGGCTCGAGGACACCCGAGTAGCGCGCGTAGTGGCCGAGGCGCTTCTGTATGGCGAGAGCGGAAGGCATTTCTATCGACTCCGAGCCTGGGTGGTCATCAACGGGTGGAACGATAGTCGCGTCCGCATCGCTCTACTACGTGTGGAGGGACAAGCCAATGCCCAGAATTGTCGGCCTATCCTTAGCCGCGCTCTTTTTGTTTATGGCCTTCTTCAAGGCGTGGAGCGAGCAAAAGTCCCAACGCGGCGCAATTTCTGAGCAGGTGCAAACCCTCCGCGCGAAACTCGACAGCCTGACGAAATCCAACATCAACGGGAGTGTCGACTGGGCAGTTATCGGTTCGCAACCGCAGGATCATTCCCAAGTAGGGCTTATTGTCACGCTGACGAACAGCGGAGCGGCCTCGGCAATCGACCCGCGCTCCTGGAGATTGACCGTTGTCGCCCCAGACGAGCACACGTACAGCGGTGAGCCAAACACGCTCCTGAACAAGAACCTGGATTTCTGCTTCCCACCGCGAAAGGTGATGAGATTTGTCCGCAGCGATGCCCTGTACTTGAAGGGGGCGGCGGGGCTGTCGATGAACGGAGTCACTCAAGGGTTTATTTGGTTTGGCCTTGGCGCCTCCAGGTCGAGCATCTCGTCTCCCGAGACTCTGTTTGTGCTGGAGTCCGCAAGCGTGACAGGCCAGCGTATTGCGATCTCCACGACAATTGGGGAATTGACAAGAAAATCGCAGGAAACTACGTTCTTTAGCGGTATTGAGAACCCGCGCGCTCTCGACGTTCCGTGCCAGGCGAATATCCCTTACTAGAAACGCCTCATCGGCGGTGCGTCTATGGCCCGCCTCAGCACATCTTCGAAACTCTGGTGTTCATGAGCTTCTTTCGCGTGGGGGACCACCGTCAGGTTCAGCGAGTAAGCCTGGGCGATGGAAGGAACGGCGCCGCAGGGAGCGGGCGTGGTGTTGGTGCTGGCCTCGGTGGCCGATTGCACTGGGAACGTGGCGGTTCCCCCGGCCGTGATGGACGGCCCCGAAAAAGGCTCGATCCCATTGAAACCGTGTGCCGAGCCCCTGGTATCCACCAGGCGGCAGGGCGTGATCGCGACGAAAGTGAGGGCGTTGGTCGATACGGCGCTTGGGGACAGCACGAACTGCGGCGCGGCTTTCTGCGGCGAGTCCTGCGCGGCGCGTTCTCTCTCCGCCTGGCTGGGTTGCCAGTACAGCGGCGCGGCCCAGTTCTTGAGCGGGATGGCCGAAGACTGAGCCGCCAAACCGGATACCAGCGTGAGGGAAACGAGAAGTAGAATGGCGGGCCGGAAACGATAAGAGTCAAACAGCACGTGTATGCTCCTGGTTGGGATCGGCCGGCGATACTCGCTGGCCTATGCCTGGCGGCACTGGTGGGCCTGAGGGCCCCGGACAGCACAGCGTAGCATGCCGGACCGAACGATCTGGCCGCCGGGTCACCGTGGGGCAGACCCTCGTCTTGTGTGGTCTGCCCTACATCCGGCGCTTGACTACGTTCACTGGTCCTCCGTCACGCTCGCACGGGGCATCCATTGAGCCGCCGATCGGTGGCAGATCGCAAGATAAGGATGGTCTGCCCCACCTGGCAGCTCAAAACTCCCCGGCCGCGCCTGGTTTTGCCGGGTGTATACTACTCAGGAAGCTGGAGGCCACGACGGAGATTCCGGATGGCTTCCATCTTCCGGGCATCGCCCGCGCGGAGGTGAAAATGCGCTTTGGTACGGCAGCCGTCCTAACTGCAATTTGTGCGGTACTGGCGTTCGCGCAGACCGCTCTAACCAACGATTCCGTCATCAAGATGGTCAAAGCCGGCCTGGGCGATGACGTCGTAGTCAGCATGGTGAAGGCCCAGCCGGGAGCCTATTCCACGGGCCCCGACGACCTGATTGCATTGAAGTCCGCCGGGGTAGGCGACAAAATCATCGGCGCCATAGTGGCGCGGATGAGCTCCGGTGCCGCCCCCGGCTCGGCGCCCGCCGCTTCCAGCGCGGGGCCGGTAAATGAGGTTGGCGTGTATTACCGGAAGGGAGACGCTTGGGCCGACCTCAATCCGGAGGTGGTGAACTTCAAGACCGGTGGCGTGCTCAAGTCCATCGGCACGGTGGGAATCGTGAAGGGCGACGTCAACGGACACGTCAACGGCGAACACAGCAAAACCCCGCTCAAAACCCCCGTGGACGTCCTGGTCTACACTCCCGAGGGCGTCGCCATTACCGAGTACCAGTTACTGCGGCTTCACGATTCAAAGGATGCGCGCGAATTCCGCACCGTTACGGGAGGCGTCATGCACGTTTCCGGCGGCGCCACGCGCGACCTGGTCCCGTTCGAGAGCAAGAAAATCGCCCCTCGTACCTATGAGATCATTCTGCCGAATCTTGGCGCGGGCGAGTACGGTCTCTTGCCTCCGACGGCGGGAGACGCAACCGGCAGCTCAGGGCGGATCGGCAAGATCTACTCCTTCAGGCTGCTCGAATAGCTTGGCCCCCCTGAGCCAGGTATTCCAGACGCTTCCCGGACCTCCTGCCGTACAATGGTCGATAGGTCGGTGTAAGGGAGGGAAGCCCAATGCCAGAGTCAAAAATCGTCAAGCCGGAAGCGGAATGGAAGGCCGAACTGCAGCCGGGGGAGTTCGAAGTCACGCGCAAGGCCGCCACCGAGCGTGCCTTCACCGGTAAGTATTGGGACAATCACGAGGACGGAGTTTACCGCTGCGTCTGCTGCGGCACGGTGCTGTTCCGGTCGGATGAGAAATTCGATTCCGGTACCGGCTGGCCGAGCTTCTGCGCGCCGGCGGCGCCGGAGAACGTGGAAACCGGGACGGACGCTTCGCTGGGGATGCGGCGCACCGAAGTGCTGTGCTCGAAATGCGACGCGCATCTGGGTCACCTGTTCCCGGACGGGCCGGCGCCCACGGGATTGCGGTATTGCATCAACTCGGCGGCGTTGCGCTTCGAAAAGGCGGACGAAACCAGCTAGGGGTCAACCGCTCCCTGGCGGTCGCGGCTCGGTAAGTGGCTGCAAACACGCGGCACCTATAACCGAGCCGCGACCGCCAGGGAGCGGTTGACCCCTGCTACCATTGATTCATGGGGCACCGGGCGCGCGGGACTTCGCGCAGGGCGTTTCTGGTTACCGTTGGCGCGGGTCTACTGGCCGGGGCGGAGGGCAACAAGGGCCGCAACTTTCCGCCCGAGTGGCGCCGGTACGCCGATCCCACTACCGAAGCGGACGTTTACCGGCTCACCGATCCAGCGCATCGGGCGTGGTTGCCGGCGTATTACAATCGCGCCATTGCGCGCTCCAGCGGCTGGCTGGTATTTGCCGGCGACCGGGAAGGCTCCCCGCAGGCCTACCGCATGGATCTGAAGAACGGCGAGACGCGGCTGCTCACCGAGGCGGAGGATTTGGACGCGGCCACGCTCACGTTGACTGCCGACAACCGCGAGCTCTGCTTCTTCGCCGGCCGTTCGCTGCGCCTCGTCTCGCTGGCAACGCTGCGCGAGCGCGAGATTTATCGCATCGCCGAAGGCTGGGAACGGGGCGTGGGGATGAGCGTGGGACCGGACGGCACCCATGCCACATTTGTCGAAACCCGGCAAGGCGGCTCGCGGCTGCGCGTGGCTCCGCTGGCGGCGGGCGCGGTTCGTACGGTAATCGAAGCACCGCTCGAAATGAGCCATCCGCTGCACCGTCCGGGGCGCGCCCAACTGTTCTACCGTCGCGCCGACGACGGCCTCTGGATGACCGATCTGGACGGGCGGGAAAACCACCGGCTGAAACTGGCGCCGGGAACCTCGGCCTGCGCCAATTGGTCTCACGACGGCCGCACCATCCTCTATCTCAACCTGCCCGAGGATCCGCATCAGTTGCACGCCATTCGCGAGTATGCGCCGGATACGGCGACCGACAAGCTGGTGTCCAAGACCAGCCAGTTCGCCAGTTTCGGCGCCAATCGCGACACTTCGGTGTTCGTCGGCGCCAGTGCCAATAAGGCTTCACCCACGGTGTTGCTGCTGTTGCGGATCACGCAGCGGGAAATGACCTTGTGCGAGCACAAAGCGGTCGATCCGGCCGCGGTCGCGCCCATTTTTTCTCCCGACAGCCAGCACATCTATTTTCAGAGCGACCGCGACGGCAAGCCGGCCCTCTACTCGGTACACGTGGACCGCCTGGTGGAAAAGACCGACGTGGAAGCGCCATAAGGGCCTGGTATCGCCGCTCCCGGCGTGGTCCGCTATAATTCGGCCATGTCGCTCAGCCGAAGGTCGTTTCTCTCGGGCTTGCTCGCCTCTCCGCTCGCCGGCGCCTACGCCGCCGCCGCTCAAAGCGCCGCGCCGTCGAAGATCACCCGCATCGAAACCGTGTACTGGAAGAGCCGCGACGATGCCCCGTTCTGGCCGCATTGGACCTGGGTGAAAATCGATACGGACGCCGGCGTTTCGGGCATCGGCGAGACCTATCCGCGCAACCCCGCCGAAGCCGCCGTGGTCCACGCCACAGCCGATTCGCTGCTCGGCCACGACCCCCGCGACATCGAACGGATCTGGGCCGATCTGTACCGCGCCTTCGATTTTCAGATCGCCGGCGGAGCCGAAATCCGCGCCTTGAGCGCCATCGACCTCGCCCTGTGGGACCTGCTCGGGAAGCAGCTCGGCGCGCCCGTCTACCGGCTGATCGGAGGCAAAGCCAACCCCCGCGTCCGTCTCTACAACACCTGTTTCCCCTACAAATACGACTTCAACCGCGAGCCCGAACGGATCATGCGCGAGCTGATCGAAACGCGCGGCATCAAGGGCATCAAGATCTGGCCGTTCGACGGCGCGGCGGCGCGCAACCGCAACCAGTTCATCACGCCCCAGGACCTTGACGAGGCCCTCCAGCCGGTGCGAAAGTTGCGCGACGCCTTCGGCTTCGAGATCGATATCGCCATCGAGTTCCACGCCCAGTGGAACGTCACCTCCGCCATTCGCATCGCCCACGCCCTGGAGCCCTACCGGCCGATGTGGCTGGAAGATATGCTCATGCCCGGCAACTACCTTCAGTATCGCGAGCTGGCCGCGGCCACCAGCCTGCCGCTGATCGCCGGCGAACGCATGGCGGGCAAGCTGCAATTCGAACAACTGCTGGAATCGCGCGCAGTCAAATACGTCATGTTCGACATCACCTGGTGCGGAGGCCTGACCGAAGCGCGCAAAATTGCCGGCATGGCGGACGCCTTCGAGCTGCCTATCGCGCCCCACACCGCCGGCGGCCCGCTGCTGTTCTACGCCTCCACCCACCTTTCCACCGCGTCGCCCAACGTATGGATTCAGGAGAGCTGCCAGCGGTTTTACGAGCGCGACTGGCCGGCCATGCTGGAAAGCCCCATCGCCCCGGAGGCCGGGTTCATCCGCGCTCCCGACGAGAGTGGCTTCGGCATGCGCATCAAGCCGGAAGCCTGGAATCACCCGGCCGCCATCCGCCAGGTGAGCGGCCGTGGTTGAACGGTGCCAAGAAGCTGCCGTCTACGGTCTACGGTTCCTGGAGCCCGGCGCGCGAACGCTTTTTACACATAGATGCGTGTTACACTTATTTATGTGTTAAGCCGCAACCTTACCCTCAATCTCCCCGCCGACCTCATTCGGCAGGCCAAGATCCATGCCGCCGAGCATGACACTACCGTCAATGCTCTGGTGCGCGAACTGTTACAGGAAGCCCTGACCCGCGACGGCCGGGCGCGGGCCGCAGCGGATAGGTTGCTTGCTCTGGCAGATCGAGGGCCATACTTCACCGCCGATCCGGGCTCGATTCGCCGCGAGGAATTGTATGAGCGGAGCTAGAGCCTTCTTCGACACCAATGTGTTGCTCTACATGTACGGCGGCGAACCTGGCAAACAGGCGCGCGCGAAAGACCTCTTTCGGGAGCACGCTCGGGCCGGACGGATGTTGCTGAGCACCCAGGTAGTCCAGGAGTTTTATGCAGCCGGCTCGCGCAAGCTCGGCATGCCCCGCCCGGAGTTGCGGGACGCTACCGCCGCGCTGCTCGATTTGCCTCTCATCGTCGTCGGCCCGCCACAAATCATGTCGGCGATTCAAAATGAGGAACGCTACCAGATATCTTTTTGGGACTCCCTGATTCTAGCCGCCGCGGAATCCGGAGGCGCCGAGGTCCTGTACACGGAAGATTTGAATGACGGGCAGCAATACGGAAGTGTCCTGGTGCGCAACCCATTTCGCTCGCCCGAAAACAGTTGACAGTTGTCAGTTAACAGTCATCAACCACTACAGCTCGCCCGGCGGTCCACGCCGAGTTCACGGATAACTGGTAACTGTCAACTACTTACTGTTCTCCAAACACCCGCTCGAAGATCCGATCGATGTTCCGCAACTGCCGGTCGAGCGAAAACGCCTCGGCGATCTTCTCGGGCGTCAGCGCGGCGGCGATCTCCGGATCGGCGTGAATGGCGGCCCGGAAGTCGCTCTCTTCCTCCCACGCCTTCATCGCATGGGCTTGTACGATGCGGTATGCCTGTTCGCGCAGCATCCCGGCGGCCGCCAGGTCGAGCAGCAACTGGCCGCTGAAAACCAGGCCGCGGGTCATCTCCAGGTTGCGCTTCATGCGAGCGGGGTAAACCAGCAACTGGTCGATCAGGGCCGTGGTCTTGTCGAGCAGATAATCGGCCAGGATGGTGGAATCCGGCAGAATCACCCGCTCCACCGAGGAGTGCGAAATATCGCGCTCGTGCCACAGGGCCACGTTTTCGTAGGCCGCCTGCACGTTGCCGCGCACCACCCGCGCCAGGCCGCAGATCTGTTCGCAGGTGACCGGGTTGCGTTTGTGCGGCATGGCCGAGCTGCCTTTTTGCCCTTTGGCGAAGTATTCCTCGGCCTCGCGCACCTCGGTACGCTGCAGGTGGCGCACCTCCAGGGCGATTTTTTCGCACAAACCTGTCGTCAACGCCAGGGCCGCTACCAGCGCGGCGTGCCGGTCGCGCTGGATCACCTGCGTCGCCACGCTCGCGGGTGCGAGCCCCAGCCGCGCGCAGATGCGCTCTTCCACTTCCGGACCGATGTGGGCGAACGTGCCCACCGCTCCCGAAGTCTTGCCCACGCGCAAATCCTCGGCTGCCGCCCGTACCCGCGCCAGGTTGCGCCCGGCTTCTTCGTACCAGACGGCCAGCTTCAGGCCGAAGGTCACCGGCTCGGCGTGAACGCCATGGGTGCGGCCAATCTGCGGCGTGTGGCGGAACTCCAGGGCGCGGCGTTTCAATACGGCGCGCAGCGATTCCAGGCCGGTCAGTATGATCGCCGAAGCCTGCCGCAGCACCAGCGCCTGGGCCGTATCCACGACGTCGTTCGAGGTCAGCCCGTAGTGCAGCCAGCGCGACGCTTCCGGATGCCCTGCGCTGGCCATGGTCTCCGCCACGGCGGTGGTGAAGGCGATCACGTCGTGCTTCACCTCGCGCTCAATCTCGTGGATGCGCGCCACCTCGCAGCCGGCGTGGGCGCGCAGCAGGCGGGCCGCTTCGGCGGGAACCACCCCCAGCTCCGCCAGCGCCTCCGACGCCGCCAGCTCCACTTCCAGCCACTGCGTGAAGCGGTTCCGGTCGCTCCAGATGCGGCCCATTTCCGGCCGCGTGTATCGGGGAATCATGGTTGTAGCTCAGTACTCAGTGGGACAGGCCTCCTGGCCTGTCGCTCTTCTATGTGCCGACAGGCCGGGAGGCCTGTCCCACTATTCAAAATTCGTATACCTCGGTCGGCTCGTGCGGCGCGGCAATGCTCAGGCACGCCCCCAGGCCACAGGCATCCAGCGTCTGTTGCGCCACCATGCGCGCGATCTCCGGGTGATTGTTCTGCTCGCTCAGGTGCCCCAGTACCAGGTGCGTGGTGGCCCGGTCCAGATCCCCGGCCAGATATTCGGACATGCTCAGGTTCGAAAGGTGACCCACCCGGCTCATCACCCGCTGCTTCACCGCCCAGGGATACGGGCCCACCTTCAGCATGTCCAGATCGTGATTGGCCTCCAGCATCAGCAGGTCCGTGCGGCGCAGATGGTACTTGATCGATTCCGGCACGTAGCCCAGATCGGTGACCACCCCGATCCGCACTCCGCCGGCCTCAAACGCGTAGCCCACCGGATCCACCGCATCGTGCGGAATGCCGAAGCTTTCCACCTCGATATCTCCCACCACGAAGCGCGCTCCGGCCTGAAAGGTTTCGAGATTCGGCTCCGCCCCGCCCCAATCGATGGAGGGAGCGGTGAGGCGGGTCATGTAAATCCGGGCGCGGACTTTCTTACTTCGCGCCAGCACCGGCAGGCCGCGGACGTGATCGCCGTGCTCGTGGGTAATCACGATGGCGTCGATCGCCTCCAGCGCTTCGCCGATCCCCGCCAGGCGCCGGCCGAGCTCCCGCATGCTCAACCCGGCATCCACCAGAATCCGGGTGCTCGAAGTCGCGATCAGGGCCGCGTTGCCCGTGCTCCCGCTCGCCAGCGCACAAAACCTGACCGTGTCCCAGTCCTCCCTTGACTCTCCAGAATACACCTATCGGCGCAAAAACAAAATGCTTCCGTTATGTTCGCCAGCGATTCCGCAAACCTTGGATTGCTGCGGTGGCAGGGCATTCGTGCGCCACGGCTTATTCCGCGATCAGGCGGATCGATCCCACGCCGCCTTCCACGGTCACGTGAATGCGCACCTTGGCATGGTCGTAGGCGTCGTTGACCCAGTGGCCGCCGGTCTTTTGGAGATTGCGGGTCTCGATGGATCCGATGCCGCCCGACGCTTCAGCATAAACGCCGGCGCTGGCCGGGAGGCGGACCGTGGCTTCTCCCACGCCGCCGTGAATTCGGACATTGTAATCGTGCTTAACGGCGCCGCGCAGGTCCATATCGAGCTGGCCCACGCCCATGTCGACCTGCACGTCGCGCAACGGGAGGCCCCCCAGATCGAGTTGCGCCTGGCCGGCGCCGGTGTTCACGCGGAGGTACAGAGGCACGTCACGGCTCAGGCGCAGATCCCATTCGTAGCGGTTGGAGCCGAAATGGAGGCCGTGCTCACGGGGCTGGTGGATGCTGAGGTCCGCGCGCGTGCCATGCGAATCGAAGCGGACTTCCGGTTTCCAGCGGTCGATATTGTAGGTGAAATAGGTCTGGGCCAGTTGGGTGGTGCCGGTGCCCACTTTCAACTCTCCAGCGCCCATGTGGAGATCGAGATGCAGCTCTTCAACCGAGCCGCGCTCGAAGGAGCGGGAGTCGTACCGGGTGGGGCCGGCGCGATCCCCGTTGACGACGCAACCGCACAGGAAAATCGTCGGGCACAACATTCCGGCCGCGGCCGGGAAGCGTCTCAGATCCATGGCGCGCTCTCCACTCCCAAGAAAAGCCATACGCCGACCGGCGGGAGATTGTTCCGCGACATGTGCGGCGGCTTTCGCCACCTGGTACCGGCCATCTGCTATAACAACACTCATGGCCAATACCCTCACGCGCCGCCAGGCGCTGCTGGCGGGCGCGGCAGGTTCGGCAGGCGCGCTGTTTGCGGCGGCGCAGGCGGCGATCGAGACCCACATTCACCTTTTCGACCCCGCCCGTGTCCCCTATGCGCCGAACGCGCCTTATAAGCCGCCCGCGTATACGCTGGAAGATCACGTGAAACTGGTAGAGCCCGCCGGACTGGCGCACTCGATTATCGTTCATCCGGAGCCTTACCAGGACGATCACCGCTATCTGGAGTACTGCTTCGCCCATGAGCCGAGGCAGGGGTATTTCAGAGGAACCTGCCTGTTCGATCCGCTGCGCGAGGACACGCCCGGCCGGGTGCGCGAGCTGGCGGAACGATGGCCGAAGCGGATCGTCGCCATGCGGATTCACGAGATGTCGATGACGCCAGAGACCGGCGGGCCCATTCGCAATCGCGATATGAACGATCCGCGCATGCTGACCTGCTGGCGGGCCCTGGCCAAGATGGGGATGGCGGTGCAAATGCACTTCATTCCGGCGCAGGCGCCCAACATCCGCCGGCTGGCGGCGAAATTCCGCGAGACCACAGTCATCCTGGACCACATGGGCCGGCCGGGACAAGGCACGGAAGCCGAATACGCGGAAGTGCTGAAGCTGGCGGAGCTGCCGCGCGTCATTCTGAAGTATTCCAATTGGGTAGACTACAAAGGCGACCTGGGCCGGCTGACCAGGCGGATCTATGACGCGTTCGGTCCGGAGCGCATGATCTGGGGCACGCTGGGCAACACGCTGGCGGAATACCGAAAGCAGGCGGCGCGTTTCGAGGAGCTACTGGCGTTCGCTTCCGAAGCCGATCGGGCCAAAATTCGGGGCGGCAACGCGCAGAGGCTGTTTTTCGGGTGAGTGGGCAGGCCGTGGGACAGACGATCGTTGTTTGTCGGCTGTCAGGCGGTTGTGGTCTGGCGGGTGCTTAACCGATCTGGGGAAATCCTTTCCGGGCAACCGCTCCCTGGCGGTCGCGGCTCGGTAAGTGGCTGAAAACACGCGCTGCCCGTAACCGAGCCGCGACCGCGAGGGAGCGGTTGCCGCGCCTAAACTGCGAAATCCCCAAATCGGTTAAGCACCCTGGCCTGGCACGGGGCTGACAGACCACGAAAAACGATGGTCTGTCCCACCAGCGCTCAGTCCGGGCGACCAAATGCACTGGCAAAGGCCGCGATGGCTCGCATCAGGCGGCTCTGATCGAGCGATGCGGGCAACGGAATGGAGAGGACCGGACGGTTGCTGCGTGGGTCGTTTGCGATCAGGCTTGAAAGGCCCTCGCCGGTGGGTGCGTTTTGCGCCACGGCGGCCAGCGATTCGAGGAATCGCACGCCGGTTTCAATCAGCCCGGCCGCAGCTTGCTCGAATGCGGCCGGTGGCTGCGGCGCCGGCACAACGGGCTCCGGCACGGCGGCGACGGGAACGGGCTTAGCGGCAGGCTGGTCGATCACGGGCTTCGGCCGGCCCGGTTGATCGGCGAAGATTTCCTTGACCGACTGGAGGACGCTCTTCTTCCCCAGCGCCTCGAAACTCACTTCGGCGGTGGGCGAATCGAAGACCCCGGCGAACAGGGATTTCTTCAGCTTCAGCGTTTCCCAGACGCGCTCTTCGATGCTGCCCTTGGTCAGCAGGTGCACCACGTGAACCGAATTGGCCTGGCCCATGCGGTGAACGCGGCCAATCCGCTGCTCGAGGCGAGCGGGGTTCCAGGGGGGCTCGAAATTAACGACCGCGGAGGCGGCCTGGAGATTCAGGCCAACGCCTCCCGCATCGGTCGAAAGGAACACGCGGCACTCGGCATCGCGGCGGAATTTCTCCATCAGCGCGCCGCGATTCTTGGATGGCACGCCGCCGTGAAGAGAGACGAATCCGATTCCCAGTTTTTCCAGTTCCTGGCCGGCCAGGTGAGTCATGCGCTCATACTCGCTGAAGACCACCACCTTGCGGTTCTCTTCGATGGCTAACTCGCGAACGATCTCGCGAAACTCTTCGAGCTTGGGCGAATGATTGGTTTTTTTGTCGAACAGAAAAGTGGAATTGCACAGCATCCGCATGTTCTGCAGGCAGCACATGATGCGGCGCAAATCGATCTCCGAGAGCCAGCCCTGGCGTTCCCATTTGCGCATCAGCGCGGCCAGGATGTCGTTCTGTTCCCAGTACGGCTCGGCTTGCTCGGGGGTCAGCGGAACGTGCAGAATCCGGTCGGTCCGTTTGGGCAGATCCTTGAGGACCTCCTGACGCGTGCGCCGCAGCAGGATGGGCGCCAGTCGATCGTGAATTTTGTCGAGGCCGCGGTAGCCGATCAGGCGGCCGGTTTCGTCCTCGGTGCGGTGCTCGTGAAGGAAGCGGAAGGCGGGGCCCAGGCGCCGGCCGTCGATGAACTCCACCACCGAAAACAGCTCTTCCAGCTTGTTTTCGAGCGGGGTTCCGGTGAGCACGAAGGCATAGCGGCTTTTGAGCTGCTTGATGGTGCGGGCGGTGGCGGTGGCCCAGTTTCGAATGCGCTGGGCTTCATCGAGGATGATGAGATCGGGCGCCAGCTCGTGCATGTAGCGCACGTCTTTCAGAACCAGTTCGTAGCTGGAAAGGTTGAAAAATTTGGGCGAGGCGTAGAGTTCGCGCCGGTGCGGCAGCAAGCCGTCGATCACCTGCGCGGGAAGATCGGTGAACTTCTCGATCTCGGCCTTCCACTGGTACTTCACCGAGGCCGGCGCCACCACCAGCACTCTGGCAATGCCGCGGCGGCGGCGGAGCAACTCGGCAGCCGCCAGGGCCTGGACGGTTTTGCCCAAACCCATGTCGTCGGCCAGGACCACGCGGCCCCGGCAAGCGGCGAAAATGGCGCCCCGCTCCTGGTAGGGGAGCAGCTTGGTCTTCAACACGCCATCGAGCGGGTCTTGTCCGCGGCGCAGCTTCGAGAGGAACTGGCGTTCCAGATCGAGTCCTTCGGCGAGCTCGTTTTCCCGGTCGAGGTATTCGAGCACGTCGGAGTAGATGACGGCTTCCAGGTCGGCTTTGCGGAAGTCCTCGATCACCTGGTGAAAGTTTCGGAAATGCTCCGGCCGCAGCAGCCCGGCGGGGTCGAAGTACTGCTCGGCCAACTCGCTCAGGATGGGCGACGGGTCGGCAGGCAGGCGCAACCGCACGGTGACCGTTTCACCGTACTGCAGGGAAATGGAGGCGCGCGCGCGGGCGTAGGCTTTGCTTTCGAGCGCGTGGCCGTGACGCTTGCGAAGGCGCAACAGGAGGGCCTCGATGTGCTTGCAGGTTCCCAAGGTATTGACGGCGAAATCCGGGCAGGAACAGTAATTCTCGAACAACCCCGGCCCGCGCATGGCTACGCGGTAGGTTTTTCCGCTGGCGGACTTGACGCGATAATCGCCGTACGGCTCGCCGCCCGGCCGTTCCAGAATCTTGGCGATGGCATCGTGGGCCCGTTCCCGCCGTTCGGCAATCTGCTGCTCGACTAACATAGGGTGGTCTCCCGGACAAGGTAACGAGCCAGCATAACAAAGCGCAAGTGCCCCCTAGTTGCGCCTGCCCGCGAAGCGTGATACCTGAGTAACGAAGGACGAAGCTATGCAGCGACGGAATTTTCTGAAGGCGGCCGCGGCCAGCGGCGGATTGACGATCTTGCGCAGCGGATTGCTGCGCGGCCAGACGGCGCCCAGCAACCGTCTGAACATCGCCCTGGTTGGGGTATGGGGCCGGGGAACGGCGCACTACAACGTGATGCGCAACGAGAACGTGGTGGCGCTGTGCGACGTGAACGATTTGCGCACCAAAGAGGCGCTCGAAATCTTCCCCAAGGCGAAGACCTATTGGGACTGGCGCCGCATGCTGGACCAGAAGGACATCGAAGCGGTGATGATCTGCACCGCCGACCATCACCACGCCTTCATCGCCAACTGGGCCATGAACCGGGGCATGCACGTTTTCTGCGAAAAGCCCATGGGCATCACGGTGGACGAAGTGCGCACGCTGCGCGCGAACTATCTGAAGAATCGCGGCAAGATCGCGACCCAGCACGGCACCCAGCGGCACGCCTACCCGAATTTCGAGAGGGTACGAGAGCTGATTCTAGATGGCGCGGTGGGCGAGCTGAAGACGATTCACGGATGGGACAGCCGCCAGCTTCCGCGGCCGGGCTACCCCGCCGGCGAAGGCAAAGTGCCCGACGCGCTGCACTACGAGCAGTGGATCGGACCTTCGCCCTATCATCCTTATACGCCGCAGTATTTCGGGGGCGGCAGCGGGATGAACTGCCTGTTCTGGAACATGTATCGGGATTTCGGCGTGGGCCAGATGGGCGACATGGGGGCGCACACCATGGACCTGCTGTGGAACTCGATCGATGCCGGCGCGCCCACCGCGATTGAGGTGGACCGGGAAGTGAGCGACAAGTTTAATCCCGATATCACGCCGGTGAAGCTGAAGGTTGCCTTCGAGCACCCCGCCAACCAGTGGCGCGGGCCGGTGACGGTGGTGTGGTATCAAGGCGGGCTGAAGCCAAAGCCGCCGAAGAGTTACATCGGCATGGACGAGATTCCCAACGGCGCCCTCTTCGAAGGCACCAAGGGCTGCATTCTGGCCGACTTCACCACCCGCGCCATCATTCCCAATAACGACGATGGCGACCTGACCTATTATAAGAGGCGCGCGCAGAGCGACGTATTGCCGCTGATCGAGGGCACCGGGCAGGTCACCCAGGGGCCTCCGCGCCCACCCGCACCGCGCCGTGCGCCGCCGCCTCTGCCGCGCGGATTTACCGCCATGCCCAGCGTCGAATTGCAAGCCAACGGGTTCCCGGCTGTGCAGTTCCTCGAAAACGGTTTGCCCGCCGACCTCGGCTTGCCCAATGACGACGTGCGGCAGATGGCCGAGGCGGAAAAAGCCGGCCGCGGTCCGAACCTGAGCGGCAGCCTGTTCCAAATGGAATGGATCGACGCCTGCAAGGGCAAAAACGACGGCGTGACTCACGGCACCAGCAGCAAGACGCACTGCGACTTCGATTATTCCGGTTCGATGATGGAGCAGATGCTGCTCGGGCTGGTGGGGCACCGCGCCGGCAAGCGCCTGGAGTACGACGGCGCGACCGGGCGGGTGACCAACGACGCTGCCGCCAACGATTGGCTGAAACGCGGATACCGCGCCGGCTGGACGCTGAACGGGTAGCCGCGAAAACCCCCGCCGGGCGTTACAATCGGGTTTCCCCATTAGCGAGCCGCCGCGCACGCGCAGGTTCCTGGAGACTCGAATGCAACCCGACCGAATGTTATTGAGCGGCGATGAAGCGGTGGCGCTGGCGGCGCGCGGTGGCCACGTCAGGCTGGGCACCGGATACCCGGGCACGCCCTCGACGGAGATTCTGGAGGCGTTTTCGGAACTGGGCGGGCAGGCGCAGTGGTCGCCCAATGAGAAGGTCGCGCTCGAAGTGGCTATCGGCGCGGCATTCGCGGGCGCCCGCGCCATCTGCACCATGAAGCACGTGGGCCTGAACGTCGCCGCCGATCCGCTGTTTACGGTGGCGTACACAGGCGTTCAGGGCGCGCTGGTCATCGTTTCGGCAGACGACCCGGGGATGTCTTCCAGCCAGAACGAACAGGACAACCGGCGCTACGCCGTGGCCGCCGGCGTGCCGATGCTGGAGCCGGCGGATTCCCAGGAAGCCTACGATTTCACCCTGCTCGGGATCGAAATCTCCGAGCGCTGGAAAATTCCGGTGCTGCTGCGCATGACCACGCGCGTTTGCCACTCCTACACCGTGGTGCGCCCGCGGCCCCCGGTAGCACCGCCGCCCGCGCCGCATTTCGAGCGCGACGTGGCGCATCGCGTGATGATCCCCGCCCACGCGCGGCCGGCGCACGTGCGGCTGCGCGAGAAGCTGGACGCCATCGCTCAGTGGAACGAAACGGAGGGGCCAAATCGGGTGGTTGAAGGAACGGCGGCGCGCGGCGTCATCACCTCCGGCATCTCTTACATGCACGTGCGCGAGGCCGACCGGGAAGCCGCGGTGCTGAAGCTCGGGCTGACGCACCCGCTGCCGTTCGGGGCCATGCGGGAATTCGCGCGCGCACACGGCCGCACCATCGTGGTCGAAGAGGGCGATCCGTACCTGGCCGAGGCGGCGCTGGCCGCGGGACTCGCCGTCGAAACCAAACCCGACCTGTTCCGTTTCGGCGAACTGAACGTGGATCGCGTGCGCCGCATCCTGAACGGCGAAGCCTCACCCGAGGCGAAAGTACCGCCGGGCAAGCCGCCCGAGCTGTGCCCCGGTTGCCCGCATCGCAGCGTGTTCACGGCATTGCGCGACCTGGGCTGCATCGTGGCCGGCGACATCGGCTGTTACACGCTGGGCGTGCTGCCGCCCTTCAACGCGCTCGATACTTGCGTGTGCATGGGCGCCGGCATCACCGTCGGCCTGGGCCTGCGGCACGTGTTGCCGCCGGAGGAAGCGCGGCGCGTGGTGAGCGTGATCGGCGATAGCACGTTCGTACACAGCGGCATCACCGGCCTGGTGGAAGCGGTCTACAACCCTCCCGCCACCGGCCACCTGACCATCATTCTCGACAACGGCACCACGGCCATGACGGGCATGCAGGAGCACCCCGGCACCGGGCGTTCCCTTGACCATGGGCGCGCCGGAAAAGTGATTTTCGAGGATCTGGTGGAGTCGCTCGGGATGGCGCGGCCGGTGGTGATCGACCCGACCGTCGACACCGCCCGCTTCCAAAGCCTGGTGAGCGAAGCGCTCGCCTCCGGCGCGCTCCGCGTCATCGTCGCGCGCCGCGATTGCCTGCTGGCCACCAGCAAGATCAAGAGCTACGAACAGGCTCTCAAACAGGAGACGTGCCTTGTCCCCATCGAATGAAGTGGTGAACGTGGTGATCGCCGGACTGGGCGGCCAAGGCGCATTGAAAGCCTCAGATATCGTCGCCGACGCCGCCTTTCGCTCCGGGCTCGAAGTGAAGAAAAGCGAGATCCACGGCATGAGCCAGCGCGGCGGTTCGGTAACCAGCGATGTACGCTTCGGCGCGGAAGTCTTCAGTCCGATGGTGCCGCCCGGCGAGGCCGATTTCCTGGTGGTGCTGGCCCCCAGCCAGGTGGAGAACAACCGTTGGCAGCTCCGCCCGGGCGGCAGGCTGATTCCGCCGGAGCTGGTCGCCGAGAATACGCTGCGGAGCAAGAAGTGCTTGAACGTGGCGCTCGCCGGGGTGCTGAGCGCGTTTCTCGATTTGCCGGAAGAGCACTGGGTGGCCGCCATCCGCGCCAATCTGCCGGAGAAAGTTCACGCCATGAACCTGGACGCATTTCAAAAGGGCCGCCAAGCCGCGGCGGGGTTGAGCCGATGAGCTGGGATGCGCCCGGTGGCGCCTTCCACCCGGCCAGCGCGCCCGATTACGTGCCGCTGGCGCAGATGCGCCAGTTGCAACTGGAGCGGCTGCGGGCCGTGGTGCGGCGCGCCTACGACCGTGTCGAGCTCTTCCGCCGGCGCCTCGACGAGCGCCACTTTTCGCCCGAGAAGCTGACCGCTCTCACCGACATCGAGCACCTGCCCTTCACCACCAAGGCCGACCTGCGCGACACCTATCCTTTCGGACTCTTCGCCAGCCCCATCGAGGACGTGGTGCGGGTACACGCCTCCAGCGGTACCACCGGCAAGCCCATTGTGGTGGCCTACACGCGGCAGGATCTGGAGGTCTGGACCAGCGTGATGGTGCGTGCCTTCGCGGCCTGCGGGCTGAACCGCGGCGACCTGCTGCAGAACGCCTACGGCTACGGTTTATTCACCGGCGGACTGGGCGCGCATTACGGCGCCGAAGCCCTGGGCGCCACCGTGATTCCGGTCTCGGGCGGCAACACCGACCGGCAGATCATGGTGCTGAAAGATTTCCGGGTCACCGCCATCTGCTGCACGCCGAGTTACTTCATTCACCTGATCGAGCGCGCCGCAGAGCTGGGCGTGCGCATGCGCGACCTGCCGCTGCGGGTCGGCATCTTCGGCGCCGAACCGTGGACCGAATCCATGCGGCGCCACATCGAAATCGAGGGAGGCATTCAGGCTTTCGACATTTACGGCCTCTCGGAAATTATCGGGCCGGGCGTGGGTGTCGAATGCCCCTTTCACCACGGCCTGCACATTTTCGAGGACCACTTCTACCCGGAGGTGATCGATCCGGAAACCGGCCACGCGATGCCGGATGGCGAAGAGGGCGAGCTGGTGCTGACCACGCTCAGCAAGCAGGCCATGCCGATGATCCGCTACCGCACGCGCGACATTACCGTGCTGGCCACCGAGCCCTGCCCGTGCGGCCGCACGGTACGCCGCATGGGCCGCATCGCGCGCCGCAGCGACGACATGTTCATCATCCGCGGCGTGAACGTCTTCCCCTCGCAGATCGAAGCCGCCCTGCTCGCGGTGGAAGGCACGCTGCCGCACTATCAGATCCTGCTGACGCGGCACAAGGGCCTGGACGCGATGGAAGTGCAGGTGGAAGTGACACCGGAGCTATTCAGCGACAAGATTGGCGCGCTTGAAGGGCTGCGCCAACGCCTGGCTTACGCGGTGGAGCATATCCTGGGACTGAAAGTGGAAATCACGCTGGCGGCGCCGCGGAGCATTCGGCGCAGCGAGGGCAAAGCCGAACGCGTGATCGACCGAAGAAACCTGACGACGGAGGTGCTGCGTGAAAATCCATCAACTGTCTCTGTTCCTTGAAAATAAACCCGGTCAGATGATCCAGCCCTGCCGCCTGCTGGCGGAAGCGGGCATCGGAATGCACACCCTCACGCTGGCCGACACGCAGCAGTTCGGCCTGCTGCGCCTGATCGTGACGGATTGGGAAGAGGGCCGCGCCATCCTGGAACAAGCCGGCTACCTGGTGAACGTGACCGAGGTGGTGGCCGTGGAAGTGGCGGACCGCCCCGGCGGACTGGTGGGGCTGCTCGATCTGTTCGAAGCCGGCGGCATCAACATCGAATATATGTATGCCTTCACCTTCGGGCGCGAGGACAAGGCCGTGCTGGTCTTCCGTTTCGACCAGCCGGATGCCGCCATCGACCGGCTGCGCGCCGCCGGCATCAACGTCGTCAACGGCGTCGAACTTGGGACTCGGATACACGCGTGAGCGTCGCCAGAACCATTCAGGATCAACTGGAGCGCGCGTCCTGGATCCGGCGCATGTTCGAAGAAGGCATCCGCCTGCGCCGGGAACGGGGCGCCGAAAACGTCTTCGATTTTACCCTCGGCAATCCCGAGGTGGAACCGCCGGAGGCCGTCATCGCCGCCCTGCGCCGCGTGGTGGATGAAAACCGCCCGCATAGCCACGGCTACATGCCCAACGCCGGATTTCCCGCCGTGCGCCAGGTGGTGGCGCGGCGCCTGGCCGCGCGCACCGGCCTCGGCTTCACCGCCGACGATGTGCTGATGACCGTCGGCGCCGCCGGCGCCATCAACACGCTGCTGAAAGCGATTCTCGATCCCGGCGACGAAGTGATCGTGCTCAACCCGTACTTCCCCGAATATCGTTTCTATATCGAGAATCACGCCGGGCGTGTCGTACCCGTCGAGACCGACGACGGCTTCCAACCGGACGTGGCGCGAATCGCCGCCGCCATCACCCCGCGGACCAGAGCCATCATCCTCAACTCGCCCAACAACCCCACCGGCGTGGTCTACCCCGAGGCCGTCTTGCGCGAGTTGAATGAAATCGTGCGCGACCCGGTGATCGTGATCGCCGACGAGCCCTACCGGCCGCTCGTGTTCGACGCCATCGAGCCGCCGGAGACGCTGCGTCTGATTGAACGATCGGCGGTGGCGTGGTCGTGGTCGAAAGCCATGGCGCTGGCCGGCGAACGCATCGGCTATCTGGCGCTGTCGCCGCGTCTCCATGAGCTGGCCGCCTTGCGCGGCGCCTGCACCTTCACCAATCGCATTTTGGGGTACATCAACGCGCCCGCCATCTGGCAGTGGGTGGTGGCGGAAGTACCCGACGCGACCGTGGACGTGGCGCCATACCAGGCCAAGCGCGACCTCCTCTGCGACGCGCTTGCGGCCATGGGCTACCACGCGCCGCGCCCGCAGGGGTCATTCTATTGCTTCCCGCACACGCCCATCGACGACGATGTCGCCTTCATCCGCCGCTTGCAGCAGGAAGGCATCCTGGCCGTTCCCGGCTCGGGCTTCGGACGCGGCGGATACATGCGCCTGTCGCTCACCATCGCGCGCCAAGACCTGGAGCGTTCCCTGCCAGGATTCGAAAGGGCGCTGCGGCAGCCATAGGGAGACGACACCATCGCGCCCGGAGCAACCGGAGGAGTTGACAAGCGATATATTTGAGGGCTGGGAGTATGCGGTACACCCGCCGAGGTCGACGTGACACTTCAGGAGCTCCGGCAGCTTAGCCCAATCACGTTCGCTCTGGAGCGTTTCTTCTGTTGTTTGCAGTATCTATCGCCTGCAAACCTGCTATTCAAGACGCGAACTGAGGCCGAAGTTGGCATGGACACCCCTGAGCGCCGCTGAAAACTGACTGTCCGGTGGAGCCGGCGTATCGAGGGCTGTATTCTCGCTTGGTTTTTCGTCGAAATCGCGGTCGCGGCAGCGTCCGCCGCAGGCCAGGGCCGAACTTCACGTATCCTCGCAGTGTCTGTCTGCGGATTTCGGGTCTTCGAGATTCTTCAAGCCTCCGTGAACGTCTCCCTGCCGGGCGCGATGAAGCGGGTTATGCGGCGGCAGCGTTCCAACATGTGGTGAAGGTATAGGCGATCGTCCTTCACCGTGGCGTCGCCTCGCGAAGGATCCTGTCGCGCACATACCAGTGGAGCGACTTCTCGGTCCCCACATGGACCTTCATTCCGAGCAATTCCTGGAGATCTTGAACCAGCCCGGCGTGGTCCAACAGACTCCTGCCGGGCTCCCAGGCAACCAGCAGATCGAGGTCGCTGTTCTCATTGGCGTCACCGCGGGCCACGGAGCCAAACACGCGCAGGCTGTGGGCGCCGCGCTGTCCGGCGAGGCGGAGGATCTCATCCCGCCGCTCGGTCCGCAATGTGCCCAGGTCGACCATGTCCCCATTGTCCGACAATTCGGGGCTGTAATCATCCGGTTCTCGGTCCGTCGGCAGATGGCAGCGGCGGCACGGCGTTGTGGCAGGGCACGCGGAAAGGCTGATGCCGCCGGGAGCGGCATGCTGGCGCGGCCGGCCGTCCTATGTCATTCTGGAATGGTGACTCCGCGCGTTCCTATACCCTCATCCGCCGCCGTCGCGAGCCAGGGTAAAGGAATCGGATCCTGGAGTGCGTCACAAGCCGGACCGCGGCCCTACGGTCTGCCTGGTATTTTGCCTTCTCCGCTGCCACCCGGTATCGGCGCGGTCACCGTGCTGCTGGGTGCTTATGTCCTGATGTTTGTGGTGCCCATCGCGGAGATCCTGATTATTTATGGCCACTTGCCGGTCCCGGTGGTGGTGATCGACAGCGTGCTCCTGACGATTGCGCTGCCGCTCACGGGCCGGATCGGGGAATTCTGGAAGTCGCCACTGGCGAAACCCTGGATCGCGATGCTGGCGATGATGTGCCTGGCGGCGGTGGCCGGTACCTACCCGAGGCTCAGTGTGACATTTATTGCTCAGGACGCCCTCCGGTTCCACGTGCTGCCGTTCTATGTGGTGGGTATTGCGTGCACCACCAGGCGCGTCCGGCACCTGATGAAATGGATCGCCGCCGGCGGCGTGCTCCTGCTGGTGCTCTGTGCCGCTTTCGGCAAGGTCGCGGAGGGCCGTTTTGCACTGGCGCAGACTTCGCTTTCCAACCCCAACGACCTGGCGTTTTCGTTGCTGTACGCGATGGCCAGCCTCACCTTGCTGGCTTTTTCCAGGTCCGTGACCGGCAAACTGTTGTGGTTCGCCACGTTTCCCGCCTGTATCTATTACGTCCTTAAGACCGGATCGCGGTCCAACTTCATCACCCTGATTGTCATGGGAGTGGTCGCGTTCCTGCTGTCGCCTCGCGGCGTCCGCATGGCCATGCTGGTGGTGACGCCACTGATGCTCCTGCTGGTCACGCCGTTCATCCCGTCGGAGACCTTGCACCGGTTGACGCTGATCGTGTCCGATCCCACTTCAGCCCGTGTCGAACACGGTCTTGCGGGCGCGGTGGGTTCGCAAGCGGCACGGATCGAGCTGCAAGAGCGGGCCATCGATCTGACCCTGCATCACCCGTTGTTGGGAGTGGGCGCGCTCATGTTCGAGAACGGGGTGGAAGAGATGGTCCGCGCCAGGCTCGGAGTCAAATCGGGATGGCAAGGCGCCCACAATACCTATCTGGAAATCTCCGCCGAGAACGGTATCCCCGCGCTGATTTTCTATGTCTGGACCCTGTGGCTTTGCGGCGTCTTGAATTACCGCGCCTACAAGGTCTGCAAACGGGAACCCTCCATGGCGGAGAACCTGCCGCAGTCGTTGTGTTTGGTTCTAACCACGGTCGCGTTCGCCGTCGGTGTGCTGTTTTCCAATTCGGCTTACGACCTTCACGCGGACGTGCTCGTAGCCATCACCGCCGCGAACTCCCTGGCGATCGGGAGCGAGTTGGCGGCCGCCAGGCGCGCCCTGGAATCCCAGCCGGCTTAGCCCCGATGCCAGCCTCGGCGCCCGAACCGGGCAACGCGGTCATCCGGCGGTTCGGCGGGCCAGAAAAAAAGACGTGACCGTGGCCAGATCGTCCTTGGAAAACTGGGCAAAACGGGGCGCAATCGGGAAGTGCTCCAAGATCTCGCGCGCCTCCGGATCGATCGTCCTCTCGTCCCGCTCGATGGCGAAGCCGGCGTTCTCCAGCATGCGGCGATACTCCGGGTGTCGAAGGCGATTCTGATAATTCAGTCCGTTGATGCACGTCAAGCGGAAGGTCGCGTCGGAGAACTTCAGAAAGTTAATCCTGGAAATCCCCTTATCCCGATGTTCCCAGTGGTCCGAGTTATCGACGAGATGGCACGTCACTCCGCCGGGCCGGACGATGCGCGCGGACTCCGTGAAGATGCCGGCGATGACGCCGGGTGGAATGTGCTCCAGCACGGCCCGAGAGACCACCGCGTCCACGGACCCGGAAGGCAGTGCCGTACTTCGCACGTCGCAGGGCGCCAGGTATCGGAGCCGAAGGCGCTTTAGAATCGCATCGAGATCGTCGCCGCCGGCCAAATGGAGGAAGTTCTCGAGTGCGTCGCCGCCGATTTGAAGCCCGTCCCGGATAAGGTCCGCGTTCGCCCGAAGGCTGTCGACGGTCGCCCGGACGGAACTCGCATGGAGCAGCGCTCTCAGATCCGTCATGATCGTCTCCCTGGTTCCAGCCAGAGAGTAGAGCAGCGGAATCAGCGGTTCCCACCCGGACCCGACCTCGAGCACGCACGCCGACGGCAAGTCGACAACAGCCTGGATACTTTGCAGTTGTTCGATACCTTGCTGGATCGTCCGCCGGTCGTAGACCGGGTTGGGACGATACCCGCACAGGTCACGCTTCATCCGCCGCAGATGATCCTGGAAGGGCATCACGGCCTTTGCAGTGTCGAGTGCGCATTTCACTTGCCAGCGCATATGGCGGCGATTATAGCATGGCGTTGCAAAGGGCCATCCCGCCGGCTTACCCGGAATCCGGGAGGCCAAACCCATCCGCCCGCCGCACCGCGGCCGGCCTCACTCCGAATGCCCCCCGGTGGTAATCTTATGGCCGGAGGGTTCGATGATCGTCGGCGTACCGAAGGAAATCAAGGATCACGAGAGCCGGGTCGGCCTGGTGCCGTCCGTAGTCGCCGCGCTGCGGGAAGCGGGGCATGAGGTTTTGGTGGAAACCCATGCCGGCGACGAGAGTTCCCTGAGCGACCGCGAATACCGCGAGGCCGGCGCGCACATCGCCTCCGGTCCCGCCGAAGTCTGGCAAAAAGCCGGCCTGGTGATCAAGGTGAAGGAGCCTCAGCCCGCCGAATACGGGTTCTTCCGTCCCGGTTTGATTCTGTTTACATATCTGCATCTGGCCCCGCTGCCGGAGCTCACCGACCGCCTGCTGGCGGCCAAAGTCAGCGGGGTGGCCTACGAGACCATCCGCGAAACCGACGGATCGCTCCCGCTGCTCACGCCCATGAGCGAAGTGGCCGGCCGTATGTCGGTGCAGGTGGGCGCGCAGTACCTGGAGCGGCCCAACGGCGGAAGGGGCATTTTGCTGGGCGGCGTTCCCGGCGTGGCGCCCGCCAACGTGGTGATTCTGGGCGGCGGCATCGTGGGCACCAATGCCGCCAAAATGGCTCTCGGTCTGGGCGCCCACGTCACCATCGTCGACCGCAGCCTCAACCGCCTGCGCGAGCTCGACGACATCTTCAACGGCCAGGCCGTCACCCTCGCTTCCAATGCCTGGACCATCGGGGAGAACCTCAAGACCGCCGACCTGGTGGTGGGCGCGGTCCTGATTCCCGGCGCCTCCGCTCCCAAGCTGGTGCGCCGCGAAATGATCGCCGCCATGAAACCGGGCGCCGTCGTGGTGGATGTGGCCATCGATCAGGGCGGGTGCTTCGAAACCTCTCATGCCACCACCCACACCGAGCCCATCTATTTCGTCGATGGCGTGCTGCACTATTGCGTCTCCAACATGCCCGCCGCGGTGCCTCATACCTCCACCTTCGCCCTCACCAACGCCACCTTCCCCTATCTGCTGGAGCTGGCCGACCACGGCCTCGAAGCGGCCTGCGAGCGCCATGCCGCCCTTCGGCAGGGCGTCAACACCTACAACGGCTACGTCACACACAAAGGCGTCGCGGATTCGCAGGGGCGCAACTGGAGCGCCTTCGACGCCGTGCGCGAAGAACATGCCGTCCGATAATCTCTCGACCGAAACGCCGCGACCGCTTACCGCGCTCACCGAAGACGAAAAGCTGTTCCAGTCCAGCGTGCGCCGGTTTGCCCGCGAACAGGTGCTCCCCCATGTCCGCCAGATGGACGAAGCCGGGCGCTTCCGCCAGGATCTGATCGCCCAATTCTTCGCGCTGGGTTTGATGGGTATCGAGATCCCGGAGGAATTCGGCGGCCAGGGCGGAAGCTTCTTCCAGGCTGTCCTCGCGGTGGAGGAATTGTCCGCGGTGGATCCCTCCGCCGGCGTCATCGTCGACGTCCAGAACACCATCTGCAACAACGCGCTTCTGGAGTGGGGCTCGCCCGCGCAGAAGGCCAAATACCTGCCCCGCCTGGCCTCCGATACGGTGGCCTCTTACGCGCTTTCCGAAGCCGGCTCCGGCTCCGACGCGTTCGCCATGGCTACCCGCGCCGAAGATCGCGCCGCCGCTTTCATTCTCACCGGCGGCAAGCTCTGGATCACCAACGCCGCCGAGGCCGGCCTGTTTGTGCTCTTCGCCAACGCCCGCCCCGAGGCCGGTTACAAGGGGATCACCGCCTTTCTGGTGGAGCGCGGTTTTCCCGGCTTTCGCGTGGGCAAGAAGGAGGACAAGCTGGGTTTGCGCGCTTCCTCCACTTGCGAGCTGATACTCGATGGATGCGCCGTGCCGCGGGAGAACCTGCTCGGCGAGGTCGGCCAGGGTTACAAAATCGCCATGGAAACCCTCAACCAGGGGCGTATCGCCATCGGCGCCCAGATGATCGGCCTGGCGCGGGGCGCGCTGGAACACGCCACGGCTTATGCCCGCCAGCGCAAGCAGTTCGGCAAACCGATCGCGGAATTTCAAGCCGTCCGGTTCGAGCTGGCCAAAATGGCCGTCGATGTGGAAGCCGCGCGCCTGCTGGTCTACAACGCGGCTCGCCTGCGCGACGCCGGTCTTCCCTTCCTCACCGAGGCCGCCATGGCCAAGTACTTCAGCTCCGAAATCGCCGAGCGGGTCGCCTCCAAAGCCGTCGAAGTGCATGGCGGCGTAGGCGTCACCAAAGACTATCCGGTCGAAAAGCTGTACCGGGACGCCAAGATCGGCCGCATCTATGAAGGAACCAGCAACATCCAACTGGCCACCATCTCGAAGAAACTGCTGGCCTGAACCCGTCCGAATGCCGAGTCCGTCATAATATGGTTGAGAGGGACAGTATGCGCTTCATGCTTGCTTTCGCTGGTGCGGCCGCCGTGTGCCTGCCTTTGGCGGCCGCCGACGACGTGAACCCCGACGAGATCGTCCGCAAGTTTGCCGCCAAGGAAGCCGAGTTCTCCCAGGCGCGCAATAACTATACCTACCGCCAAAGCGTGAAACTGCAGGAGCTCGACCCGGGCGGCAATCCCACCGGCGGGCAGTGGGAGCTGGTGGAAGACATCCTCTTCAGCCTGGAAGGCAAGCGCATCGAAAAGGTGGTGTACGCGCCGGTGCAAAACCTGCAGAATATCATCCTCACTCCGGAAGATGAGCAGGATCTGCGCAACGTGCAGCCCTTCGTGCTGACCACCACCGAAATTCCCGAGTACGACGTCAAATACCTGGGCCGCGAAAAAGTCGACGAAATCGGCTGCTACACCTTCTCCGTGAAGCCCAAGAAAATGGTGCAGGGCAAACGCTACTTCGAGGGCGAAATCTGGGTCGACGACCGCGACCTGCAGATCGTCAAAACCTACGGCAAGGGCGTGGGCGTCATCAAGCACAGCAGCGACAACCAGTTCCCCAAATTCGAAACCTACCGGGAGCAGGTCGACGGCAAGTACTGGTTCCCCACCTATACCCGCGCCGACGATACCCTGCATTTCAAGAACGGCGAATCGCAGCGCATCCGCATGGTTGTAAAGTACCAGGACTACAAGCGCTACGAGGGCAAATCGACGATTAAGTTCGGCGACGTCGTGGAAGACAAGCCGGCCACCCCAGTCAAGAAATAATATTACAGCCCGCGGAGCGGCCTCTCGGATCGGGATAGGGGGGAGGATCGCTCCTCCGCCCTCCCACACCACCGTACGTACGGGTCCGTATACGGCGGTTCGAATGGTTATGCTATCGACCCTCGACCAATGACGGAAGCCCGAACGAGCTGAGATAGGCATTCGACAGGGCTCGGTCCAGAGCCTGGCTCTGGCTTACGTGCCACGGACCGCAACGGGAGCCAGCGGTGCTTGCCGCCAGTTCCCTGCTCACGCCCCGCCGGACCAGTTCCGCGAACCGCTTGCGGCCTGTCTTCCACTGCCGCCAAAAGGCGCAGCGTACGCGCCTCCTGACCCACGCGTCCAAACGCCGCAACACCGATGGGGTTTCGCAGAAGCCGAAATCGCCTCGCCAGCCCCGCACATACCGGGCCAGTTCCTCCATCACCTTCTTCATGCTCCGCCCCCTGCCCTTCTGCGTGATCTCCCGAATCCGCTCCTGGAATCGGTCGATCGCTTTCGGCGCGATTTTGCGCTTCAGCTCCTTCCCGCCCGTGAAGCTGAATCCCAGAAACTTCCGCTCCTGCGGTTTCGCCACGGCACTGTTCGACTCGTTTACCTTGAGTTTTAGCTTCTCGGTGATGAATCGCTTCACGCTCTCCATCACTCGCTGCCCCGCCCGCTCGCTGCGCACGTAGAGGTTACTGTCGTCCGCATATCTCACGAATCGGTGGCCCCGCCGCTCTAACTCCCGGTCCAGTTCGTCCAGTACCAGGTTACTCAGCAGTGGCGAAAGCGGTCCGCCTTGCGGCGTCCCTTCCACGCTCGGACTCACCAGCCCATCCTCCATCACCCCCGCATTCAAGAATGCCCGGATGAGTTTCCACAGCCGCTTGTCTTCTACCCGTCTGGCGACCCGACCCATCAGTTTGTCGTGGTTGACCCGATCGAAAAACTTCTCCAAATCGAAATCCACGCACCAGCCGTAGCCTTCGGCGATAGACTGCTGCGCCTGTGCCACTGCCTGCTTGGTCGACCGCCCCGGCCGAAAACCGTAGCTGTGTTCGGAAAACGTCGGGTCCCACTGCTTTTGCAAAACCTGCTGCACCGCCTGCTGGACAAACCGGTCCAGCACCGTCGGGATGCCAAGCTTTCGCACCCCTCCGTCCGCCTTCGGGATCTCCACCCGCTTCACCGGTTGCGGCTTATAGGTTCCACTCAACAGTTGTTCCCGCATCGCCGGCCAATGCTGCTCCAGGTATTCCGGTAACTCTGATGAATATGGACTTCGCGATGCAGAGCCCGCTCGTCCCCCGCTGGCGCCTCCTATCCGGTTTTTGTTCATCGACTCGCGTTTTTGCTCCACGCTTCTTTCGGACCCCGCCTCGCGACGACGCCCTTGCGCTTCGCTAACCCTTCACCTCCATCAGGTTGAGTAGAAGACTTTCACTTCCAAGCTGCTGGACATGCCCAGCACACTCTGCCGCGCCGGGACTCCTCCCGGCGCGTTGGCCGACGGCTACGCCGCTCCGTTCTCGTGGATACTGCACCAGGTCTGTCCTGCCGCGAGAAAAACGTCGGTTGCCGACGCCGGTACACCGCATCGCCCCCCGACCCTAAAGCTTTCGACCCATGCCGCCGATCTAACCAGCGAGAATCGATACTCGTGGAGAACGAACTCCAAGTCCTGGTGGTGGATTCGCAAGAGGATTCCGCCGCTACCGCAAGAATGCTGGCCAATGAGGGTCAGATGTTCCAAGCCAGCCTGGCCGCGTCGCTGCTGGAGGCGTTGAATATCCTGGCCGGGCGCGGCTTCGACATCATCGTCTCGGAGCTGAACCTGCCGGACAGCCATGGCCTTTCCACCTTCGAGGCCCTTCGCCTCCACACCCGCAACATTCCCATCGTGGTAATGACCACGGCCGCCAACGAGCAGTTGGCTTTCGCGGCGGTGGAGCATGGCGCGCAGGATTACCTGATCAAGGGCAGAGTCACCACGCCGGCCCTGACGCGCGTGATTCGCTACGCCGTCGCCCGCCATAAGGGCACCCATAGAGATTCCGGCGAAACCCGGAACGTGGCTAGAACCATCGGCGTTCTAGGAGCGAAAGGCGGTGTCGGGGCCACTACCATCGCCTCCCACCTTGCCGTGGAGTTCCGGGATCAAGCTCTTCAGGAACAAGCCGCCCGGGATCAGACCGCTCCGGAACAAGCGGAACAGAAGACCCTCCTGGTCGATCTGGACGCCAATTCCGCCTCCACGGCGTTCTTTTTCCAAACCAAACCCGAATTCACTCTGGCCGATGCCGCCACCAATCTGCACCGCCTCGACCGCGAATTCTGGGCCGGAATCGTGTCGGAAACCAGCTATGGAGTGTACCTGCTGAATCCTCCCGGCAGCCGGGGTTACACCGAAATGCCCGCCCCCGAACGGGTTCGCCACGTGGTGCGTTTTGCCCGCAATCTCTATTCGCTGGTGGTGGTAGACCTGGGCGCGCCCAGCGCGTTGGCCATGGAGGTGATCCAGGAAGTTCAGAATGTCTTGCTGGTGGTGACTCCTCATCTGATGGAAATGCTGGAGGCGCGCCGGGCTCTCACGAAACTGGCTGAAATAGGGTTGACTCCGGACCGCATCGAGCTGGTGTGGAATCGCGTCGCACGCCAACACGCGAACGCCATGCGTGCGTTTGAAAAAGCCATTGGGCGCAATGCCGTCCGCTCCATCGGAGAGTGTACGGCGGAGATCGAATCCAAGTTCGGCGACGGGGATTTCCTCGCCTCCAATCTGCCGCTGCGAAAAGATGTCGCGCAGTTGGCGTCCCACCTGCTAGGCCGCGACACCAGCCGGCCGACCCGTTCCCTGATGGCCTTGCTGGCACACGTGACGCCCCGGCGCGACCGAACGGCACAGCCTCCGGTGCCCGGCTGACTGGCCGGAAACCTCGCCTTAAACGAGGCCATCGCGCCGCCCAGCCCAAATCCGCCGCTTCCCGATAAGGTAAGGGAAATTCCCAAGCCGCAATCCATCCCGATGCGCCGGTTCGATCTCGCACCCGGCGAAGGCCTGAGAGACCGGCTGCGCAGATCGCCGTTGCCCCTGGCCTGGGCCCTCGAGGCCGCTACTGCGATCGCTTCCGAGTTGCGCGATCTGCATGCCGAAGGCCGCGCCCACGGCGCGGTGGAATTGGAATCTCTGCGCCTCTCCGGTGCGGGGATCTCCCTGGGCGACGTCCGCGGCGGCAGCGGCGAGGCAGCCATGGAGCGGGATATCGCCGGCTACGGTAGAATCCTGAATTCCATGTTGACCGGCAGCCCCGGTCCTCAATTGCCCGTGGCGATGTCCCGCAAATACCGAAGTGCCCAAGCCTTGCGCGCCGCGGCGCTCGATCACGCGCGCGAATGCGTCTCCGGCCGGCCTGGGATTCAGCGCGTGGCGACCGAGGTCCGCTTGCTCGCGGTGCTGGCTCGCCAGATGTCTCGAGTGGCGGTCGAAGCCCCAGCGCTCCCGCAGTCCGCGCCGGATTGCGAAATGGTTCCGGCCGAGCCGGCCGATGGCTGCGTGACGCAAGAGTAGTGAGGCGAGCCGGCGGCGGTTATCTTAGCCGGTTGCCAGCCGCAGTGCCGCCGTGGCGACGCGGGGCAAGGGCTCTATGAATTCCGCCGCACCGAGAGCGATGGCTTCCTTGGGCATACCGAAGACGACGCAGGTGCTCTCATCTTCCGCGATGGTGCGAGCCCCCGCCGACCGCATGGCCAGCAAACCGCGCGCCCCGTCATTGCCCATGCCCGTGAGGATGACTCCTACGGCGTTCCGGCAGGCCGTACGGGCGCAAGAGTGGAACAGCACATCCACTGAAGGCCGGTGGCGGTTCACCGGATCGGCCGAGAAGACCCGTACCCGGTATTCGGCGCCGCTGCGGACCAGTTCCATGTGGAAGCTGCCGGGCGCAATGAGGGCGTGGCCGGGCAGGACCCGGTCGCCGTCCCGCGCCTCGCTGATGTGGATGCGCGCCAGGCCGTCGAGCCGGTCGGCGAAGGCGCGTGTGAAATGCTCCGGCATATGCTGTACGATCACAATGCCAGGCGCATCGGGGGGCAGCGCGCACAACAGTTCCCGCAAAGCCTCGGTGCCGCCGGTTGAGGCGCCGACAGCGATGACTTTGTAAGTGCCCTGGTAGGATGCCAAGCGGGGAGCGGCGGCGGGCGTTTGCGCGGGCGTGCGCCCAGCCGGCTTCCCGCGGACCCTGGCGGCCGCGGCCGCTTTCACTTTAGTCACGATTTCGTCCGCCAGTTCGCCGGTACCGCGCGCCACGTCGACTTTGGGCTTGGTGACGAAATCGAGAGCGCCCAACTCCAGCGCGCGTAACGTGGCGTCGCAGCCGCGCTCGGTGAGCGAGGAAACCATGAGCACCGGCATGGGATGCGCGCGCATTAGCTTCTCGAGGAACGTGAGCCCGTCCATGCGCGGCATCTCCACGTCCAGCGTGATCACGTCCGGGAGGAGGCGCTGGATCTTATCCCAGGCCGCGAACGGGTCCGCCGCCGCGCCCACGACTTCGATGCCGGGGTCGTGCGAGAGGATCGCGACCATGATTTGCCGCACCAGGGCGGAATCGTCGACCACCAGGACGCGCAGGCGCCGGGCCGTGGAATCGTTCATTGATCGTTACCTCCATGCTTGAGCCGGTACACCGTCGCCTGGACGGCCGTGAGCAGGTCCGCGAGCCAGTACAGGTTTTCCGAGTGGCCGGAAAAGAAGTATCCCGCCGGCTTCAGGTGCGCGGCCAGCCGCTCCACGATCCGCTCCTGCAACTGCCGATCGAAATAGATAATTACATTGCGGCAGAAGATGAGATCGAAACGCCCGTGCACGGCCCAATCGTGGTCGTTGAAGTTGATGCGCCGGAACTCGATCATGCGGCGCAGTTCGGGGCGCACTTGCACCAGGCCCTCGAACCTGCCGTATCCACGCAGAAAATTGGCTTTCCGCCGCTCCGGCGAGATCTCGTTCAGCAGTTCGACCCCGTACGTTCCAGCCTCGCCCTTCGCCAGCACTTCCGTGTCGATATCGGAGGCCAGGATGCGCACGTCCCAGCCGTTGTTGGTTCCCAGGGCTTCCCGCACGGCGATGGCGATGGAATAAGGCTCCTCGCCGGTCGAGCAGCCCGCGCTCCAGATGCGCAGCTCCCTTCGTCCGGCCTGGCGAATTTCGGGGATGATGCGCTCCCGCAGAAACTCGAAATGGTGCGGCTCGCGGAAGAAGGAAGTCTTGTTCGTGGTGATCCGGTTGATGAAGTTGCGCAGTTCGGCGCCCGACGCGTCCGCCGTCAGGTATTCGTAATAGTTCGAGAAGGTGGAGAGGCTCAGTTCGTGAAGCCGGCGGGCCAGCCGCGCCACCAGCAGATGGCGTTTGTGGTCGCTCAGATGAATGCCGGCCTGCTTGAGAATGAGGCCGCGAAAACGGGCGAAATCGCCATCGTTGAGGATGGGGATTCGCCCGATTCCGAGGTTTTCCGCCGGTGCTTCCATGTGCCCGCCCGTAGATCGGAATTAGGCGAAGCCGCCCGGTTCCGACGCGTCCCCGGCCGAAACGGGAACCGACGCATGGTCTAGCGCGGGCATTGGCTTCTCCGCCGGGGCGACGTGTTTCGAAAGAGAATGCAAGCTGCGCGACAAATGGCCTGGGGTGAAAGCCGTTTTTCTGGGCCCGGCCTTGACCGCCGGTGGCGCTTGGCGAATGGCGCGCCTGCCGCCGCGTTCATTCTCCAACTGGAACCGCGCTACTAAAGCCTGCAGTTGCTCGGCGCTGGCCGACAGCTCCTGCGCCGTCGAAGACAGCTCCTCGGTTTGCGCGGCGTTCTGCTGCGTCACCTGGTCCATCTGGGAAACGGCCTTGGCCACCTGGTCCACGCCGGTGGACTGCTCGCGCGAAGCCGCCGCGATTTCTCCCACGATATCGGTGACGCGCTTGACCGACGAAACGATGTCGCGCAGTACCTCGCCCGACTGGTTGACCATCTGCGAGCCGACCTCCACCTTGCGCACCGAGTCCTGAATCAGCGTTTTGATTTCCTTGGCGGCGGTAGCGCTGCGCTGCGCCAGCGTGCGCACTTCGGCGGCGACCACGGCGAAGCCGCGGCCCTGTTCGCCGGCGCGGGCGGCTTCCACGGCCGCGTTGAGCGCCAGCAGATTGGTCTGAAACGCAATCTCGTCGATGGTGGTAATGATGTCGGCGATCTTCTTGGAAGAAGTGTTGATCTCGCCCATGGCGGTCACCGCCGAGGACACCACGTGCCCGCCCTTTTCGGCGGTGTCGCGCGCGGCGGCCGCAAGCTGGTTGGCCTGCCCGGCGTTATCGGCGTTCTGCTTCACCGAAGAAGTGATCTCTTCCAGGCTGGCGGAAGTCTCCTCCAGGCTGGACGCCTGTTCCTGGGCGCCGCTCGACAGCTCCTCGGAACTGCCGGCCAGTTGCTGGGAAGCGGTGGCCAAACTATCGGCCGATCCGCGCACCTCGGTGAGCGCGTCGCGCATGCCCCCCACCGCCGCGTTCAGCGCCTTTGCCATGCGGCCGATTTCGTCCGCGGTGGCGACATCCATCGAGCGGGTGAGATCGCCGGCGGCCACCGATTCCAACACCTCCACGGTCCGGCCCAGCGGGGTGGCGATGAGCTTCGCGATGAAATAACCCAGAGCCAGTCCGATGAAGACGGCGCCGATCACGATCGAGAATACCAGCGTTCGAGACTGCTGATAGAGCTTGGCGCTGCGTTCGAACTTCTCCTGTCCGAGGCTCTCTTTCATTTGAACGGCCTCTTGCACCAGTTCGAGGGCCCGATCCCCGAGAGCGCCCGTTTTCGCCAACACGACAACCGCGGCCTTCTTGTCGTTTGTCATGGCGACGCGAATCGTTTCGGCAACCAGCTCCTTATACTGGGGCAGCACTTCGTTCAGCTTGGCCAGCATCGCCTTGCCTTGCTCGCTGTAGAACGCCTTTTCGCAGCGAGTCATGGCGCTGTCCAATTCGCCGGTGAGCTTATCCACCTTTTGTTTGTCCCGTTCCATCACGGCCGCGTCGGTTTGGATCACCACGTCGCGCATTTCCCGCCCGATCATCGCGACCAGCGCGTTGACGTCCTTGATGGCGGAAATGCCGGCCATGTCTTCCTGGTACAGCGTGCCCACCATCGAATCGATTTCGCTCATCCCGCTTACGCCCTGATAGCCCACCACGCCCATCAGCAGAGCCAGAAACCCGAAGCCGAGCATCAGCTTCGTCATTGTGTTCAAGTTCTTAAACCACGTCATTGTCGTATCTCCTTTCAGCTCAGGCTCTCCAAGGCGACGACTTCGTCCTCGCTCAAAAGCCGGTCGATATCCAGCAGCACGGTCATGCGCTCCCCAATGGTCGCCATGCCGCTAATAAACCTCGTGTCCACCCGAACCCCCAGGTCCGGCGCCTTGCGCATCTCCGCGGCCGGAATATCCAGCACATCGGAAACCGCGTCCACCACCAGGCCGATCACCTTTTCACCCACGGTCACCACGATGATCACCGTGAACTTGTTGTACTCGGTCGCTTCCATCGAAAACTTCGCGCGCAGATCCACCACCGGCACCACGGTGCCGCGCAGATTGATCACGCCGCGAATGTAAGCCGGAGTGTTCGGAATCGGCGTCACCGCCGAATACCCCCGGATCTCCTGCACTTTCAGAATTTCGACGCCGTATTGCTCGGCGCCGAGCAGAAAGGTCAGGAACTGACTGGTGCCCGCGGCGAAACCGGATGGGTCCGCCGCGATTCCCGCTTGCTGCGTCATTCCTTGCGCTCCTTTTTTGAGAATTTCATGCCTATCGCCTTAGGCCGCCGCGTTCGAAAGCAGCTCGCCGCGCGACAGCGCCACCAGCCCGGCAATGTCGAGGATCAGGGCGGCGCGGCCATCCCCCAGGATGGTCGCCCCCGCGATTCCCTCCACCTTCCGGAAATTGGTTTCCAGGCTCTTCACCACTACCTGCTGCTGGCCCAGTAACTCATCCACCAGCAGCGCCACGCGCCGTCCCTCATGCTCCACGATCACCACCAGCCCGCGGGCCGGATCGCTCACCTCGGTGGGAATATGGAGCAACCCGCCTAGGCGCAACAGCGGCAGAGGCTCCTTCCGCACCACCACCACCTCGCCGCGGCCCGCGACGTCGCGAACCTGCTCGGGACGCGGACGGATCGATTCGACGATCGAGACCAGCGGGAGCACGTAGGTCTGCTCCCCCAGCCGCAACAACAGGCCGTCCAGGATCGCCAGCGTAAGCGGCAGCTTGAAGCGGATCGTCGCGCCCCGGCCGCGCTCGGTTGCGATCGCGACCGAGCCGTTCAACGCATCCACGGCTTTCTTGACGACGTCCATGCCCACGCCTCGGCCCGACAGGTCGCTCACCCGCTCGGCGGTGGAAAAGCCCGGCCGGAAAATCAGCGCATGGATCTGCTCGTCGGAAAGCTCGTCCTCGGCGGCGATCAGACCGCGCTCGATTCCCTTGGCCCGAATTCGCGCGGTATCGAGGCCGCGGCCGTCGTCGGCCACTTCGATAATCACGTTGCCCCCCTGGTGATAGGCGGTCAACCGCAGGCTTCCTTCCGCCGGTTTGCCGGCGCGCAGCCGGTCGGCGGGCAACTCGATGCCGTGATCCACCGCGTTGCGCACCAGGTGCGTCAACGGGTCGGCCATGCGTTCCACCACGCCCTTATCCAGTTCCGTTTCCTCGCCGCCGATTTCGAGCGAAACCTGCTTGCCCAGCGCCTTGGCGGTATCGTGGACCAGGCGCGGGAAGCGGCTGAAGATGGTCCCCACCGGCATCATGCGGATGCGCATGGCCCGGTCCTGCAATTCCCGCGTATGCCGCGCGATTTCGGCCACGGCTTCCCGAAGGCACGGCAAACGATCGGCGGTGAAGCCGTTCATGATTTCGGCGGCCATCGATTGCGCGATCATGAGCTCGCCCACCAGGTCGATCAGCCGGTCCACCTTTTCGGTGGCCACCCGGATGGATGCCTCCCGCGGTGCCGCCCGCAGATCGGTCTTCGGCGGTGCCTTGCTCTCCGCCTCGGCGGGCGGCGGCGCGGCGGCCGCGTTCACCGGGTCGATCGCAATGGTGGCCACATCCTCGCAGAACGCGAAAACGTCGCGGATCCGGTCCATGCCGGTGTCGGTTTCGAGATGCAGGCGCCAGCCCAGATAGCAGGTTTCCGTATCGAGGTCTTCGAGCGCGGGCAGCCGCGACACGTCGGCTTCCGCCGAAAGCTTGCCCAACTCCGCCAAATCCCGCAGAACCAGGAATGGATCGAGGCTCAGCCGCAACAGTTCGGGCCCCGGCTCGAAGCGGATTTCATAACAGGTCTCCCGCGGCGAATCCGGCGGAGCCGCCGGCGCGGTAACTTTTTCCGGAAGGGCTTCGGCGCCCCGCAACCGGTCGAGTTCCTCGATTACCTCCCGCCAAACCGGTGGCGGCGTCTCTCCACGGCCGGCCGCGTCCACCAGGGTGCGCAGCACGTCCACCGAGCGCAATAGCAGTTCCACCAGGGGAGTCGTGACCGCGATCTCGGCGTTGCGCATGCGGTCCAGCAGGCTCTCCAGCACGTGCGTAAACCGGGCCATGGTTTCAAAGCCGAACGTGCCGGCGCCGGCCTTGGTCGAGTGCGCGCAACGGAAGATCGCGTGCAGCGTTTCGTTGTCGCCCTTGCCGGCCTGCAACGCAAGCAGCGCGGACTCCATGGTCTCCAGGTGCTCGGCAACCTCCTGGAAAAACGTGCCGCGAAACTGGTTCAGATCGATCTGCACGGATTCTCCTCTTCTACGGCAGCACCCGGGCCACCACCTGCAGCAGCTTGTCGGGGAGAAAAGGCTTCACGATCCAAGCCGTGGCCCCGGCGGCGCGGGCAGCCTGCTTTTTGGAATCCTGGGACTCCGTGGTCAGCATCAATATGGGGACGTGCTTCGAAGCGGGGCGGGCCCGCAACCCCCGGATCAGCGCGATCCCATCCATGCGAGGCATGTTCAAGTCGGTAATGACCAGATCCAGCCGCTGTCGATCGGCGCGCTCCAACCCATCCTGGCCGTCGACCGCTTCCACGACGGCGAAACCGGCATCCTTGAGGGTGAAGGAGACCACCTGGCGGATGGTGGCCGAATCGTCGACCACCAGTGCGGTGCGGGACATCAGCCGATTCCTTCCTCTGGCTTGGCTGGCGCGAAGCGATCGGACAAGCCCGCTACCTGCAGGAAGCGCCGGACGCGCGGGCTATCCCCATGAATGCGGAGGCTCCCTCCATGGCTGGCTAAAGCTCCCGAGAGACACAGCAGCACCTGGATCGCGCTGACGCCGACGTGGTCCGCCCGGCTCCAGTCGACTTCCAACGAACGACCCGCGGCCGCCAGCCGAACCGCTTCCTCTCGCAACTGCATGGCTGCGTCCAGATTGATTTGTCCGGCTAATACCAGCAGGTCATGCGAACCGCACGGTTGTACGGCGAGACGAAACAAATCCTGAGCGGGCGCTGGCTCGCAGGGGTCGGCGAAACTGGGATTGTGTGCGTCCATCGCTTCGCAGCCTTATCTTCAAAATGCTTATCGGCGACGAGGACGAGATCTTGAGGCTTCCGGTTAGACGGCCCCGATCGGATTACGGCCCACGCGGGGACGTGAAACGAAGGGATTGACCGGGTCCGCGGCCTTTCGTGGCTGGACGGTCACCCCACTTCTATATCCCCTGGCTGATCGCCAGGCGCCATGCGGTATGCTTTAGGCGAGGAAAATCGCATGCGTCGTCGAGACTTTCTGCCAGCCGTGGCGTTATCCGCCGCGGCCGCACAGACCAGTGAGCGGGCCCCGCAACGGAGCCGCCTGAAGCAGTGCGTCACCAGCGGCGTTTTCGGCCGTGGGATGAACTTCGAAGAAACCTGCCGGCTGGCGGCCGAAGCGGGATGCGTGGGCTACGATTTGCGCGGTCCGGCCGATTGGCCCACGCTCAGGAAATACAATCTCATCCCCACCATGTATCCGGGACCGGGCGGCACCATCGCCGAGGCGCTCAACCGCAAGGAAAACCACGCGGCTCTCGAAAAGTCCCTGCACGCGGCCATCGACGAGGCCGCTGCCGCCGGCGTCCCCAACATCATTACCTTCTCGGGCAACCGCCGCGGCATGGCGGACGCCGAAGGCGCCGACAATTGCGTGGCGTTCCTCAACCGCGTGAAGGCCCACGCCGAGGACAAGGGCGTCACCATTTGCATGGAGTACCTGAATAGCGCGGTGAACCACAAAGACTACATGTTCGACCACATTTTTTGGGGCGTGGACGTGATGAAGCGGGTCGACTCGTCCCGAGTGAAGATTCTGTTCGACATCTACCACGCCCAGATCATGGACGGCGACATCGCCCGCCACATCCACGACTACCTTCCTTATATCGGCCATTTCCACACCGGCGGCAATCCCGGCCGGCACGAGATCGACGAGACTCAGGAGCTGAATTACGGCTTCCTGGCCAAAACCATCGCGGACCTGGGGTTCACCGGCTACGTGGCGCACGAATACTCGCCGGCGCCCGGTCGCGATCCGGTCGCGAGCCTACACCAGGCGGTCGCGATCTTCACCGTTTGAGCTCTGGCCGGCTCCACGCGCGTGGCCACTGTGGGCGTTTTCACGATTGTTCCACGCACTAGCTCTCTTGGCCCTGACATCTCCTTCCGGGGAAGTGATATTGTGTTGGTCAAAGGCCGACCCCGTAGCACTCAGAACTCGGCCTGAAGGAGCAAATCATGGCAACTGTTTCCGCTCCCCAGAGGGAGATGCGGGCCGCCGTGTCGGCGACCAAACTGCTCATCGACAACCAGTGGGTGGATAGCGCGTCCGGGAAGACCTTTCCAACCATCGACCCCGCAACCGGTGAAGCAATCTGCCAGGTGGCTGAAGCCGATGCCACCGATGTCGACCGCGCCGTAAGAGCCGCGCGCCACGCTTTCGAACACGGCTCGTGGTGTAAGACCAGTGCCAGCGAACGCGGCCGGCTCCTGAACCGGCTGGCGGACCTGATCGAGCGCCATGCCGACGAACTGGCGCGGCTGGAATCGCTCGATAACGGCAAACCGTACGCGGTGGCCGGCGCGGCCGACCTGCCGCTGACCATCGCCTGCTATCGCTACTATGCCGGCTGGGCGGACAAAGTGCAGGGGCGCACCATCCCCGTCAACGGCGATTATTTCTGTTACACCCGCCTGGAACCGGTGGGCGTGGTGGGGCAGATCATCCCCTGGAACTTCCCCCTGCTCATGCAGGCCTGGAAACTCGGCCCCGCGCTGGCCACCGGCAATACGGTGGTGATGAAGCCCGCCGAACAAACCCCGCTCACGGCGCTGCGCGTGGGGGAGTTGATTGTGGAAGCCGGCTTCCCGCCTGGAGTGGTGAACCTGCTGCCGGGGTACGGACCCACCGCCGGCGCCGCCATCGCACGCCACATGGACGTGGATAAGGTCGCCTTCACCGGATCCACCGAGGTCGGGAAACTGGTGATGGAAGCCTCCGCCAAATCCAACCTCAAACGGGTGACGCTCGAGCTGGGCGGCAAGAGCCCCAACATCGTCTTCGCCGACGCCGATCTCGACCAGGCCATCGAGGGCGCGCATTTCGCCCTGTTCTTCAACCAGGGTCAATGCTGCTGCGCCGGCTCGCGCCTGTTCGTGGAAGAGAAAGCCTACGACGAATTCGTGGAGCGTAGTACCACCCGTGCCAAGCGCCGTAAGGTCGGCGATCCCTTCGACCCGGCTACCGAGCAGGGCCCCCAAGTGGACCGGGACCAGTACGACAAAGTGATGGGCTACATCGAACGCGGTAAGAAGGAGGGCGCTCGCCTGATGTGCGGCGGCGGCCGCGTTGGCGATCGCGGCTACTTCATCCAACCCACCGTATTTGCCGACGTAACGGACGACATGGCCATCGCGCGGGAGGAGATTTTCGGCCCGGTGATGAGCGTCATCAAGTTCCGCGACATGGACGAAGTCGTCGCGCGCGCCAATCGCACCGAATACGGCCTAGCCGCCGCCGTGTGGACCCGCGATATCGGCAAGGCCCACGCCATCGCCAATAGCGTGCGGGCCGGCACGGTCTGGATCAACTGCTACGACGTGTTCGACGCCGCCGCCCCGTTTGGCGGCTTCAAACAATCGGGCATGGGCCGCGAGCTCGGCGAATACGGCCTGCAGCAATACACCGAGGTCAAGACCGTTACGGTGAAGTTGTAGCGATTTAAGAGCTAAGGGCTCGTTATCAATCAACGGAGGGTTTTCGGGCGATATTGGAATAGAGTGCAACCTGCACGTTCCAACCGATTCCGCCGCATTCGACCGCTACCAGTGCCGCATCGGTGTCCACCCCCGCAACGAGAAAACGTCGCCTCGGGAACCTCGAATCCACAACATCCGTGCTATTGTACTGCCCACCTGGATCCGCAATCCCATCCAGGCCGGGTTTCCCCAGCCAAGCGACCAATCGTGGCCTCGTGTACGTTGAACGTCCTTGCGATGTCTCGAACCGGTTTACCTCCTGAGAGCAACTGCGCCGCAACTTGCGCCTGGCGAGCATTAAGCTTGCGCGGCCGGCCGAAGCGCACTCCACGCTGTTTTGTTGCCTTCCGACCGGGCCCGGTCCGTTCACGAATTGAATCCTTTTCGAACTCGGCGATGTCCGCGAAAACCGTCATGATCATCTTGCCGGCATGTGTTGTGGTGCTGGCCCACGGCATACACTGGAATTCCGGCCGCTGCCGACTGACCCCGGAGACCTTCTCGCGGAGGATCCTTTGGCATCCGATCTTCTTCAACGACTTCAGTTGAAGGTCCAGTCTCTGATCCTGGGATTTCCGGGACGGGATTTCCAGGACAGACGGCTCTGCCCCGCAATTGGCCGCCTGCTCGGCTAAGTAATCACTTCCGCAGATTACGATTGCGTATTCCGCCAACAGCTTCCTCGCGTTCGCGGCTGCACGCGAACACGTTGCCGGACCTCCGAAGCTAGAAGCTATGGCTTCGGTCAGCCCGTGTCGCCGATCGCATCGCCCGTGTCGCTGGTCGCCGGCTGTTCCAGCGATTCCACCAGTTCGCGCGCTTCCGCCTCGCGGTCGCGTGGCACCTGCAGCCGGCACCACTTGTGCAGGAACGCGTCCACGCCTTGAACCAGCGTGGCGATCTGCCCCAGCACGTAGAACGGAATCCCCGCATCCTCCAGCAGGCCCTTTGCCAGGGCGAGCTGCATGCTGTCGTTGGTTTCCAGTACCACGACCAGGTCGAGAGTCGGATCGAAGGAGTCGGTCGGCTCGGGCGGCGCCCCGGCGAGCAGGGCAACGCGGCAGTCGGAGCACTCGGTGAACCCTTCGCGATATTCCACCAGACATTGCGGGCAGTACACGAATGGCACCTCCTGCCCAAGTGTAGCGCGGGATCAGGGCGCGAAAGAGTCCGGTCCCGCTCGAAGGAGTGAGTTACCGAGCCGCCGTCAGGAGGCCTAGGAAATTCAAATTTGAGCCACGGAGGATCAATCCTCTTGTTTTCTTGATCTGTGTTCATCCGTGGCGAGCGGTTCCTGCCGGTCGTTTTCCACGAGCGGTTGTTGCCATAAAGCGCTACGCTCTTCTTAGATGAGGACTCGGACGAAGTGAATAGCGTCGTGATCGTGGGAGGTGGGATCGTGGGGCTGGCCACGGCCTACCGGTTGAACGAGCGGTTCCCGGATGCCGCCGTTACTCTGCTCGAAAAAGAATCGGCGGTAGGGCAGCACCAGACCGGCCATAACAGCGGGGTGCTGCATAGCGGCCTCTATTATAAGCCCGGATCGGTGAAGGCTCGGCTGGCGGTGAACGGCATCCGCCAGATGGTGGCCTTCTGCCAGGAGAATCATGTCGCGCACGAAATCTGCGGCAAGCTGGTGGTGGCGGCGGACGAAAGCGAGGTTCCCCGCCTGCGCGATCTGGAGACGCGCGGAACGGCCAACGGGCTCGAGGGGCTGCGCTGGCTAGCGCCCGAGGAAATGCGCGAAATCGAACCTCACGTGGGCGGCGTCGCCGCGTTGCGCGTGCCCCAGGAAGGCATCGTCGATTACCCGCAAGTGTGCACCACGCTGGTGGAAAAACTCGTGGCCCGCGGTGTCCGTATTCAGACCGGGGCGCGCGTCGAGCGGCTCCGGTATCGAGGCGGGCAGTGGGAGGCGCACACGCCGGCCGGAGATTTTGAGGCCGGTTTTCTGATCAACTGCGCGGGCCTCTATTCGGACCGCGTGGCGGCGCTTGCCGGCGAGCGCCGCGAGGTTCGCATCGTGCCCTTCCGCGGCGAATACTTCAAGCTGCGCCCCCAGCGCCAACACCTGGTGCGGAACCTGATCTATCCGGTGCCCGATCCGCGATTCCCGTTTTTGGGCGTACATTTCACGCGCTTGATCCACGGCGGTATCGAAGCCGGTCCGAACGCCGTGCTGGCAACCTCGCGCGAAGGATACCGCAAGACCGACTTTCGCCCCGGCGATTTGTTCGATGCGCTGAGTTACGGTGGTTTCTGGCGATTTTTGCGCCGCTATCCATCCATGTCCTGGTATGAATTGCGGCGGTCCTTCAGCCGAAGAGTATTTTGCCAGTCGCTGCGCCGACTGGTGCCGGAAATCGAAGCCGGCGATTTGGCCGCGGGCGGCTCCGGCGTTCGCGCTCAGGCGCTGTCGCCCGCAGGAGACATCATCCAGGATTTCCAGTTGATCGCCCGGCCCAAAGCGCTGCACGTGCTGAACGCTCCCAGCCCGGCCGCAACCGCGTCACTCGCCATCGGCGCCGACATTGTGACAATGGTGGCGGAACATATCGCCTGAGGGCCGCCTACGCGGACACCGGCAAATCAGAATTGGCGCCGGTCGGCCGGGTTTGTATCCCGCCCTTTGGCGCCAGGGCTCGCCGCAATCGGCTCAGCGAGTCGCGGATCGGTTCCAGTTCCCATTCCGAGCGCGTCACTCCTTCCCAGCGCGAGAGCACCTCGTGATAGAGACGGTGCAAAACCGCAACTAGCGCCGGATCGCGCCAGCCTCGCGCCGCTTCGTCGTCGATGATTGCAATGGCTTCAGCGGCGGTAAAGGCCGGTTTGTAGGGCCGCTCCCTGCGCAGAGCGTCATAGATATCCGCCATTTGCACGACTCGCGCCAGCAACGGAATATTCTCGCCAGCCAGGCCGTCCGGATAACCCGATCCGTCCCAGCGCTCGTGATGGTACCGGATGATGGGGATAACCGGGTCCAGGCTTTTCAAATGCCGGCAGATTTCGACCCCTCGGATGGAGTGGGTCTTCATGACTTCCCACTCGTCGGCATCGAGCCGGCCAGGCTTGAGCAGAACGCTGTCGGGAATGCCGACTTTCCCAATATCGTGGAGGTATGCTCCGCGGTACACACACAATAAGTCCCGCCGGTCCAAACCGTAGACGATCCCCAGCGCAACGCTGAGAAAAGCGATTCTTTCGCAATGTCCCGCAGTTTGGCGATCGCGCTGTTCGACCGCCTGCGCCAGAGCGAACAAAGTCGCTTCGGTAGGATCGACCAGGGCCTGATGGTAATCGCCACGCAATTCCTCCAGGCTTCGCCAACAGGTCAGAAATAGATCGTTCCAGCCTTGTTTCAGTCCACTCCGAGTAGCCGTTCGCATACCTTTCGCATTTCTTGCCTACATGTACATGACATATATCGGCTCGAACCGGCAAAACAGGAGGCCGCACGGAAAGAAATTCATTCGACTCGCACTTGATTACCGCCGCCGGCATTTCAGGAGAATTTGCCGGTCTGCCCGCCACTAAATGGAACAGGAGTCCACCGCTTGTCGTGGGCCAACCGTCAAGGTGTCCCGACAAGCCAAAGATATGTTGAATCACTCACTTAGGTTTTTCTCCGTACTGTCGTGGACGATCCTGGGCGCCGGCGCCTCTACCGCCCCCGTCTACACCATCGCCACCGTCGCGGGCTCCAGTTCGGTAGGAGATGGCGGCCCGGCTATCGCCGCCCAGATTGGGACTATTCAAGGAGTCGCGGTCGATTTGTCCGGTAACGTTTATGTTTCCGATACCGATCACCATCGCGTCCGCAAAATCGGGACGGCGGGAACGATTTCGACCATTGCCGGGACCGGCGTCGCGGGCTATGGCGGAGATGGCGGCCCGGCGACCGCGGCCGAACTCAACCTGCCCTACGGTCTGGCGGTGGATCTGGCCGGCGACGTGTATGTCGCCGATCTGGGCAATAACCGCGTGCGGAAGATTTCGCCGCAGGGGACGATCTCAACCGTGGCCGGCACCGGTACGGCAGGTTCGGCTGGCGATGGCGCCCTGGCGGTGAACGCGCCGTTGAACGCACCGCGCAACCTGCTGTTAGATGGTTTCGGCAATCTTTATATTTCCGAATTCAGCGGGCACCGCGTGAGGAAAGTGACGGCCGGCGTGATTACGACTTTCGCCGGCACGGGAGTGCCCGGATTCCGCGGCGACGGCGGTTTGGCGATTGCGGCCGAACTGGACTATCCGTGCGGCCTGGCGATGGACGCCACCGGGGCGCTATATGTGGCCGATTCCGGCAACCAGCGCGTACGCAAGATTCTTGGTAGCGTGATCGGCACGGTGTTGGGCGGCGTTTCCGCCACCGGGTTGGCCACGCCTCTGGCCGTGGCCGTGGACCGGAGCCTCACGCTTTATGTCGCCGACGGCACCGACACGGTTCACAGTTACAGCCTGGCGGGCGTCTGGAAAGCAGTAGCGGGCACCGGCACCGTGGGGTTCTCGGGCGATGGCGGCCCGGCCAACCTGGCCACCTTGACCATGCCGCACGACCTGGCCTTCGACCTGGCCGGCGACCTGTTCGTGGCCGACGGCGCCCGCATTCGTGAAATCAACGGGCAGTGGGTTATCGAAACCGTGGCAGGGGACGATTACCTGCACGCGGTGGGGGACAACGGTCCGGCCCAAGACGCCATTCTGCTCAACCCAAACGCGGTGTCGCTCGATTCAGCGGGAAACCTATATATTGCCGATGCGGGAACCAATCGGGTGCGGCACGTTCTGCCCTCGGGAGTGATTCAGACTTTTGCCGGAACCGGCAATGCCGGCTACAACGCGGATGGCGGAACGGCGGCGACGGCGGCTTTGAACGGTCCGTTGGGAGTCGCGACCGGCGCCGGAGGCAGCATTGTTATCGCCGACAGTGGCAATCAGCGGGTTCGGCTGGTAGCGGCCAGCTTGCTGATCCAGACTGTAGCGGGAAGTGGCACAGCAGGACAAGGGCCGGCCGGGTTGCTCGCCACCAATACCAATCTGGACGGTCCGGGCGGGGTTTGCAGCGATGGCGGGAACAACATTTATGTGACCGATACGCTCAACAACCGGGTGCTGCGGATACCGGCGGGAGGGGTGACCGCGGCGGCAGCGGGGGCGGGTTTCTCGGCGGGCTATGGCGGCGACGGCGCCCCCGCCGCTCTAGCGGAACTGAACCAGCCGAGCGCTTGTGCGATGGACGCCTCCGGGAACCTGTTCATCGCCGATACCGGGAACAACGCCATCCGCGAGGTAACCACGGACGGCCAAATCCACACCGTGGCCGGGACCGGAACCGCTGGCAACAGCGGCGATGAAGGTCCGGCAACCGAGGCGACACTAAACGCACCCGCCGGGGTGGCGGTGGACGCCTACGGCGACCTTTATATTGCCGATACCGGCAACGACCGGCTGCGAATGATGACGGCGGACGGCATTCTGCACACGATCGCCGGGCAGGGTACGGTGGGGTTCGGCGGCGATGGAGGGAGCGCGCTGGCGGCGCTGCTCAACGCTCCGGCCGGCTTGAGCCTGGATAGGGCCGGCGACGTCTACTTCGCCGATCGCGGCAACAACCGGGTGCGAATGCTGATTCCCGGTACGCCGGTGACGGCTGTTTCGCTGGCGCCGTCGGTATCGGTGACCAACGCCGCCAGCCTGGCGCCCGGCAGCGTGGCCCCGGGCGAACTGGTCACCATCGCTGGCGACGGCATCGGTCCGGCCGTCGGAGTGTTCGGAGCGATCGGCGCCAGCGGCTCGATGCCTACGAATTTGGGCGGCGTGGAAGTGGATTTCGACGCCGTGGCAGCGCCGCTGCTTTACGTCCAGGCCAGCCAGATCAACGCCCAGGTTCCGTATACCGTGGCGGGCAGCGCCATCACCCAAATCGCGGTGCAATATCAGGGACAGGTGGTGGGCTCGGCGCTGGAAACGGTGGCGCAAGCGGCGCCCGGACTGTTTCCGGTGGCGATCAACCAGGACGGCAGCATCAATTCGTCCGTTTCGCCGGCGCCCGCGGGCAGCGTGGTGACGCTGTTCGGCACCGGTGAAGGTCTCACCAACGGACCGAACCAGGCCGGGCAGCCCGCCGCTGTGCCTTACCCACAGCCGCTGCTCGCGGTGGGCGTATCTCTGGGGCAAACCAGTTTGCCGTTATCGTATGCCGGAGGCGCTCCGGGCGCGGTGGGGCTGCTGCAGGTAAACTGCACGCTGCCCGGCAATGCGTCGAGCGGCACGTACCCGCTGGTGCTGAGCGTAGGTAGTTTCCTTTCGCCCTCCGCGAGCCTGTGGATCAAATAAGCACGGCGCCAGCGGTTATGATGCGAGTGTGACGGCCGTGCGCGTGGCGTTGAGTATTGCCGGCTCCGACCCCAGCGGAGGGGCCGGAATTCAGGCGGATCTCAAGACTTTTCATCAATTCGGCGTTTACGGTGAGGCGGTTCCGACGCTCATCACGGTACAGAACACGGTGCGCTCGTCGCGCGTGGAGGTGCTGGCGGCGGAGCTGGTGGCCGAACAGATAGCGGCCGTGCTGGAGGATATTCCGCCCGACGCCGCCAAGACCGGAGCGCTGGGATCGGCGGCGGTGGTGCGAGCGGTGGCGGAGGCCGCGCGCAATTTTGCCTTTCCGCTGGTGGTCGATCCGGTCATGAGCGGGAAGCAAGGCCTGGCATTCGCCGAGGGGGACACGCTATCGGCGTTGCGGAGCGAGCTCATGCCCCTGGCGGCGCTGCTGACACCGAACCTGGCGGAAGCCGAGGCGCTGACCGGGTTCGGAATCGCCACGCCCGAAGACATGCGGCTGGCGGCGCGCGAACTGATCCGGCTGGGCGCGCGGGCGGTGCTGGTCAAGGGCGGGCACCTGGCGGGTGAGCCGGTGGATATCGGTTTCGACGGTGAGAGCTTTCGCGAATTCGCCGGCGTTCGAATCGTCACGCGCCACACGCACGGCACGGGCTGCACTTACTCGGCGGCGATTACCGCGGGTCTGGCGCGTGGCGTCCCGCTGTGGGACGCGGTCGCAACGGCGCGCCGATTCGTGGAGGAGGCGATTCGCACCAACCCCGGATTTGGCCGCGGGAACGGCCCGCTGAATCACCACGCCGATGGCGGGTTGAAATAAGCGAGCCAGGTTGTTTCTCTCTGGTATTCTGGAATTCCAATGACCAAGGTCGAAAAGCGCTTCCGCCTGTTGAAGCCACCCGATGAAGCCGCGCTGGCGCGCCTGGCCCAGGCTCACGCGCTCTACGGCATCCAGAAGCTGGTTCTCGCGCCCAGCCTCGACACACTGACGGTGGAATACGACGCCACGCGCCTCCGCCCGGCCGAAGTGGATTCGGCCCTGGCCGTGGCTGGAGTAGACGCCGAGCCCGAATAGCGGGAAGAGCCGAGACGACTCCCGGCTCCGCAGGCTCGACAGCCCGCGTCGCGCGTGCCCGAGGGGTGAAAGTGGTTCGGGTTGGGCGGTTCCGCCTGCCAGGTCCGCATGCCCCCGCGGCCATCCTCTCCATCGCCGCCCGAATCGCGCTACAACCAAGAGGAAGGAGTAGCCCTCGGCATGGACAACGATCTTACCCGCAGGACTTTTCTGGGATGTACGGCTGCCACGATTGGCGCCCTGGCAGCCGCGCCGCAGCTTGAAGACCTGGTGAAGAACCGGCCTCCGCTCGCGGCCAGCGCATTCTACCGGCTGCCGCTGACCTCGGTGAAGCCGGCCGGCTGGTTGAAGGACCAACTCCGCATCCAGGCCGAGGGCATCACCGGTCACCTGGGCGAGTTCTGGCCCGACGTCGGCTCCAACTCCGCCTGGCTCGGCGGCTCCGGCGAGGGATGGGAACGCGGGCCCTATTATCTCGATGGTCTGCTGCCGCTCGCCTACCTCCTGGACGATCCGAAACTGATCGCCAAAGTGAAACCGTGGGTCGACTGGACGCTCGACCGGCAGCGGCCCGACGGCTCCATCGGTCCCGAAAAAAACAAGGACTGGTGGCCCATCATGATCATGCTGAAGGTGCTCACTCAGTTCCAGGAGGCGACCGGCGACGCGCGGGTGATCCCGGTGATGGAGAAGTATTTCGCCTATCAGTCGCGAATGCTGCCCACCGAACCGCTGAAGAGCTGGGCTATCTATCGCTGGCAGGACGAACTGGCCAGCCTGCTCTGGCTCTACAACCGGACCGGCGACGCCAAGCTGCTCGATCTGGCCCATCAACTGAAAGCGCAAGGTTTCGACTGGCGAAAGTTCTACGAACATTTCCCATTCACCGGCCGCATCGCACCCGGGCAGGATAAACACGAAAGCCATGGCGTCAACCATGCCATGGCCTTGAAAACCGCCGCGCTGTGGTACCTGGTCTCTCACGACCCCGCCGATCGATCGGGCACCGAACTGATGCTCGCTATGCTCGATAAGTTTGAGAGCCTCCCCAATGGGATCTTCAGCGCCGACGAACACTTCGCCGGCCGCAACCCATCGCAAGGAATCGAGCTGTGCGCGGTGGTGGAAGCGATGTTCTCTCTGGAATTGGACCTGGCCGTGCTCGGCGACCCACGCCTGGGAGACCGGCTGGAGAAGATCGCCTTCAATCCCCTGCCCGGCGGTCAGACCGCGGATCAATGGAGTCACCAGTACGACCAGCAGCCGAATCAGGCCTTGGTATCACTCGGCCGCCGCGACTGGACTACCAACGGCCCCGAATCGAACCTGTTCGGCCTCGAGCCGAACTTCGGTTGCTGCACCGCCAACCTTCATCAAGGCTGGCCGAAATTCACGGCGTCTCTATGGATGGCTTCCGCCGACGATGGTTTGGCCGTCGCCGCTTACGCCCCCTGTGAGGTACGCACGAAGATCAAGGGCGTGGACGTTTTGGTGGAAGAGGACACCGGGTATCCCTTTCGCGACAAGATCGGCCTGACCGTTTCCCCCGCCTCGCCGCTCCGGTTTCCGCTGCATCTGCGCATACCCGAGTGGACTCGCGACCCCGTGGTTGTGGCCGGCGGGCAAAACGCGGAGGGACTGCGGCCGGGCACCTATCACCGCATCGAACGCGAATGGCGCAAGGGCGACCGGGTGGAGATCACCCTGCCCATGCCCGTCCGGGCGATAGAAGGGTTCAATGGCTCGGTTTCGGTGGAGCGCGGGCCGCTGGTCTACTCTCTTCGCATCGGAGAAGCGTGGAGCAAACTCAAGCAGACCGGTCCGGTAGCCGATTGGGAAGTCTACCCAACGTCCCCCTGGAATTATGGCCTCAGAGTCGATCTGAAGAACCCTTCCACGTCCATTCAAGTGCGAGAGGCGCCCATCGCCCGGCAGCCATTTAACAACAGTTCGCCGCCGGTCGCACTGGAGGCGAAAGCGCGCAGGTTGCCGCAGTGGGTCATCGTCGACGATAGCGCCGCTCCTCCGCCCCAAGGTCCGGTAACCAGCCGCCTCGAAGATGCGCCGGTAACCCTCATCCCTTACGCCGCCGCGCGTCTGCGCATCACGTCCTTTCCGGTCCTGGGGCCGGATCAGCCGGGCATTAGGGAACCCCAATAGAGGGGATCGATAGCTATGAATCGTCGTAAGTTCCTCACTAACAGTCTTCTAAGTGCCGGTGCTCTGGCTGCCCATTCCGCCCGCGCGGCCTCCGTGGAGCAACCGCTGCTGGTAACTGTACGTACAGACCAGCCGGCAGGTGCCATCGCACCCGATTTCATGGGTTTGGGATATGAGATCTCGTCCGTGGCCAGGCCAGGTCTGCTAAGTGGCGCCAACAGCGCTTATGTGCAGTTAGTGCGTAGGCTCGGTGCACGCGGCGTCATCCGGATTGGCGGCAATACCGCGGACTTCGCTAGTTATTCCCCGTCCGCTCCCGCTGTTTCCACTTCCTTCGGATCCGTGGTGAACGATGCCGTGCTGCGAGATCTGGGCGGCTTTCTCGAAGCCACCGGATGGAAACTGATTTGGACGCTCAATCTCGGGCGGGGTTCGGAAGCTGACGCGGTCCGGGAAGCGAAGGCAGTGCTGTGCGCCGCCGGGGAGAGACTGCTGGCCTTCGAAATCGGCAACGAACCGGACCTGTTTGGCCGCAACAAGCACCGAAAGCCGGAATATGGCTATGAGGATTGGCTGGCCGAATACCGCCGCTACAAGACCGCCCTGCGGGCGCAGTTTCCAACGATCCCATTTGCCGGGCCGGATGCGGCGGGAAAGACCGACTGGGTAACTCGTTTTGCCGCCGATGAAGGTAAGGATACAGTTCTTCTGGCTCATCACTACTACCGTGAAGGGCAGAACCTAACCAGCACCATCGAAAAGTTATTAGGCCCCGATCCAAAGCTGCAGCCGCAACTCACTCAGTTGCGCGCCGCCTCGGCGAGCTGCGGTGTCCCGTACCGCATTTGCGAAGTAAACTCCTTTTCCGGCGGCGGGCGGCCCGGTGTGAGCGACACCCTGGCAGCCGCGCTGTGGGTGCTCGACTATATGTTTACGCTCGCGGCAAACGGCTGCGCCGGCGTCAACATGGAAACCGGCGTCAATCAGCTCGACTTCATCAGTTCCTACTCTCCCATCGGCGATGACGAGCAGGGCCATTACTCCGCCAAGCCGGAGTATTATGGCATGCTGGCCTTCTCGCTAGCCGGCAAAGGCCAACTGCTGAAGACCGAGACCGGCCCAGGCTCAGCCGGGTTGAAGGCTTATGCCACGCGGCCGGACAAAGGGGCAGTTACTTTGACCTTGATCAATAAGAGCGCGGCGGCGTCCGTTCTAACTGTCCATATCGATGGCCGCGTTCCCGCAAAACGGGCTTCCGCCATTCGCCTGCTCGCTCCGGCTATCGATGCGAAGGCCGGCATCGCTCTGGGCGGCGCCGAGGTCTCGCCGTCAGGCGCCTGGAGCCCGGCGAAGCCCGGAATCCTGCCGATCACCAATGGACAGCTCAGAATCGAGTTGCCCGCCGCCAGCGCGGCGATCGTACAATTTGCCTGAGAAGGTCGTGGCGCGGGCTGTCAAGCCTGCGGAGCCGAGAGGGTGCTTAACCGATCTTGGGGAAATCCGTTCCGGGCAACCGCTCCCTTGCGGTCGCGGCTCGGTAAGTGGCTGAAAATACTCGGCGCTCGTAACCGAGCCGCGACCGCGAGGGAGCGGTTGCCGCGGCTATGCTGCGAAATCCCAAGATCGGTTAAGCACCCGGGCCGAGAGTCATCTCGGCTTTTTTCGGTCACCGCGCGGGCTGACTCGCGAACGAGGCAGTATCCCTGGCGGCTTTAGTTTCCACGCCGGGTTTTTGCAGATAGCCGAGATCGCGGAACCAGTCGATGAAGCGGTATTGCCACGTGCCGAATGGGGTGTCGTTGCGGTCGGTCAACCCGCCGGTCATGTGGCTTCCATCGGGCAAGGCATCGCCCGGGTGGCGGCCCGCGCCGTAAATGTGCATCTCGATGTTCGGCACGCTAATAGCGAGCATGGCGGAAAAGTATTCGACCGCCCAGACCGCGTGTACACGGTCGCCCGAGCCGCCGCAAACCAGGAACGCGGGCGGAACATTGCGCGGAATCGGCGGCGCCGTGCGATTGCGGGCGAAGGGCGAGGGACCGGGATAGATAATACCCGCGAAGTCCGCCCGCGAGGTTGTTCCCGCCAGAGGATCGCTCGGGCCACTGTTGGTTTTGTCGAAATCCGGAAACAGGACCGCCGCCGCGGCTGCTAACTCCGCGCCCGCCGAAAAGCCCATGATGCCGATCTTGTTCGGGTCGATGCTCCATTCCTTGGCGTAGGCGCGCACCAGGCGGATGGCCTGAAGGGCATCGTTCACTTCGTCGGTCTGAGGGTTGTAACCGTCGCGGCGCAGGCGATTGCGCAGAATCACGGTGTTGACTCCGTAGTTATAAAAGAACGGAACGAAATCGGCGGCTTCCGAGCCGACGTTCAGGGTGTTGTGCCCGCCGCCCGCCGCCAGAATCACCACCGCGCCCGTATTCAGCCCGCGATCGACCGTATGTACTTCGATGGACGGGTTATGAATATTGACGATACTGTTGATGCGCCCCGGCACGGTCTGGCTCATGTTGTACTGTTCGGCCTCGCGGACGCGCTCCATTTTGAGGAAAGGCGAGCCGGGCGGGTAAAGGGCCACCACCACGCCGCCGGGCAGGATGGGCTGGGGAGCGTACGGAGCGTCGGTCGCCTGCCCCGGCTTCGGCACTCCGAGAGGCGCGGGAAGTGGCGGCAGCGCCGTATGCGGAGCGTCTTGTGCCCAAGCCGCCGCTGTCAGTACCGTCAAGAGCAACGGCGCGAAAGCGAACGCGATTCTAATTCTCTTCATGACGCTCATGACTCCGGCAGCGAGAACAAATAAGACATGAGGTTATCGAGCTCCTTGGGCGAGAACTTATAAGGCGGCATCGACGTTCCGGGAGATAGCTTTTGCGGATTGGCGAAGTGGTCGGCGACCCAACTGCGCGTCTGCCGCCTGGCCAAGCCGTTCAGCGCCGGGCCGATCGTCATGCCCACTCCGTTCACGCGGTGGCAGGCGCTGCATTGATGAGACTGGTAAACCAGCGCGCCCTGGGTGGCAAACTCCGGCGCATCGGCTAGAACGGTGGCATTGTCCGGATTCAGCCTGAGTAGAAACGCCGCCAGCGAGTTCAGTTGCGCGTCGCTAAGCCCGGCCGCCGGCATCGAGCTTCCGGGCCGCATCCCGGCCGGATCCTTGAAGTGCCGGATCATCCAGGCCGCGTCGCGGTGAATCAAGCCTCGGCTCAGGTCCGGACCGTCCGAGGCGCGGCCGAAGGCGTGACAGCTCACGCAGTTTTCCTGTCGAAAGTATGCCACCCCAGCCAGTTCCTCGGGCGAAAGCTGAATCCAGGCCGTGGGCCCCGAATAATCCACTTGTGCCGCGAGCGCTTCGCTGGGAGTGCTCTTCACGGCGGCCGCCGTCAGCCCGGTCCAGCCGATGGCGGCCAGCGCCACAACCGCAATCGCCACCGTGCGGCGGGTCACTTTCACCAGCTTGCCGCGATCGATGAACGGAACCAGAATCAGCGCCATTACCGCCAGGCCCGGCAGCACCGCGCTGCCCACCAGTTCCAGCGGTCCATTGAATAGCTTCAGTGTCTGAAACAGGAACAGGAAATACCACTCTGGCCGCGGAATATAGGATGTGTCTCCCGGATCGGCGAGCTGTTCGAGCGGCACCCGCACCGCCACCGCCAGCAGGAACAAGATCGCGAACGCGAAGAAGATCGCCACCGTATCCTTGAAAACCTGCCCGGGAAAGAACGGCTTTTTCGACAGACCTTCATCCCCCGGCCCGGGCGCCACGCCGTGCTTGCGCACCAGGAATACGTGCAGCCCGATCAGGAGCATGGTGGCCGGCGGCAGCAACAGCACGTGCAGCCCGTAGAAGCGGGCAAACGTCACCACCCCAACGGCGCCTTCTCCGCCGAGAAGCCGGGCCATCAGCGGACCCACCAGCGGGAGCTGCGCGGCGATGTTGGTCGCCACCACGGTTCCCCAATAGGCCCGGTTGTCCCAAGGAAGAAGGTATCCGGTCAGCCCGTAAGTCAGCGTCAGCAGCAGCAATACCACGCCCACGATCCAGGTGCTCTCCCGCGGCTTCTTATAAGCGCCCCATAAGAAAACCTGCACCATGTGCAGCACCACCACCACGATCAGCATGCTGGCGCCCCAGTGATGCAATCCCCGAATCAGGCGTCCGCAAGTGACTTCGGTCAAAATGTAGCGCAGGCTGTTATAGGCTTCGCCCGGCGTGGGAGCGTAATTGAATGCCAGTAAGATGCCGGTGAAGGCCTGGGTTAGAACCAGAAACAGAGCCACGCTGCCGAACACCTGATGCCATCCGCTGGAGGCTGGAATCTTCTCTTCAAAGAAACCGCGGCCCGCCGTATAAAGCCCGGTGCGCTCGTCGATCCAAGCGGCGACTCTTTCGAGAGTGGCTTTCATGCCCGTGTCTCCACCGACGGGCGCAGCCGCCCGATGAACAGTTTCCCGGCTTCGATCTTAGTGTCGTAACGGTCCAAAGGACGCGGCGCGGGGCCGCTGAGGACCTTGCCGTCGATCGAAAACAGGGAAGTGTGACACGGGCACAGGAATCCGCTCCCCGCCTCTGTCCAATGGTAAGCGCACCCCAGATGGGTGCATTGCGGGCCGAAAGCCGTGACCGTGTTATCGGGATGTTTGACTACCCAGGCCGTTGTTTTTTCACTGACCACCTTCCACCCGTCCACGCGTTTGCGGTGAAACGCAATCTCGACCGGCGCGTTGGGCGGAATGGCGGCGATGCCGCCGGCTTCGGTCCATTCCGACGGTTTGCGAGACTTGGGTGAAAAGAAGAGATAAATCACAGCCGGCAAACCGAGTGCCGTCCCGATCGCGGCTCCCATGCCGAACATCGCGCCCAGCAACAGGTTCCGCCGCAATGGTTTCCGCTCTTCCGGCGCAACCGCCCTTTCGTCATCCATCTTCACCAGCGCCTCCCGACTCGTAGCTGCACGCCGAAGCTAAAGCCCAACAATCCCTACTGATATTACCCTAAAATGACGCTTGGTGCGCCGCTCGTCCAGGCAGCCCTCCTACGACTACCGTCAGTTGCCCACAGGCTCCCCGGGTCGAGTCATAATAATAGGTGAAGGTGGCTCATGCTTGCGACCGAACTCGCTCCCGGCTTTCTCACCCGCACCTGCTCGTTTTCCACCGCCCGGCTCGATTCCATGAGGAACCGCATCCGGGATGGGGCTCACAGGATTTACCGCTCGGCTGAGTCGCCCGACGTGCTGCCGGAATGTGAGGCCGAGGGGCTGGGATGGCCCCGGCGTGTCGCCCGCGCGTTCCGGCGTGTTTGCGAAGCCGAGACCCCGGTCGTCCTGCCCGGCGAGAGAATCCTCTTCACCCGCACCACGCCTGGAATCCCGCCCCTCTACCGCGACGGCGAGTGGAAGACCCTCACCGGCGGCAGCACGCTTCACGAACTCGGGCCAATCAGCAACATTTGCGCCGATTGGGGATTTGTCCTCGGCCAGGGCCTGCTGGAACGGAGGCGCGTCGCCATGGAGACGGCCTCCCGCCCGGGCCACGACGAGCGCGCGCTGGAATTCCTGGCCTGCGCGATCGAGACCATCGACGCGGTGCTGGCGCTGGTTGACAGATACGCCGAGACAGCCCGTAAGATGGGGCTCACCGGCCTGGCCGCCATACTCGAAAAAGTGCCGGGCCGCCCGCCAGAGACGTTCCACGAGGCGCTTCAGGCGTTGCGTATCCTGCACGCGATGGTTTGGCTCGAAGGGCACTACCACGTCGGCCTTGGCCGCTTCGACCAATATATGTGGCCGTATCTCGAGGGCGACCTGGAATCGGGCCGGATTACTTTGGCCGGCGCCGAAGAACTGCTGGCGGAGTTCTTCATCTCCCTGAACAAAGATAGCGATCTCTATCCCGGCGTTCAGCAGGGCGACAACGGCCAGACGATCATGCTCGGCGGCGTCCGGCACGACGGAAGTCCCGCGGTAAACGAGTTGACGGCCATGGCCATCCGCGTGGCCCTTTACACCAACATGATCGACCCCAAGATCAATTTGCGAATCTCCGCGGACACGGATTTGTCGCTGCTGGGTCTGGCGGGCGAGTTGACTCGCAACGGGCTGGGATTTCCGCAATACTCCAACGACGAGGTGGTAATCCCCGCGCTGGTGAAACACGGCTACGACCTGGAGGATGCGCGCGACTACACGGTGGCGGCCTGTTGGGAGTTCATCATTCCGGGCAAGGGGATGGAGGTGGTCAACACCGGCGCGGTTTCCCTCCCGCTGGCGGCCGACAAAGCGATTCGTCAGGGGTTGTCGGCGGATGTAGGGTTCGAGGCGATACTCGGCCGTGCCGCCGATAACATTCGCGAACGAGTCTTCGAGCTGGCCGATAAATACCGGCGCTTGCTCCTGCCCCCGGCTCCGTATTACTCCGTGCTGATGGAGGGTTGCCTCGAAAACGGCCGCGACCTTTCCCGCGGGCTGAAGTACAACAACTTCGGTCTGCACGCGGCCGCCTCCGCCAACGCCGCCGATGCGCTGGCGGCGGTGAAACGCTTCGTATTCGACGAGCGCTCGGTAACGGCGGACGAACTGCTGGAGGCGCTCGATGGAAACTTCGAGAACCATGAGTCACTGCGCCGGAGACTCACCGAGGACGCACCGAAGGTCGGCAACGACGAAGAGGCCGACCAGTTGATGGTCCGGCTTTTCGAGTTCGTCGCCGAAGCGTGCGAAGCCATCGAAGACAACGGCCGAGGCGGGAAGATGCGGCCGGGCACAGGCTCCGCCATGTATTACATCTGGCTTGCCCGTGGAGAGCCGGGCGATGCCGCCCCGCCGATCGGCGCGACCGCCGAGGGCCGTAAGCGTGGAGAATTTTTCAGCGCCAACCTGGCGCCTTCGCCGAACGCGGCCATTCGCGGGCCGATCGGCGTGCTCCAGGCCTTCAGCCGGATCGACTATGGGCGAATCTGCAACGGCGGGCCGATCACGATGGAGCTTTCGGACCTGTCGTTTCGCGACGAAGACTCGATCGCAAAATGCGCGCTGCTGGTACGGACGTTTGCCCAACTCGGCTGCCAGCAACTCCAGCTCAACGCCCTGAACGCCGAAACGCTGCTGGATGCCAAGCGCCATCCCGAGCTACACCGGAACCTCATCGTGCGCGTTTGGGGTTGGAGCGGTTACTTCTGCGAGCTCGCGCCCGAGTACCAGGATCACGTGGTAGCGCGCCAGTTATACGGACTATAGGAACGCGTGACTTCCGGAGTGATCCACGAGATACGAGAGTTCACCACTCACGACGGCCCGGGAGTGCGCACGACGGTATTCCTGAAAGGCTGCCCGCTCCGCTGCGCCTGGTGCCATAACCCGGAGGGTCTATCTCCGGAGCCGCAGACGATGCGGACGGCGCGGGGCGAAAGGACCGTCGGCCGGCGCTACACGGCGGAACAAGTCGCGGCGATCCTGAACCGGCAGGCCGCTATTCTTCGGTCGAACGGCGGAGGAGTGACATTCTCGGGCGGCGAGCCGCTTCTACAAGCGCCGTTCGTCGAAGACATCATCGGCCGTCTGTCGAATGTTCACGTGGTGCTGGACACTTCCGGCTACGCCACCGAGTCCCGGTTCCGGCGGGTCGCGGGCATGTCCCAGCTCGTGTATTTCGACCTCAAGCTGGTGGACAGGGAGGCGCACATCCGCTATACCGGCGCCGACAACGCGCCGATCCTCGCCAACCTGCGCGCGCTGAGCTCGATGGATGTGCCCTTTGTGATCCGGGTGCCGCTGGTACCGGGCGTGACCGACACCGGCGCCAATCTTCGCGCCATCGCCGGCATTGCCGGATCGCTTGCGGGCCTGGTGCGGGTGGACTTGCTGCCGTACCATCGCGCCGCCGGGGGCAAGTACGCGGGCCTCGGCATGGAATTTCTCCCGAGCTGGAACGAGGCCCAACCGGCCAACGCCGATGTCGAGCCATTTCTAGCCGCCGCGGTACCGGTGAGTGTTGCGAGCGGCGATATCCGCTTGGCTAGGGAGCCGGAAAGAATATAGCCACAGATGAACACAGATCAACACAGATGAAGAAAGCACCGGATTTATCCGTGTTCATTTGTGGCTATAATTTGTTTTTTCACAGCTCCCTCCGGGTCACACTCAGGAGGATAGGAGAATCGAACGTGCCTCATAAGAGTCCGGCCCCGCCGGCCATCCTGGCGGCCAGCCTCGCGCTGTTTGCCGTCGCTTCCGCCTGCTTAGGCCAAAATGCGCGCGCCGCCGCTCCGGCGCCCTTGATGACTCTTCTGGACCGCTTCACCGCCGCCGCCGTGCCGGCCCTGGGGCCCGCGGAGACCGAAGTCGCTCCCCGCCAGTGGGATCGGCCCACCCCGCCCGGTCTGCCCGGCAACGGCCTGGCCCAACACCCGATGCTCTACGTGGGTGAGGGCTACAACAAGATCCTCCTCGTCAATCGGGGCAAGGTCGTCTGGACCTACTCCACCGGGCCCGGCTGGGAATACGACGACGTCTGGATGCTCTCGAACGGCAACATTCTCTTCACCCGCATGCAATACATCGCCGAGGTGACTCCTAACAAAGAGGTCGTATGGCGTTACGAAGCCCCGCCAGGGACGGAAATCCACACCTGCCAGCCGATCGGCTTGGACAAAGTCTTGTTCGTCCAGAACGGCCTGCCGCCCAAGCTCATGGTTGTCAACATCAAAACCAAGGCCATCGAGGTCCAGCACGACCTGCCCGCCCTGAGCCTGACCGATCCCAAGACCGTCCACGGGCAGTTCCGCCGCGTTCGCTACACGGCGGAGGGAACCTACCTTGTACCTTTCCTGACGATGAACCAGGTCGTCGAATACGACAAGGATTTCAACCAGATCTGGAAATACGAGATCGCCAGCCCCTGGGCCGCCCTGCGCCTGGCGAACGGCAACACCCTGATCACCGACGAGAAGGACATTCTCACTCGCGAAGTCAATCCCAACAAAGAGACCGTCTGGGAACTCAGGCCAGCCGACCTGCCGGAGCCCTACCGGTTCATCAACACGCAAAGCTCGACCCGCCTGGCCAACGGCAACACCATCGTCTGCTCCCGCGGCGGCGACGGAAAAGGCCCCCAACTGGTCGAAGTCACTCCGGCGAAAAAAGTAGTCTGGGTCCTGCAAGACTGGGCGAACCTCGGCCCCGCCACCGGCGTTCAGATCCTGGACGAGCCCGGCATCCCCGAAAAGCCGGGCGAATCGCAGCACTGATGCCCGGGCCTTACTTCTCGTCGATCGCCACCGGCTGCCGGCAGATCAGCGTGGGGCAGACCATCGTTTTTTGTGGTCTGCCCTACACCCGGCACCGACAGGCGCCTTACTTCAGCCCGTGCAGAAAGTCGTAGCTGGGCTTCATGAACTCCAGGTCCATTTCGACGAAGTAGTTCTTGATGCCTCCAGTGCGCGCGGCCGCGAACAGCCCCTTCCAGTCCACCGATCCGGAGCCAACCGCAACCTGCTTGTTGGTCGCCGTCGACCAGTCCGACAGGTGCATCGAGAGGAAGCGGCCGGGGTATTTCGTTAGGTAGGTCGCGGCTTGATAGCCGAGCCTGATCACGGCCACCTGGAATTGCATCTTGACCAGCTTCGCGTCGAACTCGGCCATCAGCCTGTCGTAGATCAACTCGTTCCCGATCTTCTGAAACTCGAAGTCGTGGTTGTGGAAGCCCGTCTGGATGCCCGAGGCGGCGGTCTTCTCTCCGATTCTGTTCAGTTCGCTGGCGGCTTTCGCCCAATCCGCCGTTTTGGCGGTGCCGGGCACGCCGAAAGTCGAGCAGATCATTTGCTTCAGGCCGAGTTCCTTGGCGAAGGCGATGCGCTCGTCCAGTGCCTCCTTCATCTCCTTGAACTGATAGTGGCAACTCTCGCAGCGCAGCCCGGCCGCCTGGATGGTCTTCTTCATTTCCACCGCGGACATGCCGGCCAGCGCTCCGAAGCCTTCTTTGTAGCTCGGCGGGGAGCACATTTCGATGGTGCGGTAGCCCATGCCGGCGATCTGTTTCAGCGTGCCGTGGAAGTCCTTGCCGATGGCGGCGCGGATGGGCCAGGTCTGGGTTCCGATGGGCATGCCCAGCGGGTCGGCCATGAGCGGGCCGGCTGCCACCGCGCCGGCGGCGCTGGCGGCGAGGAACTCTCTTCTCGAAAGATGCATTGACGCTTTCTCCTATCGACCGTTCAGATGGTTTGCGGGTCCCACCCCGCGCGGTACTCGCGTGACAGATACTTATTGGCCCCGGCGACGTTGGTGACGGCGCCTTTGTCGGCGTCATAGCGCAGCCGTTTACCGGTGCGCAACGCCACCGCGTAAAGGTTGACCGCCTCGGAAATCGGGCCCGCGTTGAGGAAGCTGCCGGGCGAGTGGCGCTTGTCGCCGCGGCACGCCGCGACCCACTGTTTCAGTCCGGGCGATAGCTGAGGCGTTTGGGGCCCGCCGTTTGGCTTGGGCGCGGGCTGCGGCGGCTGGATGCTTTTCTTGCGGTGCGCGGAAATCAGCCGCGGGGTTTCCACGTTGAACCCGGCCAGGATCTTACCCTTGTCGCCCACGAACATCATGCCTTCGCGCGCCAGTTCCTGGCCCTCCAGGTCCAGCTCCGCGGGCGTGGGCGGATGAATGCCGCCGTCGTACCAGACCAGGTCGATGGGCCCGCGCCGTCCGCTGGCCGGGTATTTGAACCGCACCACGCCGGCGAGCGGGAAGGAGAAATCGTTGCGAATGGTGGTGGAGACGCCATCCTTCAGCATGCAGGCGTGGGTCGACATCGGGTCGATGCTGGTCGGTCCGGAAAGCTCCAGCGCGTTGAACACGGTCCACAGGCTATAGTGCCCCATATCGGCCATCGAGCCGCCGCCAAAGTCGTACCAGCCGCGGAACACCATGTGAGTGTAATCGGGGTGGTAGGGACGCTCGGCTTCGGGGCCGAGCCACAGGTCCCAGTCGAATCCCGCCGGCACCGGCGGCCGGTCGGTGGGGATGGTGGCGTACTGCGGCCAGACCGGGCGGTTCGACCAGTTGTGAACCTCCCTCAGCGTTCCGATGGCGCCGCTATTGATCCACGCCATCACCGGAGCCATGTCCCCGTTGCTGTCCCACGGCATGAAGTGGGTGGAAACCCCGGTCTTGCGCGCCGTCTCGACCACGAGTTGCGCCTCCTTCAGGCGGTTGGAGATGGGCTTGTGTGTGATGACGTGCTTGCCGCGCTTCATGGCCGCGATGGCCAGCACTCCGTGGAGGTGGTCGGGGGTCATGATCTTGACCGCGTCGATGCCCTTTTCCTGTTCCAGCATCTCGCGCGCGTCGGTGTAAGCGGCGCAGCCCTTGTACTGGCCCGATCGGCTCTGGCCGGCGTAGTAGGCTTCGACAAAGGCGCGGCCCACCTCGCGCCCGCCTGGAATCGTGCCCTCCGTCCCGGCCCGCCAATTGGGATCGCCCACAGCGCGGCGCAGGTCGCGCAGCAGGCCATCCCGGCTCCAGTCGCGGTACCCGCCCGCGTCCCTGTTCGGATCGCACACGGCGGTAATCCGAATGTCCTCGGAAGCCAGCAGAACGGGCATTTCGCGCAGCCCCTCGGTGCCGGTGCCGACGCAGGCCAGGTTAATCTTGTCGCTGGGGGCGACCACGCCCGGTCCCCCCAACACGTGTCTGGGAACGATGGAAAACGCCGCCGCGGCGGCTGCGCTCCCCAGAAACTCGCGGCGGTTGGCGCTTGATGTCATCTGCTCCTCCCAGGCGGCACCGCCGCCCCGCAGTAGAATAGCGGGATTCATGGGGAGGGGCAAGCCGGTGGGGGGACAGCCGGGCGCCAAACCGTTCCAGGGGAACCCGCTTCCGGCAACCGCTCCCTGACGGTCGCGGCTCGGTAAGTGACTGTTAAGCCGCGACCGTCAGGGAGCGGTTGCCGCCGATGGAAGTGTTATTCCCTCACTTCCCATCCACCACACACCGAAAGCCCAACGTTCCGGCGCGGTCCTTCGATGGAGCCATCAGCAGATACTTCCCGTGCTCGCTCAACTTATAAGTTGCCGGAAAATACCAGATGGAATTCCGCGGCCGATAGTAACTGCCTCCGCGCAGGATGCCAGCGCGCGTGTGCGTGTCCACAAACTCGTCGGTCCACTGCCAGACATTGCCGGCCATGTCCATGACGCCGAACGGGCTCGCGCCCTCCGGGTGAGCGGTAACATCGGCCGGGCCGGTAAGATCGCGCCCCTCATCCCTCGCCGGGACAGCCGAATCCTTCCACGTGTTTCCCCACGGATACACCCGTCCATCGGTCCCCTGAGCCGCGTATTGCCATTCCCACTCCCGCGGCAGCCGCTTGCCCGCCCAACTGGCATAAGCGCGCGCATCCTCCAGCGACACCCAGGTGACCGGCTTGTTCTCCCATCCCGCCGGAGGCGCGCCGTTCTTCCAGTCTCTCAGAAAGTTGTGGGCGTCCCGCGGTTTGTAACCGGAACCTGCCAGGAACTTACCGAACTCGGCATTGGTCACCGGGTACTTATCGATATAGAAGCTATCTATGCGCATCCTATGGTCGTGCCCGCGGCGCGGCGAGTCTTCCCACGGATACTGCACGTCCAGTCCCGCCCAGTTGGTGCCCTCAATCTCAATACCCGTGACTTTGAACTCGAATTCGCCCGCCGGTATCTTCACCATGCCCTCGGGCGCGCCCGCCGGCACCCCGGTGCGGGGGATATCGACGAGCTGCTGCGGCAGGAAATGCCATTCGTGCGAATAGGCGGCTAGCTTCGTCCGCGTCAGCTCGCTCATGCGTTTCAGGTAGCTGTCCAACTCGCTTACGCGCGCACCGGAATCCACCGCCAGCACCGCCCCATAGCCATGCGCCTCGATCGAAAAGGACAGCACCGCCGCGCCGTTCCGCTCCACCGGCTTCAATTCGGTTCCGCTCCAGGCGTCGTAGTAGCGGCGGCCGCTGGCGCTCGCGAGCGCAATCTGTTCCCCATTCACGTCGTACTCATTGCGGTTGACCAACGTGTACAAGGTGACTCCGGTGCCGGGGAACTTAGAGGCGAAGATGCCGTACTGCATCACCGGTACGAATGGCTCCCAATCCTTGCTCGACAGCAGATCGGCGAAGTGGCGCTCCACGGCGGCCACGCGCCGCAGCGCTTCGGCGTCGCGATCGGTGATCTGATTCCAGATACCCCAGATGTTCTCCCAACTGACATAGCCCATTCCGTTGAAGAACGCATGCTGCAGATCGTCGGTCTTGTCTCGCGCCCAGCGGTCACAAATGTGTGACATATGCCGCGGCTCCAGCCACTTCTGCTTACTCGCGGTAGGTTGAAAGTGGAATGTCCAGTAAGCCCAGCTTTGGTTATTCCACATCAGTCCTTCGTCGGCTTGCGGGGCCCCCTCCGGCTCGAAAATCACCGGATGACCCGACTGATCCGAACCTGTCCGGTACGCCCGAGGCAGGCCGGAAAACGTATCGCCATTCACTCCGTCTACGCCCATTTCCGCCATCAGTTGAGCGGTTGCGGTCCAGTGCGGCACACCCGGGTCCCGCGTGCCGTTGTCCCACGCCATGGTCGGGAACAGAACCCTCACGTTGCGGCGGTGAAAATCGGCGATCATCGCGCGCACGCCCTCGATGCCGCCGGGAAGATCGCGCGCCAGGTCCCATTGGTTGCGGTTATCGATGCCGATGTTCGGATACACCGGCCACAGCAGCACGCTATCGATCCCGCCGTAGCGTTTCTCCAGGTCGTCGAGATACTTGTCCACCGTCCAACGACCGGTGGCGGCATCGAATAAGTTCCGCTCTTCCACCATCACCTGCGGCGAAATGAAGTTACGCTGGGTCCACTGAAACTCCGGCCGGCGGTACTCGGCGTCGTCGTACCCCATGCGCGTCAGCCGCTCCGCGCGCCACGCCTTCAGGTCCCGCAGCCAAGCATCGTGGTCCGCGTTCGGATCGCCTTTGAACTGCATCATCTCCTGGTACCAGTCCTGCTGCGCGGCGAACTGGCCGGGCCCGGGAATCTGGTTCCCCTGCGGTTGGTGCGGCATGTCCTGTGCCAGTGACAAAGCGCAACCAAGTACGGCGATCATGACTGCGCCCGGGTTCACGATTGTGTTCCACATCCGTTATCAAGGATAGCTCCTTCACCCTGAGGTCTTCCGGGCACCCCACGGGGCGGGTCAGGCGGCGTGGATCAATCGATCGACGGAAGCGACCAACTCGGCGGTGTGAAAGGGCTTGCGCAAGACGCGGCAGCGGCGAAACATCGCGGCCAACCGGAGGTCCGGCATGGCGGCCACATAGAGGAGCGGCAGTTCGTCGGCGAACGCCAGAAAAAGGGAAGGTTGATTGGTGATCAGTACGCTCGGCAGGTTCCCACCTTCCAGCAAGGTCCGGCGGTAGTCCTGCGCGGCTGCCTGGGCATGGTAACCACTTCTGCCCAACAGGCCCTGAATTAGCTTTTGAATCTGCGGGTCCTCGACAACCACAATCGAACAGGTCTCCGCGCGAAGGGGCTCAGCGGTCCCGCACAACAGATCGCTCAAGTAAGTCACCTACCATTATTCTGTTAGATCATGATCGAAGAAACAATCCCCCCAAAGGAGGCATTGACGAGGGGAATTGGGGGTATCGACCGGCTCCCAGGCTGCCGGGCGCTACCCCTCCAGCATCTCGCACCAGCGGCCAAAGACGAGATCGGACAAGGCTTTCAGGCGCTCGGCATGGGCCGAGGGAGGGGGAAGCACATCCAATTCCCGGAGATCGCCGCAGTTGGCATCCTGGCGGCACCAGTCGGCCACCATGGCGGGGGTTACTTCCAGGTGGAACTGGAGGCCCCAGGCGCTGCGGCCATAGCGGAATGCCTGCTGGCGGCAGGCTTCGGACCAGGCCAGCGATACGGCCGCTTCCGGCAGATCGAAGGTTTCGCCGTGCCAGTGAAAGACGGTTTCCGGTCCGCTCAATCCATGGAAAAGCGGGTCCCGAGCCGCGGCCGGGGTGAAGTGAATATCGAACCAGCCGATTTCCTTTCGCCCATTGGGGTAAACCCTGGCGCCCAGGGTTTTGGCAATGAGCTGCGCGCCCAGGCACACGCCCAGGATGGCCAGGTTGCGCTCCAGAGCCTGGGCGATCGCCCGCGATTCCCACGCCAGGTAGTCGAGCGGGTCGTTCGCCGACATGGGACCTCCCATGAAGATCATTCCGGCGTAACGGTCGAGCGAGGGCAAGGGCGCGGCAGGACGATACAGGTCGGCGTAGTCGATGGAGATGCCGCGGGCGGCGAGAGCCGGTTCTATCCAACCGAGAGATTCGAATTCGACGTGACGAAAGACGAGAATGCGCATGGGAAAGAGCTTTCAACGATCAGCACTCAGCTAAGTACTCGCTTTCGCAATTGCAAGCTCGTATCCGGCAACCGCTCCCTCACGGTCGCGGCTCGGTTTCGCGCGTTTCCGAGCCGCGACCGTCAGGGAGCGGTTGCACGCAAATACGTTAGCGAACTTCCGAAGCGGTGTACTAAGCCGCCCATCTGAAAGCTGACAGCTTTTCATTGCGAGCGGGTGGCCACCTGGAAATGGCTCAGGCCGTCGGCGTAGCGGGACACGCCTTGAAACAGCGCCTCGGCGACTTTCTGGCGGTAGTCCGGGCGCCGCAACAGGGCTTCCTCGCGGACACTGGTCAGAAATCCGATTTCGGCCAATACGGAAGGCATGTCGGCGCCGATCAGCACCACGAACGGGGCGCGCTTGATGCCGCGGCTGTGCTCGGCCGGGAAGTTGCGCGCGGTGAGCTGGAACAGGGCGTTCTGAATGCGGGTGGCAAACTCGCGGGATTCCTCCAGCTTGTCGTGCAGACTGATCTTCTGAATCAGGTCGTGCAACTCGGAGATGGACTTCTGCGAGCTGGCGTTTTCGCGCGCGGCCACGTCCAGCGCGTCGTGGGAATCGGAAAAGTTCAGATAGTAGGTCTCGGTGCCGACGATCCGCGGGACCGGCGAGGAATTGCCGTGGATGGAAAGGAACAGATCGGCCTTCTTTTCGTTGGCCAGGGTGGTGCGGGCTTCGAGCGGCACGTAGCTATCGTCGGTGCGGGTGTAGATCACCTGCGCTCCCAGCTTGTCTTCGATCAGCTTGCCCAGACGCAGGGAGATGTCGAGCACGACGTCCTTTTCGAGCAGGCCGTTGGGACCATGGGTGCCCTGGTCGTGGCCTCCATGGCCGGGATCGATCGCCACCCGGGAAATCTTCAGCCCGAGGGTGCGCACCAGCGAGGTATCGCCATCGACGGTGCGGCGCGCGGCTTTGGCGGTTTCGGGAGATGGCAACGAGGAGGAGGAGGCGAGCGCCCTTTCGAACGGCGGTGGGCGGGGCACCCATTCGAGCGCGAGCGGCGCAGGCGCGGTTTCCAGGTGAATCGCCGGAGGGGTTGGGGGAGTTGGAATGGCGATTGGGGCAGGCCTGACGCGCAACGGGTCGGCGATGGTGTTCGGGGGACCGCGCAATGCGGCTACGGCCGAAAAGGACGCGGCGCCGCTGCCGGCCGGCCGCAGTTCGATCACCAGACGATTCGGATTGCTGAGCTGTACGGTGGAGACGTCCGCCACCCCCCTCAAGTCCAGGACTACCCGGGTGGTGGTGAGGGTGGTTTGCGCCAGGCGCACCCGCTCCACCACGTAGCCGTCGGCAAGGGTTTCCGACCAATATGGCTTGTCGCCCAATTGCGGCCGGGTGTCGGCCAGATCGAAATAGAGCCGTTCGGGGTTATGCAGGCGGTCGCTGAGAAAATGAAAATTCCCGCTCACTTCGATGGCGATGCGCACCACGGAGCCCTGGGTCCAATGCCGGACCGCGGTTACCGCGACTGCCGGCTGGCGATCCATCTGGGCCGCCAGCGCGGTGACGAAAAGCACGAACGCCGCCGTCCATCGCATGCGAAAAGGCCTCTAGCGTGAGACGTAATGCACTGTACCGTCGGGTTCCACGATTTCCTCGATGCGGGCGGGCCCTTCCGGCTTGGTTTCCGCGGGTTTGGTCTGCTTCGGTTGTGCCGCGGTACTGTGCATGGTCTGTTGAATCTCTCTCGCCACCAGTCTCAGATAAGTTTGGGTTTCGGCAAATGGGGGCACCGCGCCATACTTGGCCACCGCCTGTTCGCCGGCGTTGTAGGCGGCCAGGGCGAGGGGGTAGTCGCCATGGTACAGGTCGAGCAAGTAGCGCAAGTAGCGGGCCCCGCCTTGAATGTTGTCCACCGGATCGAAGACGTCGCTGACGCCGAATCGCACGGCCGTGGCCGGAATCAGTTGCATCATTCCCAAGGCGCCTTTGGGCGAGACGGCGCGAGGATTGTAATTGCTCTCTACCTTGATGACGGAGTGCAGCAGTTCGGCCGGCAGATCGTGCTGAGCCGCGATTTGAGCCACTTTTTCGTTCCAGTTTCCGGCGGTGCCAGGGGCGGCCGCGGCCGGCACGGCATCGGCCGGCGGCACCACGCGCGGCGTAACCTCCGCCGCGGCGACGGGGCGCGCCGCCACGGCTTGCCGGGTTACCGTCCTGGGCGCTACCACCACATTTCGAACCAGCTTGCCGGTGCGCGCGTCTGCCTGTACCACGCTGGTGATTTTCACCGGGCGCGCGGCGGGCACGGCATCGGCCGTATTGGCCGCATCGGCCGCCCACAAGCCCGATACCCAGAATCCGACGTTCGCCACGGCCGCCATATACGCCAGTTTAGAACAGACCCTTACCAAAATGTTTTACTCCTCAGTATACGCCAACCGCGGGCCGTCCGAAACCCAATGGTATCATTTCCCTGTGAGGCGGGCGGGATACGTGCTGACGGGAGGGCGCAGCTCCCGCATGGGACGGGACAAAGCCCTGCTTCCCTTCGATAACGGCACGATGGCGGCGGCGGTGGCCGCACGAGTGGAACAGGCGGCCGGGAGCGTCACTTTGGTGGGGTCGGACCCGGCGCACGCGCGGCTGGGGTATGCCTTTCTCCCGGATGCCTGGCCGGGCCAGGGGCCGCTGGGAGCAGTGGTTTCGGTGCTGGGGCGGACGGAAGCGGAATCGAACCTGATCGTAGCCTGCGACATGCCCCGCCTGACGGCCGCGTATCTGGAGCGCCTGATGGATGCCATGGAAGCCGCCGTCACCCGGCCGGACGTGATCGCCGCCAGCGGTCCGGCAGCCCGGATCGAGCCGCTCTGCGCCGTGTGGCGGAGATCCACCCACCGCAGGGTGGAGCGCGCTTTCGCCGCCGGAGAGCGGAGCGTGATGGCTGTGCTGACCGGCGAAGACTTGCTTGTCGAGCTGCTGGAAACGTCGGAAGCGGCTTGTTTTCAAAATGTGAACACTCCGGAAGATTGGGCCGCCTTATGACTGCCGATCCCTACCCCCATTACATCGAGTTTCGCCACATTTATAAGACGTTCGACCGGCCGGTTTTAGTCGATACGAATTTTAACGTCAACCCCGGCGAGACGGTCGCCATCATCGGCCGGAGCGGCGTGGGGAAATCCGTTACCCTGTCGCACATCATGGGTTTCCTCAAGCCCGACAAAGGGCGGGTGATCGTGGCGCATGAAGACGTCACCGATTTTGGCGAAGCCGAGCTGCGGCGGGTGCGGCGAAAAGTCACCATGGTTTTCCAGTCGGGCGCCCTGTTCGATTCCCTCAGCGTGGCCGAAAACGTGCTCTTCTCGCTCGAACTGCGCGACGATTACGACTCCCGCAACAAGGAAGACGTGGTATCGGGCCTGCTCCAGCTTGTGGATATCGCCGAGGCTCGCGACGCGTATCCGGCGGATCTTTCGACCGGCTACAAACGCGCGGTGGCCATTGCACGCGCTCTGGCCGCCCAGCCCCAGTGCATCCTCTACGACGAGCCCACCACCATGGTCGATCCGCTCATGGGCAACCTCCTCGGCGATCTCATCGCCCGCCTCAAACTCCAACTCCACCTAACATCGGTCGTGGTCACGCACGACATGCGCCTCGCCAAAAAGTTAGCCGACCGCGTAGTCTTCCTCCACGAAGCCCAAGCCATCTTCTTCGGCACATATAAAGAGATGGAAAACTCCCACCACCCCATCATCCAGGAATTTTTGGAGTTAGACGAACTAAAGCTCGAAGCGTAGAACCGCCCCAAGCCGGAGAGTCAATGCATATTCCCGCCGCAATGACCGACGACCTATGTGGCACACGATCCGCCCCGCAAAAACAGGGAAGGGCACGACCTACCCGAGCCCTTCAGCGCCTTGATTGACGCCCGTTTTAGCCCTTGCCGACCGAAACCCGTCCTTACGGCACCAGCTTAAACAACACCCCGTTCAGCCCCGCTCCTCCTTGCGTGTTTGTGCCGTAGAAATTGCCCTTGCCATCCGGCAGCAAAGCCCCCGCCGGATATTTCCCGTCCGCTCCTCCGGTAAACGTGTAGAGTACAACTTCCTTGCCACCCACTTTCTGTATCTCGTAGATCACGCCGCAACCATTGGCCGTGTAGTTGGAGCATGCCTGGTTGTTGCCACCATAGGGTGTCGTTCCATAGAGATTTCCCGCTGCGTCCTCGACAACGCCGGTCGTCGGGTATCCTCCAGGCTTTTTGCCGGTAAATCGGTGTACTGTTTTTTCCTTGCCCTTCGACGTGATCTCAAACACCACGCCGCAGCCGTTTTGCATCTCGTCATAGCACGATTCCACTCCGCCATAGTAAGTCGTGCCATAAATATTTCCCGCGGCATCCCGCAGCAATGCGGCCTCCGGGCCCGATCCATCCTTTTCTCCCGTAAAGGAGTAAAGTTGCGTCTCCACTCCCGCCGGCGTCAGCTTAAACACTGTTCCCGGAAATGGCCCGAAATCCCCCGACTGTCCCGTCGTGCCGTAGAGATTGCCTTGCGCGTCCCGCACCACTCCGGCGTACGGATTCCCATCATCCGCGCCGCCGGTAAAAGCCCAGAGCGTCGTCTCAACGCCAGACGGCGACAGCTCAAATACCGTTCCGCAGCCATACTCTTCAAAGCACTCGTACGGGCCCCCGTCCGACGTCACGCCATAGAGATTGCCCGCCCCGTCCAGCACCAGCGGTCCCGCCGGGTAACCGCCGTCGTTCAAACCCGTAAAGCTGTAGAGCACCTTTTCCGTCCCCGACGAAGTGATCTCGTACACCACTCCGTTGTTGGTCGTGCCGCCCTGCAAGGTTGTGCCGTAAAGATTTCCCTTCGTGTCAAATACCAGGCCCGAAGGATATTGCCCATCCGCGCCGCCCGTGAATGTGTGCAGCACTTTAAACGTGCCCGTGGTGGTGAACTCAAAAACTGTACCGACCTTGCCTCCGCCGCCATACTCGGCCGTGCCGTAAAGATTGCCGCTCCCGTCCTCTACCAGCGCGTCCGTGGGTGAGGCCCCGTCCGCGCAGTTCGCCTGCGAGCAGAAACTGTAAAGCACGGTGAAAGTCTGCGCCTGCGTCGTCTGAATCGCAGCGACAAGCAGTCCCACAACAGCGGCCAGCAACAGTAGCGTCGAACCATTTCGTTTGAATAGAAAGTGCGCATCCGGCATAAATTCCTCCCGGCCGAGCCAACCGCCGATCTCGACCCGAGGCCACTATACGCCGGGGCACGCCCCCAGAGAAGGACCTTCAACACAACCAACAACGCAATCAGGACAATTTGTGTCCTCTTAGACAAACCAACTAGACAAGCCAACATACTCCCCAACAACCCACTTACTCGTATCGCGACCGCAAGAACATTACCGCAGCTAGCAGAGCGCAGCGCCGGCACCGCTCGATCTTTGACAATTTATGCCCTACATGGAAACCCCGCACACGAGAGGGGGCCAGAGCAGTTCTCAAATTACTGTATAGCGACAGCCGGGAGCGGAAAGGGCACGATTTTACAAGCCGCAAAAAAACTCGTTGTGAAACGCAAACCGGGAAGGCCGAGAACCGAGAACTGAGAACTGCCCCTAAAACCCTTGCCGCACTAACTCCTCCACCGTAAGTGAACTCTGCCCCGTCTCCCGCGTCATCATCTTCTCCACATACTTGGCAATAACATCGGCCTCAAGGTTCACCGGGTCCCCCGGCTTCAGCGATCCCAGGTTAGTAAGTTCAACCGTATGCGGAATAATCGCAATCGTGCATCGATTCTTCTCCAGCTTCGCCACCGTCAAGCTGATCCCTTCAATCGAAATCGATCCCTTGAACACGGTGTACTTCTCAACGTCCGGCGGAATCTCGATGTGCAGCCACCAGTTCTCCGAATCGCGCCCCTCCGCATCCACAATGCGCTCGAACTCGATCAACCTTCCCACGCCGTCCACGTGCCCCTGCACAATATGTCCGCCAAAGCGTCCATCGGCCTTCATCGGCAACTCAAGATTCACCAGCGCGCCCTCATGAATTCGCGATAACGAAGTCCGCGCCCAAGTCTCCGGCGCCAGGTCCGCGCAAAAAGAATGGGGCTGAATGTCCAGCGCAGTAAGGCATACGCCGCTAACCGAAACGCTCTGTCCAGTCCCCAGTTCCTTCGGCGTATTCTTAGCGGTAATCGTGATCCGCCGATTCTCCCCGCGCACCTCGATCTTAGAAACTTTCCCAACCTCCTCAACAATCCCGGTAAACATAAGTCCTCCAATCGATTAAATAACTTTATAAGGCGTGTCATCCTGAGCGCAGCGAAGGATCTCTACTCCCACCGCGTTTCGGGCGATCATCGCCGCTGCTCAGTCCCACAAGTCCCGCAAATATCCTTCCACCGCAAAATCCTCGCCAAACTGATGCAGCCTGACGTGCCGCGGAGACAGGACGACGTGAGCATGCCCGGGTCCTCCGCTTGCCACAAATGGCACCGCGCCTTCGCCCAGTATCTTCGGCGCGTAAAACAAGAACAACTTATCCACTACGCCCGATGACAGCGCCGTCCAGTTCACCGTCGCGCCGCCTTCGATCAGCACGCTCGTAACATCGTACTTCGCCAGATGCCGCATCACATCGGCAAGATCGGGACGTTCGTCGTCGCGGCAGGGCGCGACTCTTTCCACGCGCAGCCCAAGATTCTCCAACTCCCGTTTGCGGCTCTCGTCAGCCTTGGAGTAAATCACCAGCACATCGCCCTGCGCCGACTTCACCAGCCGCGATGCTTCCGGAAGTCGCAGCCACGAATCCAGAATTACCCGCAGCAGCGGTCTGCGCCGCGCCCGCCCGCTGCGGTCCGTCAGCAGCGGATCGTCCGCGATCACCGTTCCAACTCCCGCCATAATCGCGTCATGTTCGTGGCGCAG
>PLRS01000042.1:59194-59792 GCA_003164035.1 Bryobacterales bacterium | reverse complement strand
GTCGATGAGGACGTGCGTAGCGTTGGTCACGAACACGTTGACTGCACCACCGGTCCCGGCCGGAACCAGCGCCGCGTTGGCCACGATCTGACCTTCCAGCGCGTTCAGGGTCGATACTTGCGGTTGCGCTTCTCCCGCAGGCCAGGCCGTCAGGTATCCGAGATACCCCGATGGCTGCACCGTCATGTTTAGCGAATACGCCGCCGCGCTGTCCGATATTCCACAAGGGCCCTGGGACAGCGGAAACGTCCTGGTCTCAGACGCCCCCATAATCGGACCGGCGAATGTCCCGTCCGGCGTCTTCCGCGTATCCACGATCCGGCACGGAGTCGCCGCGTAGAAGTTGAGCCCGCCCGCCGCCGGCGCCGCGAAGTAACCGTTGATGTCCAATACCAGGTCGGTCGTATTGGTGGCATAGAAACTCACCGCGCCGCCGCTCCCCGCCGGTACGATGGCCGCGTTGGCCAGGATGATTCCGTTCAGTGAGTTCAAGGTGGACACCACCGGCTGCGGCCCTCCCGTCGGCCAGATTGTCAGATAGGCCAGCACCCCATCCGGCGGCGGCACTACCGTCACATTGAACGCATAGGCGGCGGCG
>PLRS01000042.1:0-59132 GCA_003164035.1 Bryobacterales bacterium | reverse complement strand
TCGATGGACCCGCCCGTGCCGGCCGGAACGATGGCGGCGTTGGCCAGGATCTCCCCGTCCAGCGAATTGAGCGTCGAGACAAGCGGTTGCGACTGCCCTGTCGGCCAGACCGTCAAATAGTTCAGGACGCCCGCCCTGGGTACGACGGTAACATTGAGCGAATAGGCCGCCGCGTTCGACGGGATACCGCAGCTACTGGACGGGACTGGAATGGCGCGAGTCGCGCCGGCTGGAATCGTGGGTCCGCCGAGAGGTCCGTCCGCCTTCCGCGTATCCATGATGCGGCAAGGAGCGACCGGAATCAACTGCAGGGGAGCGGTGGCCGTCGCAGTGCTCGTCGACAATTTCACCAGGAAGCCGCTTTCGACCGCATAGGCCGTCTGGAAAGCGCCTCCAGTGACAGGAAAGTTCGAGGAAAGCGTCCAGCCGGCGATGTAGGCGTTGGCGGACGAGTCGACCGCGACGCCGTTGGCCTGGTCGTCTTCGATGCCGCCAAGGTAGGTCGACCAGACCAGCGAGCTCCCGCCGCTGGCGATCGCGGTGACGAAAGCGTCCTGGGCGCCGCCCAGGGCGGATTGAACGGCATCCCGCACCGGATAATAGTGCGAATAAGTGAACCCGGCGACGTAGGCGACGTCGCCGAGGACAGCGATGGCGTTGGCCTGGTCGGAGCCCTCGCCGCCCAGATAAGTCGAATAGACGAGAGCGCTCCCTTCAGAATTCAGTTCGGTAACGAAAGCATCGTAGGAACCGGCGTTGGCGGTCTGGAACGCTCCGGCGGTAACCGGGAAGTTAGTCGAGAGCGTGGTTCCGGTTACAAACACGTTGTCCAGGGAGTCGATAGCTATGGCGTTGGCTACGTCAACCTGGCTACCGCCAAGATACGTGGCGAAAACCAGGCCCGTGCCCGACGGAGTCAGCTTGGCCACAAAAGCGTCGCCCTGTCCGGCGGGCGTGCCGTATAGAGCGCTGGCGATCGGAAACTTGAGCGAGTCGGTGTAACCCGCGACGTAAACCGAACCCGACGAATCGACCGCGATGCCGTTGGCGACGTCGTTGCCCGTGCCACCCAGAAACGTGGAATAGAGGAGGGTGGTACCGGTGGAGTTGATTTTGGTAACAAAAGCATCTTGAACGCCGCCACCGTAGGAGGACTGGAAGGCGTTGGTGATCGGAAATGCCAAGGAGGCGGTGGACCCGGAAATGTAGGCGTTCCCCGAACTATCGATGGCAATTCCGGTGGCTAAATCGTTCCCCGCGCCGCCGAACAGAGCGGAGTACACCAAAGCGCTACCGGTGGGATTGAGCTTCAGCGCGAAAACGTCGGCCATCCCCAGCGTCGAACTGCGGTATGCGCCTGAAGTGGTGGGAAAATCCGTGGAATAAGCAAAGCCCGTTATGTAGGCGTTGCCGCCAGAGTCGACGGCCACGCCGCGCGCCGAGGATCGCCCGGTCCCACCGAAGTATGCGGCATACACCATGGCCGTTCCCGCGGAGTTCATCTCCACCAGGAAAGCATCGGTGCTGGAGAGTGAGTCCGAAACCTGGAATGTTGCGCCGAAATTGACGGGTAGAGTTTCTCCCGCCAGGTAGATACAGTCGGCGGAATCGACTGCCACGGCCCAAGCCATGGTGTTGCCGCCGCCCCCCATGAACGTCGAATACGTGACCACCGGATCGATGACCAGCGGACTGTCCGCCCAACCAGGCGCCACCTCAAAGCCAACTTCATTCCGGCCGCGAAGCACATATCCGCCGCCGATTTCCAGTCTCTTGCCGTTTTTCTCCCGATAAAGGCGCGGACGGCGATGTCGAAACTCGCCCTGCGACGTTTTCAGGACAAGATCCCCGCGGTCCAGATAAGTGGTTTGAATGCCGCTGAATGCCAGCCGGATGGCCGACACCTTGGCGCCCGGGGCAAGCAGGAAATCGTATTCCAGATCGCCGCCATGCTCCGCGCCGGGGGACTCTCCTGGAGGGCCGCCAGGCGAATGGAAATCCAGGTCAATTCCCGGATAGACCTCGGCGTATCGGACCCCCCGATACAGCGGGATTCCCCCGATCCAATTCGCTTTAGGGCCAATGAAATAGTTCGCTCTGCCCCCGGCAGGCCCCAGACCGCTGAGACGGGTTGCCGGGTTGGCGTTGCGGAAAGCGATGCGAATCGTGTCTCCGCCGCGTCGGAGCGTTACCCCATGGGGATCGAATTGGGCGGCGCACCGGGGGGTGTGCGCCACAAATTCCGCCGCCGTGTTCGCCTGGCCCAGATTGGGTTCGAACATCAAAGGCACGTCGCGGGACTGCGCCACGGCCACCCAGGAAGCCAGTACGAGAAGATTCAGTACTACGGCAATCCGCCTTAGCATAACCAGTGGAATAATCGGCTGGTTCGGCGGAAGACTTAAGAGTGCACGTCGGCTATGGCTTCTTTCCGGCCTCGGCCGGTACTGGTTGCTTGCGAACCTGCTCGAAATACTGAACGACGTAGGCTTGGAGCGCCACCGGCACCTCGTCGCGCGAAATCGAGGAGCCGGTTTGGGCGTGCTGCGCGCTGCGCTGTGCGTATTGGGTATGCAATTGCTGGGTAGTGGATTTCACTTCTAGGGTGGCCTCACCGGTCAGATTGGCCGAGCGCTTGCCAATGATCTCGGTGATCTTGCCCATGGCAGCCAGTTGTTCAGCCTGTTTGATACCCTTATCGCCTTCCTGACTGCCTACACCGCTGCCCGGCTGCCTGCTGACTTGTGCGTCCTGGCTCTTGCCGCTGCCTTTCCCCGACGGGTTGGGTGCATTTGGGGATTCTTCGGCGGCCTGGCTGTCTTGGGAACCTTCCTGCCGGTCGCCGGGAGGTTGTCCGTTCTGGGCGGACTCGGGTTTGGCGGCGTTCGACTGCCCTTTGCCCGGCTTCTGGCCGGCCTGATCGCGCGAACTCTGCTCCTGGGAGCCGGGATTGCCCTGCTGCGGCTTCATTTTCGACAGCAGGTTTTCAAAGGCATCCTTGACCTTGCTGAGCAGACTGGAATTTTCGCCATCGCCACCGGCGTTCTCTTTGGAGTCGCGTTTTTGCCCCTCACCGGTCTTGGAGTCGCCTTTCTGGCTCGCCTCGGCGGATTCATTTGGCGCGGTGGAACTGCGGTCGGAGGGGCCTTTGGGGCCGTCCTCGCCTTTGTCTCCGGAGGCGCGGGCGGTGCCCTGCTGGTGAGCCGAGTCGCCCGGTTTCGAATCGGGGTGGTTTCCCAACGCCTGGGCAATTTCGTCGTCGATATCGGTTTGCTGGGCGGCGCCGTCGGTTTGGTCGTTGGCCGGATCGGCGTCGGAGGCAGGTTCCGGCTCGGGCGTCGCGGGGCGTTTAGGCCGGCCACCACGGGCAACCTGCTGGGGAGGGTTATCGATGCCCAGTTCCCGCTCGATCAGGCGCGCCAGGGGCGGCCTCAGGTCCAGACTCCGGCTCAATCCGAAGCGCAAGGCAAACAGTCCGGATGCCACGGCCACCAGCGCCAGCAGGACGTAGATCGATCGCGGTACTACCCAAGGGACGGCGCTGGTGGCATCCGCCGCCGCCGCCAGCCGCTCGGCTTGATCGAACTGCAGTTGGCGCAGCTCTTCCGACACGGGGACATGGCCGGGCTGGCTGAAGTGGAACGCCGTCGAAAGGGCGTCGGCAAATGCGAGCCGCCGGTCGACGGTGCAGGCGGCGCGATACGCGGAGGGCCGCCGCCGCCAAGCCCTATGGAAAGCCCAAGCCGCGGCTGCGAACGGCACCGGGACCAGCCATTCCCACCCGAACAGCCCGGTACCCGCCACCAGAAGCAGAATCGGCGCGCCCAGCGCGATGCTGGCCGCGCGCACGCCCTCGGCCAGTAACCGATTCCAGAACAGCCGCCGTCTGGCCAGGCTGATGAGTGCGCGCAACGCCATCTCGCGGGAGCTTCCGCTTTCATCCTAGCACGCGCTCGGCCGACGCCCCGGCCGCCCGACGCCAGCGGGTGCTTAACCGATCCGGGGGAAATCCGTTCCGGGAAACCGTCCCTCGCGGTAGCGGATCGGTAAGTGACTGAAAACACGCGGCACCCGTAACCGAGCCGCGACCGCGAGGGAGCGGTTTCCGCGCCTAAGCCGTGAAATCCCCAGATCGGTTAAGCATCTGACGCCAGCGGGTTTCAACAGCAGTACCAGCGGAGGGAAGAATTTGGGAAACCAAGCGTACAATGGGGATTGAAGTTATCCTTACAGTAAGGTTTCGCCTTGATCCAGCCGATAAAAGTTCTGATCGTGGACGACGAAAGTAGCCAGCGAAGCGGCCTCTCCGCCATGGTATCCGCCTGGGGGATGCAGCCCGAAATGGCCGCTGAAGGCAACGAAGCCCTTGCCAAGCTGGCGGATTTTCCGGCCGATGTGATCCTTACCGACCTGAACATGCCCGGTTTGGACGGTTTTGGGTTTCTGTCGCGGCTGCGGGAATCCGGCGACATGCCGCCCGCCATCGTACTTACGGCCTACGGCAATATTGAGACCGCCGTCAAGACCGTACACGAGCTGGGCGCTTATTGGTTCCTGGAAAAGCCCATTCAGCCTCGCACCCTGGAAGTGCTGCTGCGCCGCGCCGCCGCCCATGCCGGTCTGCGGGAGGAGAAGCGCAACCTGGAGCGGCAGCTTGGCTATAAGGGCTCGCTCGGGCAACTGGTGGGAGCTTCGCCGCGCATGCAGGAGATTTTCGCCCTGCTGCAGCAGGCCGGTCCCAGCAGAGCCTGCGTGCTGGTTACGGGCGAAAGCGGCACCGGCAAAGAATTGGTGGCGCGTACCTTGCATGCGCTTAGCCCGCGGCGCCAGGGCCCGTTTGTCGCCATCAACTGCGCGGCGCTTCCCGAATCGCTCATCGAAAGCGAGCTGTTCGGCCACGAGAAGGGCTCGTTTACGGGTGCCAGCGAGCGCCGGGCCGGCTGTTTCGAAGTGGCCCAGAACGGCACCCTGTTGCTTGACGAGATCGGCGAAATGCCCCTCGCTACGCAGGCCAAGCTGCTGCGTATTCTGGAAGATTCGAAAGTGCGGCGCCTGGGCGGGAAGCACGAATTCGAAGTGGACGTGCGGGTGGTGGCGGCCACCAATAAAGTGCCCGAAGAGGCCGTCCGCGGCGGCCTTTTGCGTGAGGATCTCTTTTATCGCCTCAACGTTTTCCAAGTACACCTGCCCCCGCTGCGCGAACGCAAGCAGGACATCCGGCCTCTCGCCGAAGCGCTGCTGGCCGACCTGAACCGCAAACACGAGTGCCACGTGGCCGAGATCTCTCCCGCGGTGTTCGAAGTGCTGGAGCGGCATAGCTGGCCCGGTAACGTCCGGGAACTGCGCAACGTGCTGGAGCGGGCCGTCATTCTGGCCGGTGAAGGCGCTATTGAAATGCAGCACCTGCCGGCGTTTCTGCAGAACCGGGCGCCCGCCGGCGTCGCCGACAGTACGGCCGGCCGCACGGGGGAAGCGCCCGTCCCGGCGGAAACGGGCGGGGTCCGTTTTCAGATCGGTACTACCGTGGAAGAAGCCGAGCGCGGGCTGATTCTGCGCACCCTGGAATTCACCCGCAACAACAAGACCCGGGCTGCCGAAATCCTCGGTATCAGCTTGAAAACGCTACACAATAAGCTGAAAGAGTACGGATCGAGCCAGGACCAGGCGGCGGGCGCATAAATCCCGGCACAGCCTCGCCGCGCCCGGAGCTTTTCCACCGCCGGGAAAGTGGTACTCTGTGGTTGCTATGGCGCAGACGCCTACTCCTCCCCTACCGCCGGCTTGCGCGCAGTGCCTGACCTCGCTGCAGGCGCCGGGGGCCAAAATGCCGCAGGCGCCATCGGCTTCCGCCATGACGCGTTCCCTCGATGGCAAGACACGCGTCGACATGGGGAACATCTCCGTCATCATCCACCCCGGCGCCATGAAGGCGATTGTGCTCGATCACGTCAAAATGGTGGCCCACACACTTCCCATACCGAAAGGCGCCATGCCGCCGGTGCCGGGTATGCCAGGAATGGCTATCCCCAAGCCGTCCGCGCAGATGCCGCCCATGAACGTGCAGGAATTGGGCACCGGCTTCATCCAGGGGATTCAGGCGGTGGGTAAGCGATTCACCATCCAACCGCCGTCCATGCCCAAGCCGCCGGCAATGCCCGGTGCGCCTTCCGTGCCGGGCGCGCCAGCCATGCCAAAGCCGCCGGCAATGCCCGTGGTGGCCGAGGTTTGGACCTGTGCCAAGACCCATCTGCCCGTGCTGACGAAAATCAGCGGCAGTTTCGGCGTGCAAACCTCAGTGTGCAAGACCGCCCAGACCGCGGAGCCGCATCCGGCGACCTTTCAGATCCCGCCCGGCTATAAACAACTCAGTTGAAGTGCCCGTTCCGGTTCTACCAGTGAACCACGATCTTTTCCTGGCTGCCGGATTGCGGGATTTGTAAGCTGAGCACGGACCGGGCACTGTCGAATTGAATCGCCTCGGGCGCCAGGTCCCGATCGTTCAACGATACGCCGCGAGGCGCGTGGGCGAAGTGCAGCACGATCGTGTTGCGGATGTGTTGCGGGGTGAACGTTCCCTGCGCCGCGCCCAGGGTGACGGTTACGCCCCCGGTTTCGGTCCGGACCGACACGATGCGTTTGAAGTATCCCTGTTGACGATACGCGAACGTGCCGCCGTCGTCCTCGTAATATTCCCGGTCGGTGGCGCCGTGGGAGAAAATATCGAAGATCAGCTCGGAGGCGGGCCACTCCGCCGTCGACTGCATCACGGGCGCGCGGAACAGGATGGCGCCCTCGGCGACGAACAGCGGCACTTCGTCTTCCGCCGCTTCCACATCGACCCGCTTCGCTCCCTCCAGGGCTTTATCCGTCCTCAGGTCGTACCAGGCGCCGCGCGGCAGGTAGACTTGACGCGCGCTCGTTTGACGGGCAAGAATCGGCGCCACCAGCAGGTCCCGGCCAACCAGGAATTCGTCGCTGACGGTGTAGGTGGCCTGGTCTTCCGGATACTGCAGCAGCAGCGCGCGCATGACCGGCATTCCGGTCTCGGAGGCTTGGTAGAAGGAGTTATAAATGTAGGGCAGGAATCGATAGCGGCGCTCGATGGCATGCCGGTTGTAGGCTTCGTGCTCCGGGCCAAACGCCCAGGGCTCCTTGTTGGCCGCTTCCGGCACGGTATGGGCGCGCATGAACGGGAAGAAGGTCCCGGCCTCCATCCAACGCGTAAACAGGTCGGCGTCGGCGGGCCCGGAATCTTTGAATCCGCCGATATCGTTCCCCACGAAAGGAAACCCGGAGATCCCCATGCCCAGCAAGGTTCCCAGACCGTCCTCGAGGTGCGGCCAGTCGGCCACGTTGTCGCCGGTCCACACCGCTGCATAGCGCTGCCCGCCCGCATAGGTGGACCGCGTCAACACGAAGGGCCGCTGGTCCGGGTGAAGCTGAAGCAGCCCCTCCTGGGTCGCCCGCGACATCTGCTGGCCGAAAACATTGTGGATCCGGGCATGACTCACCGCCGCGCCGGCGCGGTGGAACACCACGTCATCCGGCATGGTGAGGCCATCGAAAATCGAAGGCTCGTTCATATCCACCCAAATACCCGCCTGGCCTTTCGCCGCGAATTCGGCAATCCGGTCCGCCCACCATTTTCTGGCCGGCGCATCGGTGAAATCGGGAAACACCGCCGCCCCCGGCCACACTCGGCCGGAGTAGAGTTTCCCGTCGGGGTTCTTCACGAAGACGCCCGCTTTCACGCCGCTGTCGTATGCCGCGTAGCCCGGGTCCTGCTTCACGCCCGGGTCGATGATCGACACGGTCTTGAAGTGGAGATTATCGAGGTCCCGCATCATCTCGACGGGATGGGGAAACCGCTGCGGATCCCAGGTGAAGATCCGGTAGCCATCCATATAATGAATGTCCAGCCAGACGGCATCCGCCGGAATGTGCCTCTCTCGAAATCCCCTGGCGATTTCCATCACACGGGTATCCGGATAATACGAGTAGCGGCACTGCTGATAGCCGAGCGCCCACAGCGGAGGCATCGGCATGGGCCCGGTCAGCTCGGCATATCGGCGCAACACGTCGGCCGGCGAGGGTCCCGCAATGATGTAGTAGTCCAGCTCCCCGCTTTCGGCTCCGAAATTGATCGACTTGGGGCTCTCCCGGCCAACATCGAAACTGCTCCACGAAGTGTTGTCGAAGAATGTCCCGTGTGCCACCCCGTCCCGCAAGGTCATGAAGAACGGGATCGTGTCGTAGAGCGGGTCGGTGGTGTTGTCGTATCCGTAAGTGTCCGAGTTCCACATGACGAGCGAGCTGCCGCCGTTCCATCCGCCGCGCTTGTCGAGCAATCCGGCTTTTTCGCCGAATCCGAAGAAATGGGAATCCGGCTCCAGCTCTTTCCACACCCGAACGCGGCCTTGCGGATCGTAAGCCATGCCCATGGCTCCGGTATCCCGGTCGAGGAGGTGTCCGGCGGCATCGAGGAAGCGGAGCCGAAACGGGCTGCGGCCGATTTCAATCGTCAGAAGATCCGTGCGTAACCGGTCCACGGCGCCCTGGCTCGAGAACTGGAACGCCGCTCGCGGCGGCTGTGCCGCGGCGGGAAGGACGGCATAGGAATCGCCGCCGCCGAGCTCCTTACCCGGACTGAACCGCACGCGAACGGTGCCGGGTCCGGCCACGGTCAGCCGCACCACTCCCTGCTGGTTCCGATACTCCACGCCGCCGTCCACGTTCCGGGCCGGCGGCATACTGGCCAGCGACGTCCAGTCCGCCCGAAGAGGAAAAGGCCACAAGGCGCAGACGGAGAGAAGCAATGCGAGATGAAGGAATCGTTTCGGGCGTACAGGTACGCCGCCGAGCGTCGATAGCGCGGACGGGGCAATCATCGGAGCGGATTCTAACACGCTTACTTATAGACGCCCAAACGGGGTACCGGGATCCTCGTGGGGCAGTCCCGCGGCCTGCGGCGGCCGGCCGGTGGCCTCCCACGCCTGCTCGCAGCTAGGGTCGCTATGCCCTTTATCCACAGCCGCAACGTTTCCTTTTAGCGCTGTCTACGATTGGTTGGACGCGGTTTGTTGCCCTGGGGCGCGGACGGTTCGTCAGGGTACGCTTTATTACCTACGGGTTGGTAGCCGCAAGTGCGAGCCTTAGCCATAGCTTCCACTCCCTCGTTCATCGTGAGTAGGGGCGTAGTCTTGACGGCCTTGCAAGCACCCCCCGCGGAGATCGCCATCGCAAACGCCGCGGCACTCAGGATGTCCGGCATGGATATGATTCCGACCAGATCGTATTCGCCCAGCGATGTCCAAAACGACCCAACTTTGCCTCCCAGCCCTGCGACGGCATCCCGGACGGCCTGTGCGCGGTCTTGCGGGTGGGTAATCATTTCGGTCCACGCCTCTGAAGTATATGTGACTTCGAGTAAAAATACGGGCAATCCTGAGCCTCCTTCTAATTCGGCAGGGACTCGAATCAGTACTTTGGGGGCGTTATGGGCGGACTCGGATCACGTGTACCTGATATCCGCACATCCCGCGATTCGTTGGTCGTTACTATAGTGGTGAGGGGTCGTACTTGTTCTCAATGTTGTTCAGAAAAACGGGTCAGCCTGAACTTGCACCTTTTAGGTCTGGCGAAAAGGTAGCAGTCTGCTCCGTCCCCTTTTTGCATCTTCGCCGAACTCCTCGCGAGTCGCTTGCTGGCGCCCTTCGGCCGCACGGCACCTCCAATTTCACCCGGGTACTCATCTCAACACAGACTGAACTGCCGAGTTACTCACCGCGGCCGGTGATAGCCGCGTACGGGCTGCCTCCGGCGCGCACTTGCTGGAAACCCAATCCGGCAAAGGAGTCCGCGGGTATACGCTGCCTGGGTCTTGTTGGCCGGCATTTTGGAATATTGTGCCAGTCCGCTGTGCCCCCCTTTTCGATGAGTCGAAAGGGTATTAGTTCAGGCTGTCCCGTTTTTTGCAATTTCGGAATTACGGCCACATAATGAGCAACCGCTCCCTAACGGTCGCGGCTCGGTTTCGCGCGTTTTTGAGCCGCGACCGTTAGGGAGCGGTTGCTCGGAAATACGTTAGCGAACGCGGCTCCAAGAAGGCCGGGTACCGGCGCCCATCGAGCCATTGAAACAGGTGTTTATGAATCATCCAATCTATCGGATCCGGCACTTCGACATCGTTGCTCCGTACACGCTCCGTGTTCGCTTTGACGACAACTCTGAATGGCTCGCCGCCGGACGCCTCCGGGGTTGTTGTAGAATCGGGCCATGATGACTGAGGCGCAACTGCGCGAGAGACTGCGGAAGATATCGGCCCTGTTCGAGGGCGCGACCACGGCGGGCGAGCGCAGCGCGGCGGCGGCGGCGCTGGAGCGGATCCGGGCGGCGCTGGGCACGAAGACGCCGCAAGAGGAGCCGCGGGAATTTCAGTTCGCGCTGCCGGACCGGTGGCAAAGGCGGCTGTTTTCCGCCCTGTGCCGCCGCTATGGCGTGGAGCCTTACCGTTACAAGCGGCAGCGCTATACCACGGTAATGGTGCGCGTGCCGCCGTCGTTCGTCGATCGGACGCTCTGGCCGGAATACCAGGAGTTGCGCGCCGCACTCGACGAATACCTGAACCAGGCCACCGAGCGCATCATTCGCGAAGAGGTTTATGGCGACGCGGGCGAGGCCGCGGAACGGGCCGGCTAGAATCGGGCCGCCGCGCGATTACTGCCGTTCTTAGGTTCATGGCTTCACGTTGAGGATGAGGCCGGGTTGGCTGATCATACTGGAACCTTCGAAATTTGACGAATTCACGGGTCCCATGACCAGCGTCACGCCCTGTTGCGGGGGGATTGGGTTATTGCGAAGATCCGGATTCAGGCTGGCCGGGTTAGGAACGTATACGCTGATTTGGTACACATTGCCGGGCAGGCCGGCGACCGGGCCCACGACGGCGGCGATGCCATCGGCATAGAATCCGCCGACGAAGACTGACGGCGCCAGGGCGGTGACCGCATACGGGCCGGAGAGCGTGGTCTCGGTGACGGAGGCGCCGGTCAGCGGGACGCCGTCGACGAGGAGTTGCGCGTCGGGACCGAACCCCGCGCCAATGGCCGCGATTGCTTCTCCGGGTGCGAGGGGCGCGGGCAACGTAGGAATTGCCGGCCGAATCCACGGCGATGGTATTCACCGTGTTGGTGGGGCCGGCGAAATAGGTGGCCCAAACGAGCGATCCGTCGGGATTCAGCTTGAACACGGAATTCGAATGCCCGTCGGAGTTGGTGGTATCGTATGCGCCGGCGGTGGCGGGAAAATCGGTGGACCTGGTAGCGCCGGTGACGTAGACGCTGCCGTCGGCGCCGAGGGCGATGGCAACGGCCGTATCGTCGGCGCTGCCGCCAAAATAAGTGGAGTAAACGATGTTGCCGTTCGGATCGAGCTTGGTTACAAAGACGTCGTAGCTCGGGGACGCGACCAGGAACAGGTTGGAGCCGGCCACCAGCAATTGAAACAGCGAGACCTCGGAAGGTCCGACGTTTGAGGTGGTGGTGAATCCGTCGGTGCTTTTGACGATGCCGTAACTGGAGTAGTCGGCGGCGTACAGCACGGGATGGCTCGGATCGGCGGCGATCAGGCTGATCGGTTGGCTGGTCTTCCGGGTCCAGGTGAGACCCGAATCGACGCTCTGGTAAATGCCGGAGTACGAGCCGGCGTAGAGGACTCCTTGATGCAGCGGATCGGCGGCCATCACGTTGGGCGGGCTCTGGTCGGGTAACTGGGACAGGGGAGTGAAAGTCTGTCCGTCATCCGTACTTTTGTCGATGGCTTGGTCACTCGCCAGGTAGATGGTTCCGGGAGTGAAGGGATCGAAGAGCGGATTATCGATAGAGGAGTAATAGGGAGTGGCCACCAGAGTCCAGCTTGAGCCGCCATCGGGACTGCGCATAAGGCCGGCGCTGGTGGCAGCGAAAACCACCTGCCGCGAGTTCGGGTCCACCGCGATGTAGTACACGCTAGTGGTGCCGTCGGAGGCCGGGGCGATGCCGTTGTTGATAGCCGTCCAGGTGAGGCCGGCATCGGTGCTCTTGAAGATGCCCAGCGGAACGGTGCTGGCGTAGAGGGTATTGCTATTGGCCGGGTCGACCGCCAGGAACTCGACGGTCACGGTTGGTGCAAACTGGTACAGCACACTCCACGAACTGCCGGCGTCGGTGCTCCGCCAGATGGCGTAGCCGGCGACGGCGTAGAGAGACTGGGGATTGCGGGGGTCGGCGGCGATGCTGGTAGCGATGGAGAGTCCCGGGGGATAGAGCTTGTCGGAGACGCCGGTAGCGGTAGGGATGCGGACGAGCGTGGACCCGCCGGGGGTGGGCTGGGCCGCGGCCACGGTGGGAAAATCCAGGGCGTAAGTGCTGCCGGCAATGTATAGGTTCCCGTGGGAATCCGCCGCGGCTCCGGCGACCGCGCTGGCGCCCGATCCGCCGAGCGGTATCACCCACTGCAGCGCGGGCGAAGAGTCGGCATACAAACCGGCGGCGGACAAAGCGAAGGCTGCGGCGAGAAACGGCGATTTGCGCATACCTGATAACCTCCGGCGATGGCACGCGGACGTGCGAAGGGTAACTCTCCAGGACTCAGGGCGGGACGCGAGCACTCTAATTATCCCAGATCGGCCGCCGGCAGCTATTGTCGCCACCCTGCGGGTGCTTAGCCGATTTGGAGGAGTTAGTTACCGGCAACCGCTCCCTTACGGTCGCGGCTCGGTTACGGACACCGCGTGTTTGCAGTCATTTACCGAGCCGCGACCGCGAGGGAGCGGTTGCCCGCCTTAACCTTTGAAGTCCCCAGATCGGTCACCCCCTGCCGGCGCCAGGTCTTTTGCTATGCTCGAATCGAAAGAGCAAATTCATGGCAAGAACCGAATCGACAATGACTGAACTGGGAACTCCGGCTCCCGAATTCTCGTTGCCCGACGTCACCACGGGTAGGGACGTCGGGCTGGCCGATTTTGTGCGCTCCAGAGCGGTGCTGGTGATGTTTATTTCGCGCCATTGCCCCTATGTGCAACACGTCAAGGGGGAACTGGCGCGGCTGGGCAAGGATTACACCGGCCGTCCGCTGGGTATCGTGGCCATCGCTTCCAACGACGTCGCCCTCTATCCCGACGACGCTCCCGAGCGGCTGCGGGAGTTGGCCGCCGAGCTGGGCCTCGACTATCCCGTCCTGTTCGACCAGACGCAAGCCGTCGCCAAGTCCTATGGCGCCGCCTGCACTCCGGATTTCTTCCTGTTCGATGCCGATCGCAGACTGGTTTATCGCGGACAGCTCGATGGCAGCCGCCCCAACAACGGCGTTCCGCTGACCGGCACGGACCTGCGCCGCGCCATCGACGCGGCACTGGCCGGCCTGCCAGTGCCGTCGGAACAGAAACCGTCGCTGGGCTGCAACATCAAGTGGCGCCCCGGCAACGAGCCGCCCTATTTCCAGCATTAGACAGGTTTGCGCTCTCAGTCCGTCTTGGGCATTTTCCCGGCGAGGGTTTTGCTGAGGGAGACGGGGTCCATGCCGTCGGCGGAAATGGCGTAGCCAGCGATATACCGGCCCTGGCGAAACACGCACAGCCGCCCGAGGTACTGGTCGGTCGCCTGGAAGGCTTCATCGGCAATGGCCGCCGGAGTGGTGGCGCCGAACCGCTTGCGCAGTTGCTCCATGACGGCCGCGGCCGATTGGGGGGTGGCTTCCAGCACGACGAAAGCCTTGCCGTATTCGTACTGCGCCGCATACCCGCGTTTCAACAGGCGCAGGCCGAGCACACTCTCCGGCACCAGGCGGAGGCTCTGGCGCTGTTCGGTTGGGAACCAGGCCAGCGCGGGGGGCAGCACGGTGCTGCCGGGAATGAGCTTCTCCATCGCCGCCGTCCATTCCTTCAACTGGGGGGTGTAATCGCCCTCGGGATTGGCGGCGATTTCAAGGAAATACCGGCCCTTGGCAAAGAAGGCGCGGCGCGGAACGATCTGCCCGTTCATGCCGATTTTCTGAGTCGGTTGACGCCCATCCACGTTCGACGTGAACATGCCGTAAGCGGAATCTGCGTCGCCGAAATCGGAGAGATCGACGACGAAGGTGACGTCCCCCTTCTTGCAGGTGACGCCCTGCATTTTGAGAAAGCCGTAAATCAGGTAGCCTTCCGCGTTGCCATCCATATACTCGAACAGGTTGTCGGCGACGTAGGTGCGGTCGGGGCCGGCCTGCGACCAGCCTGGCGCAAGATTACACGACGGAACGGGCGCCTCATCGGCCGCGGCAAGCACGCCCGCGGCGGCCAGTAACAATGTCAAACCGAAGATAGGTCTCAACATGCGAATAACTCCTGTACCCGAGCCACGCGCTCCGGGACTCGTCTTGTTATGGAGATACCAGATGTCGAGAAGACATAGGAACCCCACGCAGCAAAGTGGTGTATAGACATTACCCGGGATTTCCATTTTAGATTTCCGGGTCCGATTCAGTATAACACCCGAGAGCGGATTGAAATTTGGGCTGCGCCAGGTTTCGGCTTCGCCGCGGGACAGCCCGCCGGGGTAGGTGCTTAACCGATCTGGGGATTTCGCGGTTGAGGCCCGGCAACCGTTCCCTGATGGTCGCAGCTCGGTAAGTGGGTGCAAACACGCGGTGTCCGTAACCGAGCCGCGACCGTAAGGGAGCGGTTGCCGTGAACTACCCCCCCAAATCGGTTAGGCACCCGGCCGGGGTGGGGCAGACTATCGTGTTTTGTGGTCGGCCCCCGAGTCACTGGCTCAAGGGTGGTCCCGTGCGAGCGGCGTGGCGAAGGACCGCAAACGAGCGAACATTGGTCGAGTGACGGTCGTCACATGAAAAAATGGGTCAGCTCATATTCCTCAAGGCGGCGCGCCGCCAGGACTACTGCCACGAAACGACGAAGCTCGCCGAGTTCACCAGCGCGCCCGGTACGGCCTTATCCACACCACTGGAGCTGACCATGGTAATTGCCTCGTTGGCGCTGAAGGAACCGATTGCGCCGGTCGTTCCGTTAACCGTTGCGTCGCAGGTATTGGACACAGAAGTATAGTTGGCGCCGAAATCGACGGTGCCGAAATCGGCAAGAGGCAGGACGCCCGAATTACTGGATGGCGCTTCGGCGATCCATTCGGCCGACGACCGCGCGGCCGAGGAGACAGACGTACTGGTGCTGAACGACTTTCCGCTGGTCTCATCGGCGAGCGTGACGGTGAACAGTTTGGTACTGCTGCTGTAACTGACCTCCGCGGAAATACGATCGCCGGGCCTTACCGGAAAATTATTGACGCTATAAGAGGGGTGCGGATAAAACTCGAACCAGGCGTAATAACTCGGGTTGGCGCCGTCACAGTCGGAATCCGTTCCAATCTGCTCCACCGTGCTGGAAGAATATCCGTCGATGCCCACCCAAAACGCGGCATATTGATCCTGTTGAGGCTGGTTCCTCGATCGCGGCGATGGAGGCGGTGTCGCAGGACAGGTGACGGCCGGCACAATCCATGACCCCTTAACATCCGTAATATTGGTGCCGGTGATGGCGTAGCCGCTCCAGTTCTCGCTGGTGATGGTGCCATCGTAGCGCCGCTCGTGAACCCTGAGCGGGGAACGCTGGTGCCGGGATATCTGTGTAGCGATCCCGGACGACACCGGAGCGTCGGGAATCTGCGCAACTGCCGGTAAAACTGCAAGTGCGGTCATTAGTGGCACTTGCAGAAACCGGTTCAGGATGGTGACGTGGATTGGGTTGGTGTACACGAAATTCTCCTTCGATCGGCGATTTGGCTATGTCTTTGTTACGAGTCGGGACTAATGTGCATCGGCCTACTTGCATGAAAGTATACACTCTGCCTTGGCAACGTCGCCAGTATTTCTTTGGATATATACCGATGGATAAGAGCGGCTGGACCCACCACGCGAAAACCGGTCTCTCCGGTGGCGGGCCGGTTTGCGCGATTATCGAAAGATGAAGGGGATCGCCTCAGACCCGGTTCAAGCTCTCGCCATCCTGGCGCCCGGCCAGAGCGCCCAGGCGGAGCGCGAATGGTTGCAGAACACCCTGGCATGGCTCAAGAGCGTTCCGCCGGAAAAACGTACCGAACGCCTGCGCGGGCTGGCGGAAGGAATCGGCGGGAATCCGGACGCAAGAGAGAGATTCCGGCAGATCTGGGAGAAGGCTTTCGCTCCGAGAGTGTTTGCCGAGGCGGGGCTGCCGGAAGCCACTTCGCTGGCGCGCGAGTTGATGGCGCGCGTCAAGCGGCGGGTGCTGCCCCAGCCCGAGGACGAACTGGATCTGTACGCGGCCCTGCAAGGTTCGGACCTGAATGAGGAGGATGCCGAATGGGTGGCGGGCCTCAGCGAGGAGGACGCCGCCCCATGGCGCGAACTGGTGGGAGGATCGGCGGCGGACTTCGCGGTGGCCATCCGCCTGCTCGCGTTGCGGGCGGCGGCGATCGGCTTGTCCCGGGGAATCATGAAGCTGATGCCGCACCAGTATGAAACGGAATCGCCCTTCTTCGACCTGGTGGATGCGGCCGGCCGGTTCGAGCGATCGCCGGACGAGCCCGGTGCGAGCGACCGGTTCGAGGAAGTCGTGCTCGAATGCCGAATTTCCGCCGGCCTTTCCCACGCGCGCATGGAGGAACGGGGCGTCTCCTCCGATCTGGTGTTTCGGTTGGATCTGGTGCTGGCGCAACTGGAGAGGATCGAAGTGCTGTTGCGCGTGCTGTCCGGCCGGGAAGACGGCCGCGCGTTCGGGTCGATGTTGGTGCGCGCCTTCGCCGAGGAGCGCGGGGTTCACAGCCTGCTCCGCAACAGCGTGAACCGGATCGCGCGCCGGATTGTGACACACACGGGCAAGAGCGGCGAGCATTACATTGCCGGCTCCCGGTCCGACTGGGCGACGATGGGCTGGGGAGCGCTGGGCGCGGGAGGGATCACTGCCTTCACTGCCCTGTTCAAGTACCGCTTGGCGAGGATGCCGCTGGCGCCGCTGTGGATCGGCGCCGCCCACAGCCTGAATTACACGCTGAGCTTTGTGCTGATGCAGTTTCTGGGCTGGAGCCTGGCTTCGAAGATGCCGTCGATGACCGCCGCGGCTCTGGGCGACGCGCTCGAAAAAGAAGATGGGATGCAATCGGAAGTCAGCCTGGTGGCGGCCATTACCCGCACGCAGACCATCGTCACCATCGCGAACCTGCTGGGTGCCATTCCGCTGGCGGCATTGATCGGCGTATTGATTCAATGGAGAAACGGCAACCCCTTTCTGTCTCACGAAGTCGCCCTGCACGGCCTGGAATCCATGCACCCGTGGCGGAGTTTTACCATCCCCTTCGCCGCGCTTACGGGATGTTTCCTGTGGCTCTCGAGCCTGGTTGCCGGCTGGACCGGAAACTGGATGGTGCTCAATCGCCTGCCGGCGGGAATTGCCCAAAGCCGGAGAATTCGCTCGTCTGCCGGCGCCGGCCGGGCGGAAGAACTGGGCCGGCTCGTGGAGCATCACTTGAGCGGCGTGGCCGGCTACGTATGCCTGGGCTTGCTGCTGGGGCTGCTGCCGTTCGTCGGCGTTTTCGCCGGCGCGCCGCTCGAAGTCCGGCACATTACGCTGGCCGGTGCGTCGCTGGCCTATGACGTGAGTTCGCTCGGGTGGCGCAGCCCTTTACCATGGTCCGGGATAGGGTGGGCGGGGCTCGGGTTGGTGGCGACGGGATTGCTGAATTTCAGCGTGTCCTTCGCGCTCGGGCTGTGGCTGGCTCTGCGCGCCAGAAACGTGGACACCGGCGGCCGCAAAGAGCTGATCGTGGCGCTGTGGAGCGAGCTCCGGAAGCACCCGGCGCGGTTCCTGTGGCGTCATTAGATCGAAACCCACGCGCCTTGAAAGACATGGTAGAGTTGACCGATCATGGACGAAAAACACCATCCCACCCACGAGATTTTGCGCGTCATGCGGCCCATGTACGCCCGCCAGTGGCTGCTCGGACCGTCTCCCCGCCACTCCGTTCCCGAGGAGGAGATGCCTGCCAGCACGGCCTATCACCTGATTCACGACGAGTTGATCATGGACGGCAGCTCGCGCTTCAACCTGGCCACGTTTTGCGGCACGTGGATGGAGCCGGAAGCGCTGAAGCTGATGGCCGAGACCGTCGACAAGAACATGGTCGACAAGGACGAGTATCCGCAAACCGCCGAGCTCGAAATGCGCTGCGTCCACATGCTGGCGGAGCTCTGGCACGCGCCCAGTCCCGAAACCACGTTGGGGACCTCCACCATCGGGTCGAGTGAGGCCTGCATGCTGGGCGGACTGGCGCTCAAATGGCGCTGGCGCGAGAAAATGCGCAAGGCCGGCAAGTCCACCGAGCGGCCCAACCTGGTGCTGGGCACCAACACCCAGGTCTGCTGGCACAAGTTCGTGCGCTATTGGGATGTGGAGGCGCGCTCGGTTCCGCTGGAGGGCGCGAGTTCGGTGACGGATCCGGAACGGGCCGCGGCCATGTGCGACGAAAACACCATCGGCGTGGTGGCCGTGCTGGGCAGCACGTTCACTGGCGACTATGAAGACGTCGCCGGTTTGAGCGCCGCGCTCGACCGTCTCGAAGAGAAGACGGGGCTCGACATCCCGATCCATGTGGATGGCGCCAGCGGGGCCTTCGTGGCTCCCTTTCTGCAACCGGATCTCGTCTGGGATTTTCGCCTGCCTCGGGTGAAATCGATCAACACCTCCGGTCACAAATACGGCCTGGTGTTTCCGGGAGTCGGGTGGGTGATCTGGAGGGAAGCGTCGGACCTGCACCCGGAGTTGATCTTCAACGTCGACTATCTCGGCGGCACCATGCCGACTCTGGCGATTAACTTCTCGCGCCCGGCCAGCCAGGTAGTAGCGCAGTATTACAACCTGATCCGGCTGGGAAAGTCCGGCTACCGCGCCATTCACCAGGCCTGCCAGGATGTAGCCGTTCACCTGGCGAAACAGATTGCGGCCATCGGCCCCTTCGAGCTGATGAGCCAGGGCACCGACCTGCCGGTGTTCGCCTGGAAACTGAAACAGGAAACGCACTGGTCGCTCTACGATCTGGCCGATCGCCTGCGCGACCGGGGCTGGCAGGTGCCCGCCTACCGCATGCCCGCCAACCGGGAAGATCTGGTGGTGCAGCGCGTGGTGGTGCGCAACGGCTTTACCTTCGAACTGGCCGATATGCTGGTCCGCGACATCCGCCGCCACCTGGACTGGTTCGCCGGGCAGCCCGGATTCCGCTCGACGGCGCACGCGGCGCAATTCCACCATTAACCGCTGCCGCAACCGCTCCCTGGGTATCAAACCGAGCCGCAACCGTAAGGGAGCGGTTGCACACACGCATCGAGAGTACACAATCGTAATTGCGAAGCCGCGTACTCACGAGCGGTGGGTGCTCAACCGTTTTGGGGAAACCCGCTCCCGGCAACCGCTCCCTGACGGTCGCGGCTCGGTAAGTAACTGCAAACACGCGGTGTCCGTAACCGAGCGGTTGCCGGGCCTAAACTGCGAAATCCCCAAATCGGTTAAGCGCTCACGAGCGCTTGCCTCGCCTCAGTAGCCCGCCGGCAGGGTCCAGACGGTCACTGTGTTGAGATCGTCGTCCACGGCGGCAAAACGGAAGGAGCCAAAGGAACCTGTGCTGACGACCCCAAACGCGGCTCCGGGCGCGCCGGCGTCGATCTCGTATTGGGCCACCAGGTACCCTTGCGGCGTGAACTCCACCAGTTCGTTTTGCGTGCCTCCGGCGTTCACCGCGTCGCCGTTGGCGGTAATCAGGTTGCCATTTGGTGCCAGAGTCAATCCGAGCGGGCCGTGCAAGTGGGTTTGATCGGCAAACACCACATAACCCTCGCCTGCACTGCTATTGCGGTCTCCGGCGTCGCCGATGGCGAAGATCTTGTTATCGGCGGTCGAGGCCACATACAGGGTGTCACGGCCCGGGTCGTATGCCAGACCAGTCGGCCCCACCACCACGGCCGCGGCATTGGGCTGGTGGGCGTAACCGGACCCGATCCGCGTCTTGCCGGTCACCGTGACCTGGCTGCTACCGATGGAGAGATTCACCCGTGTCACGGTGCCGCTCAATACATTGCTGACGAATACCTCCGCCGTGGAGCCTTCGTCGTTCACCCCCGCATTCAGCCCAGGTCAGCGCCAGCAGCAATGGAAGATAGAGTCTTTGTGTCATATCTCCATTGAATACACGCCGCTAATGTCCGAAATGCGAACGGGCTGTAAACAAATTGCGAAAAAATATAAGTGGAGTAGGCCCGCGGCCTGTGTGTCGATTTGTTTACAAAGGCCGCGAACCGATCATGAGGCCGGTGATTCCCGGCAGGCGCACGCGGCGGACGTCGCGGAAACCCGCCTCGCCGAGCCACGCGGCGTACTCCGGCTCGCTGTAGCTCGAGCCCTCGCGCGTGCCCACCAGCATGTTGAGCGCGAACAGGGCGGCGAAGCGGGGAGCCGTTTTGTCCGGCTCCAGGATGAAATCCTGAATGACGATGCGGCCGCCGGGGGCCAGCGCCTCACGGCTGCGGCGCAGCAGGTCGAGATTTTCCGCCGGGCTGAGCATATGGCAGATGGCGGAGATAAACACCAGGTCGAACCCTTCGCCCAGCCCGTCCGAACGCAAGTCGCCGGCGCGGACCTTGACCCGATCCGCCACTCCAGCCTCGCGGATGTGGCGGAGCGCGATAGGCTGAACGGCGGCGAGGTCCAATATTTCAGCTTGTAGGGCGGAATTGGCCTGGGCGAAGGCGATCGAATAAGCGCCCGACCCGCCGCCCACGTCGAGCATACGGCCGACATTTTCAGCGCCCACGGCCCGCACCACCAGCGGCGCGCGTTCGGAGGCGTTGCGGTGCATGGCGGCGATGAAGGCCTCGGTCCAATCCTGGCCGCGAGCGGCGATTTCGGCATTCCGATCGTCAGCGACGGCGGTGCCGGCGAGGACGCAGTCGGTGAGGGTCGACCATCGGTGCCACAGGTGGGCGGTGTGCAGCAAAGCGGGCTGGGCGTTGTCGGGCGAGCCGCTAACGAGGTAGCGCGCCGTAGCGGGCGAGTTGTAAAAGACGCCTTCCCGCTTCACCAGCAAACGGAGGGACGCCAGCGCGTTCAGAAGCATCTCTGTGGCGCGCGGGTGGCTGTGGAGGATGGTGGCCACTTGTTGGGCATCGGCGCCGTCCCCCACCGCCGTGAACAGGTCGAGCTCCAGCGCGGTGAGGAGGGCGCGGCTCTCCTGAAATCCGCGCAGCAGTTCGGTCAGTTCGTCGGGCAGCACCCCGGCCGCTTCCCGGGCGCGGCGCGCCGCCAACATCTTGTCCCGGTTCTGCAGGATTTCCGCGCGCAGAGCGGCGGCATCGTTGCGCACCAGGCGCTCGACGGGTGTAGCTTGCTCGAAATGGGAGTGGACGATCTCCGGCACGTGGGCCGGGGTTACGCCCGAATACCAGACGCCTTCGGGATACACGACCAGGTTCGGCCCGTGTTCACACAAGCCTAGCGAGCCGCACGTGGTCACCTGGACTTCGTCCGCAAGCCCGCGAGCGCCAATCTCGCGCCGCAGCGCCTCCAGCACCTCGGCCGAACCCCGCCCCGCGCAGCACGGCACGCCTTCGGGCTTCTGCTGGCCGCACACAAACACATGAAACCGGAACGCCTCCATATTTTTTCTCCGGTTTCACGGTAACAGATTGCTGAAGCTAATTTGATCGGCGTTACGAAAGTGGCAAGCCGAAAGGTCAAACCATGTGAGCGTATGTCTTTTCCGGCGCGCCCGTCGTTGCGCGCGTGAGCCGCGACGCCAGGTACTCCGTAATGATATGCACGTTGGGCTCGCTGAAAATCTCCTCATGATCGCCGGGTACGTCGACGACCTCCAGGCCCGGAAGCAAAGGTCTCCAGGCTTCGGCCGGATCGGACAAGGCGCCGGAAGCTCGAGCCTGCGCGCGGAACAAGATGACAGGACCCGCGTAGGGGCGCGGCTCGTAACGCATCACGCAAAAGTCCCTGAGCTGCTGCGCGGTCTGATCCTGCCCGTACATCCATCCCCGGATCTGGCGCTTGGCCCCCTTTTCAACTGTGCGCCAGCGCTGGGCGACATAGTCCCCAGCCCGGGCGGCGTTAAGCGCCGAGAGATTGGCTAAGTGAAAGCGCAGACGGCCAGCCATCAGGCTGCTCCGCGTTTTAAGGCGGCCACCGCGTCTCAGGCGTGCCGGGTTGAACGAATCGATCAAAACCACGAGCGGGACGCTCTTACCGCGTTGCAGGAATTGCTGCGCCATTTCCACAGCCAGAACTCCGTCCGCGCACCATCCGGCGATCGCCAACGGCCCATCGGGTCGATCCCGGAGAATCGCCTCTGCCTGCCTTGCGGCGATGTCTTCCAATCGGCAGGGCCGCGGCATGTCGGCCGGGTCGAACGCGGACAAAAGACGTACCGGGAGTCCCTTCGGAACATTGAGTATTAGCGACCGGAAAATCGGCGTCCCATGCAGGATGTAGAGCGGCATACCGCCCGTGCCCGACCGAAGGGGGATCACCTGCCCGGTGGCCACCTGCGCTCCGTTTCGCAGTTGCCCGGCCATTTGCGCCACCGTCGGAGCCTCAAAAAAACTAGCCAGCGTAAGCCGCTTGCCGAACACGGCTTCGACTCGCGCCAGCAGACGCACGCCCAAAAGCGAATGGCCGCCGAGTTCGAAGAAGTCCTCCTCCATGCCGATGGGCCGCCGGTCGAGCACATCCTCCCAGATTTGCAGTAGCAGGTCTTCTGTACTGGTTCGCGGCGCACAAACCTCTGTGGCCATTCGAGGGTTGGTCTGCTCGGGAATTCTGAGAGCCTCGCGATCCACCTTGCCATTCGGCATCAGAGGCAATGTTTCCAGGAAAACGTACCGCGACGGCAGACTGTAATTGGGCAGCCGCGTTTTCAAGAACCGGGCCAGTTGGTTTGGCGTAGGTGGCGCGCCGTCGGGGACGATGTAGGCAACCAGCCCAGGCTGCTCCTCCGGATCTTCCCGAAGAGAAGCCGCCGCGGCCCGGACCTGGGGATGATGTGCCAGGGCGTTCTCCAACTCGCCTAACTCAATTCGAAACCCTCGCCACTTCACCTGATCGTCGGTGCGGCCCAGAAACTCCACATTGCCGTCGGGCAGATACCGCACTCGGTCCCCAGTCTTGTAGAGACGCGGATCCGGTGCGTCGCGAAACGGATTGGCGATGAACCTCTGCGCGGTAAGCTCGGGCCGGTTCAAGTAGCCGCGCGAAACACCGGCGCCTCCAATATACAGTTCTCCGGGAACTCCGATAGGGACCGGCTGCAGCAATCGGTCCAGAATATAAAGAGTCGTGTTGGCGATCGGACGCCCGATGGGTATGCGGCCGGCCGCGCCCTTACCCGGCACTGCGTCGTAGACCGTCGAGGTAATCGTCGCCTCGGTCGGGCCATAGGTGTTGCACAGCCGGATGCGCCCGCCAGCGGCCTGTTCCCATAGCGCAAGCTTGGGAGCTAGCGCCTTTTCTCCGCCGATCACGACCGCCCGGACGCTGGAAGGCATCGGAAGGCCGCCGGCAGCGATCTCGCTTGCCCATTCGTGCCAATACGCGGTCGGCAGATCCAGCAGAGTGATCTGCTCCCGTTCCACGAACTCCACAAATTCAGCCAGCGACGGCGCCTTCGGTTCCGGCCAGAAAACCAGTGTCGCGCCGGCGAGCCAACAGGAAAAGATCTCCTCCGCGGCAGCGTCGAAACTAAAGGAATTGAACTGGAGCACCCGATCGCCCGGTTCGAGGCCCACGTGTTTTGCAAAGAAACGACTGATATTTGCCAGAGAACGATGTTCCACCGGTACGCCGTTCGGTCTGCCGGTGGATCCGGAAGTAAAAATGACGTAGGCACAGTCGTGCCCCCGCACGCCGGCCGCGGGAGGTTGGTCGCTCGAAATCGCGCCTTCCGGATCGCTTGGATCGATGCCCAGCACCTCGACTCCCGCTCCGGCCAGATTTCGCGCGCGCCCGGAGGTCGTGATCACCAGCGTACAGTGGGTATCGTCGAGCATGTCCGCCAGGCGCTGCCGCGGATACTCCGGATCCAAGGGCACGTAAGCCGCGCCCGCCTTCAGCACGCCAACGAGCGCCACAGCCAGTGCGATTGACCGCTCCAGCGCGATTCCAACCAGCGCACCCCGGCCGGCGCCGCGCTCCCAAAGTAGGTGAGCCAATCCGTTGGCGCGCCGGTTTAGTTCTTCATAAGTGAGTTGCTCGTTCCGGCATATCGCCGCGATCGCATCCGGCGTCGCTCGCGCTCGCGCTTCGACCAGCTCGTGCATTGAGGAATCGCACGGATACTCCGCGGCGGTCTCGTTCCACTCGACCAGAACCTGCCGGCGCTCCTCGTCCGGAAGGATGTTCAATTGAGAAACTCTCTGGCCTGCGTCTGTGACGATCGCTTGGAGCAATGTCTCATACTGGCCCAGAATTCTCCGTGCGGTCGCGCCGTCGTACAGATCCGAGTTGTAGTTCAAAACGCAATACAAGCCTTGCGCTCTCTCCCATACATCGAGATAAAGATCGAACTCCCCGGTGCCTGGGTCGAAATCGAACGGCTCCAGCGTTACCGGGCCGAGATGCGCGGTTTCCGCACCCAGATTACGGAGCTGAAACAACACCTGGAACAATGCTGGATGCCGCGCGGTGCGGTTCAGCGATAATTGCTCGATCAACTTTTCGATGGGAACGTCCTGGTTGACGTGGGCGTCCAGGACGCTTCGTCGAGTTTGCGCGATAAACTCCTGAAAGCTGGGATCGCCGCTGAGGTCTGCGCGCATCGCCAGCACGCTCGCGAAAAGCCCCACCAGCGGCTCCGTCTGAGGGTTCGTCCTCCCTGCAATCGGAGACCCGACCACGAGATCCTGGTCGCCCGAGTGGCGCGATAACAAAACCTGGAAGGCCGCCAGCAGAGTCATGTAAAGCGTAGCGTGGTGTCGAAGGCCGAGGTCTTTGAGCGCCGCAACCGTTTGCTTGGGCACAACGGCGGACTCGACGCCGCCCCGATAGGTCTGGCGCTCCGGCCGGGGCCGGTCCGTGGGCAAACGCAGCAACTCCGGGCAGCCGGCCAACCGCGTCTTCCAATACTCGATCTGCGCATCGAACCGGCCGTCCGCGAAGCACCGGTGCTGGAACTGCGCGAAGTCCGCGTATTGAACCGGCAGCTCGGGCAGAACGGCCGCGCGCCCCTCGCATTTTGCGCCGTAGAGTTCCGCCACCTCGCGAAGCACCACCCGGTCCGACCAGCCGTCCGCCGCGATGTGGTGCGTCGTCAGCAGTAGGATATGCTCCTCATCGGCCAGTTTGAGCAGGCTGGCGCGCAGCACTTGGTCCGCGGACAGATTGAAGGGCCGCCACGCCTCGCTTCGAGCCAACTCGTGAACCCGGCCGGAACGTTCGCCCTCTGGAATTCCCGTCAGATCCGTGAGCGGCAACGCCACGGGGCGGGCGTCTTGAACCCTCTGCACCGGCACGCCATCGGATTCGTGATAGGTCGTCCGCAGAATCTCGTGCCGCGCCACGACCTGGTTCAGACTTTCGCGCAGAAGCTCTACATCGAGGGGGCCGCGCAGCACGCAGGCATTGGGGCGGACAAAGTTGGCTCCGCCGTTCTCGAACCGCTCCAGGAACCAATACTGCCGTTGGGAGTAGGAAAGAGGGATGGCACTGCCGCGCGCGGCTCTCTCGATGGAGGGTGGCTTCGGGCGGCCCTGCCCGGCCATTTCCAACTCCAGTAAGCCGGCAATACCCTCCAGGGTGCGCGCTTCAAACAAGCCGGGAAACGACAACTGCACGCCGAGCACAGCCGCGACGCGGGAGCAAAACTGCGCCGCCAGTATCGAATCTCCGCCCATCTCGAAAAAGTCGTCGTGCACGCCGACGCTGTTCACTCCCAGCACTTGCTGCCATAAGCCAGCCAACTGTTCTTCGGTCCGGGTTCGCGGTGGAGTTTGCGGCTGGCGCGGCGCAACCTTCGCGGGTGCGGAATCGGTCAGGCCGAGGATTTTGGCCAGGCCGATGCGCACGGGTTTCCCGGTGGGACCTTTCGGAATCTCGTCGAGAAGCACGATCTGACGAGGAACCTTAAAATTCGCGAGCCGCGCGGCGACGAATTCGCACAATTCAAGCGCGGTGGCCGTGCAGCCCTCTTTAAGCACCACGGCGGCGGCCACATCTTCGCCAAGCCGCGCATCGGGAAGCGCAAAAGCCAGGGCTTGCTTTACCGCCGGATGTTCCATCAGCGCGTCGTCTACTTCTCTGGGAGAGATCTTTTCCCCGCCGCGATTAATAATCTCTTTGGTCCGGCCCGTGAGGAACAGGTAGCCGTCCGAATCCAGCCTGCCTTGATCGCCGGTCTGGAACCAACCGGCGGTAAACGAGTTTGCGTTGGCCGCCGGATTGTTCTGGTAGCCGCCCATGACGTTGGAGCCTTTGATCACGACATCGCCAATATGTCCCGCTGGCGGGAACGAGCCTTGCTCGTCCATAATGGCCACCTCGCAACCCGCGGCCCGTCCAACCGAGCCTGGTTTGCGTACGCCGGGCGGCAGCGGGTTGACGGCCATCTGATGGGAGGCTTCCGTCATGCCATAAGCCTCCACCACCGGCACCTGAAACATTTCTTCCAGCTCAGCCATCAGCTTGGGAGGCAAAGCCGACGATGAGGAGCGGATAAACCTCAGTCGCGACCCGGCAATGCTCTTGCGATGCTGTGCCGCGCGCACCAGAACCGACTGATGGATGGTCGGCACGGCTGTGTACCAGGTGGGTCGGAATTCGTCGAACCAATCGAAAAACTGCAAGGCATGAAAACCCGGCGTGCACGCAACACTGGATCCCGCGGCCAGCGACGAAAGCAGCGCACCGATCAAGCCGTGGATGTGAAACAACGGCATCACGTTGAGGCACCGATCCTCCGGGCTGAGCTGGAGCGAAACCCCAATATTTCGCGCCGAGGTGCATAGATTCGCGTGAGTCAGGGGAACCTGTTTTGGGCGCGCCGTGGTCCCCGAGGTGTGCAAAACCAGCGCGACATCCCCAGGCTCGCGAACGACCCTCCGATCCGGGCCAGGAGCAACGCCTTGAAGCGAGAACGCGCCCGACTCGCACTGGATCTCCGGGACCAGTTCGATCACTCGAATCCCGCGCGCCCGGGCAACGGTGGCGGCAGCCGATTCAGCGCCGGCCTGGACGATCAAGGCTTTGGGGTTCAGATCCGAAAGGTAAAACTCGAATTCGTTTGCCTGGTACCCGGGGTTTAGTGGAGCGCAGGTTGCCGCGGCGCTGATGGACAGAAAGGCCGCGGCCATCTCGGGCCCGTTGGGCAGCACGACCGCAACCCGGTCGCTACGCCCAATTCCCGCCGCGCTGATCGCTCCGGCGACCTGCTGCACTTGCTCCCACAGCAGCCCGAACGTCATCGGGTCGCGCCCGGGAGCCAGGAGCGCGGGCGCGTGAGGATACCGCCGCGCGCCATTTGCCAGCAAGCCGGGAATCCCACTACATTCAAGGGCTGCTATGTCCCCTCTGCTCGAGTCGCAGTCAATCTGAATTTGACCGCTTCCGCCATAGCCGCCACCCCTGACGGCGCCGGCGACAGTAACCGGGATTTTCATCTCGAAAGTATACATGAAACCGCCCCGATTTCGACCAAGTACCTGGCAGCGCGTTCCCCGAGACGGTACTGGTACCTACGACGGTAGCCAGCGCCCGTTCCGTACCAGAGCCAACACGTCGAACATATTCCGCGTGAGCCGGCGCTGAGCCGAGAGTCCGAATTCCCGATGTCGTGGAATTTGGGTTGAGCCAGGAATTTGTGGGGCAGGCCCTTCGGCCCAATGCCGCACACTTTTCCATTAGGGCGACGTTCTGCACAGATCGTGGGGCAGCCAATTCTGGCTGCGGCCGGCTTTTAGCCGGCTCCCGCCTGGCAGGAAGACTCGCTGCACCTCGAAGGATCCGCCTAGAAAGGCGGCTGCGGGCAAAATTGCCCGCCCCACTATTTACGCAGGCGGGCTTGGCTGGAAAAGTATGCGGCATTAAGCCCTTCGCCCTGCGGCGGCCTCCCAGGCCGCCCCGCCACAACGCACTATCCAAACGTGGCCCAGCTCGGTCACGTATTCGAGGGCAACCGCTCCCTCACAGTCGCGGCTCGGACTCGATACGTGGGCTCTATCCCAACAGTTCCAGGAAGGCCCGGGCGGCGTGGCTCAGGGCGCGGCGCGTGGGATATACCAGCCGGATTTTGCGCTCCACGTTCATCTCCGTGACCCGCACTTCGCACAACAGCTTCTGCTCGATTTCCTGTTCCACGCACATGCGCGGGAGAAACGCCACGCCCTGGCCGTTCTGCACCAACTTGCGGATGGTCTCGATGGTCGGCATTTCCACTTCCATGTGAAGGGGGACCTTGTGAGTCTGGAAATTGCGGATCACCACGTCCCGGTAGGGCGAGGTGACGTTGTGCGCAATGAAAGTTTCCGAAGCGAGCTCGCTCAGCGCCACGTGTTTGCGGTGGGCCAGGCGATGGCGCGGCGACACCACCAGTGCGATCGCGTCGGTGTAGATCACTTTCGATTGGATGCGCTCGTCGCCGGGATCGTAACTGATCACGCCCAACTCCAGGTTGCCGTCCAGCAGTTCGCCGGGAATCTTGCTCGAAAGGCTGCGGCGCACCTGCACTTTGACCCGCGGATACAGCTCGCGGTAGCGCTGGATGTGGCGCAGCAGATAAAGCGTGGTGGATTCGTTGGCGCCTATGGTCAACCGCCCCGAGGATTTGTCGCGGAGCTCGGAAAGGGCGTTGCCGAGTTCCAGCTCCAGGTTCTGGAAGCGGCGGGCGTACTCCAGCACGGCGCCGCCGGCGTCGGTCAGGATCAGCTCCTTGCCGGAACGGTCGATCAGCCGCTCTCCCAGTTCCATTTCCAGGCGCTGTACCGCCAGCGACACCGCCGGTTGGGTACGCAGCAGCTTGTCCGCCGCCCGCGAAAAGCTCTTCTCGGTGGCGACGGTCAGGAAAACGTGCAGCGGATAGAGCTCCATCGACGTTGATTTTTCACTATAACATGCACTAATGGCAGATCCTAAAATTATAAATTTGCCAAATCGATCGACACACGCCCATAATCGGGTATTGGATTGAACCCGATGAGCGACCGCGTATATATCTTCGACACTACTTTGCGAGACGGTGAGCAGTCTCCGGGCTGCAGCATGACGGTGCCGGAAAAGCTGCGAATGGCCGCCAAGCTGGTGGAACTGGGAGTGGACCTTCTGGAGGCCGGTTTTCCGATCGCCTCCGAGGGCGACTTCGAGGCCGTATGGGCGGTGGGCGCGGAGTTTCCCACGGCCCGCGTAGCCGCGCTGGCGCGCTGCTGCACGCTCGACGTGGAACGCGCCGCCAAGTCTCTGGAACGCGCCGCCCACCCTCGCATCCACACCTTCATCGCCACCAGCGAAATCCATCTCAAACACAAGCTCAAGAAAACCCAGCGGCAGGTCTTGGACGAAGCCGTGGCCGCCGTGGAACTGGCGCGGCGCTACACCGATGACGTCGAGTTTTCCGCCGAAGACGGCGCGCGCACCGATCCCGATTACCTGGAAGCGGTATCGAAAGCGGTCGTGGAGGCCGGCGCCGGCACGGTGAACATTCCCGACACGGTGGGCTATTCGACGCCCAAGGAATACGGCGCGCTGATCGGAAGGATCGCGCGCGCGCTGGGCGAAGACGCCATCGTGAGCGTACATTGCCACGACGATCTGGGACTTGCCGTGGCCAATTCGCTGGCCGCCATCGAAGCCGGCGCGCGCCAGGTGGAATGCACCGTCAACGGAATCGGCGAGCGCGCCGGCAATTGTTCGCTGGAGGAAGTGGTCATGATTCTCAAGACCCGCCCCGACCAGTATCCCTATCGCACCGACATCCGCGCCGAGCACCTGTACGGTGCCAGCCAGTTGCTGAGCCGGCTGATCACCTTCGGCCCGCAGCCGAACAAGGCCATCGTGGGCCGCAACGCTTTCGCCCACGAAGCCGGGATTCACCAGGACGGGTACCTCAAGGAAAAGACCACCTACGAGATTATCGACCCGCGCACGGTGGGCGTGCCGGAGGGCGAACTGGTGCTGGGCAAGCACAGCGGCCGCCACGCGCTCCACCAGCGCGCCCAAAAGCTCGGGTACGAACTTTCCCGCGAAGAGCTGGACGCCTTCTATTATCGTTTCTCCGCCGTGGCCGATCAGCGAAAAAAAGGGCTGATGGACGAAGAGATCCTGGCCCTGCTGCGCGAGGCGCCGGTGGCGCAGCAGGCCGCGGCGGACTGATTCATGAACCTCAACGTACTGGTCTTGCCCGGCGACGGCATCGGCGCGGAAGTGACGCGCGAAGCCGTGCTGGTATTGCGGCATGTAGCCGAAAAATGGAACCACCCGCTCACTCTCGCCGAGGGTCTGCTGGGCGGTATCGCGATTCACCGGACGGGCTCGCCGTTCCCGGAAGAGACCGCGTGCCTGGCCGCCGCGGCGGATGCCACCCTGATGGGCGCGGTGGGGCTGCCGGAGTTCGACAACGCGCCTCCGGAAAAACGGCCGGAGCGCGGCTTGCTCGCGATTCGGCAGGCGCTGGGCGTATTCGCCAATCTGCGCCCGGTGCGCGCGTATGCGGCGCTGCTCGATTCCTCTCCGCTGAAGAACCACCTGGTGGAGGGCACGGACATGATCATCGTCCGCGAGCTGACCGGCGGAATCTATTACGGAACGCCGCGCGGCATCTTCGAAGACGGCGGCGAAACCCGGGCGGTCAATACCATGACGTACACCCGCTCTGAAATCGAGCGCGTCGCGCACACGGCTTTTCACCTGGCGCGCGGGCGGCGCAACAAAGTCACGTCGGTGGATAAATCGAACGTGCTCGAAAACTCGCAGCTCTGGCGGCGGGTAGTGTGCGAAGTGGCGCGCGAATATCCCGACGTGGAGCTCGACCATCTGCTGGTGGATAACTGCGCCATGCAGCTCATCCTCAATCCCCGGCGGTTCGACATTGTGCTGACCGAAAACATGTTCGGCGACATTCTAAGCGACGAAGGCGCGGTGCTGGCCGGCTCGATCGGGATGCTGCCGTCGGCTTCCATCGGCGCGCGCAAACCGTCCGGTGCGTATGTCGGCCTATATGAGCCGGTGCACGGCTCGGCGCCGGATATCGCCGGACAGAATAAGGCAAACCCGCTGGGCGCCATCGGATCGGTGGCGGCCATGCTGGCTTACAGTTTTGGATTGACCGCGGAATCGGCCGCCGTGGCGAAGGCTATCGAAGCCGTTCTCGCCAGCGGGCACGTGACCGCGGATCTGCGACCTTCGGGGACGCCCGCCACCACCGAACAGGTTGGCCAGGCGGTACGTCTCGCGATTGGCTGAGCGGAAGCTTACCGGTTTCCGCCCAGCCGCCATATCGGGCCGGCCCGGCTTTCCAACCAGGTTCCGGGCCTGCCCGGGAAACAATGACAGACCACACAGAGCGATGGTCTGTCCCACAGCTACGTGCTGTAATACAGAATTGGAACACTCCGGAAGCAAGAACGCTATGCCGCGAACCATCATCGAAAAACTTTGGGACGCCCACGTGGTGCATCAACAGCCTGGCGCGCCCGCTCTGCTCTTCATCGACCTGCACCTGGTGCATGAAGTCACCTCGCCGCAGGCCTTCCAGGGACTGCGCGAACGGGGCCTCAAGGTTCGCCGTCCGGACCTGACTATTGCCACGGCCGACCACAGCATCCCCACCAGCGACCGGTCGCTGCCGATTGTGGATGAAATTGCCGCCCGCCAGCTCGCCCAGCTCGAAACCAATTGCGCCGAGTTCGGAATTCGCTGCCTGGGCGTGCACAGCGACCGCCAGGGCATCGTGCATGTGATCGGGCCGGAGCTTGGCCTGACACAGCCGGGCATGACCGTCACCTGCGGCGACAGCCACACGGCGACCCACGGCGCGTTCGGCGCGTTGGCTTTCGGCATCGGCACCAGCGAAGTGGAGAACGTGCTGGCGACCCAATGCCTGCTGCAGCGGCCCTCGAAGAGCTTCCGCGTGGAAGTGAACGGCAGGCTGCGCCCGGGCGTATCGGCCAAGGACATTATTCTGGCGCTGATCGCCGGCATCGGCGTGGGCGGCGGCACCGGCTCGGTATTCGAATTCACCGGCAGCGCCATTCGCGGCCTTTCCATGGAAGAGCGCATGACGGTGTGCAATATGTCGATCGAAGGCGGCGCCCGCGCCGGCTTGATCGCGCCCGACGACACCACTTTTGAGTACCTGGCTGGCCGTCCGCACGCGCCGAAAGGCGCGGCCTGGGATGCCGCCGTGTCGCGCTGGCGCCAGCTTCCCACCGATGAGGGCGCGGCATACGACCGGAGCGTGACGATCGATGCCGATGCGCTGGAACCGATGATCACTTACGGCACCAACCCCGGCATGGGCATGTCGATCGGCGCCACGCTGCCCGACCCCGCCGCGCTTGCCGACCCGATGCAGCGCGAGTCGGTTTCGAAGGCGCTCGCTTATATGGGCCTCGAAGGCGGCAAGCCGCTGGCCGGCCACGCCATCGATGTGGTCTTCATCGGAAGCTGCACCAATTCCCGCATCAGCGACCTGCGCGCCGCCGCGGCCATGCTGCGGGGACGCAAGGTCAGTCCCAACGTCCGCGTAATGGTGGTGCCGGGCTCGCAGGAAGTGAAGCGCCAGGCCATCGCCGAGGGCCTGCCCGAGGTATTTCGCGCAGCCGGCTGCGAGTGGCGCGAGCCGGGCTGCTCCATGTGCATCGCCATGAATGGCGACCAGCTTTCGCCCGGCCAGTACGCCGTTTCCACTTCCAACCGCAATTTCGAAGGCCGGCAAGGCAAAGGAGGCCGCACTTTCCTGGCCAGCCCCCTGACAGCCGCGGCCAGCGCCATCACCGGCGTAGTTACCGATGCGAGGACAATGCTATGACCCCGTTCACCAATTTCGAGAGCCGCGTGGTACCGCTGCCTCTGAATAACGTCGATACCGACCAGATCATCCCCGCGCGCTTCCTCAAGACCACTTCCAAACAGGGCCTCGACAAGCAGCTCTTCTGCGATTGGCGGTACGATGCCCAGGGCAATCCCAAGCCCGAGTTCATTCTGAACCAGCCGCGCGCCGCCGGCGCCCAGGTGCTCCTTGCCGGCGACAACTTCGGCTGCGGCAGCTCGCGCGAGCACGCCCCCTGGGCCCTGACCCAGTTCGGCTTCCGCGCCGTGCTGAGCACCTCGTTCGCCGATATCTTCAAACAGAACTCGCTGAAGAATTCGCTGCTGCCCATCGTGATCCCGGTCGACGTGCAGGCGGAACTGTTCGCCGCGGTCGAAGCCGACCCCGCCGCGGTGGTCAAGATCGATCTTGCCAGCCAGACGCTGACCACCCCTTCCGGCCGCGCCGTGGAATTCCCCATCGACGCTTTCTCCAAGCACTGTCTGCTAGAGGGCGTGGATGAGCTGGGTTATATTCTGAACCAGGAGAGTGCGATTAAGGCGTACGAGCAGTCACACCCGGCGGGGATTGACGCGCTGGCGGGGTAAGGGGACGTGGCGTACGCACTCGTGCGTGCCGCGTCGAGACTCATCTCGACGCCCGCCTCCGTCCGGATGGGAACCTCCTGTTCAGTCATCCTCATCGAGCGCCGACAATCCACAGGAGTCCCGCGCCGAGATACTTGCCAACTATCCTTCGTTGCAACTTGCGGATATTGACGCCGCGCTTTCCTACGACGTCGACCGGTACCCCGATGGCCATGTACACTGGGATCGTTGCCAACCGTTCTTCGGGAGGGGCCATACCGATTTTTCTTTTACTCGGCGGATCGAGATGAGCCTCCTCATGTGCATGTGGAACGGGAAGAGGGAAAAGCGAAGTTTTGGCTGGAACCGGTACGCTTGGAGGGAAGCCGGGGTCTGGGCCGGGTGGAGATTGGACGTATCCAAAGATCGGTTGAAGAAAACGCGGTCGCGGTATTGAGGTCATGGCATGAGTATTTCGGGGAGTGAACTCAGAGATGCACTTGCCCAGAACGTAAGCGTAAGTGACGACGCCCTGGTATCGGACCTGGTGGATGGCAGAACGATCACGGTGCCGCTCGCGTGGTTCCCGCGTTTGGCGCATGGGACGCCGAAGGAGCGCGCCAACTGGCGGCTGATCGCGGGTGGCGAGGGGATACACTGGCCCGACCTGGATGAAGATATCAGCGTGGAGAGTCTCCTGGCCGGTCGCAAGTCCGGTGAGACGCACGAGTCTCTTCGCCGCTGGCTTGAGCGGCGGGACTCGGTTCGCTAAGAAGGCGAACGCCGTGCGATGGTGTGCGCCCAGATTACGCATGGTCGTATCCCGTACCGCTTGTGACACAAAATTAGGTGGTTTTTCACTGCGGATCGGCGCTGCGGACCCTCCTCACAGCCGATCGAATAGCAAGTGCAGTCCGTCGCGGACGGCCCCGGCCGCGGCGACGCTCAGCTTGCCGATGCACTCCACAAGCTCGGACTTGTCGACCGTGAGAATCTGCGGCACGTTCACTACGCTTGCCTTGGGAAGGTTCGCTTCGCCTTTTTTCAGGAGCACGTTGCCTGGCGCGTTCGCCCGGCTCAGATTCGATGTGATCAGGCACACGACGGTGGTTGCAATGGCGCTGCGGTTGAAAATATCGTTCTGGACAACGACGCAGGGGTGCCGGTCGGCGGGCGCTGAGCCGGATGGGGACCCGAAGTCAAGCCAATACACTTGCCCCTGCCGAATCTCGCTCACCAGCGTTCTTTCGCGGCGGGGCGGACCTTGGCCTTGATTCTCTTCAAGAGGCGTTTTTCGGCTGGTTCGGCACCATCGGCATAGACCTCGTTCAGCCGGCGCAACATCTGTTCCCCCCGCTGACGTTCGAGGAAGTCACCCATTGCGAGGGCGAAAAGGCGGCTCCGGCTCAAGCCCATCAGGCGCGCGGTTCTGTCCGCATCGCGTAACAGGCCGTCCTCTATGGAGATCGCCGTCTTCATGCTACTACCCAGCGTTATACCACGATTCGTACCGCGTGGAGTACCTATCTTGACGCGTTTGTCTAAAATATGTCGCGCAGGCGGGCGAACTCTTCCACCACCATCAAGGTCCCGGCGCCCGGCAGCAGATCCTGTTTTTCCAGCACCCAGGTGTGCTCGTGCGGCACGAAGACCGCGTTCAACCCGGCTTCCAGCGCGGGATTGACGTCGGACTTCGGGCTGTTGCCGATCATCCATGTCAGTGCCGGATCCATCCGGCGCTCTTCCACCAGCCGGCGATAGGCGGCCGTGTCTTTCTCCTTCACCACCTGAGTGAAATGAAAGTAGCCTCCCAGCCCGCTGCGGTCGATCTTCAACGTCTGCTCTTCGGGATGTCCCTTGGTGAACAAGTTCAGCTCGTGCCGTTCGCAAAGATACGCCAGCGTCTCCGGCACGCCTTCGATCACTTGCATCGGGCATTCCAGTATCCGCTCGGCGAAAGCCATCGCGGTCCTCAGGTCCGTTTCCTTCACCTCGCGCTCCACCAGCCGCCGGTAACATTCGCCGAGGTTGCGCCCGAAGTTGAGCGAGCCGTACCCATGGGTGCGGGCGTTGACCAACTCGATGGTATCCAGAACGTCGCGGACCTCGTGCGGCGTCATCGACGAGTGATCCAGAAACTGACAGAACTCCTCGAAGGCTTCTTCGAAGTAGATGTTGTTTTCCCAAAGCGTGTCGTCGGCGTCGATAATCAGGAATTGGCGCGTCATCGGGCTGTCCTCGGGGCCAGGTGGAAGGGCACCTCGAAGACCGCGTCCACCTCCACCGGAGCCTCGTCCCGCAGCGCCGGAGTGAACTTCCATTTCGCCAGCGCTTCGGCCGCGGCTGCGTCCAGGCGCCCGTCCAGCCGCTGCAGCAACTCCACCGAATCCACGCTGCCGTCGGTGCGGATTACGGCGAACAGGCGCACGGTTCCTTCCACCCGTTCTTCGGCCGCGGTCCGCACGTATTTCGGGTCCACCAGGCGCAGCGGCTCCGGCGGCCGAATACTCCCCTGCGCGCGCGGCCCCCGTTCGGCGAACCACACCAGCCAGCTTCCCGAGTAGCTGGTTAGATTTGGCATTTGAATCGCCATGCTATAAGTCTCCCTTCCGGCCAGGCGGGCATCCGGAACGCCGGCCACGCGGGCCGCATGCACCTGCCTTCCGCCGGTAGTCATGCCCGCTGCCAAACCGCCCGGCCGCAAAGCGTCCAGCAGCGCCTTCCGTGGATTGGGCCCCAATCCGGCCACCAGGGTGGGCTCGGGATCGCGCTCGCCGCTATGCGCGGAAAGATCCGGCACCACCACCTTGGCGTCGTTGGGCGCGGCCGCCGCACCCTCCGCCCGCGGACGCGGCCCACCCGAAAAGCCCGCGTCGTGCGCCCCCGGCAGCTTGGGAATATTCACGATCCGCGCCGGGTTCAAGCCGGCGATGACCAGCTCCGCATCGGGTGCGGCCCGAATCGTGGCCGGCTCCGGCGGCGCCTCCGTCAACGCGGCGGCCGCATCGGCTTTCCTGGCCCGCTCCGGCGGCGGCTGAAATCGGTTGGGCAAGCGCGGCATGGCGATCGCGGGAAGTGGCGCGGCAATCGCCGGAGCTTCCGGCAACTCCAGCGCGGGCGCCCGCTTTTCCCGCCTGGCCGGCGCGGTAAACGGCAGCGGCTTCGGGCGGTTAAGCTCCAACTTCATTGCCAATGCCCCGATACGCGGTTTGAAATCCAGCTTGGGAGCTTCCGGCAATGCCGCCGCCCGCCGCCGCTCGATACGCTCGGGCGGAGGCGCAAACGCCTTTACGGGCTTGGGCGGCAATGGCGAGACCGCCAGCAGGTTGGGAAGCGGCAGCGGCTTCGGAAGCTCTATCTTGGGCTCCGGCGCGCGGATCAATTGCGGCGCGCCGGGCCTTTCCTTCGGCCCCGCCACGATTTGCTGGTCGAACCGCTTCGCCGCGCGCGGCGCCTGCGCGCGCGCCGTCTTCATGGCGGGTTTCACGTTCGGCAGGCGATTCCGCAGGCTGTACCACACCAGGTGAGTTTCATGCGGGCGAATCTGGGCGTCGTACAGCAGCGGGGGCTTCTCGCCCTCCAGGCCGTGGCTCGCCAGCACCAGCCAGGTCAGCACGGCGCTGTGCAAACCGGCCGAAAACGCAAACGAAGACGCGCTGTGGCTAACCGGACGGCTGCGCCGCGGCATCGGTCAGTGCCCCGGATGCTTTCCGGCAAAGCCGTTGGTCGGCGCGATGCTCTTGACCTTTTCGATGCGCTGCTGCCGCGGAACGTAGCGGGAGAGGTATTGGTTCAGCTCCCGGAGACGGCCGGCTTCGGACCGTTGCCGCAGCAGACTGTGCAAGAAGTCCAGGTCGGGCAGGTCCTGCGCCAGTTGAAAACTGATCTGCGGATCGCTCAGGTCCGCCTCGCCACGGCCGCGCGGCGATTCCAGTTTGCTCATTTCCACGAAGTACGCGATGGCCTGTTGCCGCAGTTCGGCGGGCACCGGCGTGAAATCGTCGTCGTCGAAGTAGCGCACCTCGGCCCGCAAAATTTCCAGTTCCTGGTCGAGGGCGCCCACTTCGAAGCGGCGGTGGCCGCGCGTCAGAATGTCCATGCGTCCGTCGGCATAGGTCTGCACCAGCTTTTCCACCGTAACCGTGCAGCCTGCATTCACAATCCCGTTAGCCTTCGCCAGCACCACCCCAAACTCGGAGGCGCCGGCGATCGCCTCCGTCACCATCTTCTTGTAGCGTTCCTCGAAAATGTGCAGCGGCAGGGCGGTCCGGGGAAAGACCACCACCTCCAGCGGGAACAACGGGATCAGCGCGGCGGCCATGGTACCATTATGGCGTTTCAGGCCAAACCCGACAATGTATACCTTACCGCTCAGTAGTGGGACAGGCATCGCGGCCTGCCGGCTCTCCCCGCCAGTGAGTTCGCCCCGCCATGCGGATTGATGGTAAGGTCGCGTTCATCACCGGCGCTTCCGGCGGCATCGGCGCAGCCTGCGCCGCCGAGTTCGCGCGTGCCGGAGCCCGGCTGGCGCTGGCGGCCCGCTCCGCCGAGGGCCTGACACGGAGCGACCCGGGCGGCGCCCTGCTCCTGCCCTCCGATCTCACCCAGGACGACGCCCGCCGCCAGGCCGTCGCCCGCGCCATCGAGCGCTTCGGCCAAATCGACATTCTCATCAATAATGCCGGCGTAGGCGCCTATGGTCCCTCTTTTGCCGCTCCCCTGGACGAAACCCGCCGCATGATGGAGCTGAATTTCTTTGTGCCGCTGGCCCTGACGCAGTTGGTCGCGCCCGAAATGCGTGCCCGCCGCTCCGGCACCATCGTCAATGTCGGCTCCATCGGCGGTAAAGTCACTTTGCCCTGGATGACGCTCTACTGCGCTTCGAAATACGCCCTGGCCGGCTGGACCGACGGCCTGCGCATGGAGCTGGCCCGCGACGGCGTGCATACGCTGCTGGTCTGCCCCGGTTACGTGGTCACCGGCTTTCAACAGCACGTGCTGGCCGGAGGCCCGCCGCCGGCGGTGGTGCGCGCGCGCCGTTTCGCCATCACCGCCGCCGAATGCGCCCGCGCCATTCGCCGCGGGGTGGAGCGCGACGCCCGCACCGTGGTTGCGCCGCCCTCGGGTTGGCTGCTCGTCCTGGCCGCGCGCCTGGCGCCGGCCCTGGTCCACGGCCGCATGGCGCGAATGCTCGGTGCTTCATGAATCTTCGCCTCAAGCGCACTCCCGGCATCTACCTGGTCGGCTTCATGGGCAGCGGCAAGTCCACCGTCGGCCGCCTGCTCGCCGACCGCATCGGCTGGCCGTTCTTCGATCTCGACGAGGAAATCGAAGCCCGCGAACGCACAGCCATCGCCGACATCTTCGCCGCCCGCGGCGAAGCCGAATTCCGCCGCATCGAAGCCGCCGCGCTGGCCCGTCACGTGAGTGCCGTAGAGACCGGCCGCCCCGCCGTCATGGCCCTCGGCGGCGGCGCTTTCGTCTCACCCGCCAATCGCGACCTGCTGCTCCAAAACGGCGTCACCATCTGGCTCGATTGCCCCTTCCCGATCGTCGAACAGCGTGTCCGCCAGGCCACTCACCGCCCCCTGGCCCGCGACCCCGAACAATTCGCCGCTCTCTACCAGGCCCGTCGCGATGTCTATCGCCTGGCCGAGATCCATGTAACCGTAGAAGGCGACGACCCGTCCCTCGCCGTCGAGCAGATACTGGCCCATCCGCTCATGAAGTAGGGCCTGAGGTAGTTGACTGCCTGTGCCTGTATCAGCCGCCGGGCTAGTAGCTACCTCCCCGAACCGTAGGTGACGTGAGCGGGACTTAACGGGAGTAATCCTCGGCGACGGCCGTCCCCTGCTTTCTACGGGTGGCCGACAAACCGGAAGCTATCCCGTCTCAGATGTCCGCGTCCGCGCGCCACCGATCACCACGCAAAGGAGATGCCAGGACCGAGGACTGCTACAAAGAGAACCGAAGCGACTGCGGCAAGAAGAACCAGTGGAATGCTGCGCCCGACAGGGCCGACTGCTATAGGGTCCTTATCCGCATGCAATGGGAAAAGAGATGGCACCGCCAACAGCCCCACCCATGATGCGAAGCTGCTTAGCGCTCCGGAGTTCAGCATCTCCAGCCGCCCGCGTGGATCGAAAATTGGACCGGCACACGCGATCAAACCGCCGGCACCACAAAGGGTCGTCAGCAGACGTACCAAGCGGGAGCGCCATTGCGCGACATTCGCACTCAGTACGGAATGCAGCTCAGCACTTATGAAACGTAAAGCCCAGCGATACAGAACGACACCAACCACGAACATCAGGCCCCGCCAAAGCCAACCGGGCGTTAACCCGTTCGTGAGTGCTGTCGCATCTCCCTGTCCGGTGAGTCCGCACTTTATCAGATAACCAAATTCCCACAACAGACTGAAGGACATCGTAGCCCAGAGAAACAGCCTCATTGCCAGAGCCGCTCGACCGACTTGGCGCTGAGCAAGAAAGCATAGACCAGCCCAGGTCAAATTTCCCGCGGGTCCTCCGAGATCGAAAATCCTCCAGCCCGGACTGGACAACTGAGGTTCGTGAATGAGCCGCGTCGCAGTCAGTATTCCCGATCTGCCACCAGCGATGAGAAACCCGGTCCCATGTCCCACCACCTCATGTGCCAGATCAGTGCTGATGAACGCGAGGATCCCGATGGCAGCGACGGTGATGAGATCGTCTACGCCGGCAGCAGAGGTCCGCGACGTCACGGTGGATCCGTTGTCGAACACAAATCATAGTATCTCTAATTGATTCAAGAAAGCTTGCTGGATCACGCGAGGGTTGTGCCTGACCTGAATCACGCACGACTCGGAAGGAGCCGGGCTGCACATTCGTCCTGGTAAACGCCGTCCACGGAAACCGGCTTCGGCTGCGATTTCCAGACGACGGCCTCGGAGCTGCTTTCCTGGATTCGTGGACAACAGGGCACAGCCTGTGGGGAACCTCCGAACGCACAGCACCGTCTCGCCTACGTTCGAGGAACTGGCTGGCTCATCTGTCGCTGGCTGGAACAGCCGCTTCGCGGCTACGACAGGCCGGGAGGCCTGTCCCACCAAATTCACCGCGACGTCTTCGCGCCGTCGGGCCGGAATATGGAAATCAGGAACAACACGGCTCAGGCTGTCCCGTTTTGCCCCTTACCAAGCCACGGTTAACGTAACGGTGGAGGGCGGCGCGGTGTTGGGAAGGATGATGACCGAACTTTGGTTGTTGATATCGTCGTGGACTGATCGAAGCCGGTCGATTGCTGCTCCACCTCTACATCGATTGGGAAGCCAAATTGATCGACCTGGCTTGTATCGCCTCCGTACGCCCAGGTTCCGGGTGTTGCCTGGCCAATGATCGTCAACCAGATATCGCTATTGGCCCAGCATCCGGCGGTGCCATTGACGACCTTGAGCGGGAAAGTGCCGGTACCGCTGGCCGGCGATGCCGGAGGGACTGGAGTCGAACTCGAGCCGCCGAGCACGCTGAAGGTCGAGGATGCCTGCCCGGTTGCGGCGCCGTCCATCACCTGAGCCACGACAGTGAATGAGCCGCCGCCCGCCGGTGTATACATCCAGCGCCAGGTTCCGGCGGCATCCACGATGGGAGCGCTGAACCATGTTTGTACGCTCCAGGTCCCATCCGCATTCAGCCACAACCCGGTCTGGCTGTTCTGAACGGAAACGGAGACTTGGGCGTTGGTCGAGCCGGTTGCCGTTCCCCAAATGCCCACCTGGACTCCGGGTAACATGACGACATCCGGCGTTGGCCAGCCGAGGCTGATGGAGACAGGAGGGGCGCTGGGACTGGAGACTTCCTAAGTCCGCGCGATACACCATAGTCGTTATTGTAGCTTCCCTCGTTGCACAATGATATTGAATGCTCCTTGCCACCGTAGTCGAAACCTCGCGGCGAGTGACCGAAACCTCGCGGCGCCTGGAAAAAATCGATTTGCTGGCGAATCTGCTGCGGCAGCTCGATGCCGGCGAAGTCGAGGCCGTGGTGGCTTACCTTTCCGGCAATCTATTGAGCCGACGCACCGGAATCGGGTTCGCCACGCTGCGCGAAGCGGCCGCGCCCGCGGCGGAAGTCGCTACCCTCGAAATCGGTGAAGTGGAGCGCGCCATCGAGCAGGTCTCGGCCATCGAAGGCGCCGGCGCCCAGCGGCGCAAACGCGACACGCTGAATGCCTTGATGGCGCGCGCCACCCGCCCCGAACAGGATTTTCTGTTCGGCCTGTTGCTAGGCGAACTGCGCCAAGGCGCGCTTGAAGGCATCATGGCGGAAGCTCTGGCGAAGGCCTTCGGCGCCGATGCCGCCCGCGTCCGCCGCGCCGCCATGCTCACCGGCGACCTCACCCGAGTGGCGCGCCTGTTGCGGGAATCCGGCCCCGCCGGGCTCGACCGCTGCGGCGTCCAGCTTTTCCGTCCGGTTCAGCCCATGTTGGCGGAAACCGCGGATGGCGTCGAATCCGCCCTTGCCGATCTGGGCGAGGCGGCGCTCGAATTCAAGCTCGATGGCGCCCGCGTTCAGGTGCACCGCTCCGGCGGCGACGTGATGGTATTCTCACGCGCCCTCAACGACGTTACCGCCGCCGTGCCGGAAGTGGTGGAAGCCGCCCGCGCGCTGCCCGGAGGCGACCTGATTGTCGAAGGCGAGGTCCTCAGCCTCACCGCCGCCGGCCGCCCGCAGCCGTTTCAAATCACCATGCGCCGCTTCGGCCGCAAGCTCGATCTCGAGCGCATGCGCCAGGAATTGCCGCTCACTCCTTTCTGGTTCGATCTGTTATATGCCGGCGGCCAGTCGCTCCTGGACGAGCCGCAGCAGCGCCGGTTCCGCGAGCTGAGCGATCTCTCTGCCGCCGCCAACCTGATCCCGCATCTCGCAACCGGCGACCAATCGGTGGCCGCCGAGTTTCTTCAGGAAGCCCTCGCGCGTGGGCACGAGGGGATCATGGCCAAGGCTCCCGCCGCCGGTTACGCCGCCGGCGCGCGCGGCCAGAGCTGGCTCAAGATCAAGCGCGCCCACACCCTGGACCTGGTCATCTTGGCCGCCGAATGGGGTCATGGCCGCCGCAAGGGCTTTCTCAGCAACCTGCACCTGGGCGCCCGCGACACGGAAAAAGGCGGCTTTGCCATGCTCGGCAAGACTTTCAAGGGCCTCACCGACGACATGCTCGCCTGGCAGACCGAACAGCTTCTGAAGCTAGCGCTCGGCCGCGACGATTACACCGTCCATGTCGAGCCCAAACTGGTGGCCGAGATCGCTTTCAATGATATCCAGATGAGCCCGCGCTACCCCGCCGGCCTGGCGCTGCGATTCGCCCGAGTCAAGCGCTACCGTGGCGACAAGACACCCGAGACAGCCGACACTCTCGACACCGTGCGCGCGCTGGCCGCGCATTACTGGCCGCCGAAGTAACCTCCACTTATCGCGAACTCCACATCCGGTACGCCAGCACTCCGGCGGCCACGATGACAAACGCCATCAGCGAGGGCCGCGTCTCGGTCACCAGCGCATCCGCCATGAACCAGACCGACACCGCCACGAACAGCCATAGCGTATAAGGATACCCCCACATCCGGTACGGGCGCGGCGCATCCGGCAGCTTGCGCCGCAGCACGAACACGGCCGCGACACTCATCGTATAGAAGATCCACGCGGCCAGGATCGAATAGGAATAGAGCGTCTCGTACGATCCGGTGAGGACCAGAATCGCGGTCCAGATTCCACCGCATAAAATGGCGAAGCCGGGAGTCTGAAACCGGGAATGCACTTCGCCGAAGCGGGCGAAGAAGAGGCCGTCGCGCGCCTGCGCAAACGGAATGCGCGCGGCGGTAAGAATACAGCCGTTCACGGCGCCGACGATCGAAAGCAGCACGGTCAGCGAGACAAAAGTGCCGCCGACCGGGCCCAGGGTGCGTGTGGCCAGATCGGCGCCTACGCGGTCGGTGGCGGCGATCTGGGCGACCGTCATCACTTTCAGGTAGGCGACGTTGGCCGATACATACAGGATCGCCACGGCGGCCATGCCGAGCACCAGCGAGCGCAGCAGGTTCTTTTGCGGGTCCCGCACCTCGCCGGCCACGAAGCTCACATAACTCCAGCCGTTGTAGGCCATCAGGCAGGCCGCCATGGCGACTCCGAAGTGCATCGCGGCGAGCGGAGGAGCGGCGGCGGGCGCGGCCGTGCGCGAACTGAGGAGCCCGGCCCCGATCAGTACCAACAGCCCCACTATCTTCAAACCCGTGAAAGTGCGCTGTACCCACGCGCCTTCCTGCACACCTACATAGTTGACCGCGGACAGCGCCGCGATCAGCGCCACCGCGAGCCCCTTGGCCGCGGCGCCGGTCAGCGGGAAGAAGTAGCCCGCGTAGATCGAAAACGTCACCGCCAGCCATGCGCTGCCGCCCGCCAGCACCGCCAGCATGAACGTCCAGCCCGACACGAAAGCGCAGAGCGGCCCGTAGGCTTCGCGCAGGTAGACGTATTGGCCGCCGGTCGCCGGCAGCATCGCGCCCAGTTCGGCATAGGCCAGCGCGCCGAAAAACGAGAGTACGCCCGCCACCACCCACACCGCCAGGATGGCGGGCGCCGAGGGCAGGCTGCGCGCGATCAGGTTCGGCAGCACGAATATGCCGGAACCGATCACGATCCCGATCACAATCGCCGTGGCGTCGAGCATCCCCAGGCTGCGGGGCAGGTCGTGCGCGGCTTTCATCGGAAGCGCTCGCCGGTATGTTTCTCCACTGCGTCCATATTGAGCGCGATCCCCAATCCGGGCGTGTCGGGCACCGCCAGCATGCCCTCGGCGTCCAGCTTCCAGCGCGTCTCGACGAGGTCGTCGATGAATGGGGATCCCGTCAGGTATTCGACCAGGCCGGTATTGCGTGCGGCGGAGGCAAGCTGCAGGTCGGCGGCTAGGCCGAGCGCCGTGTTCCACCCGTGCGGGATGAAGCGGACGCCGTTTTCCTCCGCCATCCACGCGATGCGCCGCTCCTCGCTGATGCCGCCGACCTTGGTCACGTCGGGCTGCACGATATCGAACGCCCGCTGCTGCAGCCATGGAGTGAACGACTGCCTGCGGGTCAGCACTTCGCCGCCGGCGATCGCGACCGGCGAGTGGTCGCGCAGCCGCACGTAATCGTGCAGATTGTCGGGCGGAAGCGCCTCCTCGAACCAATAGACGCCGTAACCGGCGAGCATGCTGGCGGTTCGGACGGCCCACTTGTAGTCCTGCGGCCAGAAAGCGTCGCTCGCCCCCGCATCCACCATCAGCAGCGAATCCGGCGAGACTGCCTCGCGGGCCGCGCGCACGATGGCTTCGTCCATGGCCGAACTGCTCCGGCCGAACGGTCCCCAGCCGATCTTGAAAGCCCGAAATCCCTGTGCCTCGACCGCAGCGACCTGCTCGGCCAGCGCGCGGGGCTCGCGCATGAGGAGCGACGCATACGGCAGCACCCGGTCGCGGTATCGCCCGCCCAGGAGCCGCCCGACCGGTTGTCCCGTCGCCTTGCCGAGGATGTCCCACATGGCGATGTCGATGCCGCTGATGGCGTGCGTCACCGACCCGCCGCGGCCCATCCAGAATGTGTTCGCGTGCAGCTTCTCGCTGACGCGCTCCGGTTCCAGCGGATTTTCGCCCAGGTATAGCGGAGCCAGCAGATGCAGCGCGCCCCGCACCAGCTCATCGTTGGTGAATGCCGAACCCCACCCGGTGATGCCTTCGTCGGTGGTAACCGCGATCAACGTATGAACGCAGTCGTCCGGCCGGATCTCGTTCGACCACCCGCCCTCCGGCGTACCGTGGCGTAAACCCGCTGAGCGGATATCCGTGATTCGCAATGGCTGGCCCCCAACAGAGTATAATCGGACCCATGTTACGGCGCAATTTCTGCACCAGCCTGATGGCCGCAGGCGCAATCGGCCGGTTGGCGCGCGCGCAATCGCAATCTCCGGCGCCGGCCGCCGGCCGGATCGTGCTGGAGCCGTCCATGCCGGGCCAGCCGCACAGCGGAAAGGTGCTGCTGGCGGTCCAGGCGCACTCCGACGATATCCCCCTCTCCGCATCCGGCACCGTCGCCAAGCTGATTGAAGAAGGGTACACCGGCTATCTCGTACGCGCCGCCAACGACGATATGGGCGATGCCGTGGGCCTCGGTACGCCCGGCACCATCGGCGAGGCCGCGCTCGGCAATGAGCGCGACAACGCCGAAGTGGCGCGGGTCCTCGGCTGCAAGGGCCATTTCGACCTGAACTACAACAATCACCGCATGTTCGAGGTCTCGCTCAACGAAGTGATTGGCCGGCTCATCTTCCTGATTCGCCTGCTCAAGGTCGATACCGTCGTCGGGTGGGACCCGTGGGGGCACGACGAGGAAAACCCGGATCACTACACCATAGCCAGGGCGCTCGAAGCGGCATGCTGGATGGCGGGCCGATTTCACGATTTCGAAGAGCAGTTCGCCGCTGGCCTGAAGCCCAAGACGGTCCAGGACAAGTATTACTTCGCCCGGCGTCCCGAGATCACGCGGGTGGTGGATATCACTAAACAGATCGACAAGAAAGTGGATGCGATCCGCGCCAACGTTGCCAAGGGTCCGGGCGGCCACTCCGGTTCGCGCCTGCGGGCGGAACTGGCGGCCCGCAATCAGCGCCTGCCCCTGCTCGACGGCGACGACGTCGCCGCCGACCGCAACTACATTCGCGAGTTCAGCCTGACGCACAACCGCGAGCTGGGCAAGCAATACGGAGTCGAATACGCCGAGGCGTTCCATTACATTCCCGCCGGCGCTTCCGGCGCGGACCGGGACCCGCGCGTCGACGAGTACATCAAACAACACGCGGTTCCGGGCAAGTGACTGTTCCGGCGCGAACAGTACTCGGGCCCGCACGATTGGGGCGCGCGGCGTAGAAGTGGAGACGAACGCCCGATACCGAGCCGCGACTGCCGAGCCGCGACCGCAAGAAGCTGTGAAAAAACTCTCCGAAACGCGCTGGGCAGGCGGAACCACCTGCCCCACCATTGAAAACAATGCGCCTGCTTTGGTGGCGCAGGCGGTTCCGCCTGCGATTTGTGATTTTTTCACAGCTCCCAAGGGAGCGGTTCCCGCGCCTAAACTGCGAAATCCAGAGATCGGTTAAGCACCCATGGCCAAGTTGAAGCATGCCTTGGTATTCTGTAGACAAGGATGCCGTCCGTAACCCCTGGGGGGACCCCGCATGTAAACCCATGGATCGTGGCGATTGCGGTGATGTTCGCCACCTTCATGGAAGTGCTCGATACCACGGTGGTGAACGTGTCGCTGCCGCACATCGCAGGCAATCTCTCCGCCAGCGTGGACGAAGCTACCTGGGCGCTGACTTCTTACCTGGTGGCCAACGCCATCGTGCTGCCCATGACGGGCTGGCTGGCCAACTTTTTCGGCCGCAAGCGGGTCTTGACGGCGGCGGTGTTCGGATTCACGGCGGCGTCGTTTCTGTGCGGCATGGCGCCCTCGCTGCCGGTGCTGATTTTCTTCCGCGTGCTGCAGGGCGCCACCGGCGGCTGTCTGCAGCCTCTCTCTCAAGCGGTGATGCTGGAAGCTTTTCCGCCGCAGGACCGGGGCAAGGCGATGGCGCTATGGGGGCTGGGGATCGTGGTGGCGCCGATGCTGGGGCCCGTCATCGGCGGCTGGCTCACCGATAACTGGAGCTGGCGCTGGGTGTTCTACATCAACCTGCCGGTGGGCATTGCCTCGGTCATCATGACCCGGCTGTACATCTTCGATCCGCCCTACATCAAGCGCTCGACCGCGGGGATCGATTACTGGGGCATCGGGCTGCTGGCGGTGGGCATCGGCTCGCTCCAGGTGGTGCTCGATAAGGGGCAGGAACTGGACTGGTTCGGTTCGCGCTGGATCGTGGTTTTGGCGTCGATGGCGGCGGTGGGGCTGGTGGCGTTCGTGGTGCGGGAGTGGGTCGCGCGCGACCCGGTGGTGCGCCTGCGCGTGTTCAAGGACCGCACCTATGCCACGGGCGTCTTCCTGATGACGGTACTCGGCTTCGTGCTGTATGGCAGCCTGTTGCTGGTGCCGGTTTTCCTGCAGACGCTGCTGGGCTATCCGGCGCTTGAGGCCGGCATTGCCATGGCGCCCCGCGGCCTGGGCTCGTTCCTCATGATGCCGCTGGTGGGAACGGTGCTCGTCAAATTCGACTCGCGCAAAGTGCTGGCGGTGGGCCTGGCGGGCGCGTCATGGTCTCTCTACACGTTGAGCCGTCTCAACCTGAACGCCGGGTATTGGGATATTTTCTGGCCCCAGTTTTGGCAGGGAGTGGCGCTGGCCATGCTGTTCGTGCCGCTGACCACGGCCACCATGAGCCCGATCAAGAAAGAGGAAATGGGCAACGCCACCAGCATGTTCAACCTGATGCGCAACCTGGGCGGGAGCATCGGCATCGCTGCCGCCACCACCTTCCTGTTCCGGCGCCAGCAGTTCCATACCCATCTGCTGGTGGCGAACGTGAACCAGTACAACGCAGCCACGCGGCAGATGGCCGCCAGCCTGACGGGCTCGTTCGCAAGCCGGGGCTCGGACCCGGTGGATGCGGCGCGCCGTGCTTACGGGGCCATCTGGGGCATGGTGCTGCAGCAATCGGCCATGGTGTCGTTCGTGGATACGTTCCTTGCCCTCTCGGTGGTGTTTATGGTGATGCTGCCGTTGCTCCTGCTCATGAAGAAGCCGGCCAAAGGCCTCGGCGGCGGGCCGGTGCATTAGGAAAGCGGTCAGCCGTCAGCGGTCAGCCTTCAGCTACACCGCCGCGAGGCTGCGCGCCGACCGCTTAGGCCTGTAACCCAAACTTGACCGCTTCCGTGCCATAGGCTATCCTGTGCCTGATCTGCGACTGTCGGAAGCCCACTAATTTTATCTCCACCCTGGAGGATGGATGACCCCGCAAGAAGTCTTGGAATTTGTCAAAAAGAACGATGCCAAGCAGGTGGATATTCGGTTCACCGATATCCCTAGCTTGCAACATCACGTTTCCTATCCGATCGCCGAGCTGGACGAAAGCAGCTTTACCGATGGTTTCGGGATGGATGGATCGAGTATCCGCGGCTGGGCGGCGATCCACGAGAGCGACATGCTGCTGATCCCGGACCCGAACACCGCCATCATGGATCCGTTCGCCGAAGTGCCCACCCTGGTCATGTTGGGCGACGTTCAGGATCCGATCACCCGGCAGCGGTACGAACGCGATCCCCGCTGGATTGCGGAAAAGGCCGAACTCTACCTGAAGAACAGCGGCGTGGCCGACACGGCGTATTTCGGCGCCGAAGCCGAGTTCTTCATTTTCGACAACGTCAGCTTCGACCAGAACCAGCACGAAGGCTTCTATTTCATAGATGCCGAAGAAGGGCGCTGGAACTCGGGCCGCAGGGAAAACAACCTGGGCTACCGGCCGCGTTACAAGGAAGGCTACTTCCCGGTACCGCCCACCGATCACTATCAGGACCTGCGCAGCGAAATGGTGCAGACCTTGATCAAGGTCGGCCTGCACATCGAATGTCACCATCATGAAGTCGCCACCGGCGGACAGGCCGAAATCGACCAGCGCTTCGACAAGCTGGTCAAGTCGGCCGACAACATGATGATGTACAAGTACGTCATCCGCAACGTGGCCAACCAGTATGGCAAGACGGTCACGTTCATGCCCAAGCCGCTTTTCGCCGACAACGGCAGCGGCATGCACACCCACCAGAGCTTGTGGAAGGACGGTAAGGCGCTGTTCGCCGGCGACGGCTATGCGGGTTTCAGCCAGATGGGTCTGCACTATATTGGCGGCCTGCTGAAGCACGCGCGCGCGCTGTCGGCCATCATCGCTCCCACCACCAACAGCTATAAGCGGCTGGTGCCGGGCTATGAAGCTCCGGTCAATCTGGCGTATTCGCGCCGCAACCGTTCGGCGGCCTGCCGTATTCCGATGTACTCGGCCAGCCCGAAGGCCAAGCGGGTGGAGTTCCGGCCGCCCGATCCCGCCGCCAATCCGTACCTGGCGTTTGCCGCCATGCTGATGGCCGGCCTGGACGGCGTCCTCAACAAGATCGATCCCGGCGAACCGCTGGATAAGGACATTTACGATCTTTCGCCGGAGGAAATGAAGCGCGTGCCGTCTATGCCGGGCTCGCTCGACGAAGCCTTGAGCTGCCTCGAAGACGACCATGCGTTCCTGATGCGCGGCGACGTCTTCACCGAAGACCTGATCGAAACCTTTATCGAGTACAAGCGAAAGAACGAGGCGGAAGCCGTGCGCCTGCGGCCGCATCCGTACGAGTTCCAGCTTTACTACGACATTTAGACCGGGTAGCGATCCAGGCGGTGGGGCAGGCGGTTCCGCCTGCCCGCTGGTTGTCAATCGGCTATGCGGGGAAATATTGTCCAAGTCAGTATCGGTGAGGGGGGCCTCCCGAAGAATGCGATCGCGGGAGGCCTCATCGACTTTTTGGGACTGGAGGGTGACCGCCACGCCCATCCCGAGTATCATGGCGGTCCGCGCAAAGCCATTCTGCTGGTCGCTTCCGAAATCCTCGAACGGCTGCGCGAGCGCGGCTATCCCCTTTTTTATGGCGCGCTAGGCGAGAATCTCACCACGCGCGGCATCGACATACAGTCGTTGAAACCCGGCGACCGCCTGCGCGCCGGGGCAGGTTGTCTCGAAATCACCGAGCCGCGCCAGCCCTGCAGTCTGCTCGACGTTTACGGCCTGGCCCTCAAAAGCGAAATCTTCGACCCGCGGGTGAAGGCGGGCGACACCGCGTCACCCTATTGGGGCATGAGCGGGCTGTACGCCGCCGTGCTCGAACCGGGGCTGGTGCGGGCAGGCGACGCGATTGAAGTGCTGGCGCCCGTTACCTAGCCGCGACCGCCAGGGAGCGGTTGCTTTAACACGTCACTATAATTCCGAAGTGGAGTAGTTAGGGAAGACGCTGGCCCTTCGGTGCCTGACCAGGGAGCAGGAGAGTCTTGATGAACTCCCTCTCGCCGCAAACGGTCATCCCCGGGACCCGCTTATACCACAAGCCTTCAGGCACCTCGGGCTCGCCGTCCAGCCACTTCGCCAGCAATTCCAATTGAGAGGCGGGAATCTTGCGGCTCCGGACGCGTTCCAGCAGATGTTGAAAAAGCGCTGGCGGAACATTCTGGCGGCGGACTTTCGGCATCGTGGCATCTCCGGTTTCCCGGCCTAGATGCCGTAGAAGCCGCGGGTAAGCCGCTCTTTGATCCGGGCCGCCTCATCGGCGGTCGACGCTGCCGCCAACCGCTTCGCGAGCAGGCCCAGTTCCTCCGGGCTCAGGCGGCTGCCTTTGCCTTCCAGAAGCGCGAGTTCCGCCGTCTCGATGGCGACCTCTTCACCGGTTGGCTTGCGCGCCACCACGCGGCTGCCGGTGAGCGCCTGCCGCACGAACCAGTGATAAACCGTCAGCGCGCTCTTGATTACCTCGGTACGCTTCGCGCCTGTCAACTCGGCCATTTGGTCGACCAGCGCAAGCTCGGTTGTCGTCAGCACGGGTTGAATTCTCGCCATACTCGTATTCGCTCGTATTCTGTGCTTATTTTACTCTCTTTGGTGGCGCAGACGGTTCCGCCTGCGATTTGTGATTTTTTCACAGCTCCTCGGGGAGCGGTTGCCGGGAAGTGTACTACGGCACCATTACTTTGACGGGAACGTCGATGGTGATTTCAGGCTGCTGTCCCACCTTGACCTTCATTGGAAGTACGATCTGATTGGCCTGCCCCGGCTTCGGCTTCGAGTACACAAACCACAACCCGTCGAACGCCAGGAACGCGACCACGAAAGCAATCGCAAAGAGCCCGCCCAAGCCCCGCCACCGCCAGAATTCGAACCGTTTCGGCGCGCTCGCCCCGCCGAGTTTTCCCCGGTATTTGTCCATGATGTCGAACTGCTTGTTCATGTGATAGAACGTGAGGTTGCTAAAGAACATAAACAGAGCCGCGCCAATGACCAGAACAACGCCCGCGGTCCACGCCACAGCCGCCTGAGGCGTGTCCCACCGGAGAGTAATCATGCCCGTCGCGGCGGTGAGAAAAAAAGTCCCGAGCGTCATCCTCACCGCGCTGTAGTGGCGTGCCCATTGTCCGTGATCTCCATATTCCTGAAGCAGCACGGTCCGAGTATCAGCGTCCTTTGTGTTCGCCTTTGCCGGGTCCGGCTGGGGGTCGGGCCATTCAAGGGGCATTTTGGATCCTCCAACGTGAAAGATTCTCCCGCGGCTTGGCGCATCTTGCCGGAGGGCGTTTCCCGATTATAGCGCCGCCATCGGTGCCGCCCTCCACCTGTGACAGCCCCCAAGCCCTACGCTCGGTGCCTGAGGTCCGTGGCCGGTGGCCCGCTTCCGTGCTTCCTGCCGTCTGCTAGAATCCGCAAGAGTGTTCTTCGACATCCTGGGCGAGATCGTGGCAATCGAGACCTTCGCCACTGGCACATCCATTCGCGAACTGCCTCGTCTTCGAAAGCTCTACGGAAAAGGGCGCTGGCGAAAGCGCAAGGGGCTTGCCGATGTGCGACTGCCGAATGGTAGGATACGGGAAGCGGAGATTCACTGGTATGAAGCTTCTGGCATCGGCAAGAGGGAACTTAAGATCAAGCGTTTCGTAGACTAGTTATGCCCGCCAAAACCAAGGGATTTGCCGTGTGCCTGCGAAACCGGGGGTTTGCCGCCTCACTTGAGGTCAGAAAGCTGTATCCGTTCCTCCACGATGCGGAAGCGGAAGCAAACAACCTGATTCGAGTGGTCGACGAGTCGGGCGAAGATTACCTTTATCCGGCCCGTTTATTCCGCAAACTGGCGCTGCCGAGCGACGTCCGGCGTGCCTTGCGGATGGCATCCTGAGTCCCGCCGGCCTTCCTTGCTAGAATGATGACAGTGGCCCCGTCCGCCCGACCCATCGGAGATCTCTTAGAACACGTACCGGAGCGTATTGCCGCCCGCATTGAATTGCTGCTGGCGGCGGTCCCGGAGCCCAAAATCGCCGCCTTCCGCCTGGAACGTCTAAGGGAGGAATCGCCGGCTGTTTTCCATCGCGTAGTCAGTTCTCCGGCCGCGCTGCGGTGCGCCACGGCGCTGTTCTCCTACAGCCAGTTTCTTTCCGAAGCCGTGCTGCGAAACCCGGAGCGGATTTTACAGGTGGCCAGTTCCGGCAGCTTCTACCGCGTACTGACGGTCGAAGAGTACGCCGAACGGCTGTTCGAATTCCTGGGCAAGGATCATAACGGGGTTCCCGAAGCTTTCGACCTGGCGCGTTTCCGGCGCCGGCAGTTGCTGCGCATCGTGCTGCGCGACGTGTTGGGCGTGGCGGCGCTGGCGGAAACCACCGAAGAGATTTCGAACCTGGCCGACGCCATTCTGGACGTGGCCTACCGGCGGATTCGCGCCGCCCTGGCGGCCCGCCACGGAGAGCCGCGCCTGGCCGATGGCGGCGTGTGCGGGTTTTCCGTGATCGCGCTGGGGAAGCTGGGCGGCGGCGAGTTGAACTACAGCTCCGATATCGACCTGATGTTCGTCTACGGCGCCAGCGGCGAAACCGACGGTCCGCGGCCGGTCAGCAACAAGGAGTTTTATAAGAAAGTCGCCAACCAATATACGGCATTGCTCTCGGCGTATACCGCCGAAGGGCAGTGCTACCGCGTGGATCTGCGATTGCGGCCGGACGGCGCCTTGGGCGAGATTGCGATTTCCGGCGAAGGCGCCCGCCATTACTACGGGAAACGCGCCCGCGATTGGGAAAAGCAGATGCTCATCAAGGCGCGGGTGGCGGCCGGCGACCAGGAGCCTGGGCGCGAGCTGCTCGAATTCGTCGAGCCGCTGATCTACCAGACGTCGCTCGATTTCCGCGCCGTGGAATCGGTCTCCGAAACGCGCCAGCGCATCACCGAAAAGATGGCCGCGCGCCGCCTGGCGCCCGGCGTGGATGTAAAGCTGGCGCCCGGCGGAATTCGCGATATCGAATTCCTGGTACAGTGCCTGCAGCGGCTGCATGGCGGCCGGGAACCGTGGGTCCGCCACGGCGGCACCATGATGGCGCTGTTCCGGCTGCGCGACAAAGGCCTGCTTTCCGACACCGAATACGCACGGCTGGCCAACGCCTACCAGTTCTTGCGCAACCTGGAACATCGCCTCCAGATCGAAGACGACCGGCAGACCCACACCTTGCCGGCCGACGACGACGCGCTGGAATCGATCGCCCGCCGCATGCCTGCCGGCACCGATGCCCTCTTCACCGCCGATGCGCTCAAGCGCAAGCTGGCCGAGCACCAGGCTGAAGTCGAGGAGATCTACGAGCGCGTCATTCACGCCCAGCAGCCCATGTACTACACCATCGCGCACAACGAAGCGCCCGCCGAAGCTTCCCAGGCCCAACCGGAAGCCGCCGAATTGGGTGCCGCGCCCTCCAGCAACCTCACCCGCTTTCTCGACGAACGCGCGCCCCGGCTGGCGCAGGCCCTGGCCGCGACCAACCTGCACCGCGGCCGGGAGCGCTTCCAGCATTTCCTCGAAAAAGCCTTCGCCCAGCCGGAGATCCTGGAGCGTCTCGACGCCGACGACAAGCTCGCCCGCGGCGCACTGGATATTTTCGCCCACAGCCCCTACTTCGGCGACGATCTGCTGCGCTACCCGGAGCTGCTCGACGAGATGGGCGAGCCCTTCCAACTCGAAGGTGGCCCGCTGGTGGATGGGGCGGGCCTGCGCCGCTTCTACCGCCGCCAGATGCTGCGCATCCAGAGCGAGAGCCTGCTCGATGCCGCGCCCATCTTCGATACGCTCGGCAAAACCTCGGTCCTGGCCGACAGCATTATCGCTGCCGCATACGCCGTCGCCGTCAGCGAGGCGCCCCCGCCGGCTTCGCCGGGCTACCGCGCCGTCGACCAGATGATGGTCATCGCCCTGGGTCGCTTGGGCATGCGCGAGTTCGACCTGGGATCGGACGCCGACCTGGTCTTCGTGCTGCCCGATGCCGATGCCGCCGAACACGCCTTCTGGCACGAAGTGGCCGAACGCATCATTCAACTGCTCAGCGCCTATACCGGCGAGGGCGTGATGTTCACCGTGGATACCCGCCTTCGCCCCAACGGCCGGGACGGAGACCTGGTCCAGATCGAAGCCGCCTACAAGACCTATTTCGCCCACCGCGCCGAGGCCTGGGAAGGCATCGCCTATATGAAGACCCGCGGCGTGGCCGGCAACGTGGAACGAGCCACCGAATTTCTGCACGAACTGCAGGAGCTGGACTGGCGCCGCTACGGGCAAAGCATGCGCTCGCGCAAGGAGTTGGTCGAAATGCGCGCCCGCCTCGAGCGCGACCAGGGCCCCCGCAACCCGTTGAAGGCCGGCAAAGGCGGCTACTACGACATCGATTTCGCCTTGATGTTCCTTCGATTAAAAGGGGCCGGAATCTTTTACAAGGTCCTGAATACACCGGAGCGCATCGACGTGATCGAAAAGATGGGCCACCTGGACCGCGCCGAAGCCGATTTTCTGCGCGAAGCCGCCGGGTTCTACCGTGCCATCGATCATGGCCAGCGCCTCTCCGCCGGCCATGCCGAAGGCAGCCTGCCCACTTCGCAAGCGCAAATGGACACGCTGACCCGCCTGGTGCGCCGCTGGACGCCGGAACATCTGCACCAGAAGCGGCTCGACGAAACCCTCCGCGACATCCGCCATCGCACCCGCGCTCTCTTTAACGGCTTCTTCGGCTGCTCCTGAAGCCCCGCGCGGAGCCATACTGAAACAGGATTAGAGCTAACCCATGACGCGCACCCTGCGATTGGCCGGATCCGTGCTGGTGGTGACGGCGGTGATCGAACTGTATCGGCTCCTGCCCGTGAACAGTACCACCGTGGCGCTTTCCCTCCTGCTCGCGATTCTGTTTCTCTCGGCCCAGTGGGGCCTGGCGGAGGCCGCTGTGGCGTCGGTGGTGGGGACCGTCGGCCTGGACTACTATTTTCTGCCGCCGGTCGGTACCCTCATCATGGAACCGCAAAGCTGGGTGGCGCTGCTGGCGTTTCTGGCGACCGCGTTCACCGCCAGCAAACTCTCGGCGAATGCCCGCCGCCGGGCCGCGGAAGCGGACTCGAGGCGCGTCGAGACCGAGCGGCTGTACGCCCTGGTGCAGGCCATGATGCTCACCGGCGGCGCCTCCAAAACCCTGCGCGAGTTCGTCCACCGCGTCGTGCGCGAATTCGGCTCGACGGCGGCGGCGTTTTACTATCGCGCCACCGACGAAGTAGTGCGGTCCGGTCCGGAGAGCGCAGTCGCGACCGAGCACGATTTGCGCGTGGCCGCCGAACTGGACGGCGTCCGCGTCGATTACGCCCGCGGCCTGGCGCTGGCGCCGGTACGGCTCGGCAGCAGGCCCTTAGGCAGCCTGGCCATGGTCGCTCCGCTGCCCTCGGCGCAAACTATCCAGGCCGTCGCCGACCTCGTCGCCCTCACCATCGAAAAGGCGCGCGCGCTCGAAGAGGCCGGCCATGCCGAAGCTGCCCGCCAAAGCGAAGCGTTTCGTTCCGCCATGCTGGACGCGCTGGCCCACGATATCAAAACGCCCCTCACTTCCATCATCGCCGCTGTCACCAGCCTTCTGGGCTCCGCGCCCGCCGGCGAACGGGAACTGCTCAGCATCATTCACGAATCGGCCGACCGTTTGAACCGCATGGCCGCCGAGGTAATGGCCATGGCCCGCGTGGAAGCCGGCAAATTGCACCTGGAGACGCAGCCGGTAGCGGTAGGGGATCTGTTGCATGCGGTTCTCGCCGAACTGGCGCCGCGCCTGAGCGGCCGGCCGGTCTCGACCAGGATCGCCGACCGCCTTCCCGCCGCCCTTGCCGATCCGGAATTGATCCGGCAGGCGCTCAAGCAATTGGTGGAGAACGCCGCCAACTATTCGCCGCCGGGATCGGCGATCTCCCTCTCGGCGGAGGCGAAGAATGCGAAAATCTTGGTCAGGGTTGCGGATCGCGGCCCCGGTATTCAGGAGAACGAGCGCATCTTGATCTTCGACAAATTCTTTCGCGGCCGCCAGCACCGCTACGAAACCACAGGCACCGGCATGGGCCTCGCTATCGCCAAAGGCATTGTGGAAGCCCACGGCGAGCGCATCTGGGTGGAGAGCGAGCGCGGCCAGGGCGCCGTGTTTTCGTTTACCCTCCCGGCCGCGCCCGAGGTGCCCCAGCCATGAGCCATGGCCGGATTCTGGTGGTGGACGACGATCCGCAGATCCGCCGCGTCATGCGAGCCACGCTAGTGAGCCACGGCTATGAAGTGATCGAGGCCCGCGACGGCGAAGCGGCGCTGGCGGAAATCGGCCGCGAGGCGCCCAACCTCGTGCTGCTCGATATGAACATGCCGGGATTGAGCGGCCTCGAAACCTGCCGCGCCCTGCGCGCCACCTCCGACGTTCCCGTCATCATCCTCACCGTGCGGGAAAGCGAGAAGGACAAAGTCGCCGCGCTCGATGCCGGCGCCGACGATTACGTTACCAAGCCGTTCGGCATCGAGGAGTTGCTGGCCCGCATTCGGGCCGCCCTGCGGCGCTCGGCTGCGTCGCCCGATGCCGGCCCGCGCGCGTTTTCGTGCCCCGGCCTCGAAATCGATTTCGAAACCCGGCGCGTTTCCGCGCAAGGCCGGGACGTGCGCCTCACCCCCAAGGAGTTCGACCTCCTGCGGCACCTGGTGGCCCACGCCGGCAGGCCCGTCACCCACCGCGAGCTGCTCCAGGCGGTCTGGGGACCCGATTACGGCGATGAGCCCGAGTACCTGCGCGTCTTCGTCAACCAGGTCCGCAAGAAAATCGAGCCCAATCCGGCTCGCCCGCAATACGTGCTGACCGAGCCCTGGGTGGGGTACCGTTTTGAGCCCGGAAAGTGACCGTCGGACCTCTGCTACAATTCGATCCAATGCATCGCCCCGCTGTGGCCTATCGGTTTGACGATGTCATTCTCAACCCCGAAACCTTTTCCGTCGAAAAATCCGGCCGGGTCCTCGCCCTCGAACCCAAGTCCATTCGCCTCCTTCTCTATCTCATCCGGAACCGCTCGCGCGCCGTCGGCAAGGACGAACTCCTGAGCAACGTCTGGGAGGACGTCGCCGTCACGATACCATGGACACCCTGGCTCTGCCGCGGTCGGGCTCGGCTCCGGTTCAAACCCTCATCTCCCCGCCCTACATCGTTGCGCCTCTTTCTCAAGACGTGGCCCCGGATGGCTCCCTTTACATGGACCAACCCCAGTCGACGCGTTCCATCCTCAACCTCAGCCCCTCCGGTAACCTCCTTGCCGAGGTCCCCTTCCCGATAGGGCTGCAAACCGTGGTCGGGCTCGCGGACGGAGCATTTGTTTTCAGCGTGGTTCGGCGCGGCCGGTCGGACCTGTTCCTCGGGCGCATTGGCGCCGAGCCTCAACTCCTCCTCAACAGTCCGGAACCCGCCAGCCTGCCCGGCGCCCTCCTGCCGGGCGGCAATCTGGCTTTTATCGTCCGCGCCGCGGACCAGCCTCGCATCGCCATCGCTTCCCTGCGCGATGGCCGGATCGTCCGCCGCTTTCCGGCCGATGCCCGGCGGGTAAGCTCCATTACCGCGCCTGCTGACGGAGAGACCTTATATTACGCCTCCAATGGAATCGTCTGGGCGCAGCCGGTCTCCGGTGGCGACCCTCGAAGAATTGGCGAAGGTTACGAGCTTGCCGTGGAACCCTCCGGCAAATTCCTGTACCTGGCGCGGACGGGTGAGGATGGGTATCGGCTTTTTCGCATGCCGGTGGCCGGGGGCGAGGCGGCTCGCGTGCTTCTTCCCCCCGGATTCAACCTGGCCCCGAGCCCGCTGTGGTCCTTTTCCAGGCGGCTCTTCCCTTCGCGCGCCTGCCCTGGAATTCGCGGCCGGCATCTCCCAACCCCAACCCCTGGCTCGACGAATCTTCGTGGCGCGGGCTCTCAGTCCGCAGCGTCGGCCTTTCGAGCCGACGTTCTCGTCTTCCGTAGCGCTGGCGATCTTTGTCGCCGGTGTCTTTGCTCGCGGCTACCCTGCCCCGTGGAACACCCTGCTATTTGTTTTTTCACAGCCCCTCCGGGCCGCCGCCAAGGTGTGCATTCTCAGGGCAGGATGCCGCTCTTTGCGGCCGTCGCGATTTCCCAGTCACGGCAAACGCAACAATATTCTCCCAACCCCTGCAACCACTTACAGCCCTCGCCTTCTCTTCCACCCCCCACCCGCGTCGTACAGTATAGTCGGGAAGTCCCGTGGAGCGGACTCTCAGTCTGCCACGCCGGGACTCCTTCCCGGCGCTCGTCTCGCATCGGCTGTGATGCAACCCGGGAACGCCACGCGCCTCGCCGCTGCTGGACTTCGCTCGACATACCACTCAGGAGTTTTAACCATGGCCTACGAACCGTCATCCACCCCGAAACCGCGCGATCC
>PLRS01000081.1 GCA_003164035.1 Bryobacterales bacterium | reverse complement strand
TGCCCGCAGCCGCCTTTTTAGGCGGCTCTTTCGAGGCGTGGCGAGTCTTCCAGCCCGGCGAAAGCCGGCTAAAAGCCGGCTGCAGCCAGAATTGGCTGCCCCACGAATTGTGTGGAACGTCGCCAGAGTGAAAACTATGCGGCATTGGGTTGCCAACCTGCCCCACAGGGCAGCGGAGCCGCAACCAGAGCTGCGGGTTGTCTTCGCCTTCTCGGGGAGCATGGCAGGTTGCCCGGGACACGCGCCGGGACAAGTCCCGACGTGGCAGACTGGGAGTCCGCTCCACGGAGAAGTCGTGCTGACTACCCGGCTCGGCTAGCGCGCGGCTTCATCGACGTGCAGTTTGGCCAGCGGGCCGACCAGGCGCATTTCGCGAGTACCGTTGGAAAGGATCACCAGCAGGCGACCGTCGTCCTGCACGCTGCCATGGCCGGTGTAGGTTTCGTCCTCGGCGCGCAGGCTGAGATTGGTGAGGATGAGGCCCGCGGGCGACCAGGCCAGGCTGAAAGTTCCGCTCGAATGGCGCCATGGCCCCTGGCCAAAATCGAGGGCGGTACCAGCGAAGGAGCCATCGGCTTTCAGATTGGCCAACAACTGGGCGCCGGTGCCGGCCGTTTCGAGCGTGCCGTCGGCGTCGAGCCTGCCGGATTGCCATCCCAGCCCTTTGACTCGCGCGGCGACGCGGTAAGACGGACGCGCGCCGGCCAGGTTGGCCAGCAGGGTTCCGGTGACGGAGGCGCCATTGAGTTTCGCCGTCAAGTTATCGAGCGCCACGCGGGAAGCGTTCCACACCAGGCGCGCGCGAACCCCGGCCAAGGTTACGCCGGCCAGGTTCAGGCGGCCGATCTCGACGGTGCCCTCCAGGGCGCGCTGCCGCAGCCAATCGGGGAGGGCGGTGCGTCCGAAGGCGCGCGCGATCAGGCCGGGGACATGGCGCAAGGTGGGAGCGAGTTCCCGGTCCAACTCGGCGGCGGGCCAATCCGCGGCGCGGAGACGGAGGCGGTGGGGCCGGGAGGCCCCCGGCTCATAGCGGTATTCTCCGCCGAAGGCGAGTTTGCCGGCGCGCCCATCGATATGGTCGATGACGAGACGCGCGCCGTCGATGGCGGCGTGGGCGGCGATCAATTCCACCGGATCGGCCAGACCGGGTACGGTGACCCGGGCGTGGCTGACTTCAAGATCGCCTGACCATGCCGACGGAGGGGCTGGCGGGGCGCTCGCCTGGGAGCTTTCCCGGTGGTAATGCAATTGGCCGCTCCATTGGCCGGAGGCCAATTGTTCGAGCCAGGGCACGGCGGCCAGGGCCACCTGGGAACGCAGCGCGGCCACCGGCATGGCGTCGGAGGCGATGGTGAGGTCGAAGGCTCCGTCGGCGTAATCGGCTTCCAGGGTCCCCCGATCGCCGCTATCGGTCACCGCCGAGGCGGGCGTGAGGTGGGCGTGCCCGTTGCCCAGCACCACGTAGGCCTGTTGCATGCGGATGGGGGCGGAGTCGGGTATGGTCACGGCGGTGTCGTGGAAGCCGAGGGTACCCTGCAGGCTGCCGCGCCCGGAGTAACCGATGGCGCCCTCCATCCACCCGCTCAAACCGAGCTTGGGGGGAACCGAAGCGCCCATGTGTTCAGCCAACTGCAGCAGTGGTCCCAAGGGGAAGCGATTCCAGTTGACGGCCACGGCCCAGTGCGGCTGGGAAAGATAATCGCTGGCGCGAAAGCGGACCCAGACGGGCGGGACGCCGCGGCCGGCAGTGCTCGATTCAAGCTCGATTTTCTGCCCGACCAGGTCGATGCGCCCGCGGATCGCGACCGGCCAGCCTTCGCCCTGAGGCGGCATCAAGTCCCAACGATGCACGTCTTCGATGCGCATGCGGCCGAGGATGCCGATTTGCTGTAGAGGGCCGGCCAGGTGGAGGCTGCCGGAAAGGGTGCCGTGAACGCCGCCGGGCTGCCCGGCGAAAGCGGTGGTGATTTCCGCCAGGCCGCTGCGGTCCAGATCGAGGTCGAGATCGACCCGCTCCGGCGCGACGTACCAGCGGCCTTCCAGGGTAAACGAACCGAGGCCGCGGGCGGCGCCATCGGTGCGGGCGGGTTTGGCCGACAGTTCGATCTTCCAGCCGCGGCCGGGGGAGGCGGGAGGCGAAATATCCAGATCGGTGTCGGTGAGGTAGAAGACCGATTTCTCCTCGCCGAACTTAAAATTGATGCGGCTGTTGCGGACCTGTACGGCGGGCGTATTGCTCATCAGCGATCGGCCGATCAACGGCTCAAAATTCCAGCGGCCCCAGGCTTCGGCCGGTCCGGACTTGGCGAGATTGATGCTGGCGCCGTCGAGGCGGATGGAAGCGATGGCGAAACGGCCGGCCGCGAGCGGCAGCAGCGCCGGCCGAACCACGATTTCATCCATGTAGGCGATCGGCTCCAAGCCGATGGAGGGGTCCTCGTGAATGACCACGTCCTCCACCGAGAAACCGCCGCGAAAGAGGCTGAAACGCACCTTGCCGCCAAATTCGACGCGCCGGCCGAGGGCTCGCTCCAGGGCGCCGCGCAGACGCTCGCCGTATTGGTCGGCGCGGATGTAGGGCGCGGCCAGACCGGCGGCGACCACCAGCGCGAGCGCGCCCAGGGCAAGCCGGAAAGCCAGCCTGGCATTCCATTTCCATTTCCAATGCCACTTCGCCGGCTGTTCCACTGGGGGCGGCGTCATAAGGACGCGCCCGTGAGCTCGCGATAGGCGGCGGGGTCGTCGATATCGGCCACCACGCCGGGGTCGTCGAGATCGAGATAATCGGTTTGGGCGGCGTGGGCGGCGACGATGTCGCGGGCGGTGGCGCCGGCCGGAGGGGCCAGAAACTCGGGCATGAGGGAGGGGTGGAACCAAATAGGATGGCCGCGCTTAGCCCGGTACCGCGGCACCCGCAGCAGCGCGCCGGCGGGCGGGGACAGGAGCGCGTCGATGGTGGAATCGGCCACCGCCGGGTGATCGACGAGGGTCAGGAGCACGCCCGAGGCTTCGGGCGGCACGGCGCGCAGACCGCACTGCAGCGAGCCGAGCATGCCGTTTTCGTAATCGGGATTCAGCACGAAGCGGGCGGGACGCCGGGCGGCGGCGCGAATTTCGGCGGCGTGCCCGCCCAGGACCACGATGACCGGCTCGGTGCGCGACGCGAACAGACCAATCAGGCGATCGACGAAGGTTTCCCCACGGTAGTCGAGCAGGGCCTTGGGGGTGCGCATGCGGCGCGACGCGCCGGCTGCCAGTATGAGACCGGCGGTCACGGGGAGACTTCGTGGGGCGCGGGTTCCTCCGCTACCTCGTCGCGGGGGAACACCGACATGGAGAGCGAGCGCCAGCGCCCGGCCGGGTTGCGGCGTACGGCGATCATTTCCGCCGCCACCGAAATGGCGATCTCTTCGGGAGAAATGGCGCCCAGGTCGAGGCCCATAGGGGCGTAAATCCGCTCCAGTTCCTGGCGCGCGATGCCTTCCTTTTCCAGTTCCCTGACCACGTTCAGGACTTTGCGCCGGCTGCCGATCATGGCGATGTAGCGGGCCGGGCTCGAGATGGCCATCCGCAGTACGCGCATGTCGTCGCGATGGCCGCGGGTGACGATAATCATGTAGCTGGTTTCGTGGATCGCCAGTTGGGGGAAGACGTCCTCGTATTCGGCGGCGTGCACCTCGGCGGCTTCGGGAAAGCGGTCGCGGTTGGCGAAGCTCTCGCGATTGTCGATTACCACGGGCCGAAAACCGGCCAGCGCCGCCACCGCCGCCAGGCTTTTGGAGATGTGGCCGGCGCCGAAGATAAAGGCGCTCGGAACGGGAAGCACCGGCTCCACGAAGACCTCCAGTTGGCCGCCGCAAATCAACCCGTTATCGTAAGCCGCGTCCTGGCCGAGGCTGAACTTGAGGCGGCGCGGCTTTTCCGTGTCGAGCACTTCGCGAGCGGCAGTCCAGACTTCGGCTTCCACGCAGCCGCCCCCGATGGTCCCCAGCATGGAGCCGTCTTCACGCACCAGCAGCTTGGCGCTTTCATAGCTGGGAATGGAGCCGCGCACTTCGACGATAGTAGCCAGAGCGCACTTTTGCCCGAGCGCGCGGAGGCGAACCAATTCGTCGAAAACATCCATTCCGATTGTGATTATAACTTGTGGGGGGAGAAGGGGAGGGGTTTATCGGGCGGAGCGAGGGATCTCTCTTCACCGCGTGCTGGATTCATGCTCTTCCGCGTCCAGCATGAGGAACAGGTCGTCGGCCGCCTGGGCGGTTTCCCGGTCGTCGATGGGGCCGGAATCGTAAGGCGCGGCCCGGCGGAGGAACTCGAACATGACGACCTGCTTTTCTTCCTCCGGCAAGGCCTCGAACTCCTGGAGAAGCGGTGTTGCTTTGCTGCTCATACTCCCACCTTACCTATTTCCGGCGCGTGGGATCAACTGCGGCTCCGCCTCAGACCCTCTCGCTTGAACGGCTCAGCGTCCTGTCAAGCCTTTGAAGGAAGTCATCCATATATCGCTCCAAACGTACGTACCACGGCAGGTCGTGGCGAAGTTGGAGATACGGGCGGAAAGCGTCCTTCGTGCCACTACTGATCGCATCTGCGACTTGTTTCATCAGGCCACCTATTTCACCTACTAAGGCTGGCACTCTGATGCACGCCTCACGATATTCGGTTTCGTCGTAGTAGGTGAAGACATCAGCCATGACTCCGCTTGCGTCTCTTACGTTCTTGACGATTTGGGTGTTGTGATCGAGAACGGTGTGTTTCGAGCGCAACTCAAGGCCCAGTCTGCCGATGTCTCCGACGAACTTCCATACGTCGGGACCAAACAAGAACTCGGCGGGATCAGTGTCTTTTCGGAACTCCTGATACGCCGGAATATCCGTCTTCCCATCGGTCTGGAGAACCTTCAGAAGGTACGCCTCGGCGGCGGAATACACCTTGAATCGTCTGTCAAAAAGACCCTGCTTCGATTGGCTCTGTTGAAGGGACGCCTGAACGAAGCCAACGATCAGTACGGCGATGACTCCAATCACCGGTCCGATAGCGATCAGGTAGTCAACCCAATCTCGTGTGTGAGCAACTTGCATGTGCCGCATTTTACCGCAGCGACACGTCGGACTAGGTTTACTTCGCCCCTTCGGCCGGGAAAGCGCCTGCCCCACGCGTGGGGCCGATTGGCAACCCGCGCAAGTGGTAAAATCGGCATCGAGGGGTTCGATAGTCATGGGTACGACATCGGCGTCGATTTCGCTTGACGAGTATCTGAACAGCGCCTACGAACCGGACCGGGACTTCGTGGACGGTGTCCTCCTGGAGCGACATGTGGGCACACAACGGCACGCATTGCTGCAGCTAATTGTCGGGGCGTTCTTTCTTAGGTTTCGGAAATCGCACCGGATCGATGTGTTCACGGAATGCAGGCTTCTGGTCGATGCCGCGACTCGCCGTTACCGCATTCCCGACGTGATGGTCCTTGGGGTGCCGTACACCAAGGGCAAGGTTGTGGTGGACGTTCCGGCTATCATCGTGGAAATCAAGTCGCCGGACGATACGTTTGACGACATCGTCGATCGATGTTTCGACTACGAGAAACTGACGGTTCGGAACATTCTGGTCATGGACCCGGACAACCAGCGGGCGTGGCTGTTTCAACAAGGCAATTTGCAGCTTCTTACCGGCGCCACGATTCGGCTGAAAGAACCCGCAATCGATTTCCCGTTCGCTCAGTTGTTCACTGAAATCGACGACGATAACCGTTAGCCGAGATGCGTGCTTCCCGACGGCTTACGCCGTGGGCCGCCGCCAGATTTGACAGCAATTGACAAGAATTGCCAGAATAAAAATCAGCCGCCATGCAAACCATGAACATTTCGCTCCCCGACCCTCTGAAGCTATACGTTGAGGAGCAGGTGAACCGCGGGGATTACAGCAGCGTCAGCGAGTATGTGCGCGAGCTGGTGCGCGCCGATCAAAAGCGCAAGGCCAGGGAAGGACTCGAGGACGTTTTGTTGGAAGCGCTTAAGACGGAGCCCGAGGCGGTGACACCGGAGTGGTGGGCCGAACTCCGCAGGAACGTTCGTCGCGCAGGGAAACCGACGAAGCCGGCGCGCCAGTAATCGTGCCCGAAATCGTAGTCCGTGGCGCGGCGCGGCGTGAGATTGAAACGCAAGGCAGATATCTCGAAGAGAGCGGCGGACCGGGGGCAGCCGACCGGTTTTTCGCCGCGCTGGCTGCGAGCTTTGAGACACTCGCGCGTCTGCCAAAGGCGGGCGCTTTGTGCGGGTTTCGAAAAAAGCTGCCTTACGCCGAGTCCGCCGGTGGCCGGTAACCGGCTTCGAGAACTGGCTGATCTTCTATCTGCCCAGGGCGAACGGCGTCGAGGTCGTGCATATCATTCACGGAGCCCGAGACATCGAAGCCTTATTGGGCCCGTAAGATATCCCGCTGCCCTAGAACCGCAGCTTGATTCCCAATTGCGCGCCGCGCGGGCCGCCGGCGCCCAGGAGGGGGGAAATGCCGCTGCCGGGGCTGCCGGTTCCGAGCATCATATTTAACATGCTGGTGGACTGGCCCAGGAGGGGATTGTCGAGGTAGCGGGCCGGGTCGCCGAAATTGGGGTGGTTGAACAGGTTGTAGACGTCGGCGCGCAGCTCGAGCGAGCGGAGCTCGTCCAGGCGCAAGGTACGGCTGGCGGAGAAATCGGCCTGCCACATGCCGAAGCCGGCGATAGCGTTGCGGCCGAGGTCGCCCTCCACCCCGGGGCGCAGCGGTTCGAACGCGGCCGGATTCAGGCGCCTTCCGCCGGGCGCATGGGGATCGGCGAGCCAGAGCGCCTGGCCATAGACGTAGGTGGGCCGGAAAGCGTCGGCGAGCGGAATGCCGGTGTACTGTTCGCTATCGAGGACGGTGACAGGGAAGCCGGAGCGGGCGCGAACGATGGCGCTCAGATTCCAGTCCGCGGCGAGTCGCGACCAAGGGGACGACGGCGCGCGGCGCGGAATGGTATAGGCGAAGGTGGCGGCGAAGGACTGGCGCAAGTCGAAATCGGCGGAGGCGCGGTCGGACGCGGGAGTCATTCCCGAGCCGGTCCACATCAGGTAAGCGTCGCTGGAATCGTTATCGATGGCATGGGCCCAGGTGTAAGTCAGCGAGGCATCGAGGCCGGTGGCGAAGCGGCGGCGGTACTCCGCTTCCATGGCGTGGTAGCGGGAACGGCCGTTATCGGTGGTAAGAGCGAGGGGAGAAGTGATGGTGCTGCCGGCGCCGCCGACCTCGCGGCGAACCAAATCGTAACCGGCTGCCCCGACGTATCCGAGCGAAAGCGTGTCGTGCGCGCTGAGAGCCCGTTCCAGGTGGAGATTCCATTGCCCCACCGCCGGCAGGCGGAGATCCGGCAGGAAGGCGTAGGTCAACTCGGAGGAGAACAGGCCGTAGCGTTCGGAGAAAAACGAGGCAAACAAGGGTCCGCCGTTCAAGGCGTCGGCGGCAATACTCATACTGGAGTCGTAGTAAAGGCCGCCACCGGTGCGCAGGACGGTTTTTCCATCGGCGGTCAAACGCCAGGCCAAGCCGAGGCGCGGCGCGAGATTGCCGAAGCGCAGGGGCCAAAGAGGGGCCAGGGAAGGTTCGGAAGCGATCGTCCCGCCGAAAAGCACCGAAACCAACCCTGTCGGCGCCGGGCTGAATTCCCACCGCAGGCCAGCCGTCACGGTGAGGCGTGAGGTGGCGCGCCAGGTATCGCCGATCCAGCTCGACAGTTCCTGGGCTCCGGCGGTCTGGTTGCTGGGTTTTGAGATGGCCACCCAAAGGTTCTGGATGCCGGTGAGATCGGTGACGGTATCGGCGATCAGGTTGAGGGACCCGGTGGGGTCGCGGCGTATGGCGGTGATGCTGCGATAATCGGCGCCCCATTCCAGGGCGTGTTTTCCAAGACGCAGGCTGAAGATATCCACCGCCTGAAACTGGCGCTGGCGGCGAAGCCCTTCCTCTCCGGTCACCAACTGCCCGACGCCATCGATGGTCAGCCGGATGAGGGCGTCGCACCCGGTGGGCGCGGTGGCGAACTGGGGGGGAAGGGTCTGCAAGTCGCAGCTTGGGGTGGAAGGGTCGCCGGGGGTGGTCCAAACCGAATTGGCCGACGACTGGGATTCGTTGACGCGCAATTCCATGGCGGTGCGCGAACTGAAGCCGGCGTTCAGTCCCAGGGTGAGGCTTTGGGTGCGCATCGAAAGGCGGTCGATTTCGGCGAGGCCGAAGGCGTTGTTCGAAGGCGCGTCATGATAGCGCGCAAACCAGTTCACGCGCGGCGAGATAATCTGGTCGAATCTGGCGCTGCCGGCATTCAACGCGGCCGGCTCGGAACTGAATCCCGACCATTCCCCCAAGGCACTGGAGAGCGCCGGGCCGTTTGGGGAGGGGAACAGGTCGACCGCCGGCTGGGCCCAGGCCGCGACGGCTTGCCTCTCCGCCAGCGAAGGCGCGGGTTGCTCCCACACGAAGGGCTGTCCGAGAGCGATGTGTTGAAACGCCAGGAAAAAGAACAGGCGGTTGCGTTTGAGCGGTCCACCCAGGGTGGGCGCCACGTTGAGCAGGCTGAGCGGCACGCGGCCGAAGCCGCCCTGGTTGGCGAACCAGTTATTGGCGCTAAGCAGTTGATTGCGCCAGGAAAACGAAACGCCGCCGTGGAACTGGTTGGAGCCGGTTTGGGTAGTGATGCCGACCTGCGCGCCGGGCCGGCGGCCAAATTCGACGCCGGCGGTGGAGGTACGCACCGTCATGTCTTCGATGGCATCGAGGGAAACCAGCGCGTCCAGGCTGCCGAAAGCGGTGGTCGCGGGCAGCGTGCCCCCGGTGGCTTGGGCTGGCAATCCGCCGGCCGTAATTCCGGTATTGACGCTGGCGCCATCGACGGTGAAGGCATTGACGTTGGGCCGTTGCCCGTTGGCGGAAAACTGTCCGGCTTCGCCGCGCGTGGCGGGAGTGACGTTGACATTGGCGGCGGCGTCGAGCAGGGTCAGTAAGCCGGCCCCGTTGAGCGGCAGGCGGGCGATGTCGCCGCGATCGAATTCGGTGCCGGCGGAAACATCGACCCGCTCCAAGGGAGAGGCCGTACCCTCGACGGTGATGGTTTCGAGCATGCTGCCCACCGGCAGGGCGAAGTCGGCAACCGAAGCCTGGCCGTCGGTAAGAACCACGCCGAAGCGCACCAGCGTGCGGAAGCCATCCTTGCGAGCGATGACTTTGTAGGAGCCGGGAGCCAGCGAAGCGATGGAGTAGGCTCCGTCGCTGGCGGATTCGGTTTGGCGGCGGAAACCCGTGTCCTGGTTGACGGCGGTGATTTGGGTCGCCTCGATGCCCCCCTCGGAGGCATCGAGGATGCGGCCGCAGAGGGTAGCGCCCGGTTGCGCCGCGGCGGGTACTACCCAGCCGGCACATGCCAGCACCCAAGCTACCCACTGGCGGCGTACCATCTTAATTATCATGCCACGGGCCGGGCCGTCCGCTTACTAGAAGCGGGTGCTTAACCGATTCTGTGTCAAGTTACTGCTGAGCTACAACCGATATAGCGGCCTGGTTGCTGACATAGGGGCCCTGCGCGAGCGTGCAGAGAGTGTAAATATTGTTCTTCAGGCCGGTATTGAGGTGTAGGACTACGGAAAAAGTGCCGAACGTGCCCTGCATCAGAGTGGAGGCCATCACGTCGGCCGTACTGCCGCCGCAAATGGCGGACATGAAAGTCTGGGTGCCGTTGACGGTTTCCGGGGGCAGCGTATCGGGCGCGCCCAAGGGATACATCTGGTCGGTCGCAATCAGGGGCGTATAAGCGGGGTTTGAAACCGGCAATCCCAACCCGGTGGCGTAGAAGGTAAGCAGTTCGCCGGCTTCGGCAGGGTTTTCATAGGTAACGGGCGCGCCCGCCACGTTGGCGCAACAGAGCTGGTTGGCGAAAGCGGTCATGCTGACGCTCGAACCCGAGCTGGCGGTGGCGGTGTAGGCAATACTGTTGCCCTCCGGTCCATGAATCCGCGCCTGCAAAATAATGCGGTCGTAATAGTCGGCGGCGCGGGCAGTGACTTGGGGATCGGTATTGAGGAGCGCCACCAGCGCGTCGCGAATGCTGTCCAGGGTATCGAAACTCTGTACCGTATAGTTGTACGTCAGAGTATCGATGGTGACGGTTGCCACGTCGCCCGCCGCCACGCTGCCATCCACCGAAAGCAGGCCCACCGCCGAACTGGAAGCGTGAAACGCCATGGCCACCTGGGGGTTGGTGTTGGAAGTGGTGAAAATGCCTGGATTGGCCGGCACGACGGAAAGCGCCACGGCCGAGGTGGCCAGGATGGTGCCATCGCTCATGACGCTGCGAACATAGGCATTCACGCTATCTTCGGTGGTGAACTCCCACGGAACCTGGGCCACGATCTGGGTCGGCGACACCGAATAGAGGGGCGACGCGATTCCATTGAAATAAACCTGCGTGCCGCCGAGTATGGTGGGCAGGTTGGGTTGTGACAGATCGGCCGAGACGGAGCCGGCCGAAAGCCCAGTCCCGTTGATTTCGACGATCGTCCCCGGCCCCACCTGGGCCGCCGAACCGCCGCCTTTCATGGTGGACTGTTCGGCGCTGGCCGTGATACTGGCGCTGGTCGATACCGAAGCGCTGTAGGAAATCTGGTCCCCCAGCGTTCCCGTCTGTTTGGCGGCCAGAATGACTTCCAGGTCGGTGGCATCCACGCTGGCGGTGACGTTGGGATCGCCGGAAAGCCCGGAATTAATCTCGGCCACCAATCCGGCTACCACGTCCGCGTAAGTGTCGGTTTCTTTCACCGTGTAGTTGTAGGCGAAGTTATTAACGGTGATAGTGACCACGTCGCCGGCCTTGATGGTGCCGCCGATGGTGACGTAGCCGCTGGCGATGACCTGCTGGCTGGCCGCGTTGACCACCGCCTGGTAGGGCAAGGCGTTGTTCTGGGGCGTATATACCATGATGCGCCGGTTATACGGGTCGCTGACGTAAAGGTTGGTGCCGTCCCAAGCCATGGCGACGGGAGTGTACATGGAATCGACGGCGTCGTTGGCCTGGTCCACGTCGCCGCCAAGCTGGCCCACGATGATATCCGCGGGCGGGGCGTTCGAAGTAGGAATGCTGAAGTACTCCAGAATCCGGTCGTTGCCGCCGTCGGCGATATAAAGGTGGGTACCGTCGGAGAAGGCGAAGCGCGGAAAATTCAAAGTGTAGAGACAGACACCCGGATAGGTGGGGTTGCCGTTGGTGTCAAGGCCGGTGGGAATGGTGCAAAGGACGGGAACCTCGGTGGTGACGTTGGTGGTGGGATCGGTGTAGGTGGTGTAGGCGTAGTTGGGCACCGAGTATGTCATGTCGGGCTGGCCGATTTCCACGTCGGCGGCCGTCCCGTTGGCGGATGGAATCTTGTTCCAGATCAACACGCGATTGGCGCCCGCGTCGGTTACGAAGAGGCGCACGCCGTCGGTGGTTACCGAAACGGGATTGATCATGTCGGAAGCCGTCATGACCGGGTATTCGGTATCCAGGTTGGCCTTGGTGGTGGTTTTGAAGTCGGGCGCGCCCACCACTACGTCGGCGGCGGCGCCGTTGGCGGTCGGAATCGAGTTATAGATCAGCACGCGGCTGTTCTGGGTATCGGCGATATAAAGCTTGCCGTTCTGGATCCAGACTCCTTGCGGCCCGCGCAGGGAACTGGCGGTGGGGCCGTTATCGGTGCAGGTGTCCTTGCCGCACAGCCCGTCGCCGAAGAAATCGGTTTGTCCCACCACTACATCGGCCGGCGTGTCGTTGGCGGTCGGAATATGATTCCAGATCAGGACGCGGTTATGATTCGTGTCGCCCACCACCAGGTGGACGCCATCGGAAGCGACCGCGGTGGGTTGGCGCAAATTGCTCTGGGAAGGGGTGAAATTGACCGTAGTGGTGGTGAAATCCGGCTGCCCGAGGACCACCGCAGCGGTACCCACGCAAACCGGGCAGGTGGTGTTGTAGCTGAGCTGGGCGGTGGGCGCCGGCAACATGCTCGACAGGTTTTGAAAAATCAAAATACGGTTATTTTCGGGGGTGGCGCCGAGGCGGTTATCGTCCGCCACGAAGAGCGTATTGTTGGCGTACGCGATGCCGCTGGCCGCGCCAATGACGTTATTGCTCGAATTGGGATCGGCGGCGGTAAAGGTGGTTTGCCCGATTACCGCTCTGGCCGCCTGTCCGTTGGCGAAATTCTGGGCGAAGACAGCCGCCGCACTCAAGAGAAATACGCAGATACCCTTCATGCCGAATATGGTGTGACGTTCTCTAATGTAAGGAACGAAGTCTCGATTATAGCAGGCACCGGTCGCGATCGGCCGTGTTCCTCATGTGGCCCGGGCTTCACACCGGTGTGCCTCCACGGCACGACTCCGGGATGGTTCAACCCGTTTAGCGACAGATATTTGGCAGCCATCGAGCGAGGCATGCCGGACTCCAATGCAAGCGCGATGCCAGGAGGGGCTCAGGGGCGGTCGAGAACCTCGCGCAGCTTGATCGCCAGGTCTTCCAGGCGGAATGGTTTCGCCAGAAAGTCGACGCCGGTTTCCAGCACGTTGTGGTCGGCGATCACATCCCCGGTATAACCGGAAAGAAACAGGACTTTGATTCCGGGCCGGCGGCGTATGAGTTCGTCGGCCACTACGCGGCCGCTGATGCCGGGCATGATGACGTCGGTAACCAAGGCCGCGATCTCGCCGGGGTGGGCGTCGCTGATCCGAATCGCTTCGTCCCCGCCGGAAGCGGTCAATACCTGGTAGCCGAGCTGGCGCAATACCCTGGCGGTGAATTCGCGGACGGCCGCGTCGTCCTCCACTACCATGACGGTTTCGAAGCCGGGACCGGCGGCGGCCGATAGCCGCTCCGGAGTTTCGCTCGCCGGTTCCATCACGGTCGGGAAGTAAAGATGAAACGTGGAGCCGTTTCCGGGTTGGCTCGTGACTTGCACATCGCCGCCCGTCTGGCGCACCATGCCATACACCGTCGCTAAGCCCAAGCCGGTACCCTTGCCGCGCTCCTTGGTGGTGAAGAACGGCTCGAAAATGTGGGCGACGGTGGCCGCATCCATGCCTTGTCCGGTATCGGAAACGTCGATCCGCAAGAAGGGGCCGGGGCTTAAAGCGGGGTGGGTGCGGGCGAAATCCCCGTCCAGGGTGACGGCGGTGGTATGGATTCGCAGGCGGCCGCCGGCGGGCATGGCGTCGCGGGCGTTGACGGCCAGGTTGACGATGGCTTGCTCCAGGTGATTGGGATCGGCCCGGATGGGATTGAGCCCGTCGGCCAGGCTCAACTCGAGTACGACATCCTCGCCGATCAGGCGGCGGAGCATTTTTTCGGCGTGGGAGATGATGTGGTTCACGTCGACTACGGCGGGCTGCATCACCTGGCGGCGGCTGAAGGCCAATAACTGGCTGGTGATGGAAGCGGCGCGATCGGCGGCCTTGAGGGTTTCCTCGAGGTAGCCGCGCAGTTCCGACGATGGAGGCAAGTCGTCCAGAATCATACGGTTATAACCGCTGATGACGGTCAGCATGTTGTTGAAGTCGTGGGCCACGCCACCCGCCAACCGTCCCACCGCTTCCATTTTCTGGGCGTGCATCAATTGCTGCTCCAGGGCTTTGCGCTGGCTGATGTCGGTGACGAAGGCGATACCGAAGACGCCCTCCGGGCTTTCGATGAAGCTGAGGCTGACCTCGACCGGGAACTCGGAGCCGTCCTTGCGGCGGCCAGCCAAGTCCATCCCGATTCCCATCGGCCGCGTGTGCGGGTGATCGAAGTAGGCGCTGCGCTCGAGTTTGTGCGCCGCGCGGCGGGCCTCGGGCAGGAGCAGTTCGATGCTCGAGCCGAGCAGTTCGTCGCGCGTGTAGCCGAACATCTCCTGGGCGCTATTATTGACCAGGACGATTTCGCCCTCCCGGTCGGTGCCAAGAATGGCTTGCGAGACGGACGCAAGCAGTGCCCGCACCAACCGTTCGCTCACCTGGACGGTACTTTCCAAATCTCTCCTCGTGGATTCCGTCATATCGGACGATCCTCCCGTCAGCGCGCGTCGGCGCGTGCGCCAGCCTGGCAAACTTTCAGCATACCGTATACTCCCGAGGCTAACCCAGCAGAGTGTGGTAATTTTCTACGCTGTGCAGACACCCCCAATTGGGTGAGTGAAAGCCCGCATGGGCGCCAGTGAGGGCGCGATTCAAGAGAGACGCTTGCCGGCTGCAACCCACTAAGCTAGAGAGACTTTCGGCATAGGAGGCGGCATGAAGACGGTTTGGCAATTTAATTGCGGGCAATCGGGTCTTTTTGATCCCATATGCAACTGACACGAGCGGCTGACTACGCAATTCGAGTGATGGTCCACCTGGCCGGCTTGAAGGCGGGCGTTCGTGCCAGCCGGGCCGAGTTGGCCGAAGCGGCCGGGTGTCCGGAACAGTTTCTGGCCAAGGTGATGCAGACCCTCACGCGAGCTCAACTGGTGTCTTCGCACCGGGGCAACACCGGCGGGTTCGAGCTGCCGGAAGCGCAAAGGAGGGCCTCCCTGCTGGACGTGATCGAGGCCGTCGAGGGGCCGATTCACCTGAATGTTTGTATCGATTCGGCTTACGGCTGCGAACGGAAAAGCTGGTGCCCGGCCCACCGGGTGTGGGTGGAGGCGCAGGTGGCGATGACCGGGGTGTTGCGCAACGCGCGTCTGGAAGACCTGGCGCGCCAGGCGGACCGCAAGGTATGGAACTGACCTGGGTCGCCCTGGTGGCCAGCCTGTGCATGGCGGCGGCAACTGCCTGCGTCTTCATTTTTGCCGTGAAGAAGGACTATTTCCGCAACCTCGAAGACACCAAGTACCAGGTTTTTTGGAGCGATGTGGAGGACCTGGTGGATTCCGCCAGGAGCCCGAAGGACAAGGAGAATGACGATGGCGAATCATGAGCCGGAAGCCGCCACGCCCCGGCGGAAAGCCCTGATCTGGCTTTCCGGTTTTGGCTTGTTCGGCTCGGCGGCGCTGGCCGCGGTTTCGAACCTTATCTTCTTTAAGCCGCGCGTGACCTATAGTCCGAGCGCGCTGTTCAGTATCGGCAAACCGGACGATTATCCGCCCGGCACGCGCATCGCGCGCGAGGTGGAGCGGGTCTGCATCGTGCGCGAGGCCAACAAGATGGCCGCCATTTCCACCACTTGTACCCACCTGGGCTGCATCGTGGCGCTGGCCGATACCGGGTTTTCCTGTCCCTGTCACGGCTCGCGCTACGACCAGGACGGCAACGTCACTGGAGGTCCGGCGCCCAAAGCGCTGGCCTGGTACCAGGTCAACCTGGCGCCGAACGGCGAGGTGATGGTGGACAAGAACTCCGAAGTCGAGCAGGGGACCTACTTCACGTTATGAGCGCCGCCGCGAAGCACCCGGGCCTCGTCACCGCCCTCAAGGAACTCCCCTCGAATGTGTGGAGTTCCATCTTCCGCAATCCACTTCCCGCCAACGACCAGGAGCGCGCCGCCACCAGTTTCACCAACTTCTTTCTGCACCTGCACCCGGTGAAGGTACACCGCAATACGCTGCGCCCGGCCTATACCCTGGGCTTGGGGCTGATTTCCTTTTTCCTGTTCCTGATTCTGGTGGTGACCGGCATTCTGCTGATGTTCTACTACGTGCCTTCCACCACCCAGGCCTACGACCGCATGCTGGACCTGCGCGGCACGGTGGCGTTCGGCATCTTCCTGCGCAACATGCACCGCTGGTCGGCCCACGGGATGGTGGCCATGGTGGCGCTGCACCTGTGCCGCGTGTTCCTTACCGGGGCCTATAAAAAGCCCCGCGAATTCAACTGGGTGCTGGGGGTAGTGCTGCTGCTGGTGACCCTTTTCCTGAGCTTCACCGGGTACCTGCTGCCCTGGGACCAACTGGCTTTCTGGGCCATCACCGTGGGTACATCGATTGCCGGCTACGCCCCGCTGGTGGGACAACAGATGAAGTTCGTGCTGCTGGGCGATACCACCGTCGGCCAGGAGGCGCTGCTGCGCTTCTATGTGCTGCACGTGGCGGTTCTGCCGGCGGTGCTGACGCTGCTGATTGCGATTCACTTCTGGCGCATTCGCAAGGACGGCGGGTTGTCCCGGCCGCAGGATGGGCGGGGCAGGGAAGCCGGGGTGGTCAAAATGCGCCTCGAGCCGGCCGCCGCGCCTAAAGGCGCCGCCGTGAAAACCTACGGCATGCAGGGCTTCGTGCGCGGGCCGTTCACCAAGATCGGCAACGTGCCCGACGATTCGGTGTATAGCTGGCCCAACCTGCTGATGGCGGAGTTGTTCGTCTTCGTGTTGACGCTCTCGGCCATCCTGGTGGTTTCGCTGCTGTTCAACGCGCCGCTGGAGCAGCCGGTGAACGTGATGCACCCGCCCAACCCGGCCAAGGCCCCCTGGTACTTCCTGGGATTGCAGGAAATGGTGAGCTATTCGGCCTTTTGGGGCGGCATCGGCGTGCCCACCGTGATGGTTTTGCTGCTGCTGGCGGCGCCGTATATCGACCGCGGCCAGGCGGGGGTGGGGCGCTGGTTCGCCAAGGAGCGGCTGCTGGCCAATACCATCTTTCTTACGCTGGCCGTTCTCAACGTGATCTTCATCGTCATCGGCACCTTCTTCCGCGGGCCGAACTGGACGTTGGTCTCGCCGTTCTGAGGAGGATTCGAGGATGAGACTGGCACTTGCCATCGCAAGCTTCGTCGTTCTGATCGTGCACGGGCTGGTGTTCTACGATCAGTTTTCCAACCGCTGGGCGCGGCACCAGACGGCCTATTTCGAACAGGCCCGCTCGCTTTCTCACAATGCCCGCGAGCGCACCGAGATGGAGACGAAGTCTCCCAAAATCGATCAGATCATGGTCACCAGCTTCGGCGAGACCCGCGTCGACCGCTGCACCACCTGCCACGCCGCCGCCGACGATCCGCGCTTCACCGGAGCCGGCGACCCGCTACGCACCCATCCCTACTCGGAAGCCATGGGCGACGTGTTCCGCAACGGCCGCTGGGAGCGGCGGCACAAGTTCACCGATTTCGGCTGCACCGTCTGCCACGACGGCCAGGGCCGCGGCTTGGACACTTATTACAGCCACGGCGAGGACGAGTTCTGGCCGGAGCCGCTGGCTGGCTACGTCACCCAGGCCAACTGGCGCAAGGAGTTCGTGCCTCACCTGCGCGGCAAGGCGTTCATGGAGGCCAATTGCGCCCAATGCCATACCGACGAAAACTTCGCCGGTACGCCCAACGTGAACCGCGGCCGCAAGCTGTTCTACGCCACCAACTGCTACGGCTGCCACAAGATCGACGGTTTGAGCGAAGGCACGCTGGGACCCGACCTGACCGAAGCCGGCAAGAAGTACAAGATCGATTACCTGTGGGAGTCGATCGTGGACCCGCGCGCCAACCTGGCTACTTCCTTCATGCCCAAGTTCCATCTGAGCGACGAGGACGTGACCGCGCTGGTGATTTTCCTGAAGAGCCGGCGTGGGGTGAATTTCGCCGAAACCACGCTCGATCGCTACAAGGCGCACGTCGCCAATATCGCGGTGGTGATTCCGCCCGGGACGGCGGGGGAAAAGGCCGGCGAGCAGTTGATCTCCGACCGCGCCTGCACCGCCTGCCACAAGCTCAGAGATAAAGATGGCGGCGTTTCGCCGGACCTGAGCTACGAAGGGCTGATCCGGGACGACGCCTGGCTGATGGACCATTTCAAGAACACGCGTTCGCGCATTCCGGATTCGGTGATGCCCACGTTCCGCTTCCCGGAAGACGATTTCCGCGCCATCACCACCTATCTGGTCAGCCTGAAAACAGCTCCCGCGAAAGCGGCGCCTGCGGATACGTTCAAGACGCTGTGCGCGCGCTGCCACGGCGAGAAAGGGGACGGGAACGGGCCCATCGCCTGGTACCTGGATCCTTCGCCGCGCAACTTCACCAATGCTCCGTTCATGAATTCGAAACCGCGCGAACGGCTGCTGGATTCGATTCACAACGGCGTGGCCGGCACGTCCATGCCGCCGTGGGGTAAGGCGCTCGACGACGACCAGATCAAGAGGTTGCTGGCTTACGTTTCGGATACGTTCACCAAGGAGCCTTTCAAGCCGCTCAAGCCGCGCAAGGTGCCGGATACCAATCCGGTGACGATGAGCCAGCCATCGATCGCCGCCGGAGAGGCCATGTTCCTGGAGCGATGCACGGGCTGCCACGGACGCAAGGCCGACGGCAAGGGCCCCAATTCGCTCGATATCAATCCCCACCCGCGCAATTTGCGCAACAGTTGGTTTGTCGCTAGGTTGAGTGACCGCAGAATCTTCGAATCCGTGCTGTACGGTGTACAGGGCACCGCCATGCCGCCCTGGATCGACTACGGCATGTCGCAGCAGGACGTCGGAAATCTGATCAATTTCATTCGCAGTCTGAATCCGAAGACGCCGGGTTCAGCCGAGAAAGGGCAGACGTATGCCGGAAGGTAGGGTGGCGCCGGTTGGCGCCGCGGCAGGGCAGACCGCCCAACAGGGGCTGCACACCGATACCACCGCCAAGTGGTTTCTGTTGAGCTCGATCGCGTACTTCTTCATTGTGGGGATCGTCGCCCTGACCATCGCGGCCAAGTTCGTATGGCCGGAGCTGCTCGGCACGGTGCCGTACCTCACCTACGGGCGGCTGCGTCCGCTGCACGTCAACGGCATGTTGTTCGGCTGGCTGCTGCCGTGCGATATGGCCATGGTCTATTTCATCGTGCCGCGGCTGTGCGGGGTCAAACTGTGGAGCGAAAAGCTGGGTGTGGCTACCGCCGCTCTCTGGAACGTGATCGTACTGGGCGCGGTGGTGATGCTGCCGGCCGGCCTCAATAAGGGCCTGGAATACGCCGAGCTGCCGACCTCGCTCAGCGTGCTGGTGGTGATTGCCTGGATCATGTTCGGCATCAATATTTTCGGCACCATCCTCACCCGCAAGTACGAGCAGATGTACGTTTCCATCTGGTACATCATGGGCACTATCCTGTGGACGGCGTTCGTCTATCTGACCGGCAACTTCGCCACCCAGTTCACCACCGGCGTCAACCAGGCGAACCTCAACTGGATGTACGTACACAACGCGGTGGGCCTGATCTTCACTCCGGTCGGCCTGGCGGTGGCTTACTACTTTATTCCGCGCGCCTCCACCCAGCCGCTCTACAACCATCGCCTCTCGATGGTGGGGTTCTGGTCGCTGTCGTTCGTGTATGTCTGGACCGGCGCGCACCACATGCTGCACGGGCCGATTTCGCAGTGGCTGCAGACCATCGCCATCGCGTTTTCGCTGATGCTGCTGATTCCGGTGTGGGCCGTGGTGTGGAACTTCTTCGGCACCATGAAGGGCCAGTGGCACCAGTTGCGCGACAACGTGCCGCTGAAGTTCCTGATGTCGGGGACGGTATTTTACCTGCTGACCTGCTTCCAGGGGCCGATGCACTCGCTACGCACGGTCAACGCCATCGTGTCGAAGACGGACTGGATTCCCGGCCACGCCCACATGGCGCTGCTGGGTTGTTTTTCGTTCTTCGCCATCGCCGGCGCCTACTACGTGGCGCCGCGGCTGTGGCGCACCGAGTTGCACAGCGATGCGCTGGCCAACTGGAGCTTCTGGTTCTTCATGATCGGCGGGCTGGGTTTCTTCGTCACCCTTTGGCTGGGCGGCTTCTGGCAGGGTTGGCAGTGGAACAATCCCGCCATTCCGTTCATCGACACGGTGAAGGCGCTGCACCCGGTCTGGCTGGTGCGGTTCTGTTCCGGCGTGCTGATGTTCTGCGGCATCGTCTCGTTCGCCTACAACATCATGGCCACGGTGGTGAACAGGAGGGAAGAGCATGCTTAATCGGGCCGACAAGAGCGCGGGCTTTGCCATCGGTGCCGCGCTGGTGCTGTTTTTTATCGGCGGCACTCTCACCACCGTCATTCCCCCGCTAGTGGACAAAAGCTGGGGGCGGCCGTTCGAAAATCACGATCCTTCGAAGGGGCCTACCGGCAAGCTGCGGCCCTATACGGAGCTCGAAAAACACGGTTTGGCCATCTACACCCGCGAAGGCTGCTGGTATTGCCATACGCAGCAGACAAGGACGCTGGTGGCCGACACCAAGCGCAGCGGCTGGCGCGGGGTGGATTCGCCCATTTCCACGCCCGACGAATTCGTCTACGACCAGCCCCACATGTTCGGCACCAAGCGCACCGGTCCCGACCTTTCGCGCGTGGGCGGCAAGTACAACACCCAATGGCACCGCACCCACTTTCGCAATCCGCGCGACCTGACGCCCGGCTCGGTGATGCCGCCCTTCCCCTGGATCGCCAACGACGAAGGCGAATTCCAGGCCCTGCTGGCCTACATCCAGCGTCTCGGCCGCGCCAAGGATTGGCGTCCCGACGGAGACTACGAGCAATGAGGGACTACACCTGGCCGAGCGTATTTTTCGCCTATTTCTTCTTCGCCCTGTCGCTGGCGCTGGGCCTCTACTTCCTATTTCGGTCGCGCCACGACGGCTATTGGGGCAAAGATGGCGAAAAGGTGAAGTACCAGGTATTCCAGGATCAGCCGAGTGACCTTGTGGGGCAGGTTGGTAACCTGCCGGCCGATTGTCAATCGGCGCCGTCTTCGGTAAGGAGCGATCGACATGGAACCGACTAAAACCAAGTTGAAGGAATACGCCGGCGGCTGGATCACCGAGCGCGAGGACGCCGAGCTTCCCACTTTCCTCAAGTTTGCCTACATCTTCATCGCCTTCGGCGCCGCCGTCTACTTCGTGGTCTATATGTACGGTGACGTCAACCAGCCCGAGCGCGGTCCGCTGGTGAAGGCCATGGACGCCGCCACCGAATCCTCGGCGGCCTTGATGTATGCTATCGCGGCGCTGATCGTGATCTTTGGCGTCATCGTGGTGGCGTACTCCTTCGCCAAGCCGGCCCCGGAGCCGGCCGGCGATCCGCAAGGCGAGAAAAAATAGGGCTGGCGCCATGCAGAATGGTTTCTATCAGCTTCGGGTACCGGACGCGACCGATTACTGGATCGAGATGGTCAAGTGCCGGCACGCCTGTCCGGTGCACACCGACGCGTGCGGTTACGTGACGGCGATTTCGGAGCGCCGCTACGAGGAGGCTTACCGCATGGCCCGCGCCCACAACCCGTTCGCCTCTATTTGCGGACGGGTTTGCGGGGCGCCGTGCGAGGCCGCCTGCCGCCGCGGCGACGTGGACGAACCGGTGGCCATCCGCGCGTTGAAGCGTTTTGTGGCCGACAAGTTCGGGCCCGAAACCGGCGATTATGCTCTGTACCGCGACGCCTGTAATCCCCGCATGCTTCCCGGGCAACGAGGCGACTACGAACGCGTGGCGGTGGTCGGCGCCGGGGTGGCCGGCCTGACCGTGGCTCACGACCTGGTGCAGGTGGGCTACAAAGTCACCGTCTATGAAGCCGAGGCCGAGCCCGGCGGCATGCTCACCGGCGGAGTGCCGGTCTTCCGCCTGCCGCGCGAGCTGGTGCGCCACGAAATTCAGGCCATCCTTTCGCTGGGCGTGGAGCTGAAATGCAATGCGCGCCTGGGCCGCGATTTCACCATTGCCAGCCTGCGCGCCGCGGGTTACAAAGCCATTTTTCTGGGCGTCGGGCTGCCCAAGGGCCGCAAGCTGCCGCTACCTGGCGCGGACCTCGATGGCGTCATCGACGGCATGGATTTCCTGCGCGCCTTCAATGCCGCGAAGCCCCTTCCGCTGGGTAAGCGCGTGATCGTGATCGGCGGCGGCAACGTAGCCTACGACGTGGCCCGCTCCGCCGTTCGCCCCCACGAAGACCACATCGCCTATGATGTGGCCCGCTCCGCCGTCCGGCTGAGCGCCGACAAGCAAGTCCACGTAGTCTGTCTGGAAAGCCGCGCCGAGATGCCGGCCGACGAGGTCGAAATCGTGGAAGGCGGCGAGGAGGGTCTCAAGCTGCACAACCAGCGCGGCCCGCGCGCCATTCTGGGCGAGAACGGCAAAGTCACCGCCCTGCGCACCGTGCGCTGCACCGCGGTGTTCGACGCCGCCGGCCGCTTCAATCCCTCCTTCGACGAAACCCAGGTGGAGGATATCGCCGCCGATAGCGTGATTTTCGCCATCGGGCAGGCGAGCGATCTCTCCTTCCTCGATCCGGCCGACGGCGTCGCGACCGAGCGCGGCCTGGTCAAGGTGGATCCGGACACCTATCAGAGCACCGCGCCCGACGTATTTGCCTGCGGCGACGTGGCCCACGGCCCGCGCCTGTTCATTCACGCCATCGCCTCGGCCCAGATCGCGGCCCGCAGCATGCACGATTACCTGCGCGGTACGCGTACCGACGTGGTGGTGCGCAAGCAATGGACGCCCGCCGCTTATACCATGGCGGAGCGCTGGAATACCATCCCGCGGCGCAATCCGCCGGTACTCGAAACCGAGGTGCGCGCCGCCTCGCTGGCTAATATAGAAGACGCTTTCGCCGATGCCGAAGCGCGCCGCCAGGGCGCGCGCTGCCTGCGCTGCAACGTCAACACGGTTTTCGATACCGGCCTGTGCGTGGCCTGCAACGGCTGCGTGGACGTGTGCCCGGAGAACCTGATTCGCCTGGTAGGTTTGAGCCAACTGGTGGAAGACCCGGTCTGGCTGGACCGCGCCCAGGCCGAATTCGGCGACCTGACCAGGTTTAGCGCCGAAGAGCTCGACCAACTGGGCGGCGTGATGATGAAGGACGAGACCACCTGTATCCGCTGCTCGCTGTGCGCCTCGCGCTGCCCCACCCACGCCATTCTGATGAAGCGATTCGAGTTTTCGCGGGAATGCGTGGCGGTGGCGACGCCCAACTCGAAAGTCCGGTACGGGGCATGACGCCGCTCGAGGCGGGCGCCATATTTCTGCTGGGCCTCGCCAGCGGCTTGCACTGCCTGCAGATGTGCGGGCCGATCGTGCTGGCTTATTCGGTTTCTCTGGTGCGCGGCGGGGCCGGGCGGGAAACGCTTTGGCGCGCCCACGCCGCTTACAATGCCGGCCGTATTCTGACGTACTGCGCGTTGGGCGCCGTGGCCGGTTCGGTGGGCCGGGCCATCGGCCTGCTGGGACGGATCGCCGGCATGTCCTCCGGAGCGCGGGTGGTGGGTGGCGCGGCCATGCTCGTTACCGGCATACTGATGATCGGGCTGATGCCGGCGGGCGGGCTGGTGCGGATCCGGCGTGGCGGGCGACTGGCGGGGGTGGGCCAGGCAATCGGCCGATGGCTGGCGTCGAGCGGCACGCGCGGCAAATTCGCCCTCGGTCTGACTTTGGGTTTTCTGCCCTGCGGCCTGGTGTACGCGGCGCTGGGCAAAGCCATGGAGTCCGGCGCGGCGCTAACGGGTGCGCTCACCATGCTGGCGTTCGGCGCCGGTACGGCGGTGGCACTGGCCGCGATGGGCGTGGTGTCGTCCGTGGCCGGCTATCGCCTGGGCCGATGGTCGACCCGCCTGGCCGCCGTGGCCGTGATGCTGTTCGGCGCCATCCTGCTGTGGCGCGGCCTCGCCGGCAAGCCGGTGTGCCATGGGTAGAAGCACGGCAACAGCCGGTAGGGCAGACCACGAAAAACGATGGTCTGCCCCACGGATGTCCTGCGAGAATTCACTGTGGGGCAGACCATCGTTGTTTGTGGTCTGTCCTACACCCGGCGCTGGACCACTTCCACTCATCCTCCGCTTCGGCCAACCCCGCTCGCACAGGATTGCTCTCGACATAACGGATCACTTCGTTCAGCTCTTCAGTCGACCGGACCCAGTGATCGTAGGATTCATCCTGCCAAAACGCCTGTCCGCAGCGTCCGAGCTCCCGATTGATGATCCGGCCGGTCCTGCCCTTCAACCAGCGCATGATCTCCGGCATCGGGGCGTGCGGTTCCAACACCGCGTGTACGTGGTTCGGCATGATCGCCCATGCGTAAAGGTCGTAGGATTGGCGCACTGCCGCACCCCACTCGAGCGCATCTTGCACGATCTTGGCAGCCCGCTCATCCCGCAACCAGAAGGGTCCGCGGTCGAGGCTCTCTTCCGCGTGCGCCGGAAGTGCGCCGGCAAGGCGCCAGGTCACGAATGTGATGCTGCGCTCCGGGAACCAGTGCGGCAGCCGTCTGCGATACAAGAGCATCGGGATAAGGCCTGCAGGGCAGACCACCAACAACGATGGTCTGCCCCACGGATAATGGCCCTCACACGATTAGTGCCGCGGCCGTCGGGTATTTCCCAAGAGAATTTTCTGTGGGGCAGACCATCGTTTTTCGTGGTCTGCCAGGCATCACAAACCCAGGTGCCCCATGCCCACTAGTCTCTGGCACCGTCTCCGCAAACGAATCCACCTGGTCTGCTTCTTCGTCTTCCTGGCTCTCCCCTTCCTGAACGTCGTCCGCTTCGACATTCCCCGCCAGCGTTTCTACTTCTTCGGCGCCGAGTTATGGATCAGTGAATTCGGCATCATCTTCTTCGCCCTGATGTTCCTGATGTTTCTGATCGTCATCTCTTCGATATTCTTCGGGCGCGTCTACTGCAGCTATCTTTGCCCGCAGATGATTTTCAGCGAAGCGTCGATGGCGGTGGAATCGTGGTGGAAGCGTCGAATCGCCAAGAAGTTTCCCTATTGGTCGCCCGCCCTCCGCCGGCGTTCCGCGCGGGCCATGTTTTATGTGACGCTCGCGCCCGGCGCGGTCTTCCTGGCTTTCGTGTTCATCGCCTACTTCGTGGAACCCGTCGACCTGGCCAGGCGCCTGTTCTCGCTCGACGCGCATACCGCCGGCGGCATAGCCGGCGCCACCGTCACCCTGCTGACCTTCGCCGACTTCGCTTTCCTGCGCCTGGGCTTCTGCAAAAGCGTCTGTCCGTACGGCTACCTGCAGGGCATCATGGGGGACGGCAATACCCTGCTGGTACACTATCGCGACCAGACCCACGAGTGCATCGAGTGCAAGAAGTGCGTGCGCGTCTGCCCCATGGAAATCGACATCCGCAACGGGCCGTTCCAGATCGAGTGCGTACATTGCGGTGAATGCATCGACGCTTGCGACGAAGTGCTCGCCCGCTTGAAGCAGCCAAAGCCCGGGCTGATTCACTACGCTTGGGGCGAAAAGGGCGAGTTGCTCACCGGCGCCGCGGCTGAGCCCTGGTATCGGCGAATTGGCATCCGCGACGCCAAGCGCGTGGTGGTGATCCTGATTACGGCTTTCTATGCCGCCGGTCTGGGCGTAGCTTTCTCCATGCGGCACCCGGTGCTGGTGCAAATTTCGCCCGAGCGCGGCCAGGACCTCTACCGCGTAGGGAGCGACGGCCAGGTCTACAATCGTTTTCGATTCGCCGTCGCCAATCGCCGCGGCCGTCCATCGGCGGTGCTGTTCTCGCTCCGTTTCCTGCCCGCCGCGCACCTCATCATCGCCGTCAATCCAGTGGGAACGAAGCCGGGCGAGACGTCCCAGGGGTTCTTCGAAATTGCCCAACCCGCCGGTTCCACTCCGGAGCTGGTGACGCATTTCGAGATCCTGGCCAGCACCATTCCGGATGGGGCGGTGGATTCGTTCCCCATGACATTTCTAGCGCCTGGGCAAGGGCCGGCTCACTCCGGTCCGGGAAGTGGGACACCATGAAACGCATACCGGTTTTGATTCCTTTTCTGGCCGTGGTATCGGCCATCTTTATCGGAATTCTGATATGGGCATACGTGGAGACCAGGCAAGCCAATCCGCAGATGCTGGACGAGCACGGCCGCATCGAGCACGGCAGTTGACCTGTAAGCTGTGCGGGCTCGACTCCGGCGACGGCGAATTCTGCTGCGCCGGCTGCCGCAACGTCCACGCCATTCTGCTCGAGAGCGGCGCGCTTACCGCTGGCCAGGATTTCCGCGATACCGATCTCTACCGCGAGAGCTTGCGGCTGGGCCTGATCTCGACTCGGGCCCGCGCGGCCGAGCCCGCCATCCCGCCGGGCGCCGAGCTGCGCGAAGCCGTCTTCCATGTCGAAGGCATGTGGTGCGCTTCCTGCGGCTGGCTCATTGAGCACGCGCTGGGCAAGCTGCGCGGCGTGGCGGGGTGCGAGATGATGTTCGCCAGCGACCTGCTCAAGCTGCGCTACGCGCCGCAGTATCTGCCGCTCGAACGCGTGCGCGAGCGCGTGGCCGCGCTGGGCTACCGGGCGTCGGAATACACCGGGGAACCAGGCGGCCGCTCCGACGCAGAGCGCAAGGACCTGCTGCTGCGCACCGGCCTGGCCGCGCTGTTCTGGATGAATGCCATGATGTTCAGCCTGGTGGTCTACGCCAGCTACTTCGTGCGCATCACCGGGGCCGGCCGCGGCATTCCGTTCGTACTGATGGCGCTGGCTACGCCCACCGTGTTCTACTGCGCCTGGCCCATCCTGCGCCTGGCCCGGGCCGGCGTGCGCCAGGGCGTGCTGCGCATGGAAACGCTGCTGGCCATGGGCATCCTGGCGGCTTATTTCTACAGCGTGGTTGCCGCCTTCTCCGGCAGCCTGCACGTCTATTTCGATACCGTCTGCGCCATCGTCACCCTGGTGCTGGCCGGCAAGAGCATCGAGCGCGCCGCCAAGGAAAGGAGCGCCCGCGCGATCGCCTTGTTATATCGCCTGATGCCCAACAAAGCCCGCCTGGTGGTGGACGGGCGCGAGCGTTTCGTTTCGCTGGAAGCGCTGAAACCGGGCATGCGTTTTCTGGTGAAATCCGGGGAACGGATCGCCGCCGATGGCATCGTGCGGGAAGGCCGCTCGCACGCCGACGAATCCGTGCTGACCGGCGAATCGCGGCCGGTTGGGAAGGCTCCCGGCGACACGGTGGTGTGCGGCAGCGTCAATAGCGGCGGCCCGCTCGAAATCGAAGCCACCCGCGTGGGGCAGGAAAGCACACTCGCACACATTGTCCGGACAGTCGAGCGCGCCGCCGCCAACCGCACCAGGATCGAGCATGCCGTCGACCGCGTGTCGCGCGTCTTCGTCCCGCTGGTGCTGGCGCTTTCGCTCGCCACCTTCGCCTTCTGGAGCTGGCGCGTAAGCGCGGCCGAAGCGCTCGCTCACGCCATCGCCGTGCTGGTGATCGCCTGCCCCTGCGCCCTCGGCATCGCTACCCCGTTGGCGCTGACGGCGGCCGTGGCGGCGGCCTCGCGGCGCGGCATCCTGGTCGGCGATACGCGCGTGCTCGAAACCATTCGCGGCGTGGACGTGGTGGTGCTCGACAAAACCGGCACCGCAACGGAAGGCGCCTTCGCCCTGCTTGAAACCGTCGGCGACACTTCCCGCATGGCCGAAATCGCCGCCGTGGAAGCCCGTTCGGAACACCCGCTGGCCAAGGCGATTGTGGCCGCGCATGCCTTCCGTGGAGCGGGCACTCCTGGCTGCGACGTCGGGGATCATCCCGGCACGCGCGTCCCGAGGAGTCGGGACGTTGCAGGCACGAGTGCCCGCTCCACGGATATTTCCATTCATCCCGGCATGGGCATCAGCGGCGCGGTGGACGGCACACGCTATTTCATCGGCAACAGCCGCTTGATGGAAACCTTCGGCGCGCGCGTGGGTCACCTGGCCGCGGCCTCCGGCGATACCGGCACCGTGGTTTATTTCGGGTGGGAAGGCGCAGTGCGCGGCGCCATGGCGTTCGGCGACCGCGTGCGGCCCGATGCCCGCGAGCTGTGCGCGTCCCTGAGCCGCCGCGGCATCCGCACCCTGCTGCTTTCGGGCGACGCCGCCGCGCCCACCCAGGCCGTCGCCGCATCGATCGGCGCCGGCGAATGGGAAGCCGAAGCCACGCCCGAGCGGAAAATCGAGACCATCCGCCGCCTGCGCCAGTCCGGCGCCGTGGTGATGATGATCGGCGACGGCGTCAATGACGCGCCCAGCCTGGCCGAAGCCGACCTAGGCATCGCCCTCGGATGTGGCGCCGATATTGCCATTCAGGCCGCGCCACTGGTGCTCATGAACAATAAGCTCGCGACCGTCATCGACGCTCTCGACCTGTCCCGCCGCGTATTCCGCGTCGTGCGCCAAAATCTGTTCTGGGCATTCGCCTATAACACCGTGGGCGTTACGCTGGCCTTCGCCGGCATTGTCAGCCCGATTCTGGCCGCATCGGCGATGGTCCTGTCCAGCCTTTCGGTAATCGGAAACTCGCGCCGCCTGGGTTGAAAATCAAATTCGAGCCGTTGTGGGGCCGCCTGGGAGCCTGATGCCGCAAAGTTTTCACTTTGGCGCCGTTCCGCGCAAATCGTGGGGCAGCCAATTCTGCCGGCTTTTGGCCGGCTCTCGCCGGGATGGAAGACCAGCCACGCCTCGAAAGAGCCGCCTAAAAAGGCGGCTGCGGGCAGAATTGCCCGCCCCACTTGTGCAGGTCCTTGCCCGCGGGGAAAACTATGGCGCATTAGGCTGGGAGCCGATCACTTTTCCGTCGCCCAGTAGCCCGCTTTCGCGCTGACCCGGAGCTTGTCGCCGTTTTTTACTTCAACCTTGATCTTTCGGTATTTGCCGTCCGACGCATCGTTCGTCGGCACGTAGGCGAGCATATAGAATTCCCGCGTGTCCGTGAGCGCCCTGGTGATGCCCTTCGGCAAATCGTTGTTGAATGCTCTGCAACTCGGGTTCGGTATCTCTCGATGGGAACCAGAAGCTGTGATCGCGCGGGGCAAAGCCCTGCACGATGCCGTAGAGTTCGCGGCCCGGAAAGCGGTTGAACCCGTCGGAAATGAAAATGATGGTCCGAGACGTCGGCATGCTCGCAGCCGCTCTCACCAGCTCATTCAACCGCAGCAGGAAGTTATGGCTCGCCGGCAGCCTGACAGGCTGCGGGGACGGTCTCCGAGGCGGGAGCATCCACGGTGGTCCGGAATGAGACGATCTCCTGCGGGACGCCGTCTTCGGATACTTTGAAGTCGGATCCCTTCAGATTGCCTACATGGTGCCCCTTGGGGTCCGTCACAATGACCGGCACCAGTACTTCTTTCACATCGGCAATGATCGGGGGCACGGGCTGCTGCATCCCTGGCTGCGCCGAACCGGCAGCCGCCAAAGCGAGCAGCCCAACCAGAAGCGAAATCGCCCTGAGTGCCGGGCGGCGTTCTTTCACGGTTTATCTCCGCGTAATGCCTCCTTCGACGCGGTTGGACGGCGGAGGGTTCCTGATTCGTGTTGCCATGCCTAAAGGGGCGCTTAACCGATCTGGGGATTTCGCGGTTTCGGCGCGGCAACCGCTCCCTCGCGGTCGCGGCTAGGTTCCGAGTGCCGCGTGTTTTCAGTCACTTACCGAGCCGCGACCGCGAGGGAGCGGTTGCCTGGAACGGATTTCCCCCAGATCGGTTAAGCACCCTGCCTAAAGCTTGCCGGCCCCCCGGCCGATAAGGAGGACTGATGGGACAAATAGAACCTGCAGGCTCGGACAAAAGAAGAGAACCGCGCTTTGCTATTGAAGCCGGAACGACCGTCGAAGTGTTTAACAACGGCCAGATTGTCCGCGCCACTACGGTGAATATGAGTGGATGCGGTGTGCTTTTGCAGTTGCAAGCGCCCGTGGGACTCAACCTGGGCGACCAGGTGATCTGCGAGTTCAACATTTCACCCGACCCCGACAAACCGCTGCCATGCTGGGCGGTGGGAGAAATTGTCCGATTGGAGAACTGCCACGCAGCCGTCGATTTCAAAGCCGGCGGGTTCATCGCCCTCGATTCGGTCAAGCCGCTGCGGGATGCCGATTCTTCCCAACGGGAACCTGGAGCGGAGCCTTAGCCTACAGCTTGAACAATTCCCGTAATTTCTTTGTCTGTACTCGACTTACGGGGATCTCCGTGTGCTTTCGGTCGTCCATGCGAAGCTGATAGCTCGACTTGAACCACGGCACCACTTCCTTGATCCGGTTAATGTTTACCAGGTAGGAGCGGTGTACGCGCCAGAACATCTCGCGGTCCAGGCTGGCTTGCAGATCTTCGATGGTGCGGTAGTTGGAGTGGCCTTCCATGTTGGTGGTGACCAGCGTGATCAAGCCATCGTCGATGGTGGCGTAGATCACCTCGTTGGCATCCACCACGAAGTTGCGGTTGTTGGCCTTGACCATGAGCTTGGTGCGAGGCGCGGCCGATGGGGCCGGCCGGCTCACCGGAGTGCCGGCGGCGGTCGCGGTTAGGGCCGTCTCCGGGGCCTTCTTTTCCTGCAGCGCGCGGCGCGCTCTCTCCACCGTTTCCGCCAGCCGGGCCTTGTCCAGCGGCTTGAGCAGGTAGTCCATGGCTTCCAGCCGGAAAGCTTCCACGGCGTACTGGTCGTAGGCGGTCACGAAGATGAACTGGGGCAGTTCCACCCCCTCTTCGCGCAGCCTGCGGATCACCCCCATGCCGTCCAGCCCCGGCATGTTGACGTCCAGAAAAACCAGCTCCGGCTCCAATTCCCGGATCATTTCCACGGCTTCCACGCCATTCGCGCCAGAACCGATAACTTCAATTTCCGCAAAGTCTTTCAGCAGAAATGCCAGCTCTTCGCGGGCCAATGGCTCGTCGTCTACCACAAGCGTAGTCAAGGTAGCCGTCGCGCGATCTCCCATGGAGTTGCTATTATAGCATTTCGGCTTCAAAGGAGACCCGACTTTGGCAACTGCAGACAACGTCCAAATTGCGCCCGCCGAGGGCAAACTTGGCGTCTTGATACCGGGAATAGGGGCGGTGACGACGACCTTCGTCGCCGGCCTGGAAGCAATCAAGCTCGGATTGGGAAAACCGATCGGCTCGCTCACCCAACTGGGAACCGTCCGTCTGGGAAAGCGCACCGAAGGCCGTAGCCCGGCCATTAAGGACTTCGTCCCGCTGGCTGATCCGTCGGACCTGGTGATCGGCGGGTGGGACATTTTCGAGGACAACGCCTACGAGGCCGCAGTCAAGGCTGGGGTGCTCGAGATGGGCCTGCTCGAACGGGTGAAGGCGCCGCTACAGGCGATTAAACCCATGAAGGCGGTGTTCGACCCGAATTTCGTCAAGAAGATCAACGGGCCCAACGTCATGACCGGCGGCTCGAAGATGGACTACGCGGAAGCCGTGATGGAGGACATCCGCCAGTTCAAGCAGCGCACCGGAGCCGCCCGCTTAACCATGATCTGGTGCGGATCGACGGAAGTCTTCGCGGAGGCCGGCGAAGTCCATTCCTCTCTGGAAAAATTCGAATGTGGCTTGAAGAAAAGCGACCCAGCCATCTCACCCAGCCAGATTTACGCTTACGCGGCGTTGAAGTCGGGCGTCCCCTATTCCAACGGCGCACCCCACGTGACTACGGACACGCCGGCGCTGCTCGAACTCGCCCGGGAGCGCAATCTCCCGTTGAGCGGCAAGGATTATAAGAGCGGCCAAACGTTTATGAAGACGCTGATCGCCCCCGGCTTGAAATCGCGCCTGCTGGGCGTGAGGGGTTGGTTTTCGACCAACATCCTGGGCAACCGGGATGGCGAAGTGCTCGACGATCCGGGCTCGTTCCGGTCGAAGGAAGTCACTAAATCCAGCGCTTTAGAGTATATTTTCCAGAAACAGCTTTATCCCGATCTCTACGATAATCTCTATCATAAGGTCCGCATCGAATATTACCCTCCCCGTGGCGACGCCAAGGAGGGTTGGGATAACATCGACATTTTCGGCTGGCTGGGCTATCCGATGCAGATCAAGGTCAATTTCCTGTGCCGCGACTCGATTCTGGCGGCGCCTCTGGTTCTGGACCTGGTACTGTTCATGGACCTGGCGCAGCGCTGCGGCATGCGCGGCGTGCAGGAATGGCTGTCGTTCTACTTTAAGGGACCCATGCACGCCCCCGAGGTTTACCCCGAGCACGACATCTTCATCCAGTTGATGAAACTCAAGAATACCTTGCGCTGGATGCGGGGTGAGGACCTGATTACGCACCTGGGACTGGAATATTACGATTAATCGTCGTATCTTTTTCTAAGACGCACCGGTGCGCCGGTGCGTCCGTATCACTGGGAATATATGAAAGTACTGGTTATCGGCGGGACTCTGTTCATCGGCCGTTCGCTGGTGGAATCGCTGGTGAAAGCGGGTCACGAAGTCTCGGTATTGCATCGCAAGCCCAAACACGACTTCAGCCGCCGCGTCGAAAATCTGATGGCCGACCGCAACGACGCAGCCTCTCTGCGCGAAGCGCTCGACGGCCGCCGTTTCGAAGTCGTTTTCGATAACGCCTACGATTGGGAGCGCGGCACCACGGCCGCCCAGGTGGAAGCCACGGTCCGCGCGGTCGGCTTCCGCCTGCAACGCTACATCTTCATGTCGAGCGTAGCCGCCTATGGCGATGGATTGAACCACAAGGAGAGCGATCCGCTGGCTCCCGAATACCACGCCGATCCCTACTGCAGCAATAAGGCCACCACCGAACGGCTGCTGTTCCGCATGCACGCCCAAACCGGGCTGCCGCTGGTCACCTTCCGGCCCCCATTCGTCTACGGACCCAACAACCCGTACTACCGGGAACAGTTTTTCTGGGACCGGTTGCGCGCCGGCCGGCCGATCGTCATTCCCGGCGACGGTCACCGCCTGATGCAGTTTGCCTACGTCAACGATGTGGTGGAAGCGTTAATGCGCGCCATGGAGGAGCCGCGGGCCGTGGGCGAGGCCTTCAACATGGGCGATCCCAAACCGCTCACCCAGGTGGAAGTGGTGGAGCGGCTGGCCAAGGCCGCCAATACCGAAGCCAGCCTGGCACGGGTGCCCCGCGACCTGATTCTGCAGGCCGGCGGCAATGCCATGGAAGAGCCGTTCTACTTCGGCGAATACTTCGACCTGGCGCCCATCACCATGAATATCGGCAAGGTCACGCGCATCTTGAAGATGAAGCTGACGCCCTTCGACGTTGGCTTGAAGGAGACCTACCGCTGGTACGTGCGCAACCAGAAGCCGCGCACCGCCAGCTTCGAATTCGACGAGCGCCTGCTGGGGATGGGCAAGGCCAATTCGCCGGCAGCGGTTTAAGAGAGAATTAGCCACAGATGAACACAGATGAACACAGATAAGACGGGATAAGGGGTTTGGTTTTTCATCTGCGTTTATCTGCGTTCATCTGTGGCTAACGGTTTTTGCTGGAGATCCCCCCATGCCCCAAACTCCCTTCAAAATCGGTCTGATCCAGATGTCGTGCTCGCCCGACTCCGGCGCCAACCTGGCCAAAGCTGCCGCGCGCATCCGCCAGGCGGCCTCGGGCGGGGCGCAAATCGTCTGCGTGCAGGAGCTGTTCCGCTCCCAGTATTTCTGCCGCGAAGAGAATGCCGCTCTCTTCGACCTGGCCGAGCCGGTTCCGGGCCCCACCACGGAGTGCTTTTCCGCGCTGGCTCGCGAGCTGGAAATCGCCATTGTCGGCTCGATTTTCGAGCGACGCACGGCCGGCGTCTACCACAACACGGCGGTGGTCTTCGACGCCGATGGCAGCCTGGCCGGCATCTACCGCAAGATGCACATTCCCGACGATCCGCTCTACTTTGAAAAGTATTACTTCACTCCGGGCGACCTGGGCTTTCGCTGTTTCGATACCCGGTACGCGCGAATCGCGCCGCTGGTGTGCTGGGATCAATGGTATCCGGAGGCCGCGCGGCTGGCGGCGCTGGCCGGAGCCCAGGTGCTGTTTTATCCCACCGCCATCGGCTGGCACCCGTCGGAAAAAGCGCAATACGGGGTAGCGCAGCACGATGCCTGGCGCACCATCCAGCGCTCGCACGCGATTGCCAACGGCGTGTACGTGGCGGCTGTGAACCGGGTGGGCTATGAAGGGCCGCCCGGCCAGGGCCTGGAATTCTGGGGCGCATCGTTCGTGGCCGATCCGTTTGGCCAGGTGTTGGCCGAAGCTTCCCACGATCAGGAGGATACGCTGATTGTGGAGTGCGATCCCGCCCGGATCGAGGAAGTGCGGCGCAACTGGCCGTTCCTGCGCGATCGCCGCATCGACGCCTACGGGCCGATCCTGAACCGGGTGATCGATTGACGCTGCCCGCCGCCACACCGCGCCGCGCCGGCTTCCGCATGCCGGCCGAGTGGGAGCCGCACGAGGCCACCTGGATCGCCTGGCCGCACAATCGCGACGACTGGCCCGGCCGCTTCGCTCCCATCCCGTGGGTGTACGGCGAGATCGTGCGCAAGTTGAGCCGCGTCGAGCGGGTGCGTATTCTGGTGCGTGATCGCGCCCTGGAGCGGCAGGCGCGCGGCATCCTGGTCAAAGTCGGCGCCGATCTCGAGGCGGTGGAATTCCGGGTGCTTCCGACCAATCGTGTCTGGACCCGCGACTACTGCCCGTTGTTCGTCCGCCATCCCAGCGGCGCCATCGCGGCCACCGGATGGCGCTTCAACGCCTGGGCCAAGTACGACGATTGGCAACTGGACGCCGCCGTCCCGCGGTCGCTCGCCCGCGCGCTGAAACTGCCCCTGTGGGAGCCGGATATGGTGCTCGAAGGCGGCAGCATCGACGTCAACGGCAAGGGACTTCTTCTGACCACCGAGGAATGCCTGCTCAGCCCGGTGCAGGCGCGCAATCCGGGCATGAGCCGCGCCGCGGTGGAGCGGAAACTTCGCGATTACCTTGGCGCCGAACGCGTCGTCTGGCTGCGCAACGGGATCGCCGGCGACGATACCCACGGCCACGTCGACGACCTGGCCCGCTTCGTTGCGCGGGACACGGTGGCCGTCGCGGCGGAGACCGATAAAACCGACCCCAACTACGAGCCGCTGCGCGAGAATCACGCTCTGCTGCGGGCCGCCGGCTTGAAGCTGGTGAAGCTGCCCATGCCGCGTCCGTTGATTTTCTCGGGCCAACGCCTTCCGGCCAGCTATGCCAACTTCTACATCGCCAACCGCCTGGTGCTGGTACCCACCTTCAACGACCCGGCCGATCGCGTGGCGCTGAACACGCTGGCGCGCCTGTTCCCCGATCGCGAAGTCGCCGGCATTGACGCCACCGGGCTGATCTGGGGCCTCGGCGCGCTCCACTGCATGACCCAGCAACAGCCGGCGTGAATTCTGACGATGCTGTGGCGCGTGGGCATTGCTGCCGGCATTCCTTGTCTGCGGCGCCAATACTGAAGCCCTTTCTCGTTGTGGGCCAGGTTGGCAACGTGGTAGAGATAGCATAGGAGAGGAGCGCGGCGGGCGCTAAACGCGCGATCCGGAGAAGCCGCGCGCCACTCGCTAGGTCACTATGACAAGTCCAACCTTCTTGACGAGGGTCGCGCTGAAGAACTTCAAGAGCCTCGCCGCGTGCGACGTCAGGCTCGGTCCGTTGACGTTTCTCGTGGGACCGAAGGAATGGCGCAGGGAAGAGCAATTTCCTGGACGCGTTGCGCTTTGTCACTGACTCGCTCCGCACTTCACTTGAACATGCCCTTAGAGAGCGGGGCGGCATCAACGACGTGCGTCGGCGATCTGGGGGACATCCCAATAATTTCGGACTGCGCCTGTGGTTTGCGCTCAGCTCCGGACAGGTTGGCCACTACGCGTTTCGGATTGGAGCGCGCCCGCAGGGCGGCTTTGACGTTCAGGAGGAAGAATGCAGGATCGGGGCCGCGGAAGCCCTCGGTGAGGTTCAATATTTTCGAGTGGAATCGGGCCAGGTGGCGGAGACCACCCAGCCCGGGCCGGCCGCCGCCATCGACCGGCTGTATCTGGTGAACGCCTCCGGACTTCCCGCGTTTCGGCCCGTCTACGAAGCTCTTTCCCGAATGGGATTCTACAGTCTGAACCCCGACAGCATGCGCGACCTCCAGTCGCCCGACGCCGGCGACCTGCTGGCGCGCGACGGCAGCCATATTGCCAGTGTCCTGGCCCAGTTGAAGAAGAACAACCCGAGCCGAAAAGAGCGGATCGAGGAGTACTTGTCAAGAGTGGTTCCAGGCGTTCGCGGGGTCGATGTGAAGGTGATCGGCCCGAAGGAAACTCTGGAGTTTCGACAGCAGGTCGCCGGGTTGAAGGATCCCTGGCGCTTCCTGGCTGCGAACATGTCCGACGGCACGGTTCGCGCTCTCGGAATTCTGGTGGCGCTATTCCAGTCTGGAAACGGCGCCGGACCCCGCGTGCCGCTGGTCGGTATTGAAGAGCCCGAAATCGCGCTCCATCCCGCCGCGGCGGGCTTGCTCCACGATGGACTGAAGGAGGCCAGTCGCAACACGCAAGTCATCGTAACGAGCCATAGCGGGGATCTGCTGGACGATGAACGGCTCGATCCGAGTTCCATCCTGGCTGTCTACGCCGAAGAGGGATCCACCCACATCGCACCGCTGGATCGGGCGGGCCGTGCAGCATTGCAGGGCCGCCCTTACACTCCTGGCGAACTGCTGCGGATGGACCAGTTACGCCCGGATCCCGAGTCTTCCCCCAAACAGGTCGACAAACAGGTCCGCCTATTCGACCGCGAGCGTACCTGATGCCGGTTCGAATCGTATGCATTGTGGAAGGGCACGGAGAGTGCGAGTCGGTTCCCATTCTCATTCGCAGAATCGCCCAACGTTTCGATCCTGGGCTGGCAGTCGACATTCCTCATCCGATTCGCATTCCCAGGAGTAAACTCTTGAAGCCCGGGGAATTGGAAAGGGCTGTGAAGCTCGCGGCCGTGCGCGCCGAAGCGGGCGGGGGAATTCTGGTCATTCTGGACAGCGATGACGACTGCCCGGCCAAACTCGCCCCGGATCTCGCTACGCGAACGCGGACAGCGCGCGGGGATTTGCCGTCCGCGGTTGTGCTCCCAAACGGCGCGCTTAACCGCCGCATTCGACCTTGAGCCTGCGAGGCTGGCGCCCTCGTTTGATAAGTGCTACCGGGAAGTGATCCGCCTTTTGGAAACGCTTCGCGCGTGGCTGGAGTGATAGCCCCCTATTCCCGCGAGGGCGCCGCGCTTCGTCATGGGTGCGACAGGAAAGTGGAGTGGCTGGCCCAATGTGTGGGGCAGTCCCTCGTCCCCGCGCGGCCGCCTGGTCGCCAGGCCCTTCGATTCGGCCCTACGCCGCCCGGCGTGAACTACCCGCGGGAAACCGAAGGACAAATCGGGTCCCGGCGCCGATAGCGGATTGCTGTTCGAGCGACCCCTCCAGTTGCCGGCTCAAAATACCGACGATTTCCAAGCCGAGGGATCGCGTATGTCGGGCCGCAAGGCCGGGCGGTGAGCCGATGCCATTGTCCGCGACCGCCAATTCCAGGTAGCCGGGCGAGGGTTCCCGGAGGGAAACCAGAACTTCGCCGCGCCGCGCGCCGGGAAACGCATGCTTGAACGCGTTGGACACCAATTCGTTCAGGATCAGCGCGCACGGAACCGCCCGATGGACCCCCATTTCGATGGGAGCGACGTCCAGCACGACGTCGATTTGTTCGGGCGAGCCGACAAACGAGGATTGCAGTTGTTCGACCAGTTGCCGGGCGTACTCGAAGAAATTGATACGATCCAGGTGGTCCGAGCCGTAGAGCTGCTCGTGGATCAGCGCGATGGAGAAGACGCGCCGCTGGCTCTCCTCCAAAGCCTCTTTGGCTTCTTTTACCTCCACGGTATCGGCCTTCATGCTCAACAAACTGGAGATGACCGCGAGGTTATTCTTCACCCTGTGGTGAATTTCCTTGAGCAAGACGGTCTTCCCAGCCAGCGCCGATTCGAGCGCACGGACGGTTTCGCTCAGAGCCCCTTCGGATTTCTTGAGTCGGGTGACGTCGGATGCGGACACCAGGATCAGTCTTTCCCCGTCCGTCTGAATGACACCGGTAGAGACGGAAAGGTATCGCCGCTCAACGCGCCCTTCGATAGCAACAGGTACCCAGGCCTCCACATTTTTGTGCGATATGCCGTTCCGCGCGCTGTCGAGCGCCGCGCTTCGCACCTGGCATTGGGAACAAGCCGGCCCATCGCCGCATCCTCGTGGGTCTGCCAATGCGTTCAGGCATCGGAGTATCCCACCCAGTCGTTGACCCACGGGATCCACCGCCCCAGGTCCCGCGAATCCGCGGGCCATATCGTTGGCCTTCCGCACCCGGAGGTCGCTATCGAGAACCATCAGGGCTACGGGAGTATTGGCGTACATCGTGGTCAATTCCAGATTGGAGGCCAGCCTCGCCCTCTTCACCCCCTCGAACAGGATATTGGCGAGCAGGCCCGTAAGCACAAGAGCGCCTAGTCCAAACCAGTTGCCTGGGTTCCGGACGGCCAAGCTCCCGATGGGCTCCGTAGCAAAGTACAGCGCTTCGAGAAAGCACAGTACGGTCGTTAGCAGTCCGGGCCAGAATCCCCCATACGCCGCGCTGAGCAAGACGAAGGGCAGGTACGTGATATATGGGATCAGGGTAGGAGGATCGAGAGGCAACCGCGCGATCTGTGCGGCCGCGGCCAGAAAGAGTGCGGCCGCGTAGCACCGAGCGGATGACGGACCACGGCCCCGACGTGTCCAAAACTGAGTGAGCAATGGCAAGCGTTTCCCCGGCGTCATCGCGCCAGATGCGTTGTCTGGCTCAGCAACAGGCGCACGCGCCGGAGAAGTTCAGAGGCAGGAAACGGCTTGGACAGAATGTTGGCCGACCCATCCAGACCGTACCGTGCAAGGGCATCGTGCGCGTATCCGGAGACGAAGAGAACTTTCATATCCGGCCGGGAGCGGGCCAACCGCTCGGCCAACTGGGGTCCCGTCATCTCCGGCATTACCACATCGGTGACCAGAACGTGAATGGGCTCCTGGCAGGCTTCCGCGATGAGTTCGGCTTCTTCGGGGTTGCGGGCTTCCAGGAGTTGAAAGCCTTCGCGCGACAGGTAGCTATGCATCAGCTTGCGGACAGGTTCTTCGTCGTCCACCAGAAGGACAGTGGGGGTGTCGGCTCCGCCGCGGCCGAGCGAACCGACGTCGCTCATCCGCTTGAAAGTGCCGACGCACGGCAGCAAAATCTCGAAAGTCGAGCCCTTTCCCAACTCGCTGGAGGCAGTTATGTAGCCTCCCCCTTTCGTGACGATGCTGTGCACGATGGACAGCCCCAATCCGTGTCCACCCTTATTGGCGGTAAAGAGGGGCTCGAAGATCCGGGCCAGAGTAGCTTTGTCCATGCCCTTGCCCGAATCCATGAACCGGAGGCGAACGTATGGCCCCGGACGATGGAGGCGACCCTCCGGGCTATCGGCGGCAATCTCCACGGCGCGGCTCTCAATCAGCACCTCACCGGCGCCGTACATGGCGTCCCGCGCGTTGAGTGTGAGATTCAACAGGACTTGCTTGAGCTGATTTCGATTGGCGCGGACGAACCCCACCCAGGAGCCCAGGTCGGTGGTCAGGCAGCACGTCTTCCCGAGGGCGTGGGAGAGCACCGGCTGGATCTCGCGGATCACTTCGTGGATGTTAAGAACCTCCGTCGGCACCCCGTCGCGGCAGCTCAGAGTCAATAACTGGCGGCTGATGGAGGAGGCCATGGTGGCGGCCTGCTGGATTTCGAGCGCCTCCTGTCGATCCTCACCCGAGAGCCGGGCGACGAATTCCCCGGCGTATCCGAGAATCACCATGAGCTGGTTGTTGAACTCATGCGCCAGGCCCCCCGCCATACTGGCGATGGCTTCCATGCGTTGAGACTGCACCAGACGGGCTTCCATTTCCTGGCGGGCGCGGATGTCGCGCAATACCACGATGACCCCCAGCAGTCGATCGCCGGCGCGGTTCTCAAACCACTCGACCTCGACCGCGGAACGAGTTCCCGTCCTGGAGATGAGGGTGCAGATCAGGCTCTCTCCCAGGCGGACCCCCAAAACCGGATTCTTTACAGACCTGGTTTCCGATTCTTCGAAGAGCCCGAGAACGTTCATTAACGGGCGTCCGTGAGCGTCGGCGCTCAACCAGCCTGTCAGTTGCTCGGCCAAGGGGTTCATGAATACGATTTCGCCGCCGGCGTTGGTAGCGATGAGGCCTTCCCCCACGCTGCGCAAAGTGGCTGCGAGCCAAGCCTCGCTGGTACGCAGGCGGCGTTCCATTTCGCTCTTGTAGATGGCGATCTCGACGGCGCTCCGCAGGTTGGCATCGCCGACCGGCTTCAGAACGTAACCGAACGGCTCGGTCAGCTTGGCTCGGTTCACGGTTGTCTGGTCGGAATGGGCGGTCATGTAGACGATGGGCGTGCCGCATTCGAGTTTCAGCGCGGCGGCCGTGTCAACGCCGTCCATCTCGCCGCCGATGCGGATGTCCATCAGCACCAGGTCGAAAGGTGTGGATCGCGCACATCCAAGGGCCTCCTTTCCGGACCTGGCGATCGCCGGCACGGAGTAACCCATGCGCTCCAGCCGCCTCTGAACGTCGGCGGCGATCAATCCTTCATCTTCCACCACGAGGATCTGCTTCTTGGTTTGTTCGGTTAGCGGCATATTTGCCCTCTAGTGTGCAGGCAGCGAGGGGAATCTCATTTTTTTGCCTGGCTGCGAGACCTCTCGATTCGTAATTCTGGCTGCGGGTGAGGCTTCCACGTCCCCAGAGTAATCGATGAGCCGTGCGCAGCCTGCCGGCAATTCGCGATTATTCCAATGGAATGAGAGAGATAAAAATCATGGAAACGCTGTGACCGCCCGCCGGCCCACACGCCAAAAGGCCAACCGGTTCGGGCGGCAGGCATAAACAGTCATCGTTTCGTAATGCCAAATTGACCGAATTGTTGCAATACGGCTACCATAAGCTCTCGACCTTACGCACCTTATGAGACTTCTGCCCCGTGACGAGAAGTTTTTCGAATTGTTTCAGAAACAGGTTGGTATTATTTCCGAGGCGGCGCGGTTGCTGGCGGACGCGGTCCGCATCGGCAACGGCCGGATGGCCAGCGCGGCCACGGAAATCAGCGTTTTGGAGCACCGCGGCGATGAGCTGATCCACGAGATTTTCACCCGCCTGAACCAGACCTTCATCACCCCCATCGACCCCGAAGACATTCACGCCATCTCTTCGGCGCTGGACGACGTGCTCGACGGCATAGAAGACACCGCCCACCGCCTGGTTGCCTATCACATCAATCCGATTCCGGCCAACATGGTTTCGCTGGCGGAAATCGTGGCCCGCTGCGCCAAACAATTGCAGCAGGCGTTTGAGTTGCAAGGCAAGGGCTCGCCGCAGGTCTATTGCATCGAGATCAACCGCCTGGAAAACGAGGGCGACCTGGTCGGCCGCAGCGCCATCGTGGATCTGTTCGCCAAAGAGAAGGACCCGATCACGCTGATCAAGCTCAAGGAGGTGTACGACTTTTTCGAGGAGACCATCGATAGCTGCGAAGACGTCGCCGACGTCCTGCAGAACGTCGTGGTGAAAAACAGCTAATGCAACCCATCCTCGCTTCGTGGTACGGACTCGCTCCTGAGGTCGTGGAAATTGGGGTGTGCCACGCTTCGGCCCAGATAGAGTGGGACAGACCATCGTTTTTTGTGGTCTGTCGCCCCAGGCCAGGCAGCAGCAGCCCGACAGACGACGAAAAACGATCGTCTGTACCACTCTCTGGATCAACGCTCTAGCCATGCCGGTCTTCACCCTGGTGGCGGGGATCGTCGCCATCGCTCTCGTTTTCGACTACATCAACGGATTTCACGACGCCGCCAATTCCATCGCCACGGTGGTGGCGACGCGCGTGCTCACGCCGGTGCAGGCCGTGGTCTGGGCCGCGTTTTTCAATTTCCTGGCCGCCTTCGTCTTCGGTACCGCCGTAGCGAAGACCATGGGCAACGGCTTCGTCAACCTGGAAGTGGTGACGCCGTACGTGATTCTGGCGGCCCTGGGGGGCGCGATTTCGTGGGACTTGATCACCTGGTGGCTGGGACTGCCCACCTCCAGCTCGCACGCGCTGATCGGCGGCTATGCCGGTGCGGCCATGGCGCGGGCGGCCATCACCCGCGGTCTGGGCCACGCGCTCGAAGGATTGATCGCGGGCCAGTGGGCGCTCACCGTGGCGTTCATTTTCCTGGCGCCCCTGATCGGCCTGGTTTCGGCGTATGCGCTGATGGTCGCCGTGTACTGGCTGTTCCGCAAAACCAGCCCCGCCAAGATGGACGTTTATTTCCGCCGCTTCCAGTTGCTCTCGGCCGCCACTTTCAGCCTCTCGCACGGCTCCAACGACGCGCAGAAGACCATGGGCGTCATCACCGGCTTGCTGGTGGCGTCGCATTACCAGAAAACCTTCGATGTGCAATTGTGGGTGATTGTGGCGGCCTACGGCGCCATCGCTCTCGGCACTCTGAGCGGAGGCTGGCGGATCGTCCGGACCATGGGCACCCGCCTGACCCGCCTCAAGCCGCGCAGCGGTTTCTGCGCCGAAACCGGTGCCGCCGGCGCCGTGCTGCTGGCTACCCACCTGGGCCTGCCCGTTTCCACTACGCATGCCATCGCCGGCGCCATCGCCGGGGTCGGCAGCATTCACCGCCTCAAGGCCGTCCGTTGGGGTATCGCCACCAATATTATGTCCGGCTGGATCCTGACCATCCCCATGGCCGCCAGCATTGCCTGGGTGAGCTACTGGGCGATCCACATTTTGGCGGGCCGGTAGGCTGCGGCAGCAAGCTGTGGCCGGGGATACCGGGCTACAGAATGGCATTATGGCCTGTGGCGGCTCGCTCGCAAGATCGGTGCTTGGCCGATCTGGGGAAATCCGTTCCCGGAAACCGCTCCCTCGCAGTCGCGGCTCGGTAAGCGACCGAAAACACGCGGTACCCGTTACCGAGCCGCGACCGCGAGGGAGCGGTTTCCGCGCCTAAACTGTCAAATCCCCAAAACGGCTAAGCACCCTCGCAAGATAGGCTGACTCCAAAGAATCTGCGTTTATGATAGAATCGCCGAATTCATCGGCGGAGCAATGAAGTTGATCCACTCAAGTCCCAATCGCCGCCTGCTAGCGCTCATATCTTGCACTGCGGGTTTGCTTTGTCTTATGTCGGCTTGTAAGCACAAGCCTCCTCAACCTCCACCTCCTGCACCGCCGCCATCGGCATCGGCTCCAACTCCTCCAGAGCGAGCGCCGGAACCGGCTCCGGAGCCGGAACCAACACCAACACCAGCACCACCGCCTCTTCGTGCAGCACCAACGCCTCCAACACACGCGCCACCACCGAAACCAGCGCCAACACCGACACCGACGCCGACGCCAGTGCCAACTCCAACACCAACTCCAGCACCAGGGCCGGCTCCTATCGTTTCGACCATCATGCCGCTTGGCGACTATTTCCCGTGTCGGTTCACGCCCGCCCAGACATACACATTTATGTCGAATGTAGGCGCATACCAGAGGATCAATCATGTCGTTGCCGATTTCTTTTCGAAGGATCAAGCGAACAAAGAAAAAGTCGCGGAAGCACAGCAGATCGTCAAGGCTCACGCAGCAAATGATTCTTCCGGAATGGCAGCCGACTTGGAAAGGCGTGGGCTCATCACTCAAGAGGAGCGCGCCGGGTTTGAGGCGTCTCTGGCCTCCGCCACAACCTGGCAATACTCGGGTCCGTCGCCGCTAGTCGGCTGCTCTCAATCGCTTCTGACCTGGCAGGAGACCTCATTCATGTTCGGAAGAGCAGTGGCGGACAACTACTTGGCCGTCCAGGTAAATGTCAGGAACCTGGACGATACTAAGCAGTTCTTGCTTCATGATGTACAGGTGGCAATTGCAGATCCTGCAATCCTCTAATGAATGCGGGGCGCGAGCATATTTTGGCAAGAGGGCTCCAGAGCAATACAAACTGGTCGTCCCCAAGGAACATCGCCGTAACGCTAGCCTCGTCGATCGCGGGACTCGGAGTGGCGGCTTCGTCTCTCACCGGCGGCCTTGCCTTACGAAACGCTTTCTCGGTATTTTCCGGAACCGCCGTTCCGCTGCTCCAGGCGGGTGTTCCGGATCTTTCGATCGCCCAGCTCCGGCTCCTCGACGATATGGCGTTCAGCTCTTCGAGCGTGTACAAAATCGTTGTCCCGAAGGGCCAGGCGGTACCCTTTGTCGCATTCGTTCCTCTACGAATCTATGTTCAAAAGACGGGGAAGGAGTTCAAGAAGGCTGATTCCGCATTTCTGAACACTCTCGCCAGGAGGACGTTCGTCGTGGTTTCCGGGAAGTATCTGGTCGAAGACACAGCGGCAAGCGCGTCGGTGACCTCCATCAATTGTCCCACCGCGACAGACGGCACCTTGGACCTGACGAAGACCAGTGACGCCGGCGCGACGCTTTTTGCGTGCAGCTTAGTTGGAACGAGCTTGGGAGACATTGCAAAGGTTCGTCTCAAGAACGCCAAAGAGTCTGGAGATGTGGTAACGGTTGACGGAGTGGTTACCGTTCAGGGGGGAGACCCCACGAAGGGAAGCGCAGCGTTTCCAATAGACCAGTTGAAGAAGTTAAAGGGCACTCAATATGCAGTGTTCTCGGTAACTGCCAAGGGCCAGGAAAAGGCTTCCGCCGCAAGCATTACCCTCGGTCCAAACGCCGCCGGTTCCGCCGCGGCTTCCACCACACCGGCACTGACCGGAGCCGTCAAAATCGATCCTCCCGCGACGGCGGACACAGAGTTCCAATTCAGCGTTTCTGGTTCTAACTTCGATCCAAAGACGGCTCAGGCGACGATCACTGGAGAGGGCTGTACTGCCGACGCGTGCACGCTTGCGACCGGGAAACTGACCATAGCGGCTGCCGAAGTCTCCGGCGCCACAAAGCTCCCTGCGGGCAGCTATCAACTGGCCGTACAGAACGGCGCTAATGGAACGCCATCGAATGCCCTCCCGATAACAGTCAAGGCAGCTCAAACGCCAAAGCCGGTAAAGAAATAGGGGCGAACCCAGGGACAGCATGGAGTGCAACCGCCGCGCCGCAATCTAACAGCCAGCGGCGCGGTTCCAGCGCCGGCAACCCTCCCCGTGTCTGACATATTCCGCTCGTCGGATACTCTGAAAGGTATGGGAGCAGAATCAACCACAGCCCAGGAGCGGATCGGCCGCGTTAGCCAGCGGCGCCAGGTGGTGATTCCACGGGAGATGCTCGGAGCCCTCAACATCCGGGCGGGGGATTTTGTGGCGTTCGCTCAAACCCAAAACGGCGTGCTCATCAAGCCTCGGCGCGTGGTTGATCCCGGCGACGTACTCACCCCGGAAGAGAGCGCCCTCGTGAAGAAGGCCGAAATAGAGATGCGCGAGGGAAAGTTCGTGAGCCTCGCCCAACTTCGCCATGACCTGGATCGTCCACATTCACGACGGCGCCGCAAAACAGCTTAAAGCGATACCGCCCGACCGGCGGCAACGCGTCGTTGACGACAGTTGGTATTCCGCGACGCTCCGTACCACAGCCGCGGGTCACCGACGTCGCAGCGCAGTCACAGTGTGGTCGTCCTGCGCCCCAGTTGGCGCACGTGGCGCGGCAGTGGCAGCGAACCTTGACGGCGATGATCCTGCGAGAATGGGGAACAGGCATGATCACTAAATTGGCCCTGCGCAATTTCAAAAGCGTGAGCGAGCAGACCTACGAGTTCACCCAGTTCGACTTGCTCGCGGGGCGGAACAACAGCGGTAAGAGCACCGTACTGCAGGCGTTGGCCATCTGGCAGTTCTGCGTGGATGAGTTCCATCGATCTAAGCGTGCCGGCTCCAAGGGCATCCAGGTGGTGCTGCCGAACTTCACGGCGCTGCCGGTGCCGGAATTCAACCTGCTTTGGAAGGACCGTACCGATCGCTATTGGCCCGTGGTCGATGGCAAGAAGAAGCAGGAATACATCCTGATCCACATCGACGTGGAATGGAGGCAGGCGACAGGCACGACAGCCACGTTTGGCGTGGAATTACGCTATCACTCGTCACAAACGATATACGCGATACCGAACGGTGGCTGGGAAAAGTTCCGCGCCCGTGAGCAGAGCGGGGACTTCCCGAGAATCGCCTATGTGCCGCCGTTTTCGGGTCTGGAGCCCACGGAGAAGTGGCTGGATGAGGCCCCAATCCGCCAGCAGGTCGGAAAGGGACAGCCTGGCAGTGTGCTGCGCAATCTGCTGCTGCGCGTGTGCCCTTCGCCCTCCCGGGGATCGAATGGCCGCGCCGCGAAGGGCTATACATCACCCGCGGACTGGAAAGAAGTGGCGGGCATCGTCAAACGTTGGTTCTCGGTCGAGATACATGAGCCGGGTTACGACTCGGCCAAGGATGTATACATCACCGTCGAGTACCGCCAGAACAGCAAGGATTTCGATATCATCGCGGGGGGCAGCGGGTTCCATCAAACGTTGACTTTATTGGCCTTTCTGTACGGCTATCAACCAACGACGATCTTACTCGATGAGCCGGACGCTCACCTGCACGCCAACTTGCAACGCGAGGTTCTCGACTACTTCAAACGGAAAGGCTTAGAGAAGAACACTCAGTTCCTGATCGCCACGCACGCCGAGGAGTTTGTGCGGGGCGTCGATGCCGCCCAGATCGTTTCCTTGCTAAACCAAGTGCCCAGGCGCGTTACGTCGGCACCCGAAGTGCTACGGGCCATGGCGGAAGTTTCGAACGAAGAGATCGCGCGCCTGATGGTCTCTCCCTACATCCTGTACGTCGAGGGGGAGAGCGATGAGCGCATCCTGCGTGCTTGGGCGAATCCGTGCGGCGCCCAGGCCGCAATGGACAAAGTATGTTTCAAATCGATGGGCGGCGGGGACAAGCAGAGCATGAAGACCAGGGCGGACGAGCACTTCGCCGCGCTGAGGCAAATCGTCCCGGAGGTCAAAAGGTTGATGCTCTTCGACTATGACGACAGGGCCACTTTTCATCCCGAGCCGGATAACGCAACGTTGTTCGAGTGGAAGCGCAAGAACATCGAGAACTACCTGCTGGTGCCGGACGCCTGGAAGCGGGCCGCTTCACGGTTCGGTGAGGGCGAACTGTTTGTGCAGCCAGCCTTGCAGGCAATCGACGACTTTTTTGTGGAACAGAATCTGACTTTGCCGCCCGGAAGAACGTGGCGGAANNACGTGTTTAGCGCGGTGGACGGCAAGCGCATTTTGTTCGAGGACGATAACTCGCTTTTTCAACAACTGCGAACCGGCAAGCCCTCGGTGCAACTCATTCGGGAGCAGATAGCGGGCAGTATGGACGCCGACGAAATTCACGCCGACGTCCATCAATTCATTGGCAAGCTTGTCTCTGTGACGGGAACGGACCCAGGAAACGCGGTATAGAACATCCGGCGACCAGGTTGGACCCAACCGGGACGCCTCTCAAACCCCTGCGTATTCCCGTTCGATCTCTTCCAGCGTTTTCCCTTTGGTCTCGGAGACTTTCAGCAGCACGAAGACGAAGCCCGCCAGGCAAATCCCCGCGTACAACCAAAAGGTTCGGGCCGGGCCCAGCGCCCGATTCAAAATCGGGAAGGTAAAGGTGAGCACGAAACAGGCGATCCAGAGCGCGGAAACCGAAATCGAAACGGCCGCGCCGCGAATGCGGTTAGGGAAGATCTCGGAAATCAGCACCCAGGTCACCGGCGCCAGCGACATGCCGTAACAGCCGATCGTCGCCAACGTGCAGATCAGCACGGGCAGGCCTTTCAATCCGAAAAAGTAGGAGAACCCCAGCAGGGTGTGGCAAACGGCGATGCCGCCGCATCCGGCCAGCATGAGCACCCGCCGCCCCAAACGGTCCACGAAGGCCAGCGCCACGAAGGTGAACACCAGGTTGATGGCGCCGGTGATGACGATGTTGAACATGATGTCGCTCACGCCATAGCCCGCGTTGCGATAGATCTCTTCGGCGTAGTTGAAGATGACGTTGATGCCGCTCCATTGCTGCAAGACCGCCAGGAAAACGCCGATGCCGAGCAGCTTGACGACGCCCGGCGTCAGCAACTCGGCCCAGCGGCTCCCGCCCTGGTGGGCTTCGGCCGAGGCCAGCACTTCGCCCAGCTCCCGGTCGGCATATGCGCCGCCGCCGATGCGCTCGAGAGTCCGGCGCGCCCGGTCCTTCCGTCCGCGCGTCGCCAGCCATCGCGGGCTTTCCGGAATCGCCAGCGCGCCGGCCAGGAAGACCACCGCGGGGACTGCGACCGCGGTAAACATCCAGCGCCAGCCGAACTGCCCGTTCCAGGATTGCCGGATCATTTCCGCAGTGGCTCCCGCGTCGACCGGCCGGGCGATCACCCAGTTCACGATCTGCGCCGCCAGAATCCCTACCACGATGGTCATCTGGTTCATGGCCACCATGCGGCCGCGCCACGGCGCCGGGCTGATTTCGGCGATATACACCGGCGAGACATTGGAAGCGATGCCGATGGCTACACCGCCGGCGATCCTCCACATCACGAAGCCGGTGAAGGTTTGAGCCCAGCCGGTCGCCACTGATGAAACCGCGAACAGCAGCGCCGCTCCGATCAGCAGTTTCTTTCGCCCGAACCTGTCGGCGCTCGCTCCCGACAATATGGAGCCGGCCAGGCAACCCAGCAGGGCGCAACTGTTGGCCCAGCCAACGGCCTGCTCCGATTCGAGGCGGAAGAACTTTTCGTAAAAAGGCTTGGCGCCGCCGATGACCACCCAATCGTAGCCGAACAGCAGGCCGCCCAGCGCCGCCACCGTGGCCAGCAGCCAGACGTAGCGCGCATGATAATGTTCGTGCATGTTCCCCCCAATGCTAACTCACCGCGGTCGTGTGTTAGCGTAATGGTGGCGAACGCCAGAGGCCGAACCAGACCATGGAGATTGCGGGAGTCCACGAAGAACTTTTGAGCCCGATCCGCTTGTTTCGGAAAGAGGAGCGCCCGGTTTGGGCCGCATCCATTCTCTGTATTCTCTTTGCGGCGACGCAGCCCGCCCGAGCCGCGGAGGTAGTCCTGGAAGACGCCACGCTGAAGGCGTCGTTCGACACAACCTCCGGAGCGCTGATCCGGCTGGAACGGAAGTCGTCGGGCTGGACCATCGAGAGGTCGCCGGAGCTGGCAGCGCCGTTCCGCATGCACGTGCCGCTCGCGGACCGGCGCGACAACTTCATATTGGGCCGGAAGCAGCGGGCGGCGACAGTCGAAAAGCTCCCTTCGGGCAACCAGGTTCGCATCCAGTGGAAAGATCTCGCGAGCGAAAACGGCGGCGTATTGCCGATCGAATTCACGGCCACCGTCACCTTGCAAAGCGGCGCGCTCATCTTTGCCGCTTCGGTGGCGAACCAGTCCGCGCTCACCATCGAGAGCATCGAATATCCCTATCTTGGGGACCTGCGCCCGCCCAAGCCGGGTGCGCCCCTGTGGCGCCGCCAGATGTGGTACGGCGACCTGGAATCCAGCGAGATTTACCCGCATTTCCGCAATGACAAAGGCTATTGGGGGGTCGACTTCCCCATGCAGACGGCGGACTCGAACCGGTCCCTTTTCTGCCTGATTCAATCCGCCGATCAAGGCCTGTATGTCGAGCTGCACGACCCCGATCCGCGGTATCTGGTCGAGTACACCTTCGAGCAGAAACCTGGCGTAATGGAATCCATTCAGAACCGCGTGCCGGCTGCCGATGCGCTGGGCGGAACGCCGGTTCACCTGGAATTCCGCGCCACCCATTTGGTTTTCGCGCCGCCGAAATCGGCCATCGACATGGTGCCCCTCGTCCTGCGCACTTATAGCGGAGGCTGGCAAGCCGGAGTGGATCTTTATAAGCAGTGGCGCGCCACCTGGTTCCGGCAAATTCACGTTCCGGACTGGGTGAAGGACGTGCATTCGTGGCAGCAGGTGCAGGTGAATTCGCCCGAAGACGATCTGCGCATCCCGTATCGCGACCTGGTAAAGTTTGGCCGGGAATGCGCCGCGAACGGAGTGACCGCCATTCAGCTCGTGGGATGGAACTATGGCGGCCAGGACCGCGGCAACCCGTCGCTCGAGATCGATCCGCGCCTCGGCACCTGGCAGGAACTGCACGACGCCATTCAGCAAGTGCAGGCGATGGGCGTGAAAGTCATCCTGTTCGCCAAGTTCGTCTGGGCCGATATGACCACGGACTGGTACCGGCGCGAGTTATACAGGTTCGCCGCCAAGGACCCGTTCGGCATTCTTTATATACACGGCGGTTACAGCTATTGGACACCGACCCAACTGGCGGGCATTAATAATCGCCGCTTCGCCGTGATGTGCCCCTTGTCGCCGCAGTACCGCGCCCTTGCGGTGAAGGAGTTCGATAAGATTCTGGATCTGGGCGGAGCGGGCCTGCTGTACGACGAAGTTTGTCATCACGGCCCCGCCCGGTACTGCTTCGCCGCGGACCATGGGCACGCCGTCCCCGGCTATATCTACTCGAGCGATATTCCGCTGGCGAAAGACCTGCAAAAGGCTGCCAGTGCCAATCCCGACTTTGTGTTTGCCGGCGAGGCGCCCGAGGATATGCTGATCGAGCACTATCCGGTCTCCTACTTCCGCATCGGCGATGGCTCCACGCCGGTGAGCCGTTACGTCGATTCCGAGGCGCCCCTGGTGGTGGCCGTGACCGGCTTCGACGATCGCGAAATGTTGAACCGCATTCTGATGTACCGGTATGCCGTCAGTTACGAACCGTATAACTTCAAGGGGCACTTATCCGACTTTCCTAAGACGCTGGAGTACGGCAGGAAGATCGATGCGCTCCGCCGGCGGTACAAAGCCTGGCTGTGGGACGCGGAATACCGCGACCAACTGGGCGCCACGGTTACCGCCGATGGCCATGCATATCCGCTCTATTCGGTCTTTCGGAACGCGGCTGGAAAACGGGCGGTGGTGGTGGTGAACCAAAGCCCGGCCGGCCCGATTCAGGCTCGTGTGGGGTTGCCCAACCCCGGCAGGCTGGTGGTGGCGACGCCGGAGCAGCCGGAGGGTAAGCCCGCCTCGGATGTGTTGACGATTCCCGCGCGGTCGGCGGCGGTGTGGCTGGAGCAGTGACGAATCTAATATCGAGAGGAACCAATGCTGAAAAATCTGGATCCTATTCTGAGCCCGGAGTTGCTGATGGTGCTCGCCGCCATGGGGCATGGCGATGAGATAGCAATCGTGGACGCGAATTACCCGGCGGTGACCATGGCGCGCAGGCTGGTGCGGCTGGACGCGGTGGGCGCAACGCGCGTGCTCGAAGCGGTGCTGAGCCTGCTGCCGCTGGACGAGTATGTCGATTCGCCCGTCGCCGTCATGCAGGTGGTCGGTGAGCCGGATACGGTGCCGGAGGCCGTGCGGGAATTCCAGCAGGCGGTGGACCGCGCCGAGGCGAAGAAGGTCAAGATCACCCCCATCGAGCGGTTCGATTTCTACGAACGGTCGCGCGCCGCGTTCGCTATTGTAGTCACCGGAGAAACGCGGCTCTATGGCAATGTGCTGCTGAAAAAGGGCGTCATTCGCCCTTAGGTTGCCATCATGCGACGCCGAACTTTCTTTGCCAATCTTGCCGCCGCCTCCTTTGGAACGTTGCTTCCAAGAGCCGCGCGCGCCTTTCAGGGACCTGAACCGGGGCCTCCGGATCATGACGTCAAACGCGTCCTGGTGATGTTCAAGTGCCACCTGGACTTAGGATTCATCGATACCCAGGCCAATGTAGTGCGCAAGTATTTCGACGAGTACTTCCCACGGGCCATCGAAACCGCGGCCGGGATGCGGCAGGCGGGCGGCGACCGATATGTCTGGACCACCGGCTCGTGGCTGGTGCATGAGTATCTCGACAAGGCACCCGCCGGGCCGCGCAAGCGCATGGAGCAGGCCATTGCCGATGGCGACATCGCCTGGCACGCGCTGCCGTTCTCCTGGCAGACCGAGCTGATGGACCAATCCATGATCGCCGCGGCTTTAGGACTGGCCGGTGCGCTCGACCGCCGCTTCGGACACACCACCACGGGAGCGAAAATGACCGACGTGCCCGGCCATACGCGCGCCATCATCGGTCCCCTGGCCGCGCACGGAATCAAGCTGCTCGACATCGGCGTGAACGCGGCCAGCACGCCGCCCGACGTGCCGCCCCTGTTCGCCTGGAAGGACGGTGCGGGCCGGTCGCTGGTCATGATGTATCACCATCACGACTACGGCGGCGTGGTGAAGGTGCCGGGGTCGGATCTGGCCATCGATATCGAGGTTCGCAACGATAACAGCGGCCCGCATTCGCTCGACGAGATTCACGCGATTTACTGGGGCCTGCGGAAGCGCTTCCCCAACGCCCAGGTGGCCGCATCCAGTCTTTCCGGCATTGCCGATGCGGTCCAGCCCTATCGCGGCGGCTTGCCGGTGGTGACCGAAGAGATCGGCGATACCTGGATCTATGGCGTGCCCAGCGACCCGCTTAAAGTGGCCCGTTACCGGGAAATCGCCCGGCTTCGGAGCGAGTGGATCGCGAAACGGAAATTGCAGGCGGGCGACGCTACCGATCTGGCATTCCTGAGCCGCTTCCTGCTGGAAGTGGAGCACACCTGGGGCACCGATACGAAAACCTGGCTGGATTTCGACCATTACACGCCGGCGGACCTGGCGCAAATGCTCGATCAGCCCAAGTACAAGGTAGTGCGGCACAGTTGGGACGAAAAACGCCAGGACCTGACCGACGCGATTTCGAGCTTGCCCGCGGCACTTCGGAGCGAGGCTGCCGCGCGGGTGAGCGCCTTGAAGCCCGTGGTCCCCGCGATGGCGGGATTGCAGACGCATGCGCCGGGCGAGCCGATCGAGACTAAGCATTATTCGATCGCGCTCGATCCTGAAACCGGCGCCATCCGAAGCCTGCGCAGCAAAGCGACCGGGCGCGATTGGGCCGCACCCAGCCAGCCGCTCGCCCTGTTTTCTTATCAGACGCTCTCGAAAGCCGATTACGACCGCTTCTTCAAGGACTATCTGAAGAGCGATGCCGATTGGGCGCCCAAGGACTTCGGCAAACCGAACATCGAACGCTTCGGCGCCGAGAGCCGCACCTGGCTGCCGTCAATTTCCGAATGCCGGCACGGCGCCGTCGCGGCCGGCCACCGGATCGTGGCGCAACTCAAGATCGACGATGCCGCGGCCGAGAAGGCGGGGCGGGTCGCCTGGCCAAAACAAATGGTTCTGGAGCTGAACTTGCCCGACGCCGAGCCGGTCGTCGAGATCAACTTCTCCTGGTTCGGCAAGGCGTCGAACCGCATGCCCGAGGCGCTCTGGCTCAGCTTCCAGCCTTCGGCTTCCGAACCGCGCGGCTGGGTGCTGGATAAATCCGGCGTGCCGCTTTCCCCGTTCGACGTCGTCACCGGTGGCAACCGCGCCATGCACGCCGTCCTCGGAGGGGTGCGCTACCAGGGGCCCGAAGGCAGATTCGCCATCGAAACCCTGGACGCACCGGTGGTCGCCCTGGGCGAGAAACTGCCGGTGTATTTTTCCAGGGACCAGCCCGCCCTCGAACGGGGCCTGCATTTCAACCTTTTCAACAACGGCTGGGGAACCAACTACATCCAGTGGTTCGGCGAAGACATGCGCTTCCGCTTCCGCCTGCGCGGCTAAGCACTTACTCTCGGAATTACAGTGACGTATTCGGTGGGACAGGACTCCCGGCCTGTCGTAGCCGCGAAGCGGCTCCTTCGAACCGGCGACAGGCCAGGAGGCCTGTCCCACTCTGCAGCGTAATATGTCGTCGCGAGCGGCGACATTTGCGTTAGTCCCGTTCCGCATACCAGTCCAACACCCGCAAGGCGCGGAGCGTGTTCCACCGGCTGGGGCGGCCCTCGCCCTCGTCCGTCTCGACCGGCATCTTGCCAGGGTATTGGGTCTCGAGCGGCCACCTGCCGTCGTCGTCGGGCTTCGACGCGACCAGGTCTATCGCCTCGGCTAGCCGCTGGTCGGGCCCGCCGCCGGCGCGGCGGAAGTACTCGATCCCCCGCAGCACGTCGTAATGCCACCACGTGGGGAAGGCGAAGCGCGTCCACACGGCGCCGCCCTTCCGGTCTCGCTCGATCGCCTCGCCGGTCGATTTCCGGCGGAAGAGGCGGCGCTCGAGCAGGTACTCCTGCCCACGGAGACGGGCCTTGGTTGCCTCTGGGCTGCCCCCGACGGCCTGTTCGTATTCGAGCAGCGCTTCGAGCACGCAGATGGTAGTGTTGAACGACGACCGCGTCGAGCCTTTGGCAGCCTCGCAGTTCCACCCGCCATCGGGCAGTTGCCCGGCGAGCAGCCGGTCGACGATCCCCCGGACGTCCTGGCCGAAGTAGGCGCCAACCGCCCCGACCTGCCCGTTGATACAGGGCTCGACCTCGCCTTCAAAGAAGGCATGGCCGTCACATTCCCGCGGGCCGCATCCCAGCCACGTCACCCGCTCGCGGACAAGGCCAACCGCGCGGCGCGCCTGGTCGCTCGCCGGATCGAGGCCCATGTCCCGCAACAGCAGCAGGACGTGCATCGTAGAGTTCCAACCGCGGTTCCACGCCGCGCCGCCCCATCGCCCGTCGGGCCCCTGGAGAGCCAGCAGCCGCGCGCCCGCGCCCTCGGTCGCGACCCTTGCGCGCTCCGCCCTAATCTCGTCCGCGGGTGCATCGGTCAGGTTGCGCATCGCCTGCCAGCGGATCGAAGGGTCGGAATCAAGCAGCCAGCTTATGACGGAACTTCTTGACGTCGAGGCTTGCCGTTTGGACCGATTACCCCCCATCTCCGATGTTCCCCTTATGGGAGAGATTGTATCCTGAATGGTCGTGGACGAAGCATAGGGGTAACAGATCCAACCTCGGCACGCCACTGCGTCGCCACTGCGTTGCCACGGGGTCTCAGAGCTGGTATATTCGGGCAACGCTCGCACGGCAGCATTCGGCGGTCGGGCGCCGGTGGTGTTGTTTCTCGCGATTAGAAAGCGTCTCCTGATATGAATTTGATCGGTCTGCTTGCCGAGGAATTGGCTCGCATGCAGGATTACAAACCGGGTGAGCGGGTAGACGGGCGTCCGGCCATGCTGGTCGACGTCCTGTTCGCCTACCGTCTTATGCTGGGGCGCTGGCCCGAGTTCAACACCGTGGAACAGTTCCGGGCGCGTCTCGGCGTCAGGACCCTGGAGAGTTTTTCGCTGGAGTTCGCGCGTTCCGCGGAGTTCAAGACGCGGTTTTCCGATGATTCCGGCTACGATCTCGACATCATGACCGAACTGCCTGGCGGCTTGCGCCTGTGGTTCAACTGGAGGGATCGACAGGCGATCCGCATTGCCACGGGGATGCACGAAGCGACCACTCAGCAGGCCGTGCGGAGGGTGCTGCGTCCTGGAATGAATTGCCTGGATCTCGGGGCGCACATCGGCCTTTACACGTTGATCATGGCGCAGGCCAGCGGCCCTACGGGCAAGGTCTACGCGTTCGAACCATTCCCCGCCGTGCACGACCTCCTGGTGAAAAATGTCGAGGAGAACCGTTTCGGCGATTCCGTCATGGTGTTCCGTGTGGCATGCGGCGCCCGACGGGGGAAGGCGCGCATTTTCGTTCCATTAGCCGACGATCTCGGTCCCACCTTTGTGCCGGTTCGTCCCGACGTGGAAGTCGCGCGGGGTTTGGATAGTGTCGAGATCGAATTGGCATGTGCCGACTCGCTCGTGCCGGAGGACCGGCGCATCGGTTTGATCAAGATGGATATTGAGGGCGGGGAGCCTCGCGCGTTGCGGGGAATGCAGCGGATTGTCGGCCGCGACAGGCCGGTGATTGTCACCGAATTCAGTCCAGACTGCCTCATCCGGATCGACGAGTCCGATCCGGCCGATTATCTGCGCCAATTGCGGGACCTCGGATATCGGGTGTACGAGGACGTGGATTTTCTGGCGGCCAGCGGGCGTGAGTTCGTGTATGCCGGCGGCAGCCAGACGGTTAACCTGGTGTGTGTGCCGATGGACGAATCCCCGCTCGCGGCTGAAAACGCTTTCCATACCGGGCTGAGGAAGGAGCGTACCTTAACCTCAGGGGCTTCTCCCGGTCCGGAAAGCCGGGCGAAGCTTACCGGCACGCGAGCTCCGATGGGGAAGGGCTCAAAAGGAGAATCCTGGACGGCGCGAAATAGTCCGCCGGCGTTTTGCCCGGCAAGCCCTTCGCACGCTTACTTCGAACGCAGGTACGAATCGTCGCCTTTAATCCAGTCCTCGCGAATCGGCGAGAACAGTTCCATGATGACGGTGTCTTCCAGGGCTTCGTTGCTGTGCGGGACATCCGGCGGCACGTGGACCATTTCGCCCGCCTTGAGCACGAATTCCTCGTCGCCCACGGTCATTCGGACCGCGCCTTTTTCGACGATGGTGACCTGATCGTTGGCGTGGTGGTGCAACGCAACCTTGTTGCCTTTATCGAAACGAAAGTGCGCCACGGTGATGGCGGCGCCGTGAAGGGCCTTGCGGCCGGCCAGCGGATTCAACTGCTCTTCGGCAATGTCGTCCCACGTATAGGTCTTCATGGCGGCATTTTAGCATGTAGGGCGGCGCGGTCCGGAAGTACCAATGGCTGGCATGGCTGGGTGCTTAACCGATCTGGGAAAATCCGTTCCCGGCAACCGCNNCAACCGCGAAATCCCCAAATCGGTTAAGCACCCCAATGGCTAGGACTGCAGGCGCGGAAAACCCCTACCAATCTGGCCTTGGGCGTGCTAATCTCTGTCCTATTATGAGCGAGAGTCCACTCGAAGCTTCCGCCGTTCGGGCGCGGGTCCGGTCCGGCAGCCGGTTTCTGCCGCTGGTGTTGGCAGCCCTACTGGCCTGGTCGCCGGTATCCGCCGCCAGCCGGCTGGATCCGGCCGAAAAGGAGACCCTCGAACAGACACCGGGCGTGGTGCTGGTGGTGGTCACCTACCAGATCACGGCGACGTTTCAGATCAAGGACGAGGCACAGAAGCTGGAGCTGCCGTACACCGTTTTTGGAACCGGTTTCATTTATCGCCCCGACGGTTACGTGATCACCAACGGCCACGTGGTGGCGGACGCGAACATGAAGGACGCTCAGGCGCAGGCCGCCTTGCAGGAAAGCATCCGGCAAGCCGTTCTGATCGAGAGGCTGGTGCCCGCCTTCGAAAAGGCCACCCAGCGCGACTTGAGCGGGCACGAGGATGAGCTGGCCCGGGCCATCAACCTGCACATGAGCTACAGCGTGCCGGTGTTGAAGGTCTACCTCGCCAACAAGAGCGGATTCAACGGCGAAATCAAGGCTTACAGCGATCCCGTCACCAAGGGCGGCAAGGACGTGAGCATCGTCAAGATCGACGGCAACAACCTGCCGACGGTGCGGCTGGGCGATTCCAATAAGGTCCACATCCAGGAGGCGATGCGCGTGATCGGCTACCCGGGCGCGGCTTCGCCCCTGGGCCTGAGCCTGATCGGCATGGAGTCGCTGTTCGTGCCCACCGTCACCAACGGGCACGTCTCGGCGGTGAAGATGGATTTCAAGGGCCAGCCGGTGATTCAGTCCGACGCGGCCATCACCCACGGCAACAGCGGCGGTCCGGCGTTTAATGCCGCCGGCGAGGTGATCGGGATTGCCACCTTCGGGCCGGAGGTGGCGGGGTTGAACTTCTTCGTACCCATCAACACCGCCATCGAGTTCGTCAACCAGGTGGGGGCCAAACCCGAACAGGGGCTTTTCGACAGCCTGTGGAAGGAGGCGCTGGACACCTACGATGCGGGCAAGTGCGAGACCTCCAAGAAAAAACTGGACGACGTGCTGCGCATCATGCCGAACGAGCCGGATGCCACGCGCCTGTTTGCGGCGGCGGAGGCGTGCGCCGTCGACGAAGGGCCGGTGGGCCGCATGACGGAGAACGCCGGGTATGTCATGTGGGGTTTGGGCGGGCTGCTGGTGTTGCTGCTGGCGGCGGCGCTGCTGATGATGCGCGGCAAGCAGGCGGCGCCCGCGCCGGCGATGGCCGGTGGGGCGCCCAAGGTGGAGTTTCAGCCCCAGCCCGCGCTGCCTCCGGCGGCCGACCGGTCCTTCGGCACCATCCAGGTGACCGGCGGATCGCTCGCGGGACGCCGCTTCCCGGTCACCAAGGCCGGCCTGCTGCTGGGCCGGGACGGGGCCAAGTGCCAGGTGGTGTTTACCGAGGACGTGGTTTCCGGCGAGCACGCCTGGATCGTACCGTTGGATAATGGCGTGGTGGTGATCGATCGCGGATCGAGCAACGGGACGTTCATCAACTCGGTGGAGTCTCCGCGCGTGAGCAAGGTGGGGCTGCAGAATGGCGACCGTGTGTTTCTGGGCAAGAAGGGGTCGGTGGTGGTTACCTACTTCGCGTCCTGAGGAAGATCGGGGGAGACTGGAATGGCTAAGTTTTGTGCGAACGGGCATCAGATGGAAGATTCCTGGGAGATCTGCCCTTACTGCCAGAAGACGGGGTTTGCAGGGGTAGCCGCCGGCGGCGCCGGCGCGGCGAAAACCCGGCTGGAAACCGCGCCGCCACCTCCGCCTGGAAGCGCCGCGGGTTCGGCGCCAGCGGGCGGCCGCAAAACGGTTCTGCTGTCGGAGATGCGGAAGGCGCCGGTGGTGGGCTGGTTCGTGGCCATGAGCGGCGAACAGAAGGGCGACGACTTCCGCGTGCGCGATGGCCAGAACCTGCTCGGCTCGTCGGCCGACTGCGACATTGTCATTCGCGACGTCACCGTATCGGGACATCACGCCAGCATCCGCCACAAGGAAGAGAGGTTCATTTTGACCGATCTCGATTCCACCAACGGAACGTTCCTGAACCAGGGCGCGGAATCGGTTGCCCGCGAGGACCTGAAGGATAACGATACGGTCCGGGTGGGCGACGTGGTGTTGAAATTCAAGTGCCTGTAGGGCGGGCATGACGGTACGACCCGGCATCGAACTGGCGAACCTGACCGACCCCGGTTGCGTGCGGGAGCGCAACGAGGACTATTATTGTTATTTCGAGCCGGACGACGACGACGCATTCCGGGCGCGCGGCCGGCTGCTGGTGGTGGCCGATGGCATGGGCGGCCACGAAGGCGGCGAGATTGCCAGCGGCATTGCGGTGGAGACGGTGCGGCAGACGTGGAGCAGCGGCGCGGGCGACCCTTCCGAGCTGCTGATCGCGGCGCTCGGCAAGGCCCACGCCGCCATTCAGGATTACGCGCGGGAGCACCCGGAGCTGGCCGGCATGGGCACCACCTGCACCGCCGCCGCGCTGATCGGCGGCCTGCTTTACTACGGCCATGTCGGCGACACGCGCCTGTACCTGATCCGCGGCGGCGCCATCCGCCGCGTCACTCACGATCATTCCCTGGTGCAGCGGCTGGTGGATACAGGGGTGATCACCGAGGCGCAGGCAGCCGACCATCCGGACCGCAACGTGCTGGTGGCGGCGCTGGGAATGAGCGGGGCCGTTTCGGTGGACGTCCCCGACGCCGCGATTCCCCTCGAGCCCGGCGACACGCTGCTAATTTGCACGGATGGGCTGCACGGCCTGGTGAGCGAACCTGAGTTGGCCGACGCGGCCACCCGCTCGGAGCCCCGCCAGGCCTGCCGGCAACTGGTGCAAATGGCCAGGGATCGCGGCGGCCCGGATAACATCACGCTGCAGATTGTGCGCGTGGACGGGGCGCCGGCGCAGGCCGCTTCGGGCCGCTTGAAGAAGACCAGGCCGGAGTACCCGGCCGAGCCGGAACGTCCATGATCGGAACCGAGGTCGGTAATTACCGGGTTCTCGAGAAGCTCGGCGAGGGCGGCATGGGGGTGGTCTACAAGGCGATAGATACTACGCTCGACCGCACGGTTGCCATCAAGGTGCTCAACGCGGACCTGTCGCGGGTACCGGATCTGGTGGCGCGTTTTCGCAGCGAGGCCAAGGCGCAGGCCAATCTCAACCACACCAACCTGGCCACGCTCTATGCGTTTCTCACCGTCGGGGGCAACTCCATGATGGTGATGGAATTCGTCGACGGCGAAACCTTCGCCAACATGATTCATCGCCGCGGCCCCATCCCCGCCGAAACCGCCGTACCCATGTTCCGCCAGGCGCTGCTGGGGTTCGCCCATGCCCACCGCGCCGGCATCATTCATCGCGACATCAAGCCCAGCAACCTGATGCTGAACCGCCAGGGCATCGTCAAGGTGATGGACTTCGGCATCGCCAAGGTGATGGGCGAGCGCGGCCTGACGCGCACGGGAATGCCGGTCGGCACCTGCCGCTACATGTCGCCCGAGCAGGTGCTCACCACCGACGCCGACGCGCGCAGCGACATCTACTCGCTCGGCATCACGCTGTACGAGATGCTGACGGCGACGGCGCCGTTCCAGCGCGAGAGCGAGTTCCAGGTGATGTCGGACCACGTCCACACCCCTCCGCCGCCGCCCTCGAAGTTCTATCCGCACATTCCGAAAGGAGTCGAGAACGCCGTCCTGAAGGCGCTGGCGAAGAACCCGGACGAGCGTTTCCAGACGGTGGAGGAATTCGGCGCGGCGCTGGAGCGTCCCCACGATTTCGGTGTTGCCGGCGCGGGGATAGTGACCGTCCCGCCGCCGCCGAGCGCCGCCAGGCCAACCGTATCCCGGACGGTGGTTGCCGCCGCGACTGTTCCTCCTCCTCCTCAGCCGCCGTATCGGCCGCCGCCGCAGGCACCGGCGCCACTATACCAGGTACCGCCGCCGGCTCGAAATCCGCCCACCGGGCTGGCGGTTCTATTCAACACCTGGCCCGGCAGGATGGTGCTGGGGGCCCTCGGCGCCGTGGTGTTGCTGATGGGAGGCTGGCTCCTGTTCAGCCCCCAGCCGCCGCGCCCGCTGCCGGGCCCCATCGCCGCGCAGGTATCGCCATCGCAGATCGTCAATCCCGCACCCAGTCCCGAGCAGGTCGATATCGAAATGAAAAACGCGGCGGCGCCTTTCGCGGTGGAGGCGTTCGAGGCCTCGCCGAACCCGGTTGCCGCGGGACAGCGGGTGACGCTGCGCTGGTCGGTTCCGGGAGCCACCGAAGTGACCATCAGCCCGGCCATCGGCACGGTGCCGGCCGAGGGCAGCCGGGCCATCGACGCACGGGCCGACGCCGAGTTTACCCTCACCGCCAAGGCCGCCGACGGCCAGACGGCGACGCGCACCGTGGACATTCTGGTGGCCGGCGGCGCCGCGGCCAAACCGGCGCCGGCGCAGAAGACCTCCGCCCCCACGCCCCAGCCACCGGCGCAGGCTCCCGCGGCCGCGCCACAACAGCCGGCGCAGGCTCCCGCCCAGACCGCTCCGGCTCCCGCGAGCCAGGCCCCGCCGGTTGCGCCGCCGCAGGCTCCTCCCGCGCCACAGACGGCGCGCTTGAGCCCGTTGATGTCGCTCTACCACGATCACGGTGTGGGCGGCGGCAAGTTCCTATGGCCCAGTTGCTGGGGCCAGTTGCAGATTGGCGGCGGGCGGGTGGTCTTCCACGTCGTCGGCACCTCCGATGGACGCCGCGACGATTTTGCGGTGGCGGCTTCGGCGGTGGAGGAAGTCAGAGTGAACCGGCTGCCGATTCGAGGCCGCGCCGCGTTCCACCTGCGCATCAACGGGCAGGTCTATAATTTCGTACCGGCGTCCGGTGCGCCGATTCAGTACGTGAACGCTATTGAACAGTGGCTGCAGGCAAAATGATAGAACGGGGAAACGCCAGATGATCGGTACCATGGTGGCAGGCTATCGGATTGTCGACAAGCTCGGCGAGGGCGGCATGGGGGTGGTGTACAAGGCCGTCGACGTTTCGCTCGACCGCGTGGTCGCCCTCAAGGCGCTGACGGCCGAGCTCGCCAGGAATCCGGAACTGGAACAGCGTTTTCGCGCCGAGGCGCGCGCCCAGGCCAGCCTGAACCACGTGAACCTGGCCACGCTCTACGCGTTTCTGGTGGAGGGCGGCTCGGCGTGGATGGTGATGGAGTTTATCGAGGGCGAGTCCTTCGCCGGCATGATTCAGCGGCGCGGCCCCATTCCCAGCCAGGAGGCCGTCCCGCTGTTCCGCCAGGCGCTGCTGGGGCTCGGTTACGCCCACCGCATGGGCATCGTGCATCGCGACATCAAGCCCGGCAATATCATGCTGAACCGGCAGGGCATCGTGAAGGTGATGGATTTCGGCATCGCCAAGGTGCTGGGCAATCGCAGCATGACCCGCACCGGCACGCAGATGGGCACGGCGTGGTACATGGCCCCGGAACAGGTGACGAACCGGGGCGTGGACATCCGCTCCGACGTCTATGCGCTCGGCATCACCCTCTACGAGATGCTGGCGGGCCACGTTCCGTTCGAGAGCGACAGCGACTACCAGGTGATGACGGACCACGTGAATACGCCGCCGCCGCCGCCCACCCAGTTCTATCCTTACATCCCCAAAGGCGTGGTCAACGCGGTTCTGAAGGCGCTCGAAAAAGACCCCAACGCGCGCTTTCAGACCACCGAGGAATTCGGCGCGGCGCTGGAGAACCCGGAGGGATTTCAATGGGCGCCCGTGGTTGTCGGCTCCGGAGTCGCCGGGCCGGTGGCTCCGGGTCCGGCGCGGACCCGCATGGCCGGCACCCTCCCTCCAGTCCAAGCCGTTGCCGTGCCGTCGCCGCCGGTGCCCGCGCCCAAGCGGCGTTTCGCGTGGACCACGCCGCGGATGGCGCTGGCCGCCGCCGGCGTAGTGGCGCTGGCCGCCGCCGCTGTGTACTTTGCCATGCACCCACCGTTCGGCCCGAAGCCGGATCACGGGACGTCGCTCGCTCCCATCGCCTCGAATACCGGTTCCACGGGAACGGCGCCCACTCAACAGGTGGAGATTCCGCCGGCGCTTCCGCCGGCCGAGGCGCCAGCCGACGCCGGCCAAACCGCGCCCGGCGCGCAGCAGCAGCCGGCCACTCCCAATCCGCCCCATCGGCAAGCACAGCAGCCGCCATCGCAACAGCAACAGCAGGCGCCCGCGCCGCAAACCCCACCGCCGCCCCCGCCGGCTCAGCCCGACCTGGCGATACCGGCCGGGACGACGGTTACCGTCCGCACCATCGGACCCATCGAATCGGGCAGGAGCCGCCGCGGCCAGAAGTTCTCCGTCAGTGTGGACACGCCGGTCATGGTCGCTGGAACCGTGGTGGTGCCGCATGGCGCCGATGCCCAGTTGGAAGTGGTGGACGCGGCCGATTCGGGACACTTCAAGGGACGCGCCAGGTTGGAGCTGCGCCTGGTGGGGCTGTCGGTTCGGGGACGGCTTCAAACCGTGCAGACCGACTCGTTCTTCCGGGAGGGTACCTTGCGCGCTGAAACCGGCGCGGCCGTGGTGGGCGGAGCGGCGGCCGTGGGCGGCGCGATCGGCGGAATCTTTCACAAAAAGAAAGGCGCAGCGGCGGGAGCGGCGGTCGGAGCCGGAGCCGGTGCCGGGGTCGAAGAGTCGACTCGCGGCGAGGTGACGATTCCCGCCGAGACGCGCCTCGAGTTTCATCTGCGTGCCGCCGTGCCAGGATCGTAGCGTTCGTGGCGCACGCACTCCTGCGTGCCGCGTCGAGACTCCGAACTCCTGAAGTGGCCCTGGCCCTTCGCGCCGCCAACGAAAATGAGCTGAGCCCTCCCTCGTGGAGCGGACTCTCAGTCTGCCACGCCGGGACTTATCCCGGCGCTTGTCTCACATACGTTGTTATGCAGCGGGGACGGCCCGCGCCTCCTGGCTGCGGCTCGCTGGCCGCTCGAAGCCCGGCTCACCTCAATTTCCATGACTTCAAGAGTTCGGAGACTCGTCTCGACGCCACTGCTCCACCGGTGGAACCTTTCACGCTTAGTACTTGATTTCGGAATTACGGCCACAAAGCAACCGCTCCCTGGCGGTCGCGGCTCGGAAACGCGCAAAACCGAGCCGCGCCCGTGAGGGAGCGGTTGCCGACTTACTCACCACCTAGAAAATCAACTTCAGCCCGAACTGAATCTGCCGCGACGTGGTTACCGTGCTCGATATCAATCCCGCCGAGGGACTCACCGTGCCGCTCGAAAACACAATCGCATTGGGTGTCCCGAAGTTAGCCCGGTTCTGTATGTTGAAGCACTCCGCCCGGAACTGCAGGCTCGTCTTTTCGGTTACCGCGATCCGCTTGAACAGCGACAGATCCACATCCGCCAGCCCCGGCCCGTTGTATGTCCCCCTGCCTAGCGTGCCCCAGGTGCCGGGTGTCGAAAGAAGGAACGCATTGGGATTGAACCACCGATTCGGGTTCCCGGTAACGACCGGGCCCGAAAATGCCGGATTCAACGACGGCCGGTCCGGGTTCCGAGTGTCTCCGTCGCCGGAGCGGTTCGACCCATCCTGCGGCGTAAGCGGAAACCCGCTCAGCAAAGTGGCGATGGCATTCAATTGCCAACCGCCCGCCAATCTTTGAGCGAGGCCACTGACTCGGCCCTTGACTTTCGGGAAAGGCAGTTCATAAGTGGCCGATATACTGGCCTGAGCGGCCACGTTGAGCGCCGATGGTCCCCAGTCCATGGGCAGATCGTTGCGATCCATAATCATCTGCGCCTCATTGCTGGCCTGCGCCCCGGTCGGCGCGGAATTCATGTCGAGATTCTTCGACCAGGTAAAATTGGCGCGCAGCCGCAGACCCTTGCTCAGGCGCCGCGTCAGATCGAGCTGGAGCGCGTTGTAACTGCTGTTACCCTCCGTATACCAGAAGAAACCCGCTCCCAGATAAGGATTGGGCCGGGTTGCCTGTACCGGTATGTAGAGCGCTCCCTGAGCCACGCCGCCGATGGCCGTGCCGTTGCCGCCCGACGCGCAACCGCTCGAACTCTCGCAAACCTGCGCCGGAATGCTGTTGGGATCGACGTTCAGCAGTCCGTGGTAGCCGTGCGATCCGACAGTAGCGACCCGCAGCACCGTGTTCGGGCTCAACTGCCGCTCGATGGTGAGATTCCATTCCTCCACCGCCGGCGTTTTCGCGTTGGGCTGCACTCCCTGCGGCGCGAACGTGGTGCACGGCGCCGCCACGCCCGGACCGCACGATGGCGGCGGCGGAACGCCCGGGCTGACTGGCAGCAGCGGCAGCAGCGCACCGGAATAGGAGGCGGAGCCATTGGCGGGAGGCAGCGAATTCAGCAGAAAGCTCAGGTCGTCGAGGAGCGAATGGTAAGTGCCGAACGCCGCTCGAATCGCGGTATTGCCGTTCCCGAAAGGGTCCCACGCCAGGCCGATGCGCGGCGCGAACAGCCTGGTGGCATTGTTCGCGGTGAACGCGGAGCCCGATATTCGCGGAGCCGTCAAGAGCACGCCCGCGCCGTTGGTGATGTAGTTAGCGGCCCTGCTGGATTCCTCGTTCCATCCGCTGGTGAATTCCTGCCGGACGCCAAGATCTACCGTGAGATTACCGCGCAACCGGATGGCGTCTTCCAAATACCATGCGCCGAAAAGGCTTCTCCAGCCCAGTTCATTCGGGTCGGGCACCACCTGAAAGGTAGTTACGGTTCCCGCCAGGAATGTCGCCAGCGAGGCAAAAGTGGCGGCGCCGGTGGTGCGCGACGCTCCGTTTTCGTTGTCCTCGACGCGCTGAAACCAAACCCCGGCGCCGATCTGATGCCTTCCCTTCAAGATATCGACGGAGTCCGAGAAAGTATACAGATTCCTGCGGTTCCAGACGTCGGCGGCATTGTTCGGACCGGCCGCCGTCAAAGCCGCCGACCCGGTGGTCGTATTTCCGCCGCCAATCGTAAATCCACCCGGTCCCGCGCCGGTAACAAAGGCCAGGTCCGGACTGAAGGAGGCTAACGAAACCGGATCCAAATTATAACCGGCGCGCGAAAAGCCCGCTCGGAACGTATCGACCGTCGAGGGAGACAGGATATGCGTTTCCTGCAGGCTGGCTACCTGGCTGCGCAGTGCCGAATAAGACGCGAACAGGGGATCGGCCTGCGGTATCAGGCTATCGCCGTCGTCTATGGTGTAAGCGGCCGTCAGAGTGTCGCGGGCGCCCATGGAGTAATCGGTTCGCATGGTGCCGAAGTCCTCCCGGATGGCTTCGAGCGGATGGTTGTAAGACAAGGCCGCTCCGCTGGCGACGCCATTGACAAGTAACTCGGGACCGTTCGCGGCCGGCCACAGGGACATATATTTCAACATCCCTGGGTTGAGATTGGCGGGCGTCGAGTATAGACCCGTGGCGGCGTTCGGTAACTCTCCCAGGCGGACATACCCATCGGGTACAACGGCCACGTTGCTCAGCGCGAGCGACTGACGGAATCCCTCATAGTTCCCGAAGACGAACAGCTTGTCCCGCTTCAGAGGCCCGCCCAGCGCGCCGCCGAACTGGTTCCGGCGGAAAGGCGGGATCGTGCCCTGGTCGAAATAGTTCTTGGCATCGAGGCGGCTGTTGCGTAGGAATTCAAAAACCGACCCGTGCAGCGCATTGGTTCCGGACTGAGTCACCACCGTGACTTGCGCGCCGGACCGTTTGCCGTATTCCGCCGGGTAAGTATCGGTAAGTACGTTGAATTCGCGCACGGCGTCGATACCCAGCAGTTCACCGCTCACCCCTCCGGGAGTAATGGCAAGCTGGCTCGATCCGGTATATTCGATCCCGTTCAACAGCACGATGTTATCCGCCGGCCGGCGCCCCGCCACGGTGAACGTATTCCCGTTGCTGGTGCTGGTATTGGCGCTCTTCAGGCCGTAATTGACGGCCCCCGGATTGAGGGCGATCAGATCGTCGAAGCTGCGCCCGTTGAGCGGCAGGTCTTTCACGTCCCGTTCGTCGACCACGCCCGAGGTCTGGCTCGTGGTGGTATTCACCAGCGGGTTCTCCTCGGAAACCGTCACCTGTTGGGTCAGGCCGCCCACTTCGAGCCGTAGGTTCACCACCGCTTGCTGTCCCACCTTCAAACTGACCCCGGTCCGCAGAGCCGCTTGAAAGCCCTTCTTTTCCGCCTTCACTTCCTGCGCCCCCAGCGGAAGCGAGAGCACGGTGTAATTGCCTTTCTGATCGGTTGTCGCGGTGCGCGTCGCGCCGGTTTCGACGCTCGTCACTGTGATCGCCGCGCCCTCCACCGCGCCGCCCTCTGAATCTTCCACTTTGCCCGAAATCGCGGCGGTGACCTGGGCGTTCGCGGCAATGCCGCCGGCGATCACCGCCAGTAACAAGATAAGAAGTGTCAACGGCCGGCTTTCAAACCGCATATTACTTCGCGACCGTAACTTCGAGTATCTCGACCGGTTCGGAACCCGAAAACGCGATTGGCACGCCGCGGATCCAATCGGACTTCGTGAAGACTCCCATATCTCTATTCATAACCACCGAGTGTATCTTGAACTTGCCTTCCGGCATCAGGAGTAGTTGAACGTTCGCCGTTGCCGTGTTCGACTTGTTACGGAAGACCGCGATCACTCCGCTCCCGGTGCGGGCCAGACGTGCGAATCCATCCCATTTAGCCGGCGACGGCTGCAGCCAGCTTCCGAGCGGAAAGAAGCTCTCGCTGATGGGCGTGGTTGTTCGCAGGTGCTTGAACCAGGCGATCTTCTCGTGGTACCACTCGCGGTCGGCGGCGCTCAGTTTGCCCAGGTCGCCAAGCAGCAGAGGCGCGGAGCCGATGGCCGTCGCAAAGCTCTCCTGAATGCTGGGCAGCTCGCCGTGAATATTGCCGATCAGCATACTCTCGGCCGGCATGGATAGGGCGCGTTGGTAAAGCAGGGTGCGAGCCTGCAGCGGCCCGGCGGAAGTGGGCCGGGTGTCGTCGACGTTGCTCATCCAGTCCAGATCGCCCGCCGCCAGCAATCCCGCGTCGATGACATGTTTCTGGCCCCAGAGTTCGAAGGTCAGGTCGAGAAGAACATCCGGATGCTTCTGGTAGATTTTATTTGTCACGTACGCGATGCCTTCGTAGATCAGGTTCAGGGATTCGGCCCAGTTCGCGTGGTTGTGACCCTTAGCCCAACACCCCGGCGCTTCGCCATACGCATTGAAGATCGTCGTCAGGTCCAGCTTCACGTAAGCCAGGTGAAACCGCTCAATCGCCTGGTTGACGCGGTCGGCGGCGGAGTCCCGATAGGGGCTTGCCAGACACATTACCACTTTCGGGCCCGCCGCCGTGGAGGTGATCTTCTCTTTCCCCTGCTGGTCGAGCGCCGCCCACTCCGGATGCGCGCGATAGTCCGCCGTGGATGTGCCGATGGCCGCCAGGGGAATCCACAGTCCAAGCCGCATCCCCTTCGTCTCGATGGCCTCCTGAATGGACTTCAGCCCGTCCGGAAAGCTCGTCAGGCTCACCCCGTTCTCGCCATATTCCTGTTGCCAGCCGTCGTCGATGGTGAAGATATCGATTCCCATTTCGCCGGCTACGTCGAGCAGTTTGAGCACCGTATCGCGATCGATCCGCCGTTCGAACGGTTCCCACGTGTTGTAGATCCAGGGCGCGCCGTGCCGATTCACTCTCCGCATCAGAACCTTCGAAGTGTACGACGGCAGCACCCAATGCGGATCGCGGAAGCCGTCGCCGTTTCGAAAGCTCACCAGCGAAACGGCGGCCGTCCTGAATTCTTCCCCGGCCGCGAGAGACCGCTCGAACGGCATCAGATCGGTATCGTACAGGACGCCGATGCGCACGCGTGCCGGGTCGTCCCAACCGGCAATCTCGGTGCGCTTCATGTATCCCGGGACTTCGCTCAGGATTGCCAGGCCGATGCCCGTGCGTCCGTTGGCGATCAGAAGCCCGGCATCCTCCGAACGGCCCGTGTAGAAGATCTCGCGCGGAATCGCGCCGTACTGCGTGTTCAGCGTGGTCTCGTCCGCCGGGCCGACCGACGGCCCGATGGCCTCTATATTCAAATGCGACAACTGCAATGGCGCGGACCCGGTATTGCGGAATACCAGGTATTTGCGTATGGCCGGGTGCCCATCGTAAACGTTGTAGATCGCCGACACTTCCAGCGGAATTTCCTTGTGACGCAGCCGGATGATGAGCGACTTTCCGTTTGGCAGAGGCTCCTCGGCGGCGCTCACCAGCGTAAACTGCGAACTGGCGCCGCGCCAGGTGTGTCCCTCGCACTGGAAAGAGAACTCCTGGGCCATGTCCATGCGGAGCGCTCCCGGCGCGATGAAATCGGTGTGCGTGCGCAGATCGCTCAGCCGCTCGGTGTACAGCCCGGAGGTTTCGCTGAACGTCAGGGTTCTGGCGATCTCGCCATTGCCGATGGTCCACGTTCGCGGCGCGGCAAAGGAAACCAGCGGCAATATCGCGGCCGGGACTATTGACCAAAATCTCATCGATCCGACTCCCTTCGCGGTCGCAATCCTACGGCGATCCCGCGGCACACATTCCATTATCTACAAAGGTGTAGACTGTTTCTCAAAATGAAATGGTCGCTTTGCCTCTTCGGCCTGGCTGCTTCCGCCCTTGCCCAGCCGCCTGCCATTCCGGTCGGCGCCGATGCCTATCGCCAGTGGGAGCGCTGGCCCTATCAGCGCATCGGCGCGCGGGCCTATATGCGCAGCACCTACGACCGGCGCGGCGGCAACGAGAGCGCCGACGCCTCTCACTTCCTGTATCAGCAGGCCGACGATTTCAATGTCACCCTGGACGTGGAATCGCCCGGCGTCCTCTACTTCGTCCGCTACAACCACTGGCACGGCAGTCCCTGGCACTACGAGGTGGACCACCGCGACCGCATCGTCCAGGAAACCAGCACGGCCGATCCACTGCACCCCGCGCCAGGCTCCACGTTTCTGCCCGAACGGTCGTTCCCCAAACCGCTGGCGTGGACGTGGGCGGAAACCAAGGGCGCCGACCTCAGTTGGGTGCCCATCGGCTTCACCCAATCGTTCCGGATGGCTTATTCGCGCACGTTTTACGGAACCGGCTATTACATCTATCATCAGTTCGTCGATGGCGCCAGGCTGTCTCGCCCTATCTCGTCTTGGGATGGCGCGCCGCCGGACGCCGATGTGCTCGACCTTATCAACCGTTCCGGCACCGACCTGGCGCCGGCCGGCACCGGCGGCATTCGCGAACAATCCGGCCGAATCGAAGTTCCCGCCGACCGAACTGTCTCGGTTTGGAGCCGCGCCGATGGCCCCACGATGCTCCGGGCGCTCGAATTCTCCGTCCCGCGCGACCGGGCGCTGGAATTCTCCCGGGTCCGGCTGCGCGTCACCTGGGACGGCCGCGCGGCAGCCTCGATTGACGCTCCCATCGGGCTTTTCTACGGCGCGGGCGTTCTCTACAACCGCGACAACCGCGAATATCTCGTCCGGTCCTTCCCCATGGTGATCCGCTACGGTCCGGACCGGGTCTACCTGAGCTGTTACTTCCCCATGCCCTTCTTTCGCTCCGCGCGGGTCGAACTCACCGGCGCCGATCTGCCGATCGCGGATATCGACTGGAAGGTCCGCTTCGCTCCGTATCGCGATCCGCCCAATCACGTCGGCTATTTTCACGCTACCTATCGCGACCATCCCTCGCCCGAGCCCGGCAAGGATCTGGTGCTGCTCGACACCACCCGCACCGAAGGAGGCGGCGACTGGTCCGGCCAGTTCGTCGGCACGTCTTTCATCTTTTCTCACGCCGCTGTGCTCAATACTCTGGAAGGCGACCCGCGCTTCTTCTTCGACGACAGCCTCACCCCGCAAGCCCAAGGCACCGGTACCGAAGAGTGGGGCGGCGGCGGGGATTACTGGGGCGGTGAAACCATGACTCTCCCCTTCGCCGGCCATCCCACCGGCGCCCGGAGCGCCCAGGCGGCCGTCAGTGACGAGGATAGAATCGAATCGGCCTATCGCTTCCTGCTGGCGGACCTGATGCCCTTCGGCAGGAATGCGCGCATTCAACTGGAGCACGGCGGTAACAATGAATCCACCGAGCACTACGAAACCGTCGCCTACTGGTACGGCCTGCCCGCGCCCTCGCTGGTCCAAACCGATGAGCTGATCGTTGGCGACCCTGCCAGCGAGCGCCGCCATCGATACGCGTCTCCGGACGCCTCCCCGCCTTACCAAATCACCTCGCGATATGAATGGGGGCCGGATACGCTCAACGGCCGCGAGATCTACCCGGCCCAAACCGATCGTGGCCGCACCACCAAAACGTTCTCCGAGTTCACCCTGCGAATCGACCCGAGCAACTTCGGCGTCATGCTCCGCCGAAAGCTAGACTATTCGTTTCCCAATCAGCGCGCGGAGGTTTTCGTGGCCGATGCCGGAGCGGGCCGGCGCGAGTGGAAGCCGGCCGGCATCTGGTACCTGGCCGGCTCCAACACCTGCGTTTTCTCTGACCCCGGCGCCCGGCAGGAACTCGGCGCCACCCAGCACTTCGTCGAGACCTCCAACCGCCGTTTCCGCGACGACGAATTCCTGCTCCCTCTTGCCTTGACCGGAGGCCGCAACGCCATCCGCGTTCGGGTGAAGTTCACACCCGTATCGAGGCCGCTGTTTCCGGGCTACCCTCTGCCCGAACTGGCCTGGAGCGAAATGCGTTACACCGCCTACAGCTTTGTGATGCCGAAGTTCACGCTGCCTGACTGAAGTTATCCTTGTGTTGACCCCGGCGGTCGGAAGATGACCCCATGACCGATTCCCCATCCACTTCGCTGGCCGCCGTGTTTCGCGCCGCCGGCGAGCCGCTCACCTTGGAGCGGTTTCCGATTCCCGCGCTGGCTGGCGGCGAAGCGCTGGTGCGCGTCCGCTGCGCCACCATTTGCGGCAGCGACCTGCATTCCTGGTCCGGCCGGCGCCACTCGCCGATGCCGTCCATACTGGGTCACGAAATGGTGGGCGAGATTGCCGGCATGGGTCCGCTGGGCGCGCGCGATTATCGCGGCCGGCCGCTCGGGCCCGGCGACCGCGTCACCTGGTCCATGGTGTGGAGCTGCGGAGTGTGCTTCTACTGCCGCCACGGGTTGCGGCCCAAGTGCGAGCGTTTGATGAAGTTCGGTCATGAAAAGCTCGCGCCCGGCCGGGTTTTGATCGGCGGCATGGCGGAGTATTGCCACCTGCCCGAAGGCACCGCCATCTTCCTCGTCCCGCCCGGCGTGCCCGATGCCGTTGCCAGCCCGGCCAATTGCGCTACCGCCACCGTGGCGGCGGTATTTCGCAACGCCGGCTCGGTCGAAGGCGAAGTCGTCGTCGTCCATGGCGCCGGGATGCTCGGCCTGACCGCTTGTGCCATGGCGGCGTCTGGGGGCGCCCGCTGCGTAGTCGCGATCGAGCCCGACCCGCGCCGGCGCGAGCAGGCATTGCGATTCGGGGCCGATCACGCGTTCGATAGCGCCCTGCCGCCGGCGGAAATTGCCGCGCGCGTGAAAGAACTCAGCCAGGGACGGGGAGCCGATGCCGGCCTGGAATTCGCCGGCTATCCGGAATCCGTCGAGCTGGGTGTGGGCCTGCTGCGCATGGGCGGCCGCTTCGTCATGGCCGGCGCCACATTTCCCAGCCGCCCGTTGCAACTCGACGCCGAACAACTGGTCCGCCGCATGATTCGGATCGTTGGAGTCTACAACTACTCGCCCGAGGATTTGGAATGCGCGCTGGCTTTCCTCGCCGCCGCCGTCGACCGCTTCCCCTTCGCGGACCTGGTCGGGGCCAGTTTCCCGCTGCGCGAAGTCAACGCCGCCATCGCCTTCGCCGAAAGCCATCGCCCGCCGCGCGTGGCGCTGGTACCATGAAAGCCCATGCCGTATACCTCTCTGATCGGTGTGCATAGGCCTTTGGTAGGGGCGCGCGACCCCCTGGTCGCGCGGTTTTTCAGGCATCGCCAGGGTCCAGCCCTTGAATTCTGGAAGCGCGGGCGTCCGCCCCACCCAATTTTGCAGATTTTTCAGGAGCCAGAATGAGCCAACTTAGCGAACCGAACGGCGTCCGCACCGTCATCTTCGACATTTCCGGTACCACCCTCGATTTCGGCAGCCGCGGGCCCGTCGTGGCCTTCGTGAAACTGTTCGCCCGCCACGGCGTGGCCATCACCGAGGCGGAAGCCCGCGGCCCCATGGGCACCCACAAGAAGGATCACATCTGGACCGTGCTGAGCGATCCTTTTGTGGCCGAGCGCTGGTTGCGCGCCAACGGCGCCGCGCCCACACGCGAGGATCTCGACCGCCTCTACGCCGAATTCACCCCGCTGCAGATGGAGGTTCTGAAGCGGCACTGCGACGTGATTCCCGGCGTGCCCGAGGTGGTGCGCCAACTGCGCGCGCGTGGCATCAAGATCGCCAACACCACCGGCTTCGATACCGGCATGATGGTGGACCTGGTCCGCCTGGCCGGCGAGGGCGGCTATACACCCGACCTATGGGTGTGCCCGGACTTAGTGGGGAAGGGAAGACCGGCGCCCTGGATGGCCTTCTACGCCGCGCAGAAACTGAACCTGTATCCCATGTCGGCGTTCGTCAAGGTGGGCGACACCCTGGCCGATGTCGAGGAAGCCCACGCCGCCGGTATGTGGGCCGTCTCGGTTTTGCGGCACGGTAATGAAATCGGCCTGTCGCGCCAGGACCTCGACCAGCTTTCGCCGGCGGACCTGGAGGACCGGATGAGCCGCGCCCGCGCCCGTCTGGCCGCCAAAGGCCCGCACTACATCATCGCCTCAACCGCCGATCTCATCCCCGTAGTGGACGACATCACCGCCCGCCTGGCCCGCGGCGAGCGCCCGTAACGGCCCGTGGTGGAAGCAGCCCAGTGGCAGGTCTCAAAGCCAAAACGCCCGCTCCACCGCCGGCAGAACCCGTGGGGCAGACCATCGTTTCTTGTGGTCTGCCCTACACCTCCTATTCAGCCTCTTACCAGCGCGAGATTGCCGGCGATCTGGTGACACGGTGGCAGACCACAAAAGACGATGGTCTGCCCCACGGATCGCCCCACTGCCCCGCGAGCTGAAACTGGCTCAAACCAAATTCCACGACATCGGGAGTTCCGGTCAACTAGGCCGTGATTGGGGCCGTGGCTATTTTGCTTGCAACAGCGAGATCCCGTTGGCATTTTCCTTACGCGTTAACGGCGGTCCCGAGTACTTGATGATCGTCAGTTCGGCCAGGTAGAGGACGCGGCAGCCTTTTTCCAGGTGGCCTCCAAACCCCCCCTTGCCATCGTGCGACAGCACGATATGAATGTGAGGTTCTCCGTCGGCAATCACTCCCATGCCGGCCAGGATCTCGTAAGGTCCCTTGACGGTCTTGAATATGTTTTTCGCTTTTGTCGCGGTCGACCCCACATAGTGATAAGTGCATCCCTGTATGGAACCGGAGCTGATGAGAACCTCGCCGTCCTGAATGTTTTCCTTCTTCACGATATCGATGATGGACTCCAGCAGAAGATCGTCGCGGTCGAGCAGGACGCGATAGACCTCCTGCACCTGGGCGCCCCCGAACACTCGCGGCTCCGGCGGCTTAGCGTCGGCGGCGCGGCCAGGCACCGCCGCCAGGAAGCCCGCCATCACTGTGGCGGCACCGATGAGTTGTCTTCGTTTCATAGTGCGTAATCCTCTCGCTCCACACAGTCGAAATCAAGGAGAACCACAATTCGAACCATACGCGCCTGCTCGGCGGCAACCCGCTGGAGCGAAACCGGACGAGTCGCTCTATGAACTCCCGGCACAAGCGTCATTTGGGGGATTCCAGGGCCGCGGCCAAAGACTTGCGAGACTTGCGAGCCGTGGCAGCCTTGGGCGCCGTGCGCCGCCGCGGCCGTTTTGGGAAAACGCCCAGACGCGCCTCGGTGAAGCTGAAGTACGGCTCCATCCGCTGCAGAACCTCTTCCATGCGAAACCGTGTGTGGCGGCGCATGGCCGCGTCCGCGGCTTCGGGATCTCCCGACACAAGGGCTTCGGCTAGCTCCCGATGCCAACCCGGCGGCGGCTGCTGCTGATTGCCGAGAGAAGTGTCGTAGAGCCAGTTGAACACCAGCACCTGGTTCTTCTCCACTGCCTGGCAAAGCTCATCGCACCCCGTGCATTCCGCGATGCGCATATGGAAACGCATGTGGAGCGTGTGGCTTTGGAAGGCCGGTTCCGTGGCTCCTTCGGTGGTAGCCAGTAGAGTATAGTGTTCGTCCAACTGACTGGCCAACTGCTTGATTTCTTCGCGTTCGTTGGGGCTGGCCTTCTCCGCGAAAATCCGGGCGGCCTGCGATTCAAGCGCCTCACGCAAAATATAGTGGCCGCGAATTGCTTTCGGCGTGGGAATGCGAACTCGTGTACCGACGCGAGGCCGGCTTTCCACGAGACCGTCGTTTTCGAGACGCTGCAGGGCGTCTCCCACCGGAACGATACTTATGCCGAAATCCTCGGCCAAGGCGCGCCTGGATAACCCTGTACCGAACGGAAGCTCACCCCGAAGAATACGATCGCGAATCAACAGATAGGCGTGTTCAGTGAGATTGCCGTGATAAGTGTTCATGGCCGCTGTGTTTTCAGTATATCGCCGATAGTTGCAGCCCCAAGACCAAAGCCCGGAGCCGCGGGCGGGTACTCATGACACAGATACGCGGCGCGAGGCTCGTCTTCGTGGATCTCCGGAAAGCGGGACGCGGGCTCCAGAAAGCAGTTGTCGTTCCAATCGTCGCAGACAGTCGAAACCTCTCCACTAATGGTATATCCCGTGCCGCACTTACCCCAAAACTGGTGTATGGTTCGCGGCGGGATACACACGCTTTGCCCCGGCATCAGTTCAATCACCGCGCCCGGCGTAAGTTCGACCCGCCGGCCGTCCACCTGGGCAGTGAACCGCCGGCCGCTCCGCTCCTCGTCATCCGCCCATGGCGTGAGTTGGATACAAATGACGCCTCCGCCGCGATTAATGATGTCCTCCATTTTGCCACGGTGAAAGTGCGCGGGGGCGCGCTGGCCCTCGGGGTCCAGAATGTACTTCTCCGCATACGACTTGGCGTATCCCGGTTCCCTCAAGGTACCGTTTCGGAGGGTAAAGAGAGTCCGGCCGATCTCTGCAAACCGGCCACAGCCGAAATCCGTCACATCCCACCCCAACATGCAGTGCCGGATCTCATCGCATTCCGAACCCTTATGGTTCCACTCCTCTACCGTCCAGGATGCGAACGGCGGCAAGTGCAGGCCGTACTTTTTCAGATAGTGCTTGGCCGTGGCAATACTGGAGTTGATCGCCGACCGTTTCAACATGCGGGAGCCTCCCTACTGATGAATCGGCGTAGTGCTGGGAGGCGCGGGGTCGGTATGACCTTCCACCGTCCAGTCGCGGGGCTTGTGGACACGGTCGTATATCTTCCCGCGCTTGATCTCGTCGTCCTCGAAGATCCAGCGTGCGATTCCCGCCACCTGCTCCGCCTTGGCGCGAGGCACCACCGCCACGCCGTCGTTGTCCGCAACAATGATGTCTCCCGGCATCACCAGCACGTGGCCGACCGTGATGGGCTGATTGTAAGACTCAACCCACATGCGCCCCGGATTAATGCCCCGCGGCGATACTGCGGGATCCTGATAGACGGGGATCCTCGTCAGAGTCATTTCGTCGGTATCGCGACAGACTTCGTTGCCGACGAAACCGCGCAAGCCCTTTCCGAAAAGAGTAAGTCCCATATTGGACCCGCAGAATCCGTCGTCCCGCGCCTGGTTATCGACCACCAGGATGGTTCCGGGCCTCACCAGGCCGCCATACTCGCTCTGGTTCTTATACCAGGCCGCCTCCCAGGGGCGCTCCGCGGCGTGAGACTCGAAATGCGGCGCTCGCTCCTGAGCGGGCACCAGCCGCACGGTAAGAGCGATACCGTGAATCCGATGGGTGAGTTTCTCCTCGTCGCGCCAGAGCGGCCGGATATTGCGATCCATCATGGTAACGTCCTGCAAACCGACGACGTCCAGGGCGTCCATGACATCGGCAACCCGTATTCCGTCGTATAGCTTGAGCACTCGCGAGTCTTCTTCCGCGCTATACTGCTTCACTGTAAGGTACTGTTTCGACGGCGGCGGCAGCGCCGGTTTGTCGGCTTGCGCCCATGCCATGGCGACACTACAGAGTGCTAATACTGCTGTTCTCATTGCTTTGACCCGTCTTTCCGGACGAACTGTCAGCCCGTCTCCATTCCGATGTTTGGTTAAGTTATCGACTCCGAACTAACACGGGCGGCGGCCCGTGCCATTCCACACACGCCCGCGCATGAACTGCCGTACATCACGTGTATCCGGTGCTTTGTCGGGCGACTCATACGAACCGCCGAGTCATGCGCCGGAAGACTCCGGGCGCGACGCTTATACGGAAGCTGATTGTAGTTGCCGTCGGGGGCGGTGTCAAGCGAATCGGCGAACGGCAGCATCGCGAGCGTCCGGATATGGAGCCCCATTGGCCGGTCAAGAGCGAATGATAACGCCTGTAGGTTCAATCACTTGCGGTTGACTTGAAAGGTCTTGCGGCCAGCGGACAGAAAGCGCTCCGGAAAGATATTTTCAGATATCTCAGAAAACTGTTGACAGCCATTCGGCCCCCGCGTAGAATCGCTTTCGGAAGCATAATAACTCGCATTCGCCGTCCGAGTTAGATGGATGAGTCATCCCCGGTTCCCGACACCAATCACAACCTCAAACCAGCGCCGCGTTCGGCCAAGTGACGACGGAGTGGTCGTGGCCACGAGTGTTACAATTTGGCCTGAAGCTCCAGTTCTAAGGCTGGCGTCGAGGGTGATTGTTATAAGGATGAAACGTGGCGGCGAATACGGCGCCGGGTGGCTCGCCCCGGAGACGATCTCGGAGTGTCGCCGGAGACCGATGGTGGTGACGTCCGGCGGGCCGTGCCTATGTCGGTGACAACACCCCGTAAAATGGCGGAAACCGGAATCCAAAGTTCGCTTTGGCCGGTCCTGGTTCTCATGGTGGCGTCGGTCGCCATCAATTACATCGATCGCGGCAATCTCTCGATCGCCGCCCCAATGCTGAAGGACGAGCTGAAGCTCTCGCCGGCGCAACTTGGCTTCCTGCTTTCCGCATTTTTCTGGACTTATTCTTCCTTCCAGATCGTATCCGGCTGGTTGGTCGACCGCCTGAACATGAGTTGGGTCCTGGCTGGCGGGTTCTTCCTTTGGTCCGCCGCGACGGCCGTAACCGGGCTGGTACACGGAATCGCCCTGCTGGTTGTCTTGAGGCTGATGCTGGGGGTCGGCGAGTCCGTGGCGTATCCGTGTTACTGCAAGATCCTGGCCGGATATTTTGAGGAGCAACAACGAGGCTTCGCCAATGCGCTGATCGATGCCGGCACCAAGCTTGGTCCCGCGCTGGGCACGCTCCTGGGCGGCTTGCTGATGGCGCGCTTCGGGTGGCGGCCGTTCTTCATCGTACTTGGGTTGGCCAGCATGATCTGGCTGCCGGCCTGGGTAAAGTGGATGCCGCGCGGGCCGATTCCAAACCTGCGCGGCGCCGGGGACGTTCCGAGCGTTCCACAGATCCTAAGCAAGCGGTCGGCGTGGGCCACTTTCGCCGGAATCTTCTGTGGAAACTACCTTTGGTATTTTCTGCTGACCTGGCTGCCGTTCTACCTGGTGCGCGAGCGCCACTTTTCCATGGACCGGATGGCAACCATCGGTGCGTTGGCGTATGCGGTCACGGCCACCGCGACCATTATTACCGGATGGCTGGCCGACCGCGCCATCGCCGCCGGCGTGTCCCCTACCAGGGTTCGCAAAACCTGCACGGCGGCGGGCCTGGGCTGTTCCACGGTGATTCTGGCGGTTGTGGCCGTTCCAAACGGGTCGGCGTCGATGGCCTTCCTCATGCTGGCCTGTGTGTCGTATGGCGTCTTCGCTTCCAGTCACTGGGCAATTACCCAGACCATCGCCGGACCGGCTGCCGCGGGCAGATGGGCCGGGCTGCAGAACTTCATCGGCAACTGGGCGGGGATTGCCGCCCCGGCGCTCACGGGATTCATCGTAGGTAGGACCGGCCAATTCTTCTGGGCGTTTGCCTCGGTTGCCGTAGTGGTTCTGACCGGCGCGTTTGTGTACCTGTTCTTCCTCGGCCCCGTCGAGCCGGCTGTCTGGCCCAAGGTGGCACGAGATCGAACGCCCTCGTAGCGCGGCCGGACAAAGGCCCGCACTACATCATCGGTGCGACCGCTCCTATGTATGTCTGGTGGTGCGCCGGAGCACCGGATCCTAGCGCTCCTCGCGGGTCGTGATGTCGACCAAGCTGAAACTCCCCGGCTTGGCCGCGCTGATTGCGGTTAGAATCTTCGCCACATTCGCCAGCACGACGCTGCTTTTGTTCGTGCTCAAGACCACAACCGCGATCTTGCGGCCCATAAGGCTCTGCTGATAATTCAGGCCTTGGTCGGCCGTTATCAATATGTCAAAGGCCAACTCGTCCGCCGCCCTCACCAACGCTCCGTTCGACCAGCCTGCCCATCCTTGGTAGGCCGTTGTGACGACCTCGTGGCCGGCCAGGTGGAGGCGCAATCTTTGCGGCAAGTTTTCGTCGAGCAGAACCCGCATCGATCACGTCCCGGATTCAGCGCTCTGCGCGATGAAATCCAGAAGGTCCGCAATCTGCTCGGGCTTAACGGTGGGGAACTCCTGCGACATCTCCGAGACGCTCAATTCACTCATGTTGCGCAGAATGGCGGTCACCGGTACGCGTGTGCCCCGAAAAACCCAGGCGCCGCCCTGCGTGTCCGGCTTGCTTTCCAGAACGGAGCAGTGTGACCAATCGATCAGTGTCGTCGCGGTTGCCATTTTCCTCCCGCCCCCCAATCCGATCCTAGCCTAAGTTGCCGCCAGCGCCAAGCTGGGCCCCGAAGTCCAACACACCGTGTGGAAAGCGGCCCAGCCTGAGCTGCGAAATCCGGGTCACGGAACTTTCCCAATTATTTCAGGCCGCGAAGCCCTTTCCTCCCACCGTCTCGGCTCTGCCGCGTTGCTCACCGCCCCCGTCGTCGTGCTACATCTCAAAGTGGGCAGCCGCTCTCGTCCGGCAGCACGCTCGGAACGAACCCAAATCGCCGATACCGAGCCAGTTTTTCACTCAACAAAAAGAAACCAAGAACCTACCCTGCTCCGCATGACCGGCTCTGAAAGGTGCACAAAAATGCACAACGCTGCACAAATCGCCGGCCCCGGCATACCTGCCCCATCCGCCCGCGCCCGTCTTTCGCCGCCCAATCTCGGCGTTCCCGATCGGCTCCGAAAAGTGCACAAAGATGCACAACGGCGCACAAATCACCGGCCTCGGCAATACCTGGCCATCCGCCAGCTTGTCTTTCGCCGCCCAATCTCGGCGTTCTCGATCGGCTCCGAAAGCTGCACAAAAATGCACAACGACGCACAAATCGCCGGCCTCCGCAATCCCTTCCCCATCCGCCGGCGGTCGCCCTTTGCCTCCCCGCCACGGCCCCGCTTCCGAACCGGAAATTCCTCGTGCCTCGTGTTACCCTCAGCGTTTCGAGAACTCTTATGTCCTACCTTTCCATTCGCGATCTCGATCTGAACGGCAAGCGCGTTTTCATTCGGGTGGATTTCAATGTTCCGCTCGTCAAAAACGACCGCGGAGAAATGGAAATCTCCTCCGACAAGCGCATCAAGGCGTCGCTGCCAACCATTCAATATGCGCTGGAACACGGCGCCGGCCTGGTTCTGGCTTCGCACCTTGGGCGTCCCAAGGGGAAACGCAATCCGGAAATGAGTCTCCAGCCGGTGGCTACGCGGCTGGCCGAACTGCTGGGCCGTCCGGTCGTGATGGCGCCCGATTGCGTGGGCCCGGAAGTGGCGGCGATGCTGCCCGCTCCGGGCCAGGTTCTGCTGCTCGAGAACCTCCGTTTCCATCCCCAGGAAGAAAAGAACGATCCGGAATTCTCGAAACAGCTCGCCGCCCTGTGCGACGTTTACGTCAACGACGCTTTTGGCTCGGCCCACCGCGCCCACGCCTCCACCGCGGGCATGATCCCGTTTGTCAAAACCGCAGCGGCCGGCCTGTTGATGGAGCAGGAGCTGAAGTACCTGGGCATGGCCACCCGCAACCCGGCCCGCCCGTGTGTGGCCATTCTGGGCGGCGCCAAGGTTTCCGACAAGATCGAAGTCATCGCAAACCTGGGCAAGATCGTGGACAGGCTGCTCATTGGCGGCGCCATGGCCTACACCTTCCTGAAGGCCCAGGGCCTGCCCGTCGGCAAATCGCTGGTGGAAGACGACAAGCTCGATCTGGCTCGCAGCCTGATGGCCAGCCTGGGAACCAAACTGCTCCTGCCGCTCGACCACGTGGTGGTTTCCGAAATCGCCGCCGGCGCGGCCCACGAGACCGTGGAAACCATTCCGGACGGTAAGATCGCGGTCGATATCGGCCCCAAGACCATCGCCGAATACGCTCAAGTGATCGCCGCGGCCAAGACCGTCATCTGGAACGGTCCCATGGGAATTTTCGAAAAACCGCCTTTCGACACGGGCACGGTGGCGCTGGCCAAAGCCGTGGCCGATTCCGGCGCAACCTCGGTGGTAGGCGGCGGCGATTCGGAAAAAGCCATTAAAGCCGCCGGAGTCACCAGCAAGATCAGTCACGTCTCCACCGGCGGCGGCGCCTCGCTGGAGTTCCTGGCCGGTATCGAACTGCCCGGCGTCAAAGCCCTGGAGCGCTAATCCACTCGAAAGATGACCGCGACTTCTCTATGAAAGCCGTCGTCAAATTCGCTCGCGGAGAGGGCAACGTGGACGTTCGGGACGTCGAAGAGCCCGTCTGCGGCCCTGGCCAGGTGAAGGTGGAAGTGGCTTTTTGTGGGGTGTGCGGCACCGACCTCCACGTTCTGCACGACACCTTCCGCAACTTCCCGCCGGTGATCATGGGACACGAAGTCTCGGGCCGGGTGGTGGAAGTGGGAGCCGGAGCCGCCGGGGTTTCGGTCGGCGACCGCGCCACCATTCTGGGCGCCACGGCGGTAACCTGCGGCCAGTGCCGCTATTGCCGCTCGGGTAACTTCATGTTCTGCGCCAACCGGCGCGGCATCGGGCACGGCGTGAACGGCGGCTTCGCCCGTTACCTGGTGGTCCGGCCGGATCAGCTTTACCGCGTCCCGGAGGGTTTCCCTCTGGAGGAAGCCGCTCTCTCGGAGCCGTTCGCGGCCGCCGTCCAGGCCGTCACCGAAATCACCCAAGTGCGGATTGGCGACACCGTGCTGATCTCCGGCCCTGGACCCATCGGACTGCTGTGCCTCAAGTTGCTGGTGGCCGAGGGCGTCAAGACCATCGTGGCCGGCGCCGCGGCGGATACCGAACGCCTGGAAGCCGCTCGCCGCATGGGTGCGGCCGCAACCATCGACATCGCCTCGCGCAATCTGGCCGAAGCCATCCGCGAGGAAACCGGCGGCGTGGGCGTGGATACCGCATTCGAGTGCGCCGGCCACCCGCTCTCCGTGCGCAATTGCCTGGAGGCCCTGCGGCCCATGGGACACTACACCCAGGTGGCCATCTGCGGGCGCGAGATCCCTTTCCCCATCGATTTCATTTTCTACAAGCAGCTCACCCTGACCGGCACGCTCTGTTACACCGCCCGCACCTGGGACCGCGTGATGAAGATCCTGGCCGAGGGCCGCATCCGCCTGGACGACATGATCACCGCCAGGCTGCCCATCTCCCAATGGCGCCAGGCCTTCGATCTGTGCGAGCGGAAGCAAGCCCTGAAGGTGCTCCTCCATCCTGAAACCTGAGCCGCCATGGCGCTGATCGTTCTCGCAATCTCCATCGCCATCCTGCTGGCGCTCATCACCTGGGCCAAACTGAACCCGCTTCTGGCGCTGCTGGTAACCGCCTTCTGCGCCGGCGTCCTCAACGGCATGAGCGCGGACGCGGCGCTCAAATCCATCCTGAAAGGGTTCGGCGATACGCTTGGCAGCCTGGCGCTGATGATTCTGTTCGGGGCCATGCTGGGCAAGCTGATCGAAGAAAGCGGAGCGGCCCACACCATTACCGGCGCGCTCATCGCCGCCATGGGACCGAAGCGCATTCAGTGGGCCGTGCTGATCGTCGCATTTCTGATCGGCCTGCCGATGTTTTACAACGCCGCCTTCCTGGTTCTGATTCCGCTCATCTATACGCTGGCCACCGACACCGGTCTGTCCCTCGCCTGGCTGGGGATGCCCATGGCCGCCGCCCTGTCCGCCGTGCATGGCATGCTGCCGCCGCATCCCGCGCCGGCCGCCATCGCCATCGCGTTTCACGCCGATTCGGGCCGGACGCTGCTCTACGGCCTGCCCATTGCGATCATAGCGGCGATCGTCGCGGGACCGGGGTGGGCCACCTTCTTCCGCGGCTTGCGCAGCCAGCCTCCCGCCGGCCTGCACGTGGAGCGCTCCTTCGAGGGCCGCAGTCTTCCCGGCTTCCCAGTGAGCATGGGCACGGTTTTGTTCCCGGTAGCGCTCATGATCGCCGGCTCCATCGTGGCCCTGGCGGTGCGGCACGACAACGGCCTGACCGTCTCCATGCGCTTCCTCAGTGACGCGAATGTGGCCCTCTTCCTGGCGGTGGTTTTAGCGTGTTACACCCTCGGACTGCGGCGCGGACGAACCGTGGAAGCGCTCATGAAAGACGCCAACACGGCCGTCTCCGGGGTAGCCGGGACGTTGTTCATCGTCGCCGCCGGGGGCGCGCTGAAACAGGTGCTGCTCGATGCCGGAACCGGCGAGAGCGTGAAGCACCTCACCGCCGGCATGTCTCTCTCGCCCATCGTACTGGCCTGGGCCACGGCCGTATTGCTCCGCGGCGCCACCGGTTCAGCCACCGTCGCCGCCATAACCGCGGCCGGCATCGTGGTTCCCATCGTCCCTTCCAGCGGCGTGCGGCCCGAGTTGCTGGTGCTGGCCATCGGTGCGGGCAGCGTATCGCTTTCGCATTTCAGCGACAGCGGGTTCTGGATGTTCAAAGAATATTTCAATCTCAGCGTTCGGGACACGCTAGCCACCTGGACCATGCTCGAGATCCTGATCGCCCTGGTGGGTCTGGGCGGAGTGCTACTGGAACACGCCCTGCTCGGTCCGCCATAAACCAACATGAAACCTTCCCCGTTTCCAAAATCGCGCCCGGTTCGGACCGCTATCATCGGATGCGGCAAGGTAGGGCACCTGCATGCCCGCGCCTTGACCGGTATCGCTGAGGCGCAACTGGTGGCCGTATGCGACGCGCAGGGCGGCCGCGCCCGCGCCTTCGCCGCCGAGTATGGCGCGCTTCCCTTCGAAGATCCCTCCGCCATGATCGCCGAAGCCGGTGTCGAGGCCGTGTCCATCTGCACGCCCCATCCCGCGCATCTCGAACCCGCCGTCATAGCCGCCCGTGCCGGCGTCCACGTATTGGTCGAAAAGCCCATGGCCGCGAGCCTTGCCGATTGCGACGCCATGATCGCGGCCGCCCGCGCAGCCAACGTCAAGCTCGGCGTCATCAGCCAGCGGCGCTTCTATGAGCCCGTCATGCGCCTGAAGGCGGCCATCGATGCGGGCAAGATCGGAACTCCCGTCCTTGGCACGGTGCTGATGCTGAGCTGGCGCGACGAGGCGTATTACCGCTCCGATCCGTGGCGCGGCCGTTGGGATACCGAAGGCGGCGGCGTGCTGGTGAACCAAGCCCCGCACCATCTGGACCTGTTGCGCTGGTTCATGGGACCCATCCGGCAAATCACCGGCGCCTGCGCCAACCTGAACCATCCTTATATAGAGGTGGAAGACACAGCGCTCGCCATGGTCCGCTTTCGCAATGGCGGCCTGGGGTCCATCCTCACCAGCCTGAGCCAGCGGCCGGGCATCTACACCAAGCTGCACGTACACGGGTCGAACGGCGCTTCGGTGGGCGTCGAAACCGATACCGGCGCCACCTTCGTGGCGGGAATGACGGGCGTCGTCGATCCGCCGTTGAACGACCTCTGGACCGTTCCCGGCGAAGAGCCGCTGCTCTTGGGGTTTCAGGCTGACGACCGTACCCGCTTCGCCGCCGTCGATCCCACCGTTCACTACCACGCCCTGCAGATTCAGGATTTTCTGCGCGCCATTCGCGAAGGCCGGGAACCGCTGGTGACAGCCGCCGACGGCCGCGCCGTGGTCGAGATATTCGCCGCCATCTATCGTTCCAACCAGACCGGCCAGCCGGTGGATTTCCCGGTTTGAATTTCGCGCCTGGGTCCGTCAGCCGGACTCGCCTTCCCGTCTTTTCGGTCGGTCTTCCCGGCGAGTATTATGAGGGTCCTGGGGTCGAGCCACTCGCTCCAGCCCTCCTCGTTGCTGTAGGTCTTGTACTCAGTCGTCAGCCGCTGGCGTACAATGATGGTTGATGACGGGCAAGGTTAGCGTCGTAATCGAACAGGACGAGCAGGGCTGCTACGCGTGGTGCCCGGAACTGAGGGGGTGCCAATCGCAAGGCAGGACAGTCGAGGAGACACTTGTCAATATCCGCGAGGCAATCGAACTCTTCCTGGAGACTCTGACTTATGAAGAGCGCTCGGCCGCGCTGAGCCAGGAGATTCTGACCACCGCGGTCGAAGTTCATGCCTAAGCTGCCGCGCCTAACTGCGGCGGATGCCGAAGCGATGCTAAGGTGGGAAGCGTTCATTCCATTTCTCCAACAAGAAAGTGCGATTCTCCGCCACTGGCCGGTGGACGCGCCGAAGCTCAATTCTGAGATGGTCTCTCAATTCGGTCGACGACGATGACCTCAACGGGCGCCCGCTGAGACACCAGCCGCAAGCCTAGCTGATCCTGAATCGCGCTGAAGATAGATCCGCGATCGTCCCCCTGCGCGACGGGCGCATCCAGGCCCGGCACGCCTCCTTCGCCGATGGGGGCATCGTCCCACTGTAGGGACAGATCGTAGTGCCCGCTGAGTCCGGTTCGGTCGATGACCGGTCTGCCTAATGCCGTCGCGAGGATCTGCGCCATTCGTGCGAGGTCCCCTCGCTCCAAACTAATGGAGTTTCCGGTAATTCGATAGTTGGTAGACTCATCTGGCTCCGCTGCCTTGAACTTTGGTCCACCCTTCCCGACAGCCAGTATGTATGCCGGGCGCTGCTCGGTTTGCCGGTGAATCCGCAACCCAAACCGTTCGCCGAGCAAGCCCTGAAGCATGCGGTGTGTTTCCTCGACGCTATGCGCAACCTGTTCGCTACTCTTTGCTTCAATGTCCCATTTCTCGGTTGCGAACCAGCCTGGGCTTGAGAGTCCCAGTAGGGACGGTCAAACCATCGATCAAAAACCGATTCCGAATATCAATTCCACGGTATTGACATTCGTCCGCTCATAACTGTAACCCACGGCGGGCGCCAGAGAGTACGGATACCCATCCTTGACCCAACGGGTGTAACGCAGCGCCGTAGATAGTAGCGCCCAGCCCTTGCGTGTCTCCGCGCCGGCCCCGGCCGTCACCCCGAAGTGCGAGGGGTTGTAGCCGTTCAGATTGCCGGAGACCCGGAAGGAGGGCCCCGCCTCCACGAACGGCGCCCGCCCCAGCTTTGCCACGTGATATTTGGCCAACACCGGGAAATCCCAGGTCACCACGGTGAAATCCGCGCCGTGCAGCGGCTTGTAGATGGCATCCGCCTCCAGCGCCAGGCCCTCGCGCAGTTTCAGTTGCCCCGAAACCCCGCCCAGGTCGCCGATGTGTTCCTTGACTCCGGTGTAAGGGTCGTAGAGCTCACCGAGTACGGATAATCCCGCCAAAACCCCGAAACTCAGCCCGTGCCCGGTCACTGGCACCGGGTCTGACGATGTCCCCCACGCCACGCTGGTCAGAAACTCGAGCTGATCGGGCTTGGTGGGAAAATTCGGAAAACCTGCGTCTTCCTCCCATCGCGTGTACCGGATGGTGGGCGCCACGCGCAATTTGCCAAAGTGGATGGCGGCGCCCACCCCGGCAGTCACTCCGAATTGCGATGGCAGAGTGCCCGAATTGTCCTGCGAGGTGCGGAAGGCAGGCCCGCCTTCGAGGAACGGCCGGACTCGTCCCCATATCGGCGGGAAGGGCAGGTTCCATTTCAGCATCACGGGAAATTCCCACGTATTCGCCGATGGGGTGTTGTATCTGGTGGTCACGGTGGGGCCGCCGGCCGGAAATTCCGTATCGACGCCGATGCCCGGCAGAGATCGATGCAAAATGTCCGCCTCGATGGCAAAGCTGCTGGTGAGTTGGACCTCCAGCAGGCCACCCAAAATGAATTTGCGGGGACCGGGCAGGTGCTCGAAGTTGTCTGCAGGGTTGCCGTAAGCGTCCGCCGGTGTGCTCAGGTCGTAGAGGGGAAAATCCGAAGTGAGATTCGTCCCTCCGATCGCGCCCCAATAGAGCCGCTGGCCGGAGGCTGCGGGTCCAAAGGCCATCAACAGAGCGACAACCAGCCATGCAGTGCGCATGCCGCTCTGTGGCACGCCGAGGGCCAGAGCGACAGGAAGCGGATCTAGGGGTCTCGAATAAGAAGTTGTGCCGCGGGCAGTGGGCCTGAGCGTCACATCTGACCACGAGGCTTCACGCGGGGAACCCGCGGCGACAAAGCGACAGACTCGAATTTCCGGCGAGTCCGGTCGCGTCAAGTATATCGATGCCCTTATTTCACCCGGTTGCCGGCGATATAGACCGCGTCGATTGTTCTGGTGTTCCTGATGTCGTCGAGCGGGTTGCGGTCGAGCACGATCAGGTCGGCCCATTTGGAGCGTTCCAAGGTGCCGAGGTCGTTCGCTCCCAGAAACTCCGCCGCATTGCGCGTGGCCGCCGTCAGAACCTCCGCCGGCGTCAGCCCGGCTTCCACCATCAGTTCCATTTCCCAATGTTCGAAATAGCCGGGGAATCGTCCGGGAGGGCCGGAATCGGTGCCGAAACCGTACTTCACGCCCGCATCCACCAGTGTTTTGAGGTTCCTCTTGGCGGTCTCGAGAAAGGCCGGATATTCTCTGAAATGGGCGCCGGATGAAATCGACTCCCGATACGCCGGGGTGCGCAGCGTCTCGACGACCACCGGGGACACGCCGCGCATAAAGAAAGGATCGGTGAGGAACGGGGCGGGGCCGGCGTAGACGAACATGGACGCCTCGCGCGAGAGCGTCGCCGCCAACTGCCAGGTGCCGTGCTTCTTCATGCTCTCAATGAGCGCCTGGTCGATGGGCTTGTCGCGCACGCTGTGGGCCAGCCCGTCCACGCCGTATTCGGTCAACTGCTTCGCGTCCTGCAAATAGAAGATGTGCGCGGCCGCGCGCAGGTGGTGTCGGTGCGCGGCGTCGATAATGGCCTTCGAGATCGGATAGGGCATCTTGGGAAGCCTGCCCAGTTCGTCGTCCATCCAAAGCTTGATCATGTCAACTTTCTTGCGCGCCTGCACCGCCACCGCCGGCTCCACTTCGGCGACGCTGGATACGCCCTGGTTCACTCCCGCAATGCCGCCGTAGCCGCCCTTGAAGATGAACCCCTGGCCGGCTGTGAAAACCCGCGTCGTCGAAGGCCTGCCGGCGCGCTGCCGGTCGCGAATCTCGAAAATCAGGTCCTGGTCGGTACCCATGCTGAGCATGGCCGTCACGCCGTAAGACGCATAGGTATCGAGATTCTTCTCCACGTTTTCGCGGGTGAAAAACTTGGCATCCTGGGTCAGGCCGATGGTGTTGCCGAGGTGCCCGTGCAGGTTGATGATGCCGGGCATCACGTACTTGCCGGCGAGGTCGATCGTCTCCACCCCGGCCGGTACCTTGAGTTGCGCCACCGGGCCCACCCAGACAATCCGGCCGGCGTCGATCACCATGGCGGCGTTGGCCAGCGGCGGGCGGCCGGAGCCGTCGATCAGGGTGAAGCCCTTCAGCACCTTGACCTCGGCATGAAGCGCAGAGGCGCCCACGAGCAGCGCCGCCAAACAGGCAATTCTACTTCGTTCTGGTGCGAGCATCTTCGAGAATCCGTTTGGCGCGCGCCGGATTGAACACTCCGCAAGAGCAGAAGCGGGCCAGGTACGTCACCGCCTCCGCCGGGGTTCGCCGCCCTTCTTTCACCCAATCCACCATCTTCTTGGCAAACGAAGCGCTCACCATCCCGTGTCCGCACATGGTGGAAAGCTTCAGCACGTCTTCATTGGGAAGATGCCCGGTTTTGCCCTCAAACCCGAGTGAGTAACCCACGCTGTGGCGGCAGATACCTGCCGCATGGCAGCACTGTTCGGCGCCATCGATGGAGGTCGAGATATTCACGCTCAGGCCCAGGTCCGCGGCTTTCACGCTCTTCACGAAATCTTCCGCCGCCACGCGGTTGTCGAATACCGCCGCCGCCGTGGTGGGAGTGTCGAGGCCGTCGATCACGGCTTGAAAATCCGGTTTCGCTTCCCGCTTCCAGTGCGACGTCGGGTGCATCGATTTCGACGGCCGCAGCGCCCCGCCGTGCCTGGCGTCGCCCAGGTTCACCGGTTGGAACGGCAGCGCCATCTCCAGGAACCGGCGCAGCTTGGGGACCGAATCCTCGTCGTTCTTGCCACGGCTGCAGATGGCGAAAACCACGTAATCGTCGTGGAAACTGGCCGCGTCTCCATACCGATGTAGAGTGTTAGTCATCTTGTCTCTCCGCCTAAAGGCACGTTGCGCACTAAGAGTACAAACCGCTCCCTCACGGTCGCGGCTCTGAAAACTCCTTTAACTCACCGGCGCGGCGTTGGTGATTCGCCCCAGTCCCGTATTGGTCTTGGCCCGCTCCAGCTTGTATCCCAACTGTTCCAGAATCGGCGCCACCGTGCGTTCTTCCCCGTCCGCGTCGCACCGCGTTCCTACCCCCAGCGCCACCACCGTCTCCAGTCTCTTCTCCACGTCCCACACCAGCCGGATCACTTCCTCGGTGCGCGCCACCGGGACCTTGATTTCGAGAATCGCCGACAGTACCTTTTCATTCAGGATATCTTCACGGATAGTGCCGCTGGAGACGTCGGACATCAGCGACGTGATGGGGTTCTTCTTTTCGAACGCCACTCCGGCGCGCGCCAGCACCCAAGCCATCTCCTGGATCTCACGGAACCATACGCCCACTCCCGGCCGGCCGAATTCGATGGTGAATCCCACCTCGCCCACCTTCACCCGGCCGCTGATGTCGTTAGTCTTCACCTCTTCGGTGCCGCGCCCTTCCACGCCGGTCGATTCGTGCGGCACGCGCGGGTCGGAAAAGGCGCGCCGCACCACTCTCGGCCAGACGAGATCCTCGGGCGCGAACGCCGCCGTCGGGCAGACGTCGGGTTCGGGGTCGAAACGCAGCCGCATCATTTGGAACACCCTGCGCATCGTCCGCACGAGCGTCGGATTCAGGTGCTCCTGGCTCAGACCGTTGTAACAGGCATAACACTCCACGCACTCGTCGCGGTTCACGGTGGCGCGTTTGATGGCGGGATCGATGTAGATCGCGCCCATGGGACACACATAAGTGCAGTTGCCGCAGGCCACGCACTTAGCAGGGTCGATTCTCATACCGGTGTGCTCCCCGAAGTATTGTATTCTCTCACAGGTTGGCCGGTGGCCGAGCGGCGCGGATCGATGCGGCTGACAACCAGCGCCGAGAACAGGCACAAGGCGCTGGCCACCAGAAACGGCGAGGTCCATCCAAGCAGCGTAGCCAGATAGCCGACCATAACGGCGGACACAGCCCCGCCCACATTGCCCCAGGTATTCATGACCGAAGAAACCGAGCCGCTGAAGTCGCCGCCGATATCGATCGAGATGGCCCACGACACCGAGACAGTAAGTTCCAGCCCAGCCAGCGCGATGGTCAGACAAATCATCGCCGCGATGGGGCTGGCCGCCAAAACCCCCGGTAACAGGGCGATCCCCGCTATGGCGAAGCCGCCGATCGAAACGATCAACCGGCCGCGGCGCAAGTCGTTCCAACGGTGGGCCAGCCGGTCCGATAACAACCCGCCCATCACATTGGTAACAGTCGCCGCCAGCAGAGGCAGGCTCGCCAACCCCATCCCCAGCCGGGTGAAGTGGCGCGCTTCCCGCAGGTAACTGGGAAACCAGGCCAGATACAACCACAGCACCCAGCCGTAACAGAAATAAATCGTGCTGAGGTACCACAAATCGCGGCTGCGTAGAATCGGCCCCCAGGGCACGGCGGGCCGCGCCGCGGACGGAGGCCGCGAGCCCGCCGTCCCCAGGATGGCTAACTCTTCGGCGTTGACGCCCGCGTGCTCGCGCGGATAATCGCGATAATACCAATACCAGGCGAAGGCCCACGCGATTCCCACTACCCCAAAAATGTAGAAGACCGGCCTCCAACCCGACAGCGCGGTCAGCGTCACCACCAGGGCCGGAGCCAGCGCCGCGCCCAGACGCGAGCCGGAATGCTGGAATCCCTGTCCGAAGGCGCGCCGCCGGACCGGCAGCCAGCGCACCAGCGCCCGCGATCCGGCCGGGAACGCCGCCGCTTCGCCCACGCCAAACAGAAACCGCGTGGCGGCCAACGAAGAGACGTTGAACGTGAACCCCGTGGCCGCGGTGAAAACCGACCACCACGCCATGGCCCCGGCCAGAATGAGGCGCGGACCGAACCGGTCGGCCATCCAGCCCCCCGGCACCTGAAACAGAGCGTAGGACCAGTTGAACGCCGAAACCGCCCAGCCCATGGAGATCTTGTTCACGTGGAACTCGCGCATGATGGCCGGAGCCACCGCGCCGATGGCGCCGCGTTCCATGTACATCAGGAACGCCATCAGAAAACTTAAACCCAATACGCGATAGCGCACCCGGCTGGCGGGAGGTAGGTCGGCTGGATCGGCCGGTGCCTTGGGAGGGCGTTCGGAAGCTCGCCGGAGATTGATCATGCTAAAAGCCTGTCATGGAATGACCCGTACCATACGCGAGCGGGTGTCGAGAGAGTCTCGATACGGCACGCACGAGTGCGTGCGCCACATAGGGCCGCAGGATTGGGCATGCTTGTTTCATTAGGATGCAGTAAGAGAATTGGCGGGCAGGCGGAACCGCCTGCCCCACCTAAACACCAGGCATCAGTGCTTAATCTCTCGCATCTTGACATTCTTAAACTCGATTGGGTATTTCTGATACTGAAAACGGATGCGGCCATCGGAAAACGATGAGTCGTGAATATCCAGCGTCTTGGTTCCGTTCAGCACTACCACCAGGCGATCGCCATCGGCGGTGATCTCGTAGTGGTTCCACTGGTCGGCTATGAACTTATACTCTTTGTCGGTCTTGCCCGCCCCGACGATCGAGCCGGTGTTATAACCCGCCGGCTGGTCCTTCCAGATCTGCACTTCATAGCCCAGCTTGCCCGCAGGAGAGCGAATAAATACGCCGCTATTGGTGTCCTCGCCGGTCTTGAAATCCACCGTAAGAACCAGGTCTTTATAGTCCTGCTTCGAGGTCAGATAGCCCGAAACCGGTCCGCACGGCGAAAGCACTCCATCCTTGACTTCCCAGTGCGAACCGCCCGGCGGGACGGCGGCCGTCGCCGTTTCGGTCGAGCACGGCCGCGGATTGGAGCCTTGCGCCGGGGAGCCGCCGGTTCGCGGCGCGGCTTTCGCCTGCTTTGGAGCCCCGGCCCCCGGTGCGCCGGGCCCCTGCCCGCCAGTCCAGGGAACGGCCGAATCCCAGCCATTAAGCGTCTTGCCGTCGAACAAGAGTATCCACCCCGCAGCTTTCTCTTGGGGAGTCAGAACGTTGTCCGCGCCGAACAGGCCCGCCGTCATCATCAGCGTCAGGCCAACCGAACTTAGGTATGGTTTCATGTGTTGTGGTTTTCTCGACTGCTCTGTCTGAAATATCCGTCCGGAAAAGAACCGCTCCCTGACGGTCGCGGCTCGGTAACGGCAAAAAGAACCGCCCGGTAACTACCAGGGCATCTGGCGTTTGGTGAACTTACGGCCGATTTCGGTAGTCTCCCGGCTAGCCGGACCCACCATGACGCCTTCCTTGATCATATCGATTGCATTACCGGGAGCCAGGGAATTCAGGAAAGCGACGTGGTTGGCTTTGCATGCCGCCAATACTCTCGCTCGGGCAGCCACCATTCTGGGGTCGCTGACTGCGTCCCGCCCCGAGGGTACGCCCAGCGACAGCGCCATGTCTCCCGGCCCCCACTCCGCCATTCCGATGCCCGGCACTTGCAGGTTGGTTTCCACGTTCGCCAGGGCGTACTTATCTTCCTCCTTTACGCCCAGCAGAAGCTCCCCGTTCGGGTTGAGCGGCCACGGATCGGCCTTTTGCTCGTACTCTTGTAACGAAATTCCCCAGATCGCCGCGGCCGGGGCGGATCCGTGCTCGCCCCGGTGACCCTCACCGAGCAGCGGCCCGATCCCCTCTTTGTGGATTGGAAAGCGGACGGCTTCAACGAACTCCCGAATGGCGCCCGGCGTTTCCGCGTGGGTGAGCATGATTCCGTGCACACCCGCGGCCAGTACCTGCTGGAACATCCAGGCATTGGCGCGCACCGACGCTTCATCCAAGCCATTCACAGGCACATTGACGATCACCGCCGGCGTGCGATGGCCGCTCCTGGTCGGGCCGCCCGCCACCAGCCCCTTCATGTATGCAGTCAGCCCGACAATGTCGTAAGCGGTATGTTCCATGTCGTAGCTGATATAGTCGGCGTAAGTCTGCGCGTCCTTCTTACCCTGTTCAAAACTGGCTTCCGCGCTCGCGCCCCCGCCCGGCGCTCCCGTGTGAGAGCCCGTATAATAAATCGGCTGGCCGTCCGCCAACAACTCGACGGCTCGATTGATCCGCTTCGGCTTGTAGGCCGACTCCCCGTTTTGGGCCAGCGTGACCGCAACCCCGAATACCAGTGCCACCGGCAAGCCCAGCCAACACGTTCCCTTCGAAATACTCTTCATGATTTTCCTTTCCGAACTTGTTTAACGAACGGAAATCCGCCGGCTCTGTCAAACATCGGATGCCGCGGTAAAGTGGATCAGTTAAATGCGCCCCTCCCTCGACTCGTCAAAAACTATATTTCAGCGCGACTTGCAACTGCCGCATCGCCCTGGCGCTGGTCACGATGCCGAATGTGGCCGGGGACCGGGGATCGTTAGGCGGCACATTCCAGTTGGGATGGTTGACTGAGTTGAAGGCCTCAAACCGGACGACCACCGCGTGGCTCTCTCGGATATGGATCAGCTTCACCAGCGAGGCATCGAAGTTTGCGACCCCGGGAGTTAACAGCACGTTTCTTCCCTCATCACCCGGTAGATAGGACAGGGTCGGACTGGTGAAATTGAATGCGGCCGCATTAAAGTAGTTACTCGCGGAGCGGTTCGCCGGGACCGGACTAATTCCCGTGACCTCCGGGAAATCGTTTAGGTTGCCGATGTTGGTGGTATCGCCCAACGTGGAGCCCTGTTCCGGCGTGCCGTCCGCCAGGGTGAGGATGCCTCCGAGCTGCCAGCCGCCGAGGATCGCGCCGGCGGCGCCAGCGCCGAGTAAGCTCGTGCCCCGCCCGATCGGCAGATTGTACACGTAGGAAGCCACAAACCGGCGCCCCTCATCGAATTGCGAAAGCCCGCGCATGGTGTTCAGCGTGTAGCTGTTGTTCGGCCAAAGGGTATCGCCGGAATTGGTGCGTGTGGCGCTGCCCTCGTCGATGGCCTTCGACCAGGTGAACGCAACCGTGTAGGCCAAGCCCTTGACCGGCGTCTGGGTCAGTTTCCAATTGAGGGCGTGGTAGTTGGAGTTATCCACGCCCGCCACTTCCTGAAGATTGCCGTATAACGGCCAGGGACGGCGCGACGCGGTGCTGCTATGGTCGTTCGGCCCGCTCGGAAGAATCGCCTGGTTCAGGACCTGGTAACGGTCCAGGTGGTGTCCTTCATTCCCCAGGTATCCGACCTCCATTACGATGTGGTGTGTCAATTCGCGCTGTATGTTCAGCAGAAACTGTTCCACGTACGGCGTGCGGTTGTTCTGATCGGTGGCCTGGACTTGAGGCGCCGCCAGGCACACCCCGCCAAAGCCCGGGCAATTGGGACTGCCAGACTCGGTGGCCCACGGAGAAGAAAGATAAGTGGTCCGCGCGTTGACGGGGATCACATACCCGTCCTTAGCTGCCAGATTACGGGCCATATCGAAAACGATGTTAGTGATGTCCTGCACGTAGAACATCCCGACACCGGCCCGGATGCTCCAGTGTTGCGCCGGGTTGTAGGCCAGACCGACGCGCGGCCCCCAATTGCGGTCGCTGGGGTTGACCAGGCCTCGCCCCATGGCGTTGCTGACTTGCGTCGCCTGTCCTTGCCCGAATTCCCACGCGCTGTTGGGGTAAAAGCTCCCGCTTCCCGGTCTGGTGAAGATCGGTGCCTGCGCGTTGGGAATCAGATAAGCTCCGGCCGGGCCCACGCCCGTGTCAAACGCCTGGATGTTCATCATGTCGTTGTACTTGTCCACCCACGGGCGCTCGTTTTCGTAGCGTAAACCGAGGTTCAGAGTAAGCTTTCGGCTGACCTTCCAGTCGTCCTGGACGTAACCGGCAAAGAAAGTGGTGCGCATCATGGCGTTGGCTTCGCCCAGCGCACGGTAGGCCTGGTAAGGCAGACCGACCATGAAATCGGCAAAGATGAAACCGCTCGAGGCGCAACTGGCCGGATTGCAGGTGGACTGGCCGTCGAAATCGAATTCGCCATCGGTCTTCTGGTTCCCATACTGGTCGTACCGCTGGCGGCGAAGGTCGGCGCCCACTTTGATGCTGTGGCCGCCTTTGAGAATCGAGACGGTATCGGTCCCCTGGAAGTTATTGTCCCTGGTAATCCACGGAGTGATCCCGCCGTAGCCAGTGATACCCTCCCCAAGACCGATCGCCGGGATGCCGTATGCCAAGGGACTGGGAGCCGCCAGGCCAGTGATGCCGAGCGTGCCCTGCACGTTGGTTGTGTTGGCGTAATCGCCGGTCAGATTGTTTTCGAACTCATTCCAGGAGAAGCGGGCTTCGTTCACCATGGAGGGACTCAGAATGCGAGTATTGGCCAACACGGCCTGGCGAACGATAGTCCCGGTAATCGTGTTTCCGCCGTAAAAGGCGCCGGCGGCCTCTTGCAAATCGTTGCCCCAACTGAAACGGCCGAACCAGGTCGATTTGGCGTTCTCGACCCAGTCGATTCGCTGGTTGAACTGGGTGGAATCGGTGGGCGACAGGGCGTTGCGATGGAAATTGCGCGCGTTCAGTGTGTCGCCCGGGATGGTCGTGGTCGGATAGTACTTGAGCAGGTTCACCGTTTGCGGGCTGATCTCCGAGGCGGGGATTATGTTTCCCGGAAAGGGGTTGGCGGTGCCCGCTCCGGAGGAATTGTAGACCCGCGTCAGGGGATCGTAAATGATCTGGCTGATTTGCGTGAAGTTGCCGGCGCGCATCAGGTCGGTAGCTACCGGATCAATCTCCTGGTAAGTGGTCCGGTCGCGGAGCGCTTCGAAATTCGACATAAAAAAAAGCCGGTTCTTGGCATTGAATATCTTGGGAATCGAGGTCGGCCCCGACAGCGTGAAGCCGTAATCGTTGCGCCGAAACGGATTCTTCGCGCCCACCTGCTCCCATTGTTTGGCGTCCATGTCGTCATTCCGCAAAAACTCGAAAGCCGCCAGATGGTAGGCATTCGCCCCAGGCAGGGTATTGACGTTGATCTGCGAGGCTCCCCGCCCGAACTCGGCTGAGTAGACGCCCGTCAGCACTTTGAATTCCTGAATCGCATCAACCGATGGATGAATGATGTAGGAGTTCCAGTTGGGATCGGTGTTTTCCACCCCATCGAGCGTATAGTGGTTGTATTCCAGGCGCTGCCCAGCCACCGAGATCGCCTCGGAAGAGCGCACACCGCCCTGCAAGCCACTGCCACCGCCACCGGTCATTTCTCCCACCGCGTTGGAACTCAACATCACCAGACTCAGATAGTCGCGCCCGTTGAGGGGAAGGTTCACGATTTGCGTCGATTCGATGACGCTGCCGATGGCGACCGATTCGGTGTTGAGCAGCGGCGCTCCGCCGGTGACCTCTACCTGCTGGGTGATCTCGCCGAGTTCCAGCCGGAAATCGATACGCGCCACATCGCCGACGTGTACCTCCACGTCCGACTGTGTGGTGACCTTGAATCCGGATTTCTCGGCGCGGACCGCATACATGCCCGGCACCAGATAGGGAACGGAATAAACGCCCGAGTCGTTGCTGGCCGCACTACGAGCTTGTTGTGTTGCGGTATTCGTCACCCGAACCTGGGCTCCCGCAATGACCGCACCGCTGGCATCCGTGACTGTGCCTGTGACTTCGCCGAATTGTTGCCCGCAAAGTCGGAATACAGGCAACGCAGCGAGGAGAAGAAACTTGTACCACCGTGACATTTCCCACCTTCTTTCAACGTACTCGGTTGAAGACCCCACCCAACCATCGCCCACTGCCGCCGGGACATTTCTGCGGAATTTCAGTCCCAAACCGGTCAGCGAGTGACAACGAGTGATATTGTGTACCGATTTGTTGCGAAAATCAAGACAAGCCGAGACAAAACCGTGCGACCGAGGCGGTTGGATGTAGAATCGAAAGCCGAGAGCCAAGCGTGGCGCCGGTACCTTTCGGCACCGCGGCGAGTCTCTACCCGACGTTTCCGCGGCTGATTCGGGTGCGGGCGGGTGAGGTCACTCTTGCCTGGGCTCCAAGACCGACTCTTTGGGGGGTGGGAAACGTGGACACCAAGAGAAGAGACTTTATCGGCGCCGGTTTGGCTGCCGGGTGGCTGGGTGGGCGCCTGGCTTTTGCGTGGGAGCCCCAGCAGGGAACCGGAGGCCGCGGCGGGGCGGGCATTCCGCATCGTAAGGTGAAAACGACAGAGCTGTTCCGCTCGCCGGGCATGTACCCGAACGGGCTCGCGGTGGCACCCGAGGGCTTGTGGATCGCTCAGCAAAAACTCTCGGCGCAGCAGGCCGCCCTATGGAACCAACCGGTCCCAAAAGACCGGGACGAAGCCGCCTGGCTGGTCGATTGGAATGGCAAACTGCTGAAGACAGTAACGACCCAGTCCCGCAACACCAGCGGAATGGCCTATGGCAACGGGTGTGTCTGGATGGGCGCGAATACGGAGCCGCAGGGCATTTTCCAGACGGACATGGACTCCAGGACAGTCAGCCATCGTCAGATTCCGCTCGGGCCCGCGAGCGATGGCGGCGGCTGCCACGGGGCACAGTGGCACGAAGGCAAGCTATGGATCGTGGCGAACCGGATCGCCGGGCTCCTCCGCGTCGATCCCAACACCTGGGAGCCGGAGTTGCTGATCCCCATCCACCATACGGCGGAGATGCCGCGGTGGCACGACATGACTTTCGACGGGGACGGCGCCATCTGGCAGGTGATGGGGAACGACAGCAAGAGCTTTGCCGAAGGCCGGCCCGCCTTAGTTAAGTACGACGCCCAAACCGGCCGCCTGCTCGAGACTGCGGAGTTCCTTCCCGGCTCCGCCGACCCGCATGGACTGGAGTTTCACGACGGCGCCCTGATCAGTTGCGACGCCGGCGTTCATCCTGGCTGGAAGGATCGCGACAGCTTGTCGAGCGGTGCTATCTTCCGCATCGATTTTGTTTAAGCGCCCGTCAAGAAGTAACTATGCCTTTCCGGCGTGGCGCACGCACTCGTGCGTGCCGCGTCGGCACTTTTGCCGACGCTCGGCTCACCCTACGCAAGCGGGTGTCGAGAAGAGTCTCGACACGGCACGCACGAGTGCGTGCGCCACGTCGGCTCCAGGATTTGGCATGGTTATTTCATGACGATTCCCAAGCGCCCAACCCCAATGACCGGGAACCGCTCCCTTACGTATGGGAGCGGTTGGTACGGTTATTACGGCGCACGCACCCTTCGCGGCCGGCGCCGGGAAGGAGTTAGAAGCCTTCCTTCTTGTCCACCACATTGAGCAGCGGCAGTCCGGCGCCGAACCGCCTGATGTTCTCGCTGACGATGTGATTCAGGCGCGCCTGCAAATTGTCGGAACCGCCGGAGGTGTGGGGCGTGATCACGACGTTGGGAAACTTCCAGAGGGGGTCGCCTTTGGGCAGCGGCTCGGGGTCGGTGACATCCAGGCCCGCTCCGGCGAGGCGCCCGCTGTCGAGCGCCTTGACCAGCCCTGCGTGGCTATAGATCGCCCCGCGCGACATGGCGATGAAATACGAGCCCTGTTTCATCAGTTCGAACTCGTGCGGGCCCATCATTCCCTCGCTCTTCTTGGTGTGCGGCACCGAGATGAAAACGACATTAGCCTCGGGCAGCACCGAATCGAGCATATCCGGGGGCACGACGCGCTGCACCGTGTTGCCGATGGGAACGTCGCGGATATCGACACCGATGACCTTCATACCGAAGCCATGCGCCCGCTGGGCGATCTGGCTGCCGATTCCACCGACGCCGATGATGACAGCCGTCTTGCCATCCAACTCGAACATTCCGTTCCGTCCAGGAGGCCATTCCTCGAGATGCTGCCGGGGAATGGTAACGTTCAGCCGGCGCGTCAGCGCCAGCAGAAAGGCAAACGCGTGATCGGCGATCTGCGGGCCGTAGACGTTCTTGGCGTTGGTGACTACTACGTCGCTATCGATCAAGGCCGGGAACAGACCGACCTGCTCGGCGTGCGGTTCGACACCCGCGCTCGAGATGTGCAGCCACTTCAACTGCTTGGCCTGTTTGAATAACTCGGGCGTTAACTGGACGCCTACCATGGCGTCGGCATCCACGATTTCCTTGGCGAGATCGGCGCCGCGGGCCGCCACGATCTTCACGTTTGGAGCAGTCACCGCCAGCTCCTTCAGCATATCCGGCGAGAGGTTGGCAATCACTTTCCTGGTTTGAGCCGGCAAGACGCAGCTTAATAGCAGTAGGGAAGACAGAAGTCTTTTCATGAGTCCCCCCTCCAGTGGGGGTTCTTCTGAAGTATTCTACTCCCGATTGACGGGGCCGGACGGATTCTTGCGTTGGCGGGTCAGCTAACCCGGGGCCGTTTATGTCTGATAAGATTCTGAAAACGGCCAACTGTGGCGATGATTGGCCACGGTGACACTTCGCCCGGAAAGGTAACCATGAGGCATCCCACCGGCAGACACTTTCTTCAAATACCCGGTCCGACCAATGTTCCGGACCGGGTTCTGCGCGCCATCGACAATCCGACGATCGACCATCGCGGCGCGGGTTTCGCGGAGCTGGGCAAGTCTTGTCTGGAGGGCATGAAGGCCGTCTTCCGGACCGGGAACCCCGTGATGATCTTCCCGTCGTCCGGCACGGGCGCGTGGGAGGCGGCTTTGGTCAACACCCTGAGTCCGGGAGACCGGGTGCTGGCGTTCGAGACCGGCCAATTCGCCACCCTGTGGGCCAAGATGGCGGCGGACCTCGGCCTGCGGGTGGACTTTGTGCCGGGCGACTGGAGACGCGGCGTGGACCCGGCGGAGGCCGCGGCCAAGCTAAGTGCCGACCGCAACCACGAGATCAAGGCCGTCCTGGTAGTCCACAACGAGACTTCGACCGGCATCCGGAGCGACGTCGCCGCCGTCCGCCGTGCGCTCGACAACGCCGAGCACCCCGGCCTGCTGTTGGTGGACACCATTTCTTCGCTGGCGGCGATGGACTACCGGCACGATGAGTGGGGCGTGGATGTCTCCGTCGGCGGCTCTCAAAAGGGTCTCATGCTTCCGCCCGGGCTCTCCTTCAATGCGGTCAGTTCGAAAGCCATCGCGGCCAGTAAGGACTCCAAACTGCCCAAGAGCTACTGGCGATGGGAAGAAATGCTGGCGAACAACGCGCGCGGATTTTTCCCTTACACTCCCGCTACGAACCTGCTATACGGCCTGCGGGAAGCTCTGAAGATGCTCCAGGAGGAAGGGCTTGAAAACGTCTTTCGCCGTCACGACCGCCTGGCCGAGGCCACCCGCCGTGCGGTGCGCGCCTGGAACCTGGAGATCTGGGCCGCGAATCCCGCCGAGTACAGCAGTTCGGATACGGCCGTTCTGCTGCCGGACGGCTGCAGCGAATCCGCCCTCCGGGCAGTCGTGCTGGAACGGTTCAACATGTCGCTCGGGGCGGGATTGGGAAAGACCGCGGGCAAGGTCTTTCGCATCGGCCACCTGGGCGATTTCAACGATCTCATGTTGGCGGGCACTTTGGCCGGCGTCGAAATGGGGCTCGGGCTTGCCGGCATTCCACACCGAAAGGGCGGCATCGCCGCCGCTCTCGATTACCTGATCGGGCAGGAAAGCGAGACAGCGTGACGACCGTTCCCATCCTGCCCGGAACGGTGGCGCCAATCGACTCGGGCGCGCTCCGCCGCGAGCTCGAAAGCCAGATCGAAGGCGAGGTCCGCTTCGACGCGGTCACTCGCGCGCTCTATTCCACCGATGCCAGCGTTTACCAGATCGCCCCTGCAGGCGTCGTGATTCCCAGGAACCGCGAGGACATTCTGCGCAGCCTCGGGATTTGCCGGCGGCACCGCTGCCCCATCACCATGCGCGGAGGCGGCACCTCGCAGTGCGGCCAGTCGATCGGCTCCGGTTTGCAGATCGACATTTCCAAATACTACAACCGCGTGCTGGAGGTGAACGCGGACGAGCGCTGGGTCCGGGTGGAACCGGGCATCGTGCTGGACGAATTGAACGCGCAAATGGCGCCGCTCGGGCTGCGCTTTGCGCCCGACATTTCCACCGCCAGCCGCGCCACCATCGGCGGCATGATGGCCAACAACGCGGCCGGCGCGCGCAGCGTCTGGTGGGGCAGAACCATCGACCACGTGCAGGAGATGGTGGTCGCGCTATCGGACGCGAGCATGGTTCACTTTCGCGAAATTCCGCGCACCGAAGTGCCGGCCGGCGACACGCTGGAGGCGGCCTGTTATCGCACCGTGCTCGGCCTCGCCAGCGAGCACGCCGCCGAGATCGGCCGCCGCTACCCCAAGATCCTGCGCCACGTGGGCGGCTACAACCTGGACGAGTTCACCGACCCGGCGAAGCCGGTGAATCTCGCCAGGATCATGGTCGGCTCCGAGGGGACCTTGGGCATCATCCTGGAAGCCAAGCTGCGGCTGGTGCCGCTGCCGAAGGCGAAAGCCGTGATGGCGATCATGTTCCACGACCTGCTGGAGTCGCTGGCCGCCACTCCCGTAATCCTGGAGCATAAACCATCGGCCGTGGAGGTGATGGACAAGTCGATTCTGGATTACACCCGCCAGAACGCCACCCTCGACCGCATTCGCAACGCCTATATCGAGGGCGACCCGGCTTCCACTTTGTGCGTGGAACTCTACGCCGATCGGAAGGAGGACCTGCCGCCGCGGCTCCAGGCGCTCGAAGACGATCTGCGGCGGCGCAAGCTCGGCTACGCCTACCGGTCCGAAACCGACCCGGCGGCGCAGGCGAAAATCTGGAGCCTGCGCGAGAACTCGCTGGGTCTTTCGATGGCTATGAGGGGCGACGCCAAATCGATCTCCTTCGTCGAAGACACCGCGGTTGCGCCCGAAAAGCTGCGCGACTACATCGGCCGCTTCCTTGAAGTTATCCATCGTCACGGAACCACCGCCGGAATTTACGCGCACGCCTCGGTGGGCTGCCTGCACGTGAGGCCGGTGATCAATCTCAAGACCGAGGACGGGATTCGGAAGTTCGAAACCATGGCCCAGGAGGTCGCGGACCTGGTGCTCGAATTCGGCGGTTCGCTTTCCTCCGAACACGGCGATGGCCTGACGCGCAGCCCGTTCAACCGGCAGATGTTCGGCCCGGTGCTGTATGAAGCGTTCCGCGAGGTGAAACGGACCTTCGACCCGGACGGTATTCTGAATCCCGGCAAGATCGTGGACGCGCCGCCGCTGGCTGCGAATCTGCGTTTCGGGAAGGACTACCGGACGCCGGATCCGCCCACATGGTTCGACTATTCGGAATTCGGCGGCATGGGCCGCGCGGTGGAAATGTGCAGCGGCATCGGCGCCTGCCGCAAGAAACTGTCGGGCACGATGTGCCCCTCGTATATGGCCACGCGCGACGAAGCGCACGCGACGCGGGGCCGCGCCAACGCGTTGCGGCTGGCGATGACCGGAAGCCTGGGGGAAGCGGGACTTGGCGACCAGGGCGTATACGGCGCGCTCGATCTGTGCCTCCAGTGCCGGGCGTGCAAGGCGGAATGCCCGATCGGCGTGGACATGGCGCGCTTCAAGAGCGAGTTCCTGGCGGATTACTGGAAACGCCACGGGACACCGCTGCGGGCGCGCGCGCTGGGGAATATCCACCGGCTCTCGGTTTGGGGCAGCCGCTTCGCTCCCCTGTCCAACTGGATCGCGGCCAGTGGGCCCATGCGCTGGACGATGGAAAAGCTGCTGGGCATCGACCGCCGCCGCGTACCGCCGGCCTGGAAGCGGCAGACCTTCGAGCGGTGGCTCGCCGGCCACCCTCCGCGGACTTCGGCGGTGGGCACGCGGGTGACGTTGTTTAACGATACGTTCCTGAATCATTACGACCCGGAGATCGGCATCGCGGCCCTGGCGGTTCTGGAGAAGGGAGGCTGCCAGGTCGGGGTGGTGCGGCCCGGTTGCTGCGGGCGCCCTTTGATTTCGCAGGGACTGCTGGGTGAGGCCCGGGAGCAGGTTGCGCACGTGGTGGAAGCCCTGTTGCCGATCGCCGAACGCGGTGAGAAGATCCTGTTCTGCGAGCCGAGCTGCCTTTCCGTTTTCAAAGACGACGCGCCGTCGCTATTGCGGGGCGAACAGCAGAGCCGGGCGCGGACGGTGGCGGGCGCCTGCATGCTGTTCGACGAATTCGCGGCCGGCCTGGACCTGCCGCTCGCGCCCGGCCCCAGGCGCATTCTGGTGCACGGCCACTGTCACCAGAAGTCGCTGGGGCTGTTGCCTGCCACCATGGCGCTGGTCGGCCGCATTCCCCAGGCGCAGGCCATCGATCTCGATGCCGGCTGTTGCGGCATGGCCGGATCGTTCGGCTATTACAAGGAGCATTACGAGATTTCGGAAGCCATCGCCAATCGGCGCTTGCTGGCCGAAGTGCGGAAAATGGAGCCGGGCGACGTGCTGGTTGCGCCCGGCACGAGCTGCCGTCATCAAGTGACGGAACTGAGCGGCGCCAGGGCCCAACATCCCGCCGTGCTGATCCGCGATCTGCTGCGGTGACGGCGAGCGTTTCCGAGCCGCGACCGTTAGGGAGCGGTTGCTCATCATGTGGCCGAAATTCCGAAATGGTGCGCGTAGTTAAACGAGGCGAAGGGCTAGATTCTCTTCCGGCCGACATTGATGGGCCAGATTTGCTTTACCACGATGCTGACAACAATAGAGATCACGAGGGCGGCAACTTGCGGATGGTCCGGCCAGATGACTTTAGCGAAGCCAAAGAACCATGCGCCGACACCGGCGGCGGTCGCAATCAGGGTTGCCGCTAGAGTGCTGTTCGTAGAGGCTTTCATGAGATCGGATGCTCGTCCGTTGTAGTCATACGTTTCACACCTGGGTTTTGTTCCCTCTACCGAGCCGCGACTGTCAAGGAGCGGTTGCCAATTGAACCGGCCATTTCCCTACGGTATCCACTGGGGCGTGACGTACGCATAGAAAACCACCAGCAACCCCACCAGCGACACCAGCAGAAGGCTGTGGTGCAAGGTGAACCGGAACAGTTTCGCCTCGTCGTGAGGCGCCATGCCGGTGGCCGCCGATGCTACGGCGATGCTCGCCAGGCTGATCATCTTGCCCATCACGCCGCCGCTCGAGTTGGCCGCCGCCATCAGCACCGGGTTGAGGTGCAGTTGACGGGAAGTCACCACCTGCAGGTTTCCGAACAGGGCGTTGGACGAAGTGTCGGAACCGGTCAGAAACACGCCCAGCCATCCCATCAACGTCCCGATAAACGGGTACAAGGCCCCGCTGGCGGCGCAGGCCAGCCCGAGCGTGCCGATGGAGCCGGAATAGTTCATCAGGAAGGCCATGCCCAGCACCGAGGCGATGGTCACGATCGGCACCGTCAACTGCTTCAGGGTCGCGCCCAGCAGGTGGAAAAAGCGCCACGGAGACAATCTCAGGACGATCGCCGAGCAAACCGATGCGAACAGGCACGCCGTGCCGGAGGCCGACAGCCAGTTCAGGGTGAACCGCGCCGCATACGGCGTGGGCTTGGCCGTCACCGGCGGCACCTGCAGAATCCGGTTGTGCAACCCCGGCCATCCGAAAATAACCGTGACTGAGTTGAGCCAGCCCTTAAACGGCTCCATCCCCCACACCAGCACGAAGACCACCAGCAGCATGTAGGGAGACCACGCCAGCGCCAGCTCGCGGCCGGTATGGTGCGGCGGGTTGGCCGGCATCCCCGTGTCCCCTTCGAGCGTCACCGTTCCCGAGGGCTTCCATATCTTCACGGCCACTGCCAGCACGCCCATCGCGGCCAGTGAAGTCAGGATCGCGGTCAGGTGCGGGCCGACATAATTGGAGACGAAGAACTGAACCAGGGCGTAGACCACGCCGCAGGCGACCACCGCCGGCAACACTCCGCGCAGGGCCTTCCACCCACCCATCACCAGAATCACGTAGGCCGGCACCAGCAACGAGATGGGCGCGCAAATCAGGCCCACCGCCGCGCTCAGGTGGTTGAGCGGCAACCCCGTGATGCCCGCCAGGGTAACAATGGGCACGCCCACGGAACCGAAGGCCACCGGCGCGGTATTGGCCAGCAGGCAGATCGCCGCCGCGTAGAACGGCGAGAACCCGAGGCCGGTGAGCATGGCTGCCGCTACCGCCACCGGCGTGCCGAAACCGGCCGCGCCCTCGATGAACGAGCCGAAGGCGAAGGCGATCAGCAGCGCCTGCAGGCGCCGGTCCGTGGTCAGGTTCCCGATCGAGTCCTTGACGATTTTGAATTTGCCCGTCTCGACCATGATGCGGTAGAGGAAGATTGCCCAAATGATGATCCAGCAGATGGGAAACAACCCATACGCGGCCCCGTAGGCGACCGCGCTGGCGGCGAGCGCGGGCGGCATGTGGTAGCTGAACAAGGCGACCAGCAGGGCCGTCCCCAGGCCGAACAAAGCCGCTACCCATGCGGCAGTTCGCCGGATACCCAAACAGTAGAGCAGAACCACGATGGGGATGGCTGCGATCGCGGTGGAGAGAGCCAGACTTCCTGCTACCGGAATATAGTCTTGCTGCGGCATAGAAAGCGGATGCTATGACATTAATCCCGATTTGTCAACGCGTGACCCCGGTCCCTGGGGCGATCCCTACTTCTTTTCCATCTCCCGCAGCTTGTCGACGCGGCGCTTCAGATCCGCGTCTTCGCTCGCGAACCTCGCGTTCAGATAGGCTTTGAGAACCTCTTCGGCCAGCTTCGGCCCGATCACCCAGGCGCCCAGGCACAACACGTTCACGTCGTCGTGTTCGACGCACTGGTGCGCGCAGTACGTGTCGTGGCACAGCGCCGCGCGCATGCCGCGGACCTTGTTGACGGCGATCGCGGCGCCTACTCCCGTGCCGCAAACCATAATGCCGCGCTCGGACCGTCCCGACAGGACCTCGTCGCACAGTTTTTGGGCGATATCCGGAAAGTCGACCGGGTCGGTGCTGTACGTTCCGATGTCTTTGACCGTGTGCCCCCAGGATTGGAGCGTCTCGATGACCGGCCCCTTCAGCGGAAACCCGGCGTGGTCGCACCCCACCACCAGGCGCCGCTTGGCCGGGCCCGTGGCCGCCGCCCGGGCCCCCGAAACCGCCAATTGCGCGGCTGCCATGCCGCCGATGAAACGGCGTCTTGCCATGTTCGGATCGTCCATTTTCGCAGTTCCTCCAGCGGCTCCACGCCGCCGTTACGTCCTCTCATTCTCCCAGATCGGTTAATCACCCCATTCGGGCGCCTCGGACGAATGCCGGCCGCGGTACGTTATCATAGAAAAACCCCTATGATCCAGGAAGTTCTCATCGAGGGCTTGACGTTCGACGACGTCCTGCTCGCGCCGGCCCGCAGCGAAGTCTTACCCACCGATACCGACACAAGCACGCAATTCACCCGTTCCATCGGTTTGAACGTTCCCATCGTGTCCGCCGCCATGGACACCGTCACCGAATCTCACCTGGCCATCGCGCTGGCGCAGCAGGGCGGGATTGGCATTATCCACCGCAATATGTCGGTCGAACGGCAAGCCGAAGAGGTGGACCGGGTGAAGCGGAGTGAAAGCGGCATGATCGTGGACCCCATCACCATCGAGCCGGAGCAATCGATCGCCGATGCGCAGGCGCTGATGGCGCGCTACCGCATCTCGGGCGTCCCGGTGGTGAAGGGCGGCAAGCTGGTGGGCATCCTCACCAACCGCGATCTGCGCTTCGAGACGCGCTTCGACGCTCCCATCGCCGAAGTGATGACGAAGGAGAACCTGATCACCGTTCCGGTGGGGACGACGCTCGAACAGGCCGAGCTGATCCTGCACAAGCACCGGGTGGAAAAGCTGCTGGTGGTGGACGACAACTTCATTCTGAAGGGGCTGATCACGGTCAAGGACATCCAGAAGAAATTGAAATATCCGAACGCGGCCAAAGACGAGCAAGGCCGGCTGCGGGTAGGCGCGGCGATCGGCGCCACCGGCGATTTCCTGGAGCGCGCCGAGGAACTGGTGGCGCGGAAAGTGGACGTGCTGGCCATCGACACGGCCCATGGCCACACCAGCCGCGTGCTGGCGGCGGTGAAGACGATCAAGGGCAAGTACCCGGAAGTGCAGTTGACGGCCGGGAACGTGGCCACCTACGAAGGCGCCAGGGAATTGGCCGAGCTGGGCGTGGACGGCATCAAGGTGGGCATCGGGCCGGGATCGATCTGCACCACGCGGGTGGTATCGGGGGCGGGCGTGCCGCAGATCACGGCGATTTCAGAGTGCTCGCGGGCCGCGCGGGAATTCGGGGTACCGGTGATTGCCGATGGAGGCATCAAGTACTCGGGCGATATCACCAAAGCCATTGCAGCCGGCGCCGATACGGTCATGATCGGCAGCCTGCTGGCGGGCACCGACGAGAGCCCCGGCGAGACGATACTTTACCAGGGCCGCACCTTCAAAACGTACCGCGGGATGGGCTCGATGAGCGCCATGTCGCAGGGGCAGGCGAACCGCTACGAGCAGGACCCGGCCTCGAAGCTGGTGCCCGAAGGCATTGAGGGCCGGGTAGCCGCCAAAGGGCCCCTGGCAGACCTGGTCTACCAGCTTGTGGGCGGTTTGCGCTCCGGCATGGGCTATTGCGGCGTGCCCGATATTCCCAGCCTGCAAAAGAACGCGCGTTTCCTGCGGATTTCGCCCGCCGGCCTGAGAGAAAGCCACGTGCACGACGTGATCATCACCAAGGAAGCGCCGAACTATCGGGTGGAGTAGGAGTAGCTTCCGCCCGGCAGCGGCAGATAGTAGCCCACGACGTGAGCCGTGGGAACGCGGAAATGGCCTGCCAACGGACCAGCCCTGCAAGGGCGTAAGCGCGTCTACCCCCATAGGTCCCGTTCATCGTAGACCACCCTATGCTTCCTCAGGAACACCACGAACTCTTTCTGGAAGCTGGCCTTGCTGTGGCGAGCCTGCTGTGCACCTGTGCGGTTGCTTGCCTGCGCCCGGCTCCGGCGTGTGCAACCACTCTAACCCGAAGTTCCCGCTCGGTCTAACGGTCGCGGCTTCGGTAAGTGACAGCGCCCGGATGGGCACGAGGCGTTCTTCGTGCGCCAGTTCCGCGGCGTAGGCCAGGGCCGCATCGATATGGTCGGCGCGAAGGGAGGGATAGCTTGCCAGGACCTCGCCCTTGGTGGCTCCCTCGGCGAGGCTATCGAGGATCACCGTCACGGGAATTCGCGTTCCCGTCGCGCAGAGATCGCCGCCGCAGACCTGTGGGCTACTGAGTGCTCCCGTCCAGTCGATGATATTCCCGCTATTCCCGCCGAGGCCGCCCTCAGCCAACTCTCGCCATCTGAAATCCCAGCAGCCGGCCCAGCTTTTCGATCTTCGATGCGATATGGCCCACGGCCCCAGGTGCTCACGTCAGCGCTTTGTGCAACGTCGGAAAGCTGGACATTTCCTGGCTGCCTGGGCTACAATGTGGCTCAAGAGGAGACTGACGCCATGACTGGCAATTCCGTCGTTCGCGCCCGCATCGATGAACGCACTAAAAGGGAAGCCGCCGTGGCGCTGAAGAAAATCGGGCTCACCGTGTCCGATGCCTTTCGCCTGCTGCTGGTGCGCGTCGCGGCGGAAAAGGCCCTGCCGTTCGAGCCGCTCAATCCCAATGCCGAAACCGTTGCAGCGATGAAAGCCGCGCGCCGGGGCGAGCTGGTCAAGGTCGGCAAGCCGGACAAACTGCTGCGAAGTCTGAATGCGAGAGATTAAATACACCAGCCGCTTTCAGCGTGACTACAGGCGAGAAAAATCCGGTCGGCACAGCAAGAAGCTGGACGCCCTGTTGATGGAGGTCGTCAACCTGCTCGCCGCAAACACGCCGCTGCGGCGCCGGAATTTCGACCACCCACTGTCCGGCGAATGGAACGATCACCGCGACTGCCACATCACGCCGGATCTCGTTCTCATCTACCGCAAGCCGGATGACGACAGCCTCGAACTCGTGCGCCTCGGCTCGCATAGTGAGCTTGGGCTCTGAAACGGCGGGGGCACGTGGGTGGCGCCCTGCCGTCCAGTCGCCGATACTCGCGCCGCCGCCCTCAGCCAACTCTCGCCGTCTGAAATCCCAGCAGCCGGCCCAGCTTTTCGATCTTCGATGCGATATGGCCCACCCCGATGGCGCAATGATGGGCGGGGCCGTGCGCGTTCCATTCGCCGATAAAGCGTCGGGCGCCGATGGGGAAACGGTAGCGGCTGTTGGTGTTGCCGATTTCGAGAATCGGACCGGGCACCGATTCGCCTTCGGCCGCCAGCAGCTTCAACTCGCCGGCCGGCGTCTCCACTACCGAGAGCAGCGTGACTGGCCCGTGCTTCACCGACATTTCGACCGACAAGCCGCTGCCCACCTTGCCGTGATAAACGCCCAGCGGCTTCACCTTCACCTTGCCCTCGGCGATGGCGATGTGGCCGGGGCCGTCGTGGCCGAGCAGCACTACGTCGTCGCGGAAATCGCAGGCGTAGTATTCGGAAAACGATCCGCCCGCCCCGAACGCGTCCATGATCTTCATGGCCTGCGCATTCTTGACTTCGTATTCTCCCGCCACCGGAACGCCGCGCGCCGTCAGCAGACTGGTGCCCACAATGATGCTGCCGATGGCGTCTTCGTTCGCCGCATTGCCGGTGCCCGAATAGTAATACGCCAGCGACCCGAGGGCGTGACGCGCAACCAGGCGGTCGAGCGCCACCGAGGTTCGCGCCGAGCGCGCCAGCTCCCGCTCGGAGCAATCCGGCTGGACGTCGAATACATCCCGGAACAACGCCACGCGCGCGGGGCATTCCTCCGGCGCGACCTGGGCGATGAGCGCGGCCAGCTCGTCCACTTCCAGCATCTCGATATGGCCGCCAAAGCCGGCGCACTGGCGCGTCAGGTCGGAGTAGATGTCCAGCATGCCGCCGTAGTAGTGACCCATCAGGCCGAGGCGGTTGTGTTCCATCACCCAAGCCACGCGGGCGGCGTCCACCCACTCGTCGATTTCTTCCCACGCCCGCGGGTCGCCGTCCAGCATGCCGGTGACCTCGAAATACGCGATGCGCGCGCGTTGAAAAACGTTCGCGATTTCCGGTACCGGGCACGCCTGGCACCAGGCCAGCCATTCCCCGGTCATGCGTCCGCGATCGCTCATGCGGTTGAAAGCGGCGTAATCGATGGCTTCGCCGGGCGAAAGGTTTAAGATGATGACCGGAACTTTGGCGCGCCGCACCACCGGCAGAACGGTGGAAGACAGCGCATAGGTGGCGACGTGCAGGAAGATGACGTCCACGTCGGCGCGCCGGAACTGGTGTCCCGCTTCGGCAGCCGCCTGGGGATTGTCGATCAGGCCGAGATTGACGACCTCCACGCCCGGCCTCTCAAGCCGCCGCGCCACCGCCTGGTTATAGCCGAGAAGGCGTTCGCGCAGCCCGTCGAACTGGGGCCAGTAAGCGTCCAGGCCGATGCTGAACAGGCCGAACCGCACGGCGGGGACGACCGGCTGGGGAGGCGTGGCAATCACGAAGAGACGAAGCTATCACAGTTCGGGCCGTTCCCGCCAGCCCCGCAGTGCGGGGTGGACGCCGGGCCGGCCCGGCGTCCACGTGACACGGTGGTCAACCATCCCTTCAGCCGACCAGACCCGGGCGCAAAGGCCCGACAAAATGGCGCTCGCGAACAGCCTGAGACCGTTCTTGGCGCCCCCCGGCGCTTTACGCGGGAGGGCGCCGTCCGCGTCTCTAATGCCCAATTGCGGCTTGGTTACTCGTCCACCAACTCTTCCAAAAAGGGACGTACGTTGCTATCTTCTGCTGGATCGCGTCCGTGCTGAGGGCGAAGTTAGCCACCACCGCGTCGGTCCTTAGAGGCGCGTTAGCCGGCATCTGAAGATGCGCCAGCGATGGCACCCCGGCGGTGGTCTGGATCGGCAATCCTAGCGCGAGAGAGCCCAATCCGCGCACTCCCTCCGCTTCAATCTCGGTGTCGGGGTCGTCGAGGAGCGCGGCCAGGTACGGCGCGGCACCGGCGGTATGGATCGCGGCCAAGGCGTGCGCCGCCGCGTGCCGGAGCGCGGCGTTCCCGGATGCTGGCGACGCTGCGATCCCACCCAGGACGGCGGCAGAGTTCGCGTCGGCGGCCCGGAACTCGTTCTGAATGCTCCACAGCAACACCCCGGTTTCCAGCGAGGGCGCCGACGCCGAGGACGCGAGTTGCGCCGCGCTCGCCAGGGCCGAGGAACTGCCTCCGCGGACTTGGCCCGCCAGGCCCAGGATCTGCTGCTTAAGGGAACTCGACGTGGCCATCCGCTGGTACAGCAGTGCGACCACGGAAGAGCCCAGTTGGTCTAGCAGACCAAGGTGCAGGCTTGCTAGCTGAGGCTCCCCGCCGTCGGCGCCCTCGATAGCGGAGCAGAGCTCGGAGGCGAGCTTGTCCAGCAAAGGCGCCGAACTCTGATACGCGTACGCCGGCAGCAGCGGGCCGCCCGGAACAGGGAGGAAAGCATGGCTCGCGGATGCGCCTGAGGCAACCGGGAGCACTGCCCACCCGCCGGACGAGCGCTGCAGGAACCACAGCGCGCCCGACGAGGCCACGGGAATTGGCGTCCCCGGAGTGATGGTGCCAGCCGGGGACACGCCTTGGAGAGCTACGACGACTGGCCCACCGGACAACGAGAGGTCGCCGTTCACGACACGCGTCAGCTGCAGCGTCACGGCCGCCGCCGAGCCGCTGCTCCCCTGCCAACTCGCGGTAGCTATCACGATGGCATCGGCGCTCTGCGCCAGATCAGCCAGAGAGCGCGGAGCGGACATGCCGCCGTATGCACAGGCGGCCGCTCCAAACAAACCCGCCGCCAAACGATATTGAGTCACTCGCATGCTTTTTCTCCTTTCAGTCATTTCAGTCATTGCCACTGACCTTGCGGCGCGGCGGCGTCACTGGTGCCTACCGTGGTCCACATAGTACATGGAGGTATTGGACCCGACCTGGAGGCCCAGTCCCACGGTCAGCGAGCCAACCGTGAACGTCCACGGAGCGCTCTCGGCCTGGATGGAGGTCAAGGGGTTCTGCAGCGGCCGGGCGGGGGGATTGAGTCCGTAGGTCTCGCCCTTCGCCATCTCGTCGTTCCATATGCTGGCGCTGTTGCTGGCTGGCGGCTCGGGCTGCGCCGACGGCCAATTTGAACCGTTGTATTGGGTCCACTGCCCGAACAGCTCGTACCCATCAAGCCCCGGGTCCTGGTACCCGCAGGTGTCTGTCAGGTTCCACTCGTACACGCTCGTCCAGCCGGTCGAGTCATTCGGATTTCCGTCTTTGTCCTGCGGGTACCCGCTCACCAATACCAGTTGGGCCGGCGCCGCGATGGTTACCCAGAAGGGATTGGACGTGAATCCCCCATAGTTGACCGTAATTTTGATGTCCGCGGTGCAGCCAAGGCTCGCCGCCAGGCTGGTCGCGGTCGTGCTCGTGCAGTTCGTGCAGCTCAGGCTCACCTGCCCCGAGCCATAGTAGTACACGCTCCACGTTGGTGTGCCCGTCGCCCCATTCGGATCGGCGCTCCAGGCGGCCTGGGCGTAGTATCCGCCGTCCGAGAGGACGCCGCTGCCGAGCCACCAGAATGCGTTCGCTCCGCTTATTGCTGGCTGTTGTATAGCAACAGCCGCGCTCCTTGTATAGCCCAAGTAGTCGGTGGATGTGTCGGAGGAGCAGGATTGGTTCGGTACAAACCAGTGGTAGCTGTAATCGGTGTACGAGCCGGGCCCAGTGCCGCTCAGCGTGCTCGTCCATGCCGACGAGGCCGTGGCCCCGGGGTTGGCGCTACCGATCGCCTCAGTCGTGATGTCAGTACCATTTAGTTGCTGCCAGGCCCCATCGTAGGGCGTCCAAAGCTCTAGCTGGTCGTTCACGACCCAGCTAGAGCCGTAGGTCTTGACGTGATTCGAGTCGAGCCGAACGGCGTATGATTGGCCGTTGAAGACGACCGACTCCTCGTCACACGGCGTCTGGCCGCTCCCCGGTATGGCGCAGCAGGCCAGGATGAAAATGGGCGCCCACATCGGCCGCCGCGGCAGCAACCGCCGTTTCCCGCTCGCCTCGCTTCTATTTCGCACGGATCTGCTCCTTTCGCACCACTGTAAGCCGGTAGGCGCCGTTGATGTAGGCGTGGAGATTTCTCCAACCCTCGGGCGACAGTGCCGCCTCCAGATCCCTCATTCCACCGCGCACGATATCCGCTTCCTGTCGCTGAAATTCCTCGATTTTCGCCCGGTCCGGCATGCGGCCCGCGGCGACCTCACTCGACGAGTAGGCCTTGGCCGCCGCGTGGATGGGCGGCAGCTTTGCAAGGACCGCATCGGCAACCTTACCGAGCGCCGCGAAGTCCGCGTCGGAGATGTGATAGTCGCGCGCGACGGCCCTAAGCAGCCCATCGCCGTTGGCCCGGTCTCCCGCTGCGTCTTTCCTAAGTATTTGCTGAAACGAGAAGAGGCCGAGATAGAGCCCGGGGTCGTCGACCGCAGGCGCCGAGGTACCAGCCTGCACCCGCTCCTGGCTGGCGGCGGGCACGCCCACAATAGCCAGGCTGCCCACGATCAGTAACAGTGGCACACAACACCTCTTACACATAGCGTAGTTTTCTCCAATCTTAGCCAGGCGGGGCCAAAGTTATACAGCGCTCCACGCGGCGGTGTGACGCTGCTAACTAAACGTACTAGTAAGTTGGAGGGGGGCGTCAATCGGGTTTTCCCCCGACGGTCGGCCAGGTCTTCGCAAGGGAGGTCCCGCCGGCGGCACTGCGGCCCGAACCCCCGGTTCGCGCGTTCACCGGAGAGGCCGCGCGAAGATGGTTTCCTCTGGAGCGGTCACGCCGCTGCGAGGCGACCCGGCGAGGCTAGGCGGGGCGAATCGTCGGCCCCGAGGGCCGCCTGGCAGCCGGAGGAGGGCGTCACGATTCCGCTCGTTCCCGGCCGGCCCGCATCCGGCCATCCCAACGGGCGCGCAGGTCCAGGTGAATGTCAAACTGGTCCAGAATCCGCATGACAATATGGTCGACCATCTCCTCGATCGACTGGGGATGATTGTAGAAGGCCGGCACCGGAGGCAAAATGACCACCCCCATGCGCGCCAGCTTGTACAGGTTCTCCAGGTGGATCTCGCTAAGCGGCGCCTCGCGCGCCACCAGCACCAGTTTGCGCCGTTCCTTCAGCACCACGTCGGCGGCACGATGCACCAGGTGCTCGCCCTGGCCGGTAGCGATGGCGGCCACGGTACGCATGCTGCAAGGCGCCACCACCATGCCGCGGGTCAGAAACGAGCCGCTCGAAATGGCCGCTCCCTGGTCCTGGGGCGAATAGTGGCTGCTGGCCAGACGCTCCACCTGCTCCACCGAGTACGGCGTTTCATGCACCAGGGTCGCCGCGCCCCACTTGCTGATTACCAGGTGGGTTTCCACTTCCGCGCCGGCCAGCGCTTCGAGTAGACGAATGCCGAAAATCGAACCTGTTGCGCCGGTGATGCCAACGATGAGCCGGGACGTGCCGGAAGTATCCATAGCTCTTTCCACGTTACTCCATGGCAAGGTTTGCCGGTTCGAAACCGGCCCGGGCCGAGCACGGAAAGGACCAAATTCACCGTCCCGACGGCCTCCTCGGCCCAACCGATTTTGCCGCGATGGATTGGCCCCAGGTTATGGCCTAACCTCCGCGATATTCGCACTGAGGACGCATCCGCCGGCGACTTCGGAGCCATATTAGTAGATGGGCGCACCGATGTTTGCTTTGGTGCTCCTGCAGCACCGGGAAGCCTGGGGATGTCGGGCTCCTCCGTGGGGATGTATTGGTTTTTCAGTCTATTACTATCAATTCTCATAAGAAAGGAAGTTGACGGCAACACGCCGCTCTCCGACCATACCGGGAGGTGCTAGCGTCTTGCCATTTGAAATGAATACCGATGAATCTGCTTCTCTGTCGCCGAACACGGACCCAAAGGCAATGGAACTGCTTGAAGAAATTCGAATCATATTACCGGATGCGGAGAATTGGCTCCGGAGCCCGCATCGCTCGCTTGGCGACGAAACCCCAGCGCACCGTATTCAAGCCGGGGATGTCGAGCGAGTGCGCAACCTGTTTGAATTGACTGTCTACGTCGGAGTCGTGTAAACCTCCCAGGCGCTCGCTGCCTGGAATCGGCGAAATAACCCGCAGCTACCACGGCGGGCGCGGGGTCTTGCATTCGATTTCGATCCCGTAGCCCGCCTCTTCCAGTCCCCACAGATCCGTCATCCCGCCCTGGCGCGCCAAGCCACTAAAGACCACTGTCAATAGTTGACAACGATTGTTACAGCATGTACGGTAAAGCCATGAACGTCCACCTCGGACAAGTCTTTGATGATTTTGTGGCCGGTCTCTTGAAGAGCGGCTACTACCAAACGCAAAGCGAAATCTTGCGCGAAGGCCTCCGGCTGTTGAAAGAGCGCGAAGATCTCAAGCAGTTGCGGCTTGCCGAGTTGCGCAAGGAAATCGCCGTGGGAGCCGGGCAAGCCGACCGTGGTGAATTCGTGGACGGCCCCGAGGCTTTTGCGAAGATACGGCAGCGTAGCGCCCAGCGGAAACGATCCAGGGGATGAAGCTAAGTGCTGTATTTTCATCGATTAAATGTTTGTGACTGAAAAATGCTACCCGTGCAACGCTGGCGGGCCGTCACGGTGGGCCTGAACAGGCCGGGGGGCCTGTTCCACATGGCGGTAGAATAAGATTAAACTCCATGCGAGGCACCCGCTGGCTCCTGCTGGTCGCCATCTTCGCTATCCTCGGCGGCGTTGGCGCGACGTATCGAGCCCAGAAAACGTTGGTCAAGAAGCTGGCGGTCGCCAAACCGCGAGATCTGCCGGAGGACGTCGGCGCCCAGGCGCAGCAGTGGCAGTACGTGGATACCGACGGTAAGACCAACCGAATCAAGGCCAGAATCACAGCCAGGGATATGGCTGAGGTCAAAGACTCCTCCCGGGTCGACCTCAAGGGAGTGACCTTGGAACTGCCCTCGCGGAAGGGCGACAACTACAACCTGATCAAGAGCGCGGCGGCGGAATTCTATCGCTCCGAGCATCGCCTGTATTCCGACGGCGACGTCGAAATCACCCTCGGCATTCCGTTCCAGGGCCAACCGCGCCACCAGTTGGTGACGATTCACAGTTCGGGGGTGGGGTTCAATTCGGATACGGGCCATGCCCAGACCGACCGGCCGTCGACCTTCACTTTCGAAAACGGCAGCGGCAAAGCCACCGGCGCCGATTACGATCCGGAATCGCACGAATTGCGCATGAACCAGGACGTCGAGATCAACTACAAGCCGGCGACGCCGAATGGCAAGGCGATGGTAATCGAAGCCGGCAGCCTGGTGTATCACGAGGCGGGTGCAACCATCGATCTGAGTCCCTGGGGCCGGCTGACGCGCGACACCCTGGTAGTGGAAGGCGAGAATCCGCAGATTCAACTCCAGAACCACGAGATTCACCGCGTGCATGCCATCCATGCCCGTGGCGTGAATGACGACCCCGGCCGCAAGCTCCAGTACGCCGCCGATGAGCTGTGGATGGAGTTCAACGAGCACGGGGAGATTGAGAAAATCGTGGGCCAGAACAACGCCCGGCTCGTGTCCTACGCGGCCACGTCCGAAACCACGGTGACGGCCGACCATGTGGAGTTGGCATTCGACGTGCAAAATCACGAAAGCCTGCTGACGCAGGTTGCCGCCACCGGGCACGGCGTAGTCAGGTCCAAACCGCTGGCGGCGCCGGGCCGTGAGATGGGCGAAACGCACGTATTGTCGAGCGACAACCTGCAAATGAAGATGCGGCCTGGCGGCAAGGACATCGAATCGGTGGCGACGCTGGCGACGGGCACGCTGGAGTTCCTGCCCAATGTGCCGGCGCAGCATCACCGTATCCTCACCGGCAACAACATGCGCATTGTCTATGGCGCCGAAAACCGCATCGATACGTTCCGCGCCACCGACGTCGGGACGCTGACCGATCCCAACGCGGAAGAGCGCAAGCACAACCGCCAGCAATCGAAAACTTCCAGCCATGAGATCCTGGCCCGCTTCAAACCCGGGTCGAGCCAGATGGCAACCATGGAGCAAACCGGCAACGTGCAATACGCCGAAGGCGACCGGCAGGCGGTAGCCGCCCATGCCAGCCTCGATAACGACAAGAACGTGATCGTGCTGGAACACGGCGCGCGCATGTGGGACGCCGCCGGATCGACCAGCGCCGATCTGATTCGCATGGATCAGCGCACGGGCGACTACATGGCCGAAGGGAACGTCAACTCCAGCCGCATGCCGGAGAAGGACCCCAAGAAGAACTCCCAGATGCTCTCGAGCGACCAGCCCTTTCAGGCGCAGGCGCGACGCATGGTGTCGGCCGATAAGAACAAAGTGATTCACTACGAGGGCAACGTCGCCATGTGGCAGGGCGCCAGCCGCATTCAGGCGGATACGGTCGACCTGAATCGCGAAAAGAGGCAGCTCGTGGCCGACGGCAACGTGGTGAGCAATTTGTGGGAAGAGCACAAGGACGACCCGACGAAGAGCGCCGATCCAAAGAAAAAGGCCGCGCTCCCGGTGTTGACGGTGGTGCGTGCGCCGCACATGGCCTACACCGACGACAACCGCCTGGCGGTTTATTCGGGCGGTGTGGATCTGAAGCGGAGCGGCATGGAAGTGAAGTGCAACCAACTGCGCGCTTACCTGGCCGAGCAGGGCGCGGACTCGCGTCTCGAGAAGGCGTTCGCCGACGGCGCCGTGGAGATTCGCCAGACCGCCTCGGGCCGGGTCCGCACCGGGACGGCCGACCATAGCGAGTACTACACCGCCGATCAGAAAGTGATCCTGCGCGGCGGCTCGCCTAAATTGGTCGACAGCGTGAAAGGCAGCATGATCCAGGCCCCGCAACAACTGACCTACTACGCCAATGACGACCGCCTGCTGGGGGAAGGGGCGGCGGGGCAACCCGTGGAAAGCCGCCTCAATCGCAGCCGCAAATAAGCCCGCATGAGCAAACTCGAAACCAGGGAGATATCCAAGGCATATCGCGGCCGCCGTGTGGTGGACGACGTCACCGTGCACGTGGAACAGGGCGAAGTGGTCGGCCTGCTGGGGCCCAATGGCGCCGGCAAGACCACGTCGTTTTATATGATCGTGGGCCTGATCAGCCCCGACTCGGGACGCATTCTGGTGGACGAGCAGGACATCACCGGCCTGCCCATGTATCAGCGCGCCCGCCGCGGCATCAGCTACCTGCCGCAGGAAGCCTCGGTCTTCCGCAAGCTGACGGTGGAAGAGAACCTGATGGCGATCCTGGAGACGCTGTCGATGAGCTCGCGCGAGCGCCGCGAGCGATTGGAACAGTTGATCGATCAACTCGGCCTCGAAAAGGTGCGGCGCAGCCACGGCTACATGCTGTCGGGGGGCGAACGGCGGCGCGTCGAAATCGCCCGCTCGCTGGTCATCAGCCCGGCTTTTCTGCTGCTCGACGAGCCGTTTTCCGGCATCGACCCGATCCAGGTGCTGGAGCTGCAGCGCATCATTTTCGACCTCAAGCGCTCCGGCATCGGAATTCTGATCACCGATCACAACGTGCGCGAGACGCTGATGGTGACCGACCGCGCCTACATCATCAATAACGGCCGTATTTTTCGCGCCGGCAGCCCGCAGGCGCTGGGCCGCGACCCGGATGTGAAGCGGATTTACCTGGGGGACTCGTTCTCGCTGTGAGGGGCGGGCTTTACCGGTGGCCAGACGACGGCCGCTTTGTTAAGAAACGACTTGTCGAGCGGCGGGATATCCGAGTAGTCGATATCGGCATCCTTCATTCGGTCAATCCGTTCCAAGTCGCTCTTCATAGGTCTTTTGGCCACGGCGGTTCCCATCCCCTTCGAAATGGGGCGCGTTCGGTTCCTTCTTCGCCCCATCCCATTCGTTCTTCAAAGCCCAAATGTAACTCCTTTTTGGTGGCTACACGCCCCGAAACCTGGCGTCGGACCGAAACGAAATGCCGAAGTTCTTCGTAATCTTTAATATGAGTGCTTTTTCGCGGTTGTTGACGGTGGTTGCATTAGGCGCCGCCGTTTGTCTGGCGCAGCCATTCTCAGGTGGGATTAAGGGCGGCCTTCCCTTAACCGACTTTGTGAATACGGTGGAGAGCGGCGCGGCGACCACCAGGAGCGATTATATTGTGGGTCCCATGGCGGAATTGCACCTGCCGCTGGGTCTGAGCGTGGAATTCGATGTGCTTTACCGGCATTTCAATTACACCAACCCGGTCGGTTCGGCAGTTTCGGCGCTGTCGACTGTGACATCGAGCGGGGACTGGGAATTCCCGCTGGTGGCGAAATACAGGTTCCACGGCAAACTGGTCCGCCCATACGTCGAGGCGGGAGTTTCCTGGGATGCGCTGAGCGGGCTGAAATCGACTGTCGAGAGTATAGCGACGACGCCTCCGGCGGAACAGCACTCGGTTACCACCGGATTCGTGATGGGCGGCGGGATCGACATTCACGTGCTGGTGTTGCACATTGCGCCGGAGATCCGTTTCACGCGTTGGACGTCGCAGCACTTCGACCTTGCCAACGTGGTGGCCAGCAACCAGAACCAGGCGGAGTTCCTGGTTGGGGTGACGTTCTGAAGCGGACCTGATTTTCGCCGGGCATGGCTTGAATCTGATAAGATCGACTGTCCATGTTGATACTGGCTGCTATTCTAGGCATCCTGGTGTACGGCATCGTCGCCGCCACCTGGGGAACGCTGAATCCCACCTTAGGGTTCAATGACGCGCAGAACGGCTCGATCGCGCTGGCGCAAGCGCTGGGGCTCGTCGTAGCTTCCATTTCGGTCGGCCCGTTGATCGATCTGAAAGGGAAAAAGGTGGCTCTGGTGGCCGGGTTGGCGCTCGTCGCCGGCTCGCTGTTTTGGCTGCCCAATGCAGGCCGCGATTACACCGTCATCATGATTTGCCTGGCCGTGCTCGGGCTGGGCGGCGGCATTGTCGTCACCGGCGCCAACACGCTCGTCTCCGACGTCACCGAATCGCGCCGCGGCACCGCTCTCAACCTGCTCAACATATTTTTCGGCCTGGGCGGCCTGCTGACTCCGTTCGTCACCGCCAACCTGCTAAGCGGTAATGCCATTCGCATGTGCTACCTGGCCGCCGGTCTGGCCGCCGCGGCGCTGGTCGTCAACGCCGTCACACCCATGCCCCGGCCCACCGGAGAACGCGGTTTCAAAGCCTCCGAACTCGGCGCGCTTTTCGGACGCCCGGCGCTCTACCTGCTTTCCTTGTTCCTGTTCCTGTACGTCTCCTGCGAAGTGGGCGTGTGGAACTGGCTGGCGAAGTATCTCAGCGACGAGCGCGGGTTGGATAAGGCTTCCGCCCTCAATATTCTGTCGCTCGGCTTCGCTTTGGGTCTGCTGGTGGGCCGCGTGGTGGTGGCGCGTATTCTGGTCAACGTGTCGGCGCTTACGGTGACCTTGATCGCCTCCTGCGCCATGGCCGCCACCACTTACGGAATGCTGCAATCGGCCACCGCCACCGGGGCCTGGATCGCGGTTTTCTGCGCCGGCCTCGCCATGGCGCCCATATTCCCCACCACGCTGGCGATGGTGGGCGATGCTTTCCCGCGTATGAGCGCGACCGCTATGGGCGTGGTCATTACCTCCGGTTGGATCGGCCTGGCCGTCAGTTCCCCCATTATCGGCAACGTGGCGCATGCCTCCGGATTGCATACCGCCCTGCTTCTGCTCCCGATTTTCTCGGTCGCTATGGTGCTGGTGAATGTGGTGATGCGACCGCTATTGCGTACCTTGGCCGCGAATAGGATTCATCCGCCTCGTGTCGCCGGCGGCCACATCGGATTCGAAATCATCGGCGGTTTGGCTGGCGCGCTGGTCGGATACCTGGTTGGCACGTCGCCAATTTTATCGTTCGGTGACGTCTTGACGAGAGGAATGTTCTTGGAGGGACTGAACGCGCTCCTCCGGCCAGCGGCGCAGTCGGCGTTCAATTACACGTTGGCTGGCGCGATCGTGGGAGTCGTTGGCGGTCTTGGTCTCTCGCGCCTCCTGGGTGCCCGCTCGCCAGCCCCCGGGGCTTCGGCTCGCTGCCCCCACTGTGGGGTGGAGGTACCCAATGAGATGGAGTTTTGTGGAAAGTGCGGTCAGGGTCTCCGCGCAACCATTTGCAGTGAGTGTGGAAAGGCGGTGCCCCAAAATCGGCGGTCTTGCGGATCCTGCGGCGCAAAGATTGACGCCGTGTAACGCCGCCCCCGAATCCGCCGAACCAAGCCTTCAGCGGTCGGCGGCCGGTCCCCGCGGCTCCCCTGTGCCGTCGCGCCTCCTGCCAGGCATGGATATAGAAGCTGGGATCGGCTAGACTGAAAGCGCTATGGAGAAGAGTTTTCAAGCCGTGTACAAGGATGGCGTTCTACGGCCTCTGGAGAGTGTACCGCTTGAAGAGAGGCAACAAGTGACCGTGACCATTAGCGATTCAGCCCACGGCAGCCAGGACCTCGCCGGATACTTTACGCCCGAAGAATGGGCAGAAGCTGCCGACGACGATATCAGCCTGGATGAAGTCAGGCGCGCGCTCTCCACAATCCCAGGCTCCCTCTCCGAGACCGTGATCGCTCTCCGCCAAGAGCGCTGACTTGCCAAACTACTTTCTCGACACGAGCGCACTCGCGAAGCGCTACCACAAGGAGAACGGATCCGAATACATGGACCGCATTCTCGATCGGTCGGGTTCCCGATCCCTGATTTCCAACCTTTCGATCGTAGAGCTGGAGTCTGTGCTCGCCATCAAGGGGTAGATTGGCGTTCTTGTCGCGGCCGACCAAAGACTCTGCCGCGTCGCATCGTTGGCCGGCTGTTCGGCGGTGAATCCCGAGCACTCAGGCCCGCTGCTGTTCGATCGCTGAGGCTGGCAGCTCCCTACGCCGCCGCCGACGACCCCGTCTTGTCTTCGCGCTGTGGCGCCACGCCTTTGAATTCCTTCAGGAAGACCAGGCGCGCGCCGTCTCCGTCGACATGGACCAGCACCTGGTCGCCCTCTTTCACTTGCCCGGTGGCAATCAGGTTCGACATGGGATGGACCAGCAGGCGCTCGATGGCGCGCTTCAAATGGCGCGCGCCGTAGCGTGGGTCGCTGCCTTCCCGCAGAAGCAGATCGCGCGCCGTTTCGCTGAGCTTCAGCGTGAGAGAGCCCGTTCCAGTAGCCTGCCGCAGGCGGTCCCGCACGGCATCGATTTCCAGGTCGAGGATGCTGCGCAACTCGCTTTCGCCCAGCGATCGAAACACCACCACCTTGTCGATGCGGTTCATGAATTCCGGGGTGAAACGGCGCCGCGCCGATTCCATGCCGGCGCGCTCCATCTTCTTCGCCACCGAAGCGCCCGCGGCCGCTGCCATCGCCGCCGCCTGGCTCACCGCCTGAAAGCCCATACCCGGTTGCAGCATCGATTCCATTTCCGCCGATCCCAGGTTGCTGGTCATGAAGATGATCGCGCGGGAAAAATCCACCCGCCGGTTATCGCCCAGCGTCAAGGTTGCCTTGTCCAGGATTCCCAGCAGCAGGTTCCACAGCGCGTCGCTGGCTTTTTCGATCTCGTCGAACAGCACGAAGCTCAGCTTCACCGTCTCGGTCTGGTGCAGATTCAGCGCTTCCTGGCTGAGCAGCGGATGGGTTTCCCGGTGCCCCAGGTATCCCGGAGGCGAACCCACCAGTTTGGCAATCTCGTGACTGTGCTGAAATTCCGCGCAATCGATCTTCACCACCGCCCGCGGGTCGCCGACCAGGCTCTCCGCTACCGCTTCCACGGTGCGCGTCTTCCCCGTTCCGGTCGGGCCTAGAAACAGCAAGTTCCCAATGGGGCGCCCGGTGCTGGCCATCCCCGCCAGGAACGTCTGATACAAATCGACGGTCTGGCGAATGGCGTCGGCTTGGCCGACTACCCGCTTGCGGAGGTTTGCCTCCAGCGTTTCCGCTTCCTGTCCCAACCTGGTGGGATCCAACATCACCCTTAAAGCAGCCATTTCCAACGCCCTCCTTTCAACGCTTTGGACGCGCGGCATGCACCCGGGACTCAAGGTTTGTGTAAGCATTTACAATGCCTACGTAAAAACAAAAGCCCGACGACTCCGGAATTCACCAATCGGCCCGGCTATGCCCCAATAAATCCACTGACAAGCATCTCATCGGCCACGGCCGCCGAAGTTTGGAGGAAAAACGGCTGGAGGGGAGAAAAGAAAGCCGCAAATCACCGCAAATGCTAGGACGAAAGCGAAGAAAGCTCGCCCCCAAGTGTACCGTCCAGGAATTAGCTGGACAGGTATCAGGCGGCTTGGTGGGGCGGACCCCCCGGTCCGCCCCCGGTCCGCGGCCGGCCACCTGGCCGGCTTTTCATGCTCATGTGAGCCTATCGCGCGCCATCTCGGAAAAAGGCCGACGAAGGCGTCGGCCGCGGACCAAGGGGGTCCGCCCCACAAAAGGCTTCAAGACCTGTCCAGTCATCTATTGGACACTATTCTAGCGGCCTTCGTGCCCTTCCTGTTTGGGAGCGGAGTGCTGCTGCTGGCGTTGCGGAGCGTTGTGCTGCGGCGCCGCGTTATGTTCTGGAGCTGCGTTGTGCTGCGCCTCGGTGTGCGGCGCCGTGGCGTTATGCGGCGCTTCGGAGTAGTGCTGCGGAGCGGAGTGGCCTGCCGATGCGCCCTGGTTCATGGCGGGATGGTTCGTCGCCGCCCCACCGCCGTGTTGCGCGCTCATCGGCCGGTCATTGAAGCCGGGGTGCGACATGCCTGGCGACATGGGATGCGACATGGGCCGCGCCACCGCCGCCATTGCCGGCCGCCCGTGATTGACCGACGCGAAACTATTGCGATCCATCGACGCCGCATGCTCGTGCGCCGCCTGTTCCCCCGTGGCGGCCATATGCTGCTCCCGCCCGTAGGCCATCTCCTGCGCCGAAGGACGCGACATGATGCCGTTCGGCCCATTGAAGCTGGCACGGCTGCCCACGCCGCCGCCGATCACCGTCCGGTCCACATAGGTGTTGTGAACGATGCCGATATTCACGTTGCTGAAGGCCGTGTTGTAGCGGAACACTCCGCCCGCCCACATGCCGCCGGCGTAGCCCATACCGCCATATCCGAAACCGTAGTTCACGCCGCCGTAGAAGCCCACGTGCGGTCCCCAATACCCCGCGTTCCATAGGTACACGCCGCCGCTCCAGCCCCAGTATCCCGGCGTCCACAGGTAACCCGGCTGCGGCGCCATCACCCACGTGCCCGGCACCCAATAATACCCGTCCGGCTCACCATAAGCCCAATATCCCGGCGTCCAGATGTATCCCGGCGCCGGACAAACCGGCTGCACATAAACCGGCAGCACCGGCGGCGCAATCGAAACGGAGATAAACACTCCGGCAAACATCTGCGCCGGCAGCAAGAGCAGAGCCGACAGCAGTAGCGCGTGACGCAAGTATTTGTTGGTCGTCATGGAATTTTTTCCTCACTGCGCGGCTCTCCGCGCGGGAACAGTGGAACCGAGCAACTGTCGTGCCATTCACAACTATAGGGCAAAACCCAACCGGCGGCGAAAAGGTTGCGTGGATTAATCAAACCGTAATCCTGGCGGCCGGAGCGCTGCCAACCCACGGGCGAGTGCCCGCCAATGGTGTGAGCTATGCTGATGTGTTGTCCACCAAGCTCTACGCCCTGATCGCGTGCGCCGCAATTGCCGTTCCCGTGTTAGCCGGGGATGACCAGCCCTCCGGGGTTTCGTGGAAAGGGACCCTGCGCGACGCCAGCGGCTCCGCGCTCGCCGGCGCCGTCGTGCGCGTAGAGTCGGCCGGTACCAAGGCGGCCGCCACCACCGGCGGTGACGGCCAGTTTACGTTTGCCGGGCTGCCCGCCGGCGAGTACTCGGTTGCGGTGGACTACAAAGGCTCCACGGCAATCTGCTCCCGCACGGTCCGGCTGCCGGACACCGCCTCCCCGGCTGTCCTCGAATTATCGGCGGAGGGCTCTGTCTCGCTCCTGTCTGGCACCGAATCCCGCCAGGGCACCGGAGGCGAGCAGTTGTCCGCCAAAGCCGTCTCGGCGATGCCGCTCAACAAGCGCGACTTCAGTCAATTGCTTCTGCTCGCGGCCGGCACCATGACCGACACCAACGGCGCGTCCAATTTCACCCAGCAGTTCGCCGTCAACGGGCAGCGCGGCACCGCCGCCGTGTTCGCCATGGACGGCGCCGACAGTTCCGATCCCGAAATGGGCGGCGCCACCTTCACCAACTTCAACGTCGATGCGGTACAGGAGATTCGCTCCAACTCGGGCTGGATGCCCGCCGAAATCGGACGTGGAGCGGCCGGCTTCACCGACATCATCACCAAGTCGGGAACCAATTCCGTGCACGGCTCGGTGTTCGAGTTTCTGCGCAATGCCGCCCTCGATGCGCGCAACTTCTTCGACTACCGCACCATCGCCAGCCCCCAACGCATTCCGCCCTTCATCCGCAACGAATTTGGCCTCACCAGCGGCGGCCCCGTGGTCATCCCCCACCTCTATAACGGCCGCAACCGGACCTTTTACTTTGCCGAGTACCAGGGGTTCCGCCAGGTGCTGAGCGTCACCGAGGTGCTCCCTGTCCCCTCCGCCGCCGAACGCCAGGGCCTCGATACCACGGCCTACCCCGGCGACACGCTGATTGTGCCGGTGGATCCGCGCATCGCTAAAGTGCTGGCACGCTACCCTCTGCCCAACGATGCCGAGGGACCCTACGGCGCGCGCACCTGGGCGGGCTCCTCGAAGGTGACTACGGTTGCCGACCAGTTCTCCGGCCGCATCGATCACAACCTGTCCGACACGACGAAGTTGTTCGGGCGGTTCACCATGGATAACAGCACCGGCCCGACCACCAACCCCAGCCAGACCGCCATCTCACCCGAATTCGCCGTCGGATTCCTCGATCGCCAGCGCAACGCCGTCGTCACCTTGACCCGCACCCCAACCCCCGCCTCTACCCAGGAGTTCTCCATCGGCTTCACGCGCACCACGCCTTCGTTCCCGACGCCCGATCGCACCGACCCGGCGCTGGTATTCGGCGACGGACTCTATGAGGCCTTCAACGCCGCCGGCGGTTCCGTCATGGCCGCCTACGGTAATCTTTTCCAGGCGCGCGCGAACTTTACCTGGAATCGCGGCAAGCATACCGTCAAGGCCGGCGCCGAGGTTCGCTCCAATCGCGATACCACGCTATTCGGAATCAGTCCCAACGGCCAGTACCAGTTCGGCGGAGGGGTAGCGTATTCGCCCGTTGCAATTCCCTCCCTTAGCGGCGGACACAATATTCAGGTGGGAGACCCTCTGCCCGACACGCTGACCGGCTTGCTCACCGCGAGCGCGTTCACTTATTCCATCGCGGTTGCGCCGCCGATGTTCGCCCAAGGCAACTCGATCGGCAATTCGGCCATCCACCGCGATTCCTACAACGCGTATGTCGAGGACAGTTGGAAGGTCAACGGCCGTGTGACCCTGAACTACGGTCTGCGCTACGAAATCACTTCGCCCATTCGCGAGGAGGATAAACGCACCTCCGCACCGGTGCTGTCGGGCGGAACAGGCACGCCCGGCTCGGAGTTGATCGTCAATCCGCAGCCGGGATACAGGCTCGACAAGAACGGCTGGGGGCCCCGGCTGTCGGTAGACGGACGCGTCGCCCCGGACACCACGGTGCATGTGGGCGGCGCCATCACCACCCTGCTGGTCAATCTCTGGCAGGATAACTCGCTCACCGGCAGCACACCGTTTGTCATGTATCCCCGCCTCACCGCCGCGCCCGGCCAGTCGATTCGCTACGGCATGACCATCACGCCCCAGCAATTGCCCGCCGTGTACACCCCGGACGGGAAACTGGTGTTCCCTTCGGGCGACTCGAAACAGGTGGCCCCGAACACTCCCATGGATGTGCTCCGCTTCGAGCAGGACCTGGCGGCGCTTTCACCCGATCATCAGATTACGCCGCTCGCCGTGTCCGGTATCGCACCCAACTTCAGCGGCGGCTACGTCGGCACGTGGACCGCGGGCATCGAACACAAAGTCCGGGGCGTTATCCTCGATGGTGCTTACGTCGGAACCGCTGGAATCAAGCTGCCCGCCATGGATTTTCCCAACGGTTACAGCGGAGCGGATGCGGCCTTTGCGCCCTACACGCAGTTCGATTCATCCGGCGGCGCGATCGGCGGTTACGGGCCGGTCAGCGAGATCACCAATCGCTCGCACTCCACCTATCATGCCCTGCAACTGTCCGTGCGCAATAACCTGACCGCCTCCGGCCTCGGGTTTCAGACCAGCTATACGTACTCGAAATCGATCGACGACTCCAGCGCCGTGTTGGGCGGTTTCATCACCGGATCCTCGGGCGCCGTCGCCCAGACCACGCCCATGAACCCGTTCGATCCGGCCATCGACAAAGGGCCGTCCGGCTTCGACATCAGGCAGGCGTTCACCTTCAGCCTCTTCCAGGATCTCCACGCCGATTCCGTGCGCCTTCTGCGGCCCCTCGGTAAGACACTCACCCGCGGCTGGCAATTGCTGGGCATGGGGACGATGATGACCGGCCTGCCCTTCACCGTCTACTCGGGCCTGCAGCAAACCGGAGTCGGCGCGGGCGGTACCGACCGGCCCGACCAGATCGGAATCCCCGGCCTCTCCACCAGCCGCACCGTACGCGAAGACTATTTCGGGCTTGGATCCGGTAACGCGTCCCTTTTCCGCGTTCCGATCGATGTGCCCGGCGGTACCGGACCGAATCGCGGCCGCTTCGGCACGCTGGGCCGAAACACGTTTCGCGGCCCGGGGTTCCACAATGCGGATATCGCCCTGATCAAGGACACACCGGTCGGCAAGCGAGGGTCGGCGGAACTCGGCACCCTGCAATTTCGCGCCGAATTCTTCAACCTGTTCAACATCGTGAACTTCGGCCTGCCCGCCAATACCGTAACCGGGACGGGCTTTGGTATGATCAACCGCACCGCCGGCACCTCGCGGCAGATCCAGTTCTCGCTCAAGCTGATTTACTGACGGTTTGTTGTGGGGCAGGTTGTCCAACCTGCGGACCGATTGTCAATCGGTCCCGCCGGGCGCAGCCCGGCTGTTAGGGGCTGGCGAAGGCTCGACAGCCCACCAAAAACGATGGGCTGTCTTACCTCACCACCAGAGACCTCAGGAACTCGAAAACACCCCCGCCCCTATTCTTTCGCCGTCCCGCGGCCGCTCCATTTGGCGCCGAGAAAGTCCCGGTTCATCCGCGCGATGACTTCGATCTTGATCCCCTTCGGGCAGACCGCTTCGCACTCGGCCATGTTGGTGCAGCTTCCAAATAGCTCCGCATTGGCCTGCGCCACCATGGCCACCACCCGCTGGTCGCGCTCCGCATCTCCTTGCGGCAACAGCCCCAGATGCGCAATCTTGGCGCCCATGAACAGCGACGCCGAAGCGTTCGGACACATCGCCACGCATGCGCCGCAGCCGATGCACGCGGCCGCGTCCATCGCCAGGTCGGCCTTTTCCTTCGGAACCAGCACGGCATTGCCGTCCGGAGCGCTTCCCGTGGAAACGCCGATGAACCCGCCGGCCGCGATCAGCCGGTCGAACGCGCTGCGGTCCACCACCAGGTCTTTCACCACCGGAAAGGCCCGCGCCCGCCAGGGCTCGATGTACAGCGTGTCGCCGTCCTTGAAATGCCGCATGTGCAACTGGCACAGGGTGGTCGCCGCCAGCGGCCCGTGCGCCACGCCGTTCACCATCGCCCCGCACATGCCGCAAATGCCCTCGCGGCAATCGTGATCGAACGCCACCGGCTCCTCGCCCTTGGCGATCAGTTCCTCGTTCAGCACGTCCAGCATCTCGAGGAACGACATGTGCTCGTTCACGTTGGGGACTTCGTAACGCACCATTCGGCCTTTCGCGGCCGCGTTCTCCTGGCGCCAGATATGGAGAGTGATTCGCATTACTTGTAGCTCCGCTGGGTGGGATGCACGTACTCGAATGTCAGGTCTTCCTTGTGCAGTTCGGGCGCGTTGCCCACGCCGCGGAACCCCCACGCCGCCGCATAACTGAAATGTTCGTCGTCGCGCGCCGCCTCGCCTTCCGGCGTCTGGTATTCCTCCCGGAAGTGGCCTCCGCACGATTCGTTTCGCTCCAGCGCGTCCAGGCACATCAGCTCGGCCAGTTCGAAGAAATCCGCCACTCTGCCGGCCTTTTCAAGCGACTGGTTCAAGCCCTCGTCCGTCCCCAGCACCTTCACCTCGCGCCAGTATTGCTCGCGCAACTCGCCAATGCTCCCTAACGCCAGTTTCAGGCCCTCGGCCGTCCGCGACATGCCGCAGTGCTCCCACATCAGCTTGCCCAATTCGCGGTGGAAGCTGTCCACCGAGCGCGTCCCCTTCGCCTCCAGCAGTCTCCTCGTCGTCGCCTGGACCGAAGCTTCGGCCTCGGCAACCGCCCCATGGCTGCCATCCACCTTTTCCAGCTTCGTCGAAGCGATGTAGTCGTTGATCGTGTTCGGCAGCACGAAATAGCCGTCCGCCAGCCCCTGCATCAGCGCGCTCGCCCCCAGGCGGTTGGCGCCGTGATCGGAAAAGTTGGCTTCGCCGATGGCATACAACCCGGGAATCGTGGTCATCAGGTTGTAGTCCACCCACAGGCCGCCCATGGTGTAGTGAATCGCCGGATAGATGCGCATCGGCCCCTGGTAGGGGTCCTCGCCGGTGATGCGCTCGTACATCTCGAACAGGTTGCCGTAGCGTTCCTCAATCACGTGCCGGCCCAGCCGTTGGATGGCGTCGCGGAAATCCAGATAGACTGCCAGGCCGGTTTCGCCCACGCCCCGGCCTTCGTCGCAAACCACCTTGGAGTTGCGTGAGGCCACGTCGCGCGGCACCAGGTTGCCGAAACTCGGATAGCGGCGCTCCAGGTAGTAATCGCGCTCCGCCTCCGGTATCTGGCTGGGCGGACGCGTATCGCCCTTCTTGAGCGGCACCCACACCCGCCCGTCGTTGCGCAGCGATTCGCTCATCAGTGTCAGTTTGGATTGATATTCGCCCGAAACCGGAATGCAGGTGGGGTGAATCTGGGTGAAACAGGGGTTGGCAAACAGCGCGCCCCGTTTATAAGCCCGCCAGATCGCGGTCGCGTTCGACCCTTTGGCGTTGGTGGACAGGTAGTATACGTTGCCGTAGCCGCCGGTCCCGAGCACCACCGTGTCGGCCAGGTGCGAGGCGACCTCGCCGGTAATCAGGTTGCGCGTCACAATGCCGCGCGCGCGCCCGTCGATCACGATCAGGTCCAGCATTTCCGTGCGCGGAAACATGGCTACCTGGCCCGTCCCGATCTGCCGCTCCAAAGCCTGGTACGCTCCCAATAGCAATTGCTGGCCCGTCTGTCCCCGGGCATAAAACGTGCGCGAAACCTGCGCCCCGCCAAAGCTCCGGTTATCCAGGTAGCCCGAATATTCGCGCGCGAACGGCACGCCCTGGGCCACGCACTGGTCGATGATGTTCAGGCTGATCTGCGCCAGCCGGTACACGTTCGATTCGCGCGCCCGGAAATCCCCGCCCTTGACCGTGTCGTAAAACAGGCGGTACACGCTGTCGCCGTCGTTATGATAATTCTTGGCCGCGTTGATGCCGCCCTGGGCCGCAATCGAGTGCGCGCGCCGCGGCGAATCCTGAAAGCAGAAGCACTTGACGTTGTAGCCCAGCTCCGCCAGCGTGGCCGCCGCCGATCCGCCCGCCAGGCCCGTGCCGACCATGATGATCGTGTGTTTCCGCTTATTGGCCGGGTTCACCAGCTTCAGGCTGAACTGGTGACGGTCCCATCGGGTCTCGATCGGACCCTGCGGACATTTCGAATCGAGTTGCATGTGTTCCCTTTTAATACGTCAACAAACCGCTCAGTACCGCGATCGGAATCGAGCAGTTGCCCACCGCCACCAGAATCGCCAGCGCCGCCGAAGCTTTCTGAATCCACGGCGTGTAGCGCGGGTGGTTGACGCCCAACGACTGGAACAGGCTCCAGATCCCGTGATACAAGTGCATGCACAACAGGATCATGGCGAAGATGTAGAAACCCGCCACGGCGGGATTCTGAAACCCCGCGATCACGTTCCAGCGCACGTCCGGCGTGTTCGGGTTCAATCCGATATCCCGCACCGGCAACACCGAACCCATCGTCAGGTGCATAATGTGGAACACGATAAACGCCGCCACGATCGGCCCGCTCCACACCATCGTGCGCGCCGCGTACGACGCCGGAACGTCTTTCTTTTTCACGTAGCCCTGCGGCCGCGCCGCCCGGTTTTGCAGCCAGAGCTGCGTTGCCGCCACAATGTGCAGCACCACGGCCGCCAGCAGCGCCGACCGCGCCGCCCACAACGCCACCGCGTTGGCCGGGTTGTGCAGAAACGCCGCGTAGCGGTTGATCTGCTGCGCATCGGACGAATAGATTTGCAGGTTTCCGAGCAGGTGGGCGAATACGTAGCCGACCAGAATCACTCCGGTGGCCGCCATCACGGCCTTCTTGCCGATGGGGGCTTCGTAAAAGCGCACCGCACGATGAATTGGGTGAACGACGACAGTACTCATGCGAAGAACACTGATTGTAGCGAAAAGCGAAGGACCCCGCAGTCAGGAGTTAACTGGCGGGTGCTTAACCGATCTTGGGGAAATCCGTTCCGGGCAACCGCTCCCTCGCGCGGTCGCACCTCGGAAACGCGCGTAACCGAGCCGCGCCCGCAGGTTATAGGTGACGATCAATGACAGACGGCGTCACACCTCGGAAACGCGCGATACCGAGCCGCGACCGCAAGGGAGCGGTTGCTTAACTTGTCGCCGTAATTCCGAAATTGGGCACTAAGTAATTTAATTTCTTGAATTTGTGTGGTGAGCGCGGAAGGAATCGAACCTTCAACCTACTGATTAAGAGTCAGTTGCTCTGCCAGTTGAGCTACGCGCCCTGAAGGAGATGCGGGGCATGCCGGGCACCGACCGCGGCACTCATGCCAGTATAACATCGAGCGTCCGCCAAATCAGCGAACCCGGCGCAAAATTGGTCCTTATTTCCTGGGGTCCCATCCGTCGCTGCCGCGCAGGAAAACCTCGGGGCGGAATTGCCCGGCTTGGGTGGCGCTGAGCCGGTGCGCCCATGCCACGCGCGCATCCGGCCGGGCGCCGGGGCCGGAGGAACCGTACTCGCCGTAGAACGCGGTTTTCTCGGCTTCCGGCTTATTCCAGTTGTTCCAGCCGCCGGGAATAATCTGTGGCCCCATCCAGCAATCGATGTAGACCACCCGCGCGTAGAGCCGCCAGGGACGTCCCAGCGCCACGCTATTCACTCCATCCTCGGCCGTCAGCCGCGAGCGAAGGATCGCGTAGCCGGTGGGCTCGTCCGCCCGGGTGCGATTCACGGCCGTCAGGTAGCCGTTACCCCGGCTGTGGATTTCGCAATCTTCGAAAACCGCCGCGGCATGACCGAAAATGAAATCCACGTGTCCGGAAATGTAGCAGTGAAGGTAATACTGCCTCCCGCTGGCGGCGTAGAGCGTATCCTGCCACCCGATGAAGCGGCAGTTGCGGAACCGGGCGCGGTCGGAATGCACCGAAACCGCCACCGCCTGCGCGCCCTGGGCCGGGTTTTCGAAGGTGATGTTTTCGGCCTCAAACGCCGCGCCGTTGACATCCACCGTGGCGCTGAAAAACGTGCCGCCGGTCTCCTTGGCAGTCTGCCCGTGCGTGATGATGGTCGTGGCCGCGTCGCTGCCGGCCAGAGTCACCCGCGGCATGTCCTGCGGCACCACCACTCGCTCGTTATAGGTGCCGGGGCGAATTTCGATGTAAAGCCGGCCGTTCGGTCCGATGGGAGCCTTGTCCAGCGCATGGTCCACGGCGTTTTGTACGGTGGGAAAATCGCCGGTGCCATCCTGGGCCACCACTACGTGTACGTCCTGGGCGGCGGCCAGCGCCACGGCGGCCGCACCCAGTGCCAGAGAGAGAGTTCGAAGCGCGCGCATGAGATCACTCTCATTGTAAGTGACCCCTCTTTCGTGGAGCTGACTCTCAGTCTGCCACGCCGGGACTCATCCCGGCGCTTGTCTCGCATAGGCTCTCACGCAACGGGAACGGCCCGCGCGTCTGGTTGCGGCTCGCTGGCAGCCCGAACCCGGCTCAACCTAAACTCCACGGCCTCAGGACCTCGGAAAGTCATTTCGGCCCCTCCTGTTTAGTGTGCGGCACTGGGCGTAGACCGCGGTACCGCGGCCCATTATTCTTTCGCGCTACAGTGAAGGTTGCTCTCCACCCCCCTTTCCCCCATGTCGGTTCCTCTGCTGGCCACCGCGGTAGCATGGTGCGGGGCCGCGATGGGGCTGTGGCTGACGGGGCTGCGGCATCGCGTGGGTCCGGCGCTGGCGTTCAGCGCGGGAGTCTTGCTGGGCGTGACTGCGTTTGGGCTGCTACCGGAATTGGCCGGAGCCAATGGATGGCCGGCCAGCCTCTTGCTCTTCGCCGCCGGCTACGGGCTGCTGCTGGCCGTCAACCGGTTTGTCTATCCCGTCTGCCCCACCTGCGCGCACGATCACGAGCACCGGGATTGCGCCAGCGAATTGCACGGTTTCGGAGTGCCGTTGGTATCCGCCGCGGCCATCCACAGCTTCCTCGATGGCTGGAGCATCGTCAGCGTGCAACGGGCCGCTCCACTGGGATTGCGCATCGCCGTCCCGCTGGCCATCACCTTGCATAAACTGCCGGAGGGCATCGCGCTCGGTGGTGTTCTGCGCGCCGCCGTGGCGTCCCGCGGCAAAGCGCTGCTATGCTGCGGCCTGGCGGAAGGGGCGACGCTGGCTGGCGCGGCCCTGGGGATTGCGCTGGCCCCGCGGCTCGGCTTCGCGTGGACCAGTTACCCGCTCGGCATTACCGCCGGCTGGCTGTTTTACCTGGGCTACCACGCCGTCGAGGAAGAATGGAGACGCCGCGGCGCCGTGCCCGCCCTCACCGCCACTCTGGCCGGAGTCGCCGGCGCGGCGGTGGTTCAACGCGGGGCGGAAGCCCTGCTGCGGTAAGTCGCACCTGCGTCCCGTCACGGCGCCGCGCTGCCCGCAGACCGTGGAGCCCAATGTCGCATAGTTTTCACTTTGGCGACGTTCGGCACAAATCGTGGGGCAGCCAATTCTGGCTGCAGCCGGCTTTTAGCCGGCTCTCGCCCTGGATGGAAGACTCGCCACGCCTCGAAAGAGCCGCCTAAAAAGGCGGCTGCGGGCAAAATTGCCCACCCCACTTATGCAGGTTCGTGCCGGCGGGGGAAACTATGTGGCATTAGCCCGTAGGGCCGGCGATCCGGCGATCCGGCGGACCTTTTGTTGCACCTCCGTCAGGTAGGCGGTCGCGTCGGCGCGCGTCTTGATCGCGGCCACCCGCGCCAGAATAGCCTGGCGCTCGCCAGGCGAAGCGTTCAGATCCCGGTGCATGGCCGAATCCAGAATTGCCGGCACGTTGCCCTCATCCGCGGGATCGTCCGGACGTGTGACTGGCGTCGCCGCTACCGCCATCGCCACGGCCGCCATGGCCGCCGCGCTCCCCGCTCCCGAACTTGCCGGTGCCGGCATCGTTGCCGGAGCGTCGTCCCGCGCCGCGCTTAATGTGACCAGCTTGTCCAGGCGGTTCGCGGACTTATCGCGCGCCGTCAACGCCTCCAAACCGAAGATTGCCTCTGCCGTGGCCAGAATAGACGTGTGGTCGTAAAGCCGGTGGTCGATCTGGTTCTTCGGAATCAGCGGCGAAACGATCACCGCCGGCACGCGTGGGCCATATTGCTCGAAAGTGAAGCCGTATTGATTGTATTTGGCGTTCGGCGCGGTATCGCCCGGATCGGCCGCCGCGGGTGGAATCGCGTGATCGAAGAATCCGCCGTGCTCGTCCCAGGTAACAATCAGCAGGCTGCTCGTCCACAACGGCGAGTTACGGATAGCTTCGTAAGTCTCCTGAATCAGCCGCTCGCCCTGAGTCACGTCGCCCAGAGGATGCTGCGAGTCGCCCGCTTTGTAATCGTGCAACGCGTCATAGCTCGGTTCGATGAATACATACCGCGGCGCGAAACTGGCGGCATTCAGGTCGCCGCTGAAAAGACTGTAGTGCCGGACGTCGCCGAGGCTGATGCCCTTCAGCGCGGCAGCCATCGGAAAATCGTCACCCCCATAGATGCGCCACGGAATACCCTTCCGCTCCAGGGCGGCGAAGAGGGTGCCGTTGGGGAGTTGGAACCCGTCGAGCGTTTCCCATTCCACAATCTCCGCCGTGCCGGGGCTGTGGTCCAACCCGCCCGACGAAGCCGCGTGCACGAACATGCGGTTCGGCCACGTGGGGCCCGGCATCGACGCGTGCCAGTTATCGCAAAGCACGAATTCGGCAGCCAGCGCGTTCAGTACCGGCAACTGCGCCGGCGTGTAACACTTCATCACTTCGGCGGGGTTCTTGCCGCCGCTCGCCACGTAAGCCGCCACAAATCCGCTGGCTTCGATCGGCGGATAGGCGCCGCCCCTTGGATACTGCGCCCCGGCCCCGCAGAGCTGCGCGAGTACGTCCGGAAACTCGTGGCCCGGATCGGTCGGCATCACCCGGTCGGCCCCCTCCGACACCGTGTAAGTCGCGCCGCCAAACTGGTTCGACTCCGTCCCGCTCAGCCCATTGATCCCGGTGTCCTGCCCCGTGACGGCGTCGGTGCCGCGGATGCCGGAGAAACCCAGCAAGTGGTCGAAAGACCGGTTTTCCAACATCAGCACGAATACGTGCTCGATTCCCGGCGCCTGGCTGCTCATGGCCCGTACCCTCCGCGTCCAGTCTACTATTTATAAGTCAGAGGCGGGAACCGCCCGCCGGCACGGTCATTGCGGAATTTGGGTTGAGCCATGTTTTGGAATTTGTGGGGCAGGTTAGCAACCTGCTCTATCGTACAAAAGGTCTGATTTCCGAGATCAGGATCTCGCCCAGGAAAACAAGCCGAACCCTCTTTCGTGGCGCGGATTGTCAGTCCGCGGCGTCGGCCTAGTCACAGCCCCAGCAAATAAATCTCCGCCCATCCCTTCAACCACTTACAGCCCTCGCCACCTCCTCCACCCTCCACCCGCGTCGTACAGTATAGTCGGGGAGTCCCGTGGAGCAGACTCCCAGTCTGCCACGCCGGGACTCCTCCCGGCGCTCGTCTCGCATAATTGCACCACCCCAGGAGTTATAACTATGACCTACGAACCGTCCTCTGCCTCTTCCAAACCCCGCGACCCTCGCGCCCTCAACGCCTATCGCCACGGCCTCACCGGCCAGGTTCACATCCTCACCCCCGACGATGAGATCGCCTACCGCAAACACTGCGCCGGCATCCACGAGTCCTTCGCCCCCGTCGGCGCCATGGAAACCAATCTCGTCCAGGCCATCGCCGCCGACCGCTGGAGCCTCGACCGCGGCGTCGCCATCGAAGGCTCCATCTTCGCCATCGGAGTCGGCCAGCCCACCCGCACCTCCTCCGGCGAACCCCAGGTCGACGTCGCCCTAGCCCAAGCCCGCGTCTGGCTCGCCGACGGCAAGAACCTCCAGCTCCTCAGCCTCTACCAGCACCGCATCCAGAACCGCGTCACCAAGAACAAAAAGATGCTCGACGACCTCCAACAGCAGCGCCGCGCCACCCTCCAGCAAGTCGCCGAAGAGGTCGCCCTCCTCACCCAACTCGCTGAGAGCAAAGGAGAAACCTACGATATCGCGCGCGACTACCCGCGCCAGTCCCTCCCCCCGCAATTTGATTTTTCAATTCCCGAAATCGCCCGCCTCGCCGCCCACCTCACCCGCCTCGCCGAGGCCAAAAAGCTCCTCCAGACGGCCCAAAGGCCCCTCCGTAAGGCTGCCTGACCCGAAAAAACTGCCCCTCGTTTCGGTCTGTAAGACAATTTTCGACTCCGACCTGCTGATGTAGCGACATTTGCGTCGAGCCAGGTTTCCGAACTCCTGATGCCGCCTCGGCATTTCGCGTCATAACGGAAAACGAGCCGAGCCTTCATTCGTGGAGCGGACTCTCAGTCTGCCACGCCGGGTCTCATCCCGGCGCTCGTCCCGCATAGGCTGTTATGCAGCGGGAACGGCCCGTGCCTCCTGGCTGCGGCTCGCTGGCCCCCCGAACTTGCTGCAGCGATGTAACTGGCTACTATGGCACTGCTTCGGAGTTAGAGTAGGGAACCAGCGACGGCGGGCGATCGTCGGGACTTAGCAGCCAGACCTGGCGGTCCGGATAGTAGGTCACTAGTTGGGCGTTGTCTTCCCTTCCCAGGTCGCGGGCGAAGACGATGCGCGCGTGGTCGATATCGGCCTCGTTGTAGACCCACTCGTCTTGAAAGATATGATGCGGCGAGTAGTGAACGAATACCAGCAGCTTGCCCGCGATCTGGTCGAGTTGGCGGCCGACAAACGTGCGGCGGTCCGGATCGTCGTGCGGAATCGAGTCCCAGGTTTCGTACTGGCGCAAGGGCGAGCCGTCGAAAAAGGCGTGTACGGCGTACCAGAAGAGAAACTGGCCGATGGAAAGAAACACGATCCAGCGCGCCAGATAAGACCAGCGCCGGGCTATGGTTTCGAGGCCAACCACGCTCGCCAGTACGAACAGACACGCCACCGGAGCGAGATAGTGCAACTGGAACTCGGGGAAGAAATTAACGCCCAGGGCGAACAGCGCCAGCGTGCCCGCGACCCACAGATAGCGGCGTTCTTTCAGACGCGACAGAAACGCGGCCAACGCCGCATAGAGAGGCGGCAGGAAGAAAAAGCGGTAATAGCGGACGCGGAATTCCAGCCGCTCCAGAAAGCTTACGGGCGTTTCCGGGCGCTCGCCGCGGAAGCCCCGCTGCATGCGGTAATCGAGCGCCTGTTCTGCCGTGAGCGCTCGCTGCGGCGTAACATGGGGCTGCCAGGTGAACGCGGCTGGCACGCCGTATTGATACTGGCTGAGCATCTCGGGCATGCTGGCCCAGCTTCCCGTCACGGCTTTGTTCTGGAATAGCAGCACCGCCGCCGCGGCCAGTAGAATCATCGCCAGCTCCGGCATGGACTTCCATAAGGCGCCCCGCCGCACCGCCGGAGCCAGGTACACCGCCGCGCTCAGAAATAGAAAAATGGATTCATACGGCCGGGTGATGAGACTGAGCCCCAGCCCCAGCCCCATTACCACCACGTCCCGCTGCCGAGCCCCGGCGCGCAGGCGCGGCAAAGCGCCGAAAACCGCCGCGCCGGCCGCCGCTGTGGACATCCCGCCCCAGTAATCGTTCATCCATTGGTTCAGCGGGCCGAATTCAACCACTGTCAATAGGCCGCCCACCATCGCCCAACCGGGTGTAGTCCAGCCGCGCAGCATCCAATAGCAACCGGCCGAAAACGCCGCCGCGGCCAACAGGACTCCGGCCCAGGGATGGCCGAAAATCGTCCAGCCGATTGCCAACACCAGACCCTGCCCCGGCGGATAAATGGAGGCATAGGTGGGTTCCTGCAGCACAAAGAACGTCTCGAAGAATTCGGGTAGCGCGTGCGCCGGATTGGCCAGCCGCAGGTGACGCAGCGTGTCGGCTTCGAGCAAGTGGCTGAACTCGTCGTAAACGATGGGGTGCGGCGCCGGATGATGAGCCAGAAGCAGCAGACGCAGCGCCACCGGCAGCACGGCCAGCAACGCGCAAGCCAGACGCGGCGACGCGGCCAGTCGCTGGCCCCAGCCCCGTACCCAGGGTTTCCACAGCAAAATCGGGACCAGCAACAAAGCCGCCAACAGCAGCTCGATCTGGTCGGCGGCATTCAAAGCTCTGCTCCGAACATCAGAGTTTCACCTTGCCTGCGTACCCCGTCATCTCCAGATACCCGACCCCCGTCGTGCTCCCCGAGTACGCCACGGCGCCTTCCCAGTAACTGACGGCGTCTTCGGCGGACAGTTCCTGTTGCGGGATGGCGGCGGTGCATTTCAGATTCAGCTTGAGCTTGGGAATGTGGATGCGCCATTGAATAGGATAGCGGGCGTGAGTGGCGGGGCTGGTCCAGAAGGCGAGGGGCGCCAGACGGAAATCGGCGGACGCAAGGTGAGTCGTGTGGCCGTCGGCGGCGATGTAGGTGCCCGCCGAGAAACGGTCGATCGAGCCATCGTCGCGGCGAATTTCGAACAACATGAGCTCGGTCCGATTGTCGAGCTGAACGCTGAACCAATCCCAGCCGCGCTGGTCGTCGGCGAGTTGGCCGGTGAACCATTCGTGGTCCATCCACGCGACGCCATGGACCGTACGGCCGTTTAGCTCGCCATGAACTTCCAACCGTGGGAACGAAACATAGTATGAGGCCCGGCCGGGGCCTTCGGCTTTCTGGCTGACTCCGTTTTCGCCGTGAATCACCGCGGGTTTGACCGGCGCCAGATCCAGCGTGAAGCGAATTCCTTCAGCCACCGCACGCAGCGTCTGGCGGTCCGTCGCCTTGTCCCATGCCGCTTGCCAGTTACCGTTCCAGATGCGGCCTTCGTCGAAGCTCGCCCCAGCCAGGCCCGGGCCGGCGCGGTTCAGACGGCGAGCGCTGTGAAACGCGCGCCCGTCAATATCGGTCACGGCCAAATGCGCCAGGTACAGATCGTCGACACGCCACGCGGACGGATTGAAATCGCCGTCGGACGCCGCCGGCCGCTGCTCGCCCTGGCGGAAGAAAACCAGCTCAAAGCCGTAGCGCTGGCCGTTTTGCGCCTGCAGGTTGCCGGTGTAATACCACCATTCGGTGCGGAAGTCCGGGTGATTGAAATGATCGCGCGGAAACCGGTAGCGATACCCCGGCAACGCCTGACGAAAATCGAGTGCGGCGGCCCCAAACAGCGCACCGCCCACCAGGCATACAGGCAACAATCGGACCATCAACTCATTGTAAGAGCATCGAAGGATGGCCCCGCGGTCCATCCCTGGTCCCGTGCCGGGGCTGTGTGCACCAGGTTACGCAATGGCAGGTAGCGCCGCGGTGGCGCAGGCGGTTACCGTCAGTCGATACGATACCCCTCTCGAGCGTACGCCCTGGTCCCGGAACCGGCGACTTTCACCGTGATCCGGTGCCATCGCCCACCGCGGTCGTCGCCCCGCGGCGCATATCCGATGACGTATTGATTCCGTAGTGCCTGGCCGATCCTGGCCGCCGCGTCTGCGATTTCCTTCCCGCTGCGAACGGCGAAGCTGATCCCGCCCGTCTTGGCGGCCAGTTCGTCCAGAAACAGCAGTCCCCGCTTTTCTTCCATCATCTGCATCGGCTTGGCATACGGCGCCGCGTTGCCGACGGCGATGGTGTAAATCTGTGCGTCGGATTCCACCGCCCGCTCCAACAGTTCCCCCCGGGAGTAACGGCTGTGATTATCCATCCCGTCGGAAATAACCAGTAACGCCTTCCGGGCGTGAATACCGGAGCGCAACTCTTTCAAACTTCCGTAAATCGTATCGATCAGCGCGGTGTCTCCGCCCGCGCTCTCGAATGCGACCCGGCTCAGGACGGCGTCGAAATCGTGGGTGAATTCCGAGTACGCCCGCGGGTGCGTCGACACCGTGTTGAGGAACGCTTCGTCGGCGGGATTGACGTCCTTCATGAGTGTCCGCAGAGACTCCTTAGCCACGCCGAGCGCCCCTCTCATGCTGCCGCTCAGGTCCAGCACGATTCCTATCGAGACAGGCGCATCCTCCTCGCTGAACGTACGTATCTGTTGACGCACTCCATCCTCGGCCAGCGTGAACGCATCCCTTGCCAACCCATTGACAACGGCCCCGCGGCGGTCGACTACCGCGACCGGAACCAAGACCAGAGTGGAGTCGGCACGGAAGGCCGGCGCTTCAGCCAAAGAGAGCTTCTGCGCAGCGGCGGACCAGACCGCCGCAACCAACACGATCGTCACGGCGCAAACGGCGCCAGCCGGACCGGACCTTATTCTATGCGACCGCATGAGACACTCGCTCCTCTTGGCCGAGGCTTAGACTCGGCTCCCTATCGCTCTCTCCGCTTCGGAACCCGGCGGCGAAAACATTCATCTGTTCCCGCGAGCGCCTGAGTTCGAGCGCCATCCCTTCCACCGTCCTCAGCTCGCGCAAGAGCGTGGCCGCAAGCATCCGGACCTCCTCGCACAACGCCTCGCAGCGTTCGATCGCCCGATCCAGAGTAAGCATCGGGCGGACACCTTCTTCAGTCGACACAAAAGACCTGTTCTCAGACCCCTGCCGGTCCGACAAAACACGCTCACCCAGCGTCGGAATTGCGCGGGTAACTGCCTTGGGAGGGCTCCCCGGCGCCGGTCTGCTGTCACCCGGCCGCGCTTCTCCGGGGTCGTCGTCGGATTCGTATTCGACGTCTTCGTGGCAACACCTCGCGAAAGCGTCCGGCTCGATGACTTGAACGTAGCCGAGTGCCATCGCTCGAACGGACCACGCGTAAAGATCCTTGCGCATCCGGTCTGCCGGTACATGGAACCGGGCGGCAATCTTCGCCGACCGCCAACCGCAAACGAAGAACAGCACGACCATCCGCCACTGAACGTCCGCCGCGGGTTCCTTTAGAAGTCTTGGAATCTGTGATGGAAAGGACACCATGTTCCCACGGATGGCCCGCCGCAGGATCCCGATGCCTGGATGGACCGGCGTCTTCAGCCGCGCACTATGGATTTCCAAGGCCCGTGCCTTCTCACCCATAAAGTCCATGGTGCAGTCTAGACCGGCGCACATGAGGATTGCATAAGTGTCAGCTAAGTTTTGTCTCTCGGCCCCCGTCCACCGCAATAAAACTTCAGCAACTTAGCTATTGTTTGCTTTCACCATGCCAGGGATAAAAAAACCTGACCGAGCCCATCAAATCTTTGCATGCCAAAGCCAACTTCCAGTCGTTCAATTAGTTACGGCACGCCGTCCAGCTTATAAAACGCCAGGTGTCCAATCCTCATGCGTTCCTCATGAGGCTTCCTTCACAATCGCTCTAATTACGAATCGAAGTGCGATGACACGCGGTCCTGCGCCGCCAATTGAGGGACACGGGAAATGAGCGCAACACTCGAGCCGGTGAAAGGAAAGCTGCTGATCGTGGACGACGAACCGGCGATTCGCTGGGCGCTGAAGAAAACCCTTCAGAACCCGAGTCTTGAAATCGTGGAGGCCGAAACCGGCCAGCAGGCGATCGCGCTGGTTCGCACGGTCCGTTTCGACACGGTACTGCTGGATATTGGCATGCCCGGAATGGACGGCATCGAGGCCTGTAGACAGATTCGTGAGTTGATGCCGCTGCTCGGCATTGTGATGTTAACCGTCAGGGATACGGAGGAAGACATGATTCAGGCGCTTGACGCCGGCGCCGACGACTACGTCACCAAGCCTTTCCATGCCAGGGAACTGGCGGCAAGGCTCCGCGCCGCCGTGCGCCGTGCTCGCGCGGCGCAGCCGGACGAAGGAGCCTCGATTGAAATCGGAGAGATCGAGCTCGATCCGGAGCGGCGTGCCGTGAAGAGGTCGGGGGAGGCAATCCACTTGACACCGAAGGAATTCGACTTGCTTCATTTCCTGATGTCCCACGCCGGACGTCCGCTCACCCATGCCCGCATTCTTGCCGCTGTATGGGGACCGGAATACGGCGGAGAGCTGGAATATCTCCGAACCTTTGTTCGACAACTACGAAAAAAACTTGGCGACGACGCCCTCGCGCCCAGATACGTGGTTACCGAATCGCGGATCGGTTACCGTTTCAAAGCGGAAGCCGATTTTGGGTCTGGAGCGCGCGCATGACGACGAGAAACGCAAACGATTTCGTGCTTATGGCGCGCGCTCGACCCTCGCGCATGGGCGAACCGGGCTCTTGGAATTCGACCGTTGGAAGGAAGCAAAAACAGTGAGAATGCCGTTTGCTTACGTCCTGGGTTGCGCGGCCTTGATTGGAGCGTGTCTTCAGGTCCACGCCGCTTCCGCGGCGGAGAATGAATCTGCCGTGGCTCGGCTGCACGGAGTGGTTCAGGACAGAGCTGGAACGCCCCTGGCGGGTGCGACGGTCACGGCGAAACTCTCCGCCGGAGGCGATCCGCGTACCGTGCTCACAACCGGCAACGGCGAATTTGAACTGGCCAGCCTGGCGCCGGGACACTACGAGGTGACGGCGGCCAAAGACGGCTTGGCGAGTCAAGAGCCGGTCGCCATCGACCTCGCCGTCGGGAGTTCCACGAACATCGACGTGCCGCTTGGCGGCGATTCCATTTCCGCCGTTTCGACGCCGAAGAAAGAGGGTTTCATCCGTCGGTTTCTGCGGTCCTATGCAGACGACTGGAGGCCCGCCACGGGCCCGGACGTATCGCCCCCGCCTAAGTTCCGCGGTGATCCCGCGCCGGTTGACGGGCCGCCCTTTCCCTTTACCGTGTGGCCCTACGGCGGCAGCGTGACGATCGGCCAACCATGGACACAGGCTGGCCCGCTGATGACCGCAATTTGGGGCGGATCGAACGGCGACGCCTGGAAGAAGAGCGGTATCCAAATTTACGGATGGCTGAACGCCGGCACCAATGTCAGCACCTCCAGGGGCGGCGGCTACTCGAATTTTCCCGAGGCTTACGCCGAGCGCGAAGGCATTCAATTGGACCAGGAAGTGCTGTACATCGAGCGCCAGCCCGATACCGTGCAGACGGACCATGTCGACTGGGGCTTTCGAGTCTCGGGGCTATATGGGCTGGACTATCGGTTCACCACTTCCCAAGGATTCTTCAGCAATCAACTTCTTGGCAAGAATCAGGAGAACGGTTTCGACGCCCCGATGTTTTATTTCGACTTGTATGTTCCGCAAATCGCCCAGGGGACGGACATCCGGGTGGGCCGTTACATTTCGCTGCCGGACATCGAAGCCCAGTTAGCGCCGAATAATTATACTTACAGCCACTCTTTGACGTACACTTTCGATTGCTACACGCAACTTGGCATCAACAGCACGACCAAGGTAACCAGCCACTGGATGTTCCAAGTGGGGCTTTCGCCCGGCTGCGACACAATGCCGTGGACCAAAAGCGCCAAACCGACGGTAAATACATGCCTGGGATACACGTGGCGCAACGGTATGGACAATATCTACGGCTGCGATAACTCGATCAACGACGGAAGGTACGCTTACAACAACCTGCAAGCCTTTTATCTCACCTGGTACCACAAGTTCAGTGCGAGCTCGAAATGGCATTCAGCTACGGAGAGCTGGTACCAATACGAAAGCCATACTCCGAACGTAAACAACCCGGCGGGGCAGGCCCTGCTGATTACCGGCGCCAACGGCGCAATCTGCAAAACCCTGGAGCAAGTGACCTGCTACGCCCCGGACTACGCGATCGTCAACTATATTGAATATCAAACCGGGAAGCACGACTATCTTTCGTTCCGCAACGAGTTCTTCGACGACTTCGTGGGCCAGCGCACCGGGTTTAAGACGTTTTACACGGAACACCTGATCGGGTGGGGCCACTGGGTGGGAACGACGATTCTCTTCCGGCCCGAGATCCGCTTCGAGCGCTCCTACTCCGCACCAGCCTATGACAACGGCACCAGAAAGAACCAGTTGACCCTCGCCAGCGACGTGATCGTCTTCTTCTGACGAGGCGGCCTTCTACTTACAAGAAACCAATAGCGGCCGCCACGGCCGCTCCATGGTCCGCGCGGCCGCGTTCCGCCGCCAGGCTATCGTGTCCCTGTCGACACCAATCATCGGCAAAGGCGCCGAAGCGTCATCCAATAAGTTACTGACGCCTATAAGGAGTCTTTATCGCTTCCTTAGGTGTCCTTTATGGCTTTTGAATGCTTGCTCTGGCATACTAGCCAAAACCGGCATCCTTAAGCCAGTCTCAGCGGCTTTAGTTAAATGCGGTAGGTGTCGCCTCGTTTGCGACGAAGCAGAGTCTCGCACGACACAGTTAGATCCTTCAAAGAAAGGGTGGATGCCGTCAACTTATGACTACGAAACTATTAATGGCCGTGGCGTTGCCGCTGTCAATTGCATGGACTACTGTCCCCGCTCACGCGGAGACGCCTTTCAGCGTCGTTCATGGAGTCACGCTGGAGCCCAATGGCGTTCCCTTACCGGGAGCGCTCGTGGCGATTCACGGCCAGGACGACAACAGCAATCGCAACGTGGTGAGCGGTCCCGACGGGACTTTCAACTTCGAGAACCTGAAACCGGGCCGGTACCTCTTGATCGCGAGTAAAGATGGATTTTTGACCTCTTCGGCACTGGTCGAGTTGAAGGCGCGAGAGCCTCTTCAGGTGGCGCTCGCCCTTTCCTCAAAAGACCTGGGAGCCGGCGCGGCCGCGCAGGCGAAGGCGCTGCAGGCTATGCAGGAACGCGTCGAGCGCCTCGAAGCCATGCAGAAACGAATCGACCAGCTTGAAGCGGAGTTGAGCCAGGTGAAGGCTCAACCAGCCCCTCCGCCCGCCGCTTCGAAGCCTCCAGCCGCGGACACTCAAACCGCTACCGTTGCGGCGCAGCCGGCGGCTAACCATACCGCGCCGCAACCCCTGTACGCATCTTTAGATACCCCCCCGTTGAGGGCCCTCTCAACCCGGCCCTCTGCGCCGGCCGCCCCTCTCACCGCGGGAATTCTACCGCCCGCGGCTGGAACCGTCGATGCGCCGGCCCCTTCTCAAACGGCCGCCCCCGCGGCTCCTCCGGCGCAGGCCCCAGCGGCTCCCGCGGCTCCAGCCGTTCCCGATGCCCTCCAGCCTCCCGACCCGGCGCCCGCGGTGGACAACTTCACTCCCTTTGCATACGGAGATTTCACCTGGCTCAATGGCTCCTCCCGCAATAAAGACACCATTCTGGATACGAAGTTTTTTACTTTTGAAGGGCGGTTCGATACCCACTATATGGAGGATTTCAACCAGCCGATCGATCACACCATCGTCGGGGCCACCGAGTCTTTCCGCTCCGGCGAAGTCCAGATCGAGCAGATCAGTTTCGGCGGCGATTTCCACTGGCAAAACGTTCGCGGCAGGGTCTTGACCATGTTCGGCCTGTTTTCAACCACCACTCCGCGGAATGACGCCAGCTTCGCGGTTGGCCAATGGAACCTCCGCGACGCCTACAAATACGTGTCGGAAGCTTGGGGCGGCTACCACTTCAACGTGAATCACGGCCTGAACGTGGACGCCGGAATTTTCGTCTCGTACATCGGTCTGTTCAGCTACTACAACTTCGATAACTGGACTTACCAACCTTCGTACGTGTCCTCTAACACGCCTTGGTTTTTTAACGGCGTGCGCGTTCAGTGGTTTCCCACGAACAAGCTCAAGATAGAGCCCTGGTTCATCAACGGATGGCAATCCTACGCCAAGTACAACGGCCATCCCGGTTTGGGTGGGCAGCTTCTGTGGCAGCCGAAAGAGTGGTTCAAGCTCGTCGCGAACCAGTATGGCTTCGGACAGGACAACCTGGGTCTCCCCCACACGGAACGTATTCACACCGACGATAGCATCGAGGTCAGGTACTACAGCAAGCCGGAAAACATGGGTATCAGCAAAATGGCATTCTCCCTCACGGCCGACGCGGGATGCCAATATGGCGGCGGAATTCAGTGCACCGGCGCACCCAGCAAGAACAAGGAATCGTTTGTAGGGTGGATGGCTTATGACAGAATGTGGTTCCACAAGGATCTGTATGCTATCACGCTCGGCGGCGGAGAGATGAGCAACTGGGGCCGCTATCTGACGCTGCTGCCGCCGATCAATGGGGCCGACGCGGTGACGGGTTCGCCTTACTTCACGCAGCTTCCCGGCCAAAGGGCCCACATGTGGGATAGCACGGTCACCTTCCAGTACATGCCGAAACAATACATCACCTGGTGGGCGGAGTTTGGATATCGTCACTCGGATGTCCCGTATTTCGCCGGACGGGGCGGCGTCACGCCTCCCGGCTTCGCGCTTGGCGGAACTAATGGTTCTCCCGGGCAGTTCGCCTGTATGAGCGGAGCAGCGTCGGGAGCGAGCGATCTTCCGACCGCGACCACCAATTGTGCCAGCGCCGGCGGTGTTTGGTTCCCCGACCTTCGCCGCAGCGAAGCGAAGCTTTCGGTTGGCGTGATGGTGAAGTTCTAGCGCCAGACTTATGAGAGTTGAATTGCGGTGCAGCTACGCGTACGGGAACCAGGCCGCTGCACCGCCTTCACGGAGTAACCGATGAGTAAGCCGCTGATACACTCGCTGTGGGGGATCGCAGCCGCCGCCGTCCTGATGGCGGACGGACCGGTTTGGATAAGCAAGCCGGCCGCCCAGTGGACCGAAGACGACGCCAGGCTGATTCTGGCTTCGTCACCTTGGGCGAAAGAGACGAGGGCCGTCGTCAGCCGCAGGGTGACGGAGGACCAACTTAGGGAAGGTGGACAACTGGGCCAACCTCGCGGTGTCGGCTATGACGGGGTGGATCCGAAGGGCAGCGGACCGAAGGTATCGCCGAATATCTTCGCGGGCCCCGGGGGCGACGACCGGAGCCCCCGCTCCCTTCCCCAGCCCATCACATTGAAGCTGCGTTGGGAGACCGCTCTTCCGGTTCGGATCGCCGAGTTCAAGTCGCGCGAGGTCGAGCCTCCCGCCTCGGAGGGAGACGGTTATCGCATCGCCGTCTACGGCGTTCCCGGTACCGATTTCAGGGGCGACCCAAAAGAATTGGGAAAACCCCTGAAGAACTTAGCAGCTTTGAAGCGCGAGTCGAAAAGAGATGTACGGCCGATCGCCGCAGAAGCCTTCCAGCGGGAAAACGACGTCGTGGTGGTCTATTTGTTTCCTTTGTCCGCGGAAATCACCAAAAACGATCGACAGATTCAATTCGAAGCGCAAATCGGCCGCATTGTCGTCTCCCAGACTTTCGATCTGCGTCAAATGGAGTTTATGGGCAAACTGGAACTGTGATATGAAAACCTGGGGAAACTCATTACTTCGGCAGTTTCTATGGAGGTCTCTATGAAGAGCAGGGGTCGCACACTTACTCGGGTATTAGTCGTCATCTCTTCACTTGTCATTCTAGCCGCGTGTAAGAAAGTAAAAGCCGATACGGCGCAAGGGGCGCCACCCGAAGCCAAAGTCGTTCCCTTTCCGGACGCTATGCTTTTCTCGGTGGACCGCCCGGACCAATTTCCGCTGGCTACGGCGGCCGAACGCGCCGCAGCCTCGGAGCTGGTCGTCACCGGAGCGGTAACTCCCGACGTGTCTCGCAACATTCCCGTGGTCTCACTCGCCTCCGGCCGCGTCATGGCCATTCATGTGCGCCTTGGCGACACGGTGCAAAAAGGCCAGTTGCTGCTGACCGTTCGAAGCGACGACGTCTCGGGCGGCTATTCGAATTACCGTATGGCGGTGGCGGATGAGGTTCTCGCCCGGACTCAATTGGAGCGTTCCAAGGATCTCTACTCTCACGGCGCGATTGCCCTCAACGACCTGCAGGTGGCCCAAGACACGGAGGACAAGGCCAAGATCGCCGTGGATACGTTGGCCGAGCATCTCCGTTTGCTTGGCAACGACCCCGACAAGCCGGCTTCCATGGTCGATATCTTCGCGCCGGTCTCGGGAGTGATCACCGATCAGGAAGTCACCAACGCCGCCGCGATTCAAGCGTTCAGTACGCCCAGCCCGTTTACCATTTCCGATCTCTCGTCGGTCTGGGTTGTCTGCGACGTGTATGAAAACGACCTGGCCAACGTCCGGCTCGGCGACGCCGCGGAGATCAGACTGAATGCCTATCCGGATCGAATGTTCAGGGGAAGGGTCAGCAACATTGGCTCCGTTCTCGACCCCAACATCCGCACGGCCAAGGTTCGTATCGAGGTACAGAACCCGGGCATCATGCGGCTGGGAATGTTCGTGCGGGCGACTTTTCACGGCCAAACCAGGGAAATGCACACGATTGTCCCGGCCAGCGCCGTCCTGCACATGCACGATCGCGATTTTGTGTATGTTCCCGCGTCCGGCAAGAACTTTCGCCGGGTGGAAGTTATCGGTGGAGACCTTCTCTCCGACAACACCAGTCTTCAGGAGATCAAGTCCGGACTGCAGCCTGGGCAACAACTGGTCACCAACGCGTTGGTGTTAGACCACGTGCTCGGTCAGTGACCGCGGGTTTGCAGGATCGGTATCCAGGGGTGGGGCCGGCTTGCCGGCCGGCCAAACAGGAAAACAGGAAATGATTCGGGCTCTGGTAGACTTCGCGCTTAACAACAAATTCGTGGTGTTGGCGGTTGCCGTGCTATTGGCCGGCTGGGGAGCGATCTCATTCCACGAGCTTCCCGTGGAGGCGTATCCGGACATCGCCGACAACTACGTCACCGTAATTACCCAATGGCCGGGACGTTCGGCTGAAGAAGTGGAACAGCAGGTAACGATTCCGATCGAAATTCAGATGGCCGGAATGCCGCACATGACCTTTTTGCGCTCCGAGTCGATTTTCGGCCTGTCGTTCGTGATTATGATCTTCGACGACAGCTCCGTCAACGATTGGAATCGCCAAAAGACTTTGGAAAGACTTACCCAGGTCAATCTCCCGAATGGACAAAACCTGCAGCCTCAAATCGGCACGGACTGGAGCACCACGGGTCAGATCTATTGGTACACCATAAGAAGCACCAATCCCCGTTACGACCTGATGGACCTAAGGTCTATCGAAGACTGGGTTCTCCTCAAGCAGTTCAAATCCGTTCCCAACGTGGTTGACGTTTCCGACTTCGGCGGGACGGTCCGGGAGTACCAGGTGCGGGTGGACCCGAACAAGCTGGTGTCCTACGGGTTAAGCATCGGCCAGGTGGAGCAGCAGCTTTCCAATAACAACATCAATGCCGGCGGCAGCTTCGTCGAGGAAGGCATGCAGCAGATGAACGTGCGCGCCCTGGGGCTTTTCAACACCGTGCACGACATTGAGCAGACCCTGCTGAAAACCCAGACCGGCACCGCCATTCGGGTCAAAGACATCGCCGACGTGGTCCAGGGTCCCAAGATTCGATTGGGCCATATGGCCAGAGCCAACCACATGGAGGACGGGCGCATCATCGACGAGCCGGACGTCATCGAGGGGGGCGTGCTGATGCGGAAAGGCGCCGAGGAGGAGCCCACGCTCGAGGCCATTCACCGCAAAGTCGAGGACCTCAACAACGGCATTCTGCCTCCCGGGGTGAAGGTGGTGCCCATGCTCGACCGGAGCGACCTGCTGCATTTCACCTTGCACACGGTGATGCACAACCTGATCGAAGGGATGATCCTGGTCAGCGTCATCCTGTTCCTGTTTCTGCTGAATGCCCGCGCCGCTCTTATCGTCGCACTCACGATCCCGTTCTCTCTGCTCTTTGCATCGATCTGGCTGGACTTGAGTCACATCCCGGCGAACCTTCTCTCCCTGGGCGCTCTCGATTTCGGAATGGTCGTGGATGGCGCGGTGGTCATGGTGGAGAACATCATCCGGCATCTGAGCAAAGATCGCCGCGGCGCCAATGGATCGGCGAAGACCACCGCGGAGATCATCCGCGAGGCTTGCCATGAAGTGCAACGGCCGGTCTTTTACGCCATCGCCATCATCATTACGGCCTATATGCCGATCTTCACGCTGCAACGCGTGGAGGGCCGGTTGTTCAGGCCGATGGCCTGGACGGTAGCCCTGGCTCTTCTCGGCGCCATGACGTTTTCGATTCTCATCGCACCGGTGCTGGCAGCCACGTTCTTTCGTAAAGGCATCCGGGAGCGCCGAAACCTGGTCCTGAACTATTTGGTAACCCAGTATCGCAGGCGGTTGCGCTGGGCCGTCCAACATCGCTGGGTGGTCGCCTGCGTGGCGATCGTTTCTCTGGCGGGGACGGTTTATCTGGGTTTTGGCGGTGTGATTGGCGCGGAGTTCCTGCCCCACCTGGATGAAGGGGCCATTTGGGCCCGCGGCACTCTGGCGAACAGTACCAGTCTCAGCGAGGGCGAGAAATTCACCACCAACTGCCGCTATGTGTTCGCCTCGTTCCCGGAGGTGAAAACCGTAGTGTCGCAGGTCGGCCGGCCCGACGACGGGACCGACACCGGGGGATTCGGCAATACCGAGTATTTCGTCGATTTGAAACCTCACGAGCAATGGCGCCCTATATTTCACAAGAACAAAGACGAGTTGATCGCCGCCATGAATCGCGCCCTGGAAAAATACCCTGGGGCGATTTGGAACTTCTCCCAGCCCATCGAAGACAACGTCGGAGAGACCCTCACTGGCACGAAGGGCTCGCTGGCGCTCAAGATCTTCGGGGATGACTTGAAACTCCTCGAACAGAAGGGTGAAGAAGTCACTGCCGTCATGTCGGGCATCGCGGGCATGCACGACGTGAAGCTCTTGCGCGATTTCGGCCAGCCAAATCTCGACTTGACCATCGACCGGCGCCAGGCGGCCCGGTTCGGAGTCAACGTGGCCGACATCCAGGATGCCGTCCAGACGGCCGTAGGCGGCAACGCCGTGAGTCAGGTACTGATCGGCGAGCAGCGGTACGACGTAGTGGTGCGCTACCAGGAGCCCTATCGAAATACTCAGCGGGCCATCGCCAAAGTCCGCCTGGTGTCCCCTTCCGGAGAGCGGGTTTCGCTGGCGCAGTTGACTAATGTAGAGGTCAAGGACGGTGCCTACGACATCTTCCGGGAAGGCAACAGCCGCTATGTTGCCGTAACCTTCAACGTGCGAGGCAGGGATCTGGGAACTACGGTAGAAGACGTAATCAAGAGGATCGGCGAGAAGGTAAAGCTGCCGCCGGGCTACAGCATCGGTTGGTCTGGTGAATACGAAAGCGAAAAGCGGGCGGAGGCGCGGCTGGCTCTCATCGTTCCGCTGACAATCCTGGTCATCTTCATCATTCTCTACAGCATGTTTCGCTCTTACAAATGGGCGCTGCTCATTCTGTTGAACGTCGGTCTGGCACGCATTGGCGGCCTGCTTGCTCTCCTGGTTACCGGAACCTACCTCAGCGTGTCGTCCGGCGTCGGCATGTTGGCGCTGTTCGGAGTCTCGGTGCAAACCGGCGTCATCATGGTCGAGTACATTAACCAACTCAGGGCGAGAGGCCACTCGATCGAAGATTCCGCCGTGGAGGGCGCGGTTTTGAGACTTCGTCCCATCATGATGACCATGCTCGTGGCTACCCTTGGACTTCTTCCGGCAGCGCTCTCGCACGACATCGGAAGCGATTCGCAGCGGCCCTTCGCGATTGTGATTGTGGGCGGCCTGATTTCCGATTTGCTGCTGAGCATCGTTTTATTGCCCACCTTTTATGTGTGGATCGCGCGGGACGGCGACCAACTTCCCAAACCGGAAGGTTCTTTCGAGGGTTGATGTTATGCAAAACATCCGGACTATCGTGGCCGCCGCTGGCGTGTTCAGTTGCATCGTTTTGGCGGATTCGGCGTTTGGCCAGCAGGCACCTGTCAGAATCACGCTCGAGCAGGCCGTCCAAATGGCGCTCAAGCACAACCACGTTTTGCAGGCCGCCCGGACCACCATCCAGCAGAATCAGGCGGCGGAAATTACCGCGAATCTGCGGCCTAATCCGACGTTCTTCACCGACTGGGAATATCTGCCGATCTTCCAACACCCACAGGGCGAGAGTGTGTCGGAATACCTGCAAGCCTCGACCGAGGGTGACGCCGGGTTGAGCTACCTGATTGAACGCGGCAACAAGCGGGCTCGCCGTTTGGAAGCGGCTAAGGGCACAACCGCTGTAAGCCGGGCAACGGTGACCGATAACGAACGCGGTGTGGCGTTTCAGGTTGGCGCTCTGTTCGTCAACGCCCAACTCGCGGAATCGACTCTGGAACTCGCGCAGACCGACCTCAAGAGTTTTCAGCAGACAGTCGATATCGGTGAAATCCAATTCAAAGATGGCGGCCTGAGCGAAAACGACTACCTGAAAATTAAGATCCAGTTGCTTCAGTTTGAAACCGACGTCCAACAGGCGCTGGTCAGCAAGGCCCAGTCGCTGTCCGACCTCCGTCAACAATTGGGTTACGAGTCGGTTCCCGCCGGCTACGACGTCATGGGCGAATTCGAATATCGTCCGCTGCTGGTCACTCTTCCGGAACTGCAGGCGAAGGCTCTTCAGAATCGGCCCGATCTGCGTGCGGCGGTGCTGGGAGTTAGCGCCGCCAATAGTCAATATGCGCTCGCCAAGGCGAATGGGAAACAGGATCCTACCTTATCGGCCAACTACACGCACACCAACGGCTTGAGTGCCGTCACCTGGTCGTTCAGTATTCCACTCGCGATTTTCGACCGCAACCAGGGCAATATCGCACAGACGCGGATTGCCATCCGGCAGGCCGAGGAGCAGCGGAAAGCGGCCGGCGGGCAGGTGCTGACGGACGTGAAAGACGCGTACGAGGGGCTGCAGGAGAGCGCGAAAGTCGTTCAGCTCTTTCGATCGAGCTATCTTGATGTGGCCCAAAAAAGCCGTGACATCAGCGAATATGCGTACCGGCGCGGCGCATTGGCGTTACTCGATTTTCTGGACGCCGAACGGACCTATCGCGCCACCCAGCTCGCTTACCGCCAGGCGGTGGCGGCTTACTTGACTTCGATCGAGCAGCTTCGCCAGGCCGTGGGAACCAGGGAACTGCCCTGAGCGCGACGCTTCGCTATGCCAAAGTGATTTTATGACCAGAGAAGAAGTTCGCGCGCGAATTGCCGAAATCGGCATCATCCCGGCGGTGCGGCTGTATTCCGCCGAGGACGCCATGTTTGCCGCCGAAGCGGTCTGCGAAGGCGCCATCCCCATTGTCGAAGTGACCATGACCGTCCCCGGCGCCGTCGACGTCATTAGCCAATTGACCCGTCGGCATCCCGGAGTTCTGGTCGGCGCCGGCACGCTGTTTCATGTGGAAAAGGCACGCCGCTGCCTGGACGCGGGAGCGGCCTTCCTGACCATGCCGGGACTCGATCTTGAGATCGTCAACTTTGGGTTGGGGCGCGGCGTGGTCGTCTTGCCGGGAGCCTTGACGCCCACCGAGGTCATGGCCGCCTGGAAGGCCGGTTGCGATTTCGTCAAAGTCTTTCCCTGCGCGGCGAACGGCGGCCCCAGTTACATCCGGGCCCTCAAGGGGCCTTTTTCGGAAGTTCCGATGATTGCTTCCGGCGGCGTGAATCAAACCAACGCCGTGGATTTTATCCGCGCGGGCGCGGCGGCGTTGGGCATCGGGCGGGACTTGATTCACCAGGATGCCATCAGGCGCCGCGAGCGAGGCTGGATCGTCGAACTGTCGCGGCGGTACACGAAGATGGTGGCTGAGGCGCGCAGCATACAGAGGGGGTCCGAGGTATGACACACAGGCTGGCAGCCGTCGTATTCGGGTTTAGCGTGTTGGGATGCGCGCAGGAGAAAGCGCCGAAACAGTCATTTGAAGTCACTGAGACGGAGCGGGTGAGCTTCCTCGCGGGCGGCACGGTTGAAGTGAACAACTCATACGGTTACCTCACGGTGGAAGGTTGGGACGAGCCGGAGGTTGAGGTGACGGTCGCCAAGTCCACCGATCGCTTTTATGAGCCCGAGCGGAGGGAGCAAGCAGGGCAACGTTTTGACGAAATCCGTGTCTCCACCGAACCGCGCTCGGGCAAGGAGTTGGCGATTTCGACAATTCTCCCCGTCCGCACTAATCTCATCAGCTCTATCCTTCCTTCGCGCCGAATCATTGTGACCATGCCCAAGCACAGCCACCGCGGCGTAACTCTCGAGTACACCGTCCACGTCCCGCGCGACTCGCGTCTGCTGGTTCACCATGATTACGGCTACATATGGGTGAGCGATGTGACCGGAGACATCGAAGTGGACGGCCATACCGGCGACATGATCGTAATGCTGCCCGATCCAGGGCCCTACGCGATCGATGCGAGGACCAGAATAGGCAGCATTTCAGCCGATCTCGCGGGCAAAGGAAATAAACAATTCCTGGTGGGTACTCACTTCGTTCACGCAGGCCCGGCTCCATCGCGGCGGGTCTATCTACGCATGGGTCGCGGGAACATCACGATCAAGGATAGCCCGCCGTCGGGTCCTTTCCGGTCAACCCCCGGGACCGCCCCACCAATCGCTCCCACAACCCCGGCGGACGGCCATTTACAATAGAGCGATGGAGAACCGGGAACAAAACAGTAGTCGGCTGGCTTTGGAGTTGCGTTAGGCTTGCTCTTATGTACATTCGCCTCGATCGCGTACACCGGGCCGCGCCTGTGATCCTCGGAGTTTCCACACTTGTGTCCGTCGCGGTGCTGCTCACATGGGATGCCTTTCCAGGGTACTTTCCCGCGAGGGCTCATGACTATCTCGGCGCGCTTCCGCTGGCGATGATCGCGTTTGCCTACCTGGTCTATCAGACTGCACACCGGCCTCCGTTCCGGGAATTGATGAAAGCGACCATGCTGGCGGTTGCGTTCCTGTTCTGGGCAGCCAATCAACTCTGGCCGGACCTACGCCAGGCGACCCTCTTTAATGACATCGCTATCGCTCTGTTTGTGCTCGATGTATTTCTCGTCATGATCGGCTGGCCGGCGACGTCGCCGGATGAGTCCTTTGGTGAGACCTATGTCGCTCCAGGGGAATCGCCGGTGAGCCAACCAGGTGGTAGGGAAGAGACCGGCCAATAACGTCGCGGGCTTTCGCTGCCGGCCTACACCGTCCGCCCGGCGGCGCGCGTGCGCTTCAGCGCGTACATGGCGCGGTCGGCCTCGTCCAGCGCTTCGCGCAAGGTGCGGGCGCGGGCGTCGGCTACGCCCCAACTGAAAGTTACCGGCAGCAGGCCATAGCCGCGCACCCGAAAATCGCTCAGCCGCAGGGCGATCTCGCCGATCCGGCGCAAGGCCAGTTCCGCCTGCTGGTTGTGGAACAGAATCACGAACTCGTCCCCGCCCCAGCGGTAGGCCTCGTCTTCGGCGCGAACCGAACTGGTCAGCAGTTTGCCTATACTCTGCAGGATTTCGTCGCCGACCAGGTGTCCGTAGCGGTCGTTGATCTCCTTGAAATTGTCCAGGTCGCAGACCATGACCACACCATCGAAGGGACGATCGGTCTCCAGACGGCCGGCCAGGGCCGCCTGGTTGAGAAGGCCGGTCAGATGGTCCAGATCCAGCCGCTGCCGGTTTTCCCGCCGCAAATGGTCCAGTTCGGCTTTCAGGGCGGCGATGCGGCCAAGCTCGCTTTCGTTCCACATGGCCATGGCGGCGAAAGCCATCACGCAGTGCAAAGTGAAATCGATATAGCTTTCATGGTGCAGATACTGCGCCCACTCCGATGCGTCGCCGTGGCTGAAGAGCCACAGCAGAATGCCCGCGTGCTCGAAAAACGCGGCCGCCAGGACCACCAGCGAGAAGCGAAACACGCGCGCGCCCACCCCTTCCTGCCGGCGCAACAGCAGGAAGTTGTACAAATAGACGAAGCCCAGCACCAGGGCGTGCGTGGCCTGGTATGCCGCCAGGCCGGAATACAGCCCAACCGCATAAACCAGCGCCACGAAAATCGGCAGGATGGCGATCAGCCGCAGGACTGTCCGCCAATCCTTGACGGCGGACCCAAAGCCGGCCCGCGCCGCCGATACCAGCACAATGGCGAAAGCGAATTCGAAAGTGGCATAAGGCGCCAGCCAGGGCGTGTGCCCGCTGGCGGTCAGCGCGAATCCGAACACCGCCGCAATCAGGCGCAGCAGCCAGGCCGCGGCCCACAAGCCGAAATACACGGCCTTGGACTGCCGGAAAAGGAACAGAAATACCATCCCGAACAACAAAGCGCCGATTTCCTGTATCAGGAAGGCGGTAAGATCGGCGACCGGTCCGGTGGAGTCCATGATCCTAGTCGCCTCCGATGGCGTGGCGCCTTACCGTGCGGGCTTTGCCGGTGGATTCGTCCACTTCCACGATCACCGCATGCAACTCGGCTCCCTTGGTGGCCGCTTCCATGCGCACCGGCAGGCTGGTCAGGAACCGCTGCAGGATTACGCCGGTTTCCACACCGATCACCGAATCGTAGGGCCCGGTCATGCCGCAATCGGTCTGGTAGGCCGTGCCGCCCGGCAGAATACGCGTATCCGCCGTGGCAATGTGGGTATGGGTGCCGACGAGGGCGGAAACGCGCCCATCCAGGTACCACCCCATGGCGATCTTCTCGCTGGTGACCTCGGCGTGAAAATCCACGAAACGCACCCGCACCCCCGGATCCAACCCGGCCAGAATGCTATCGGCCTTGCGGAACGGGCAATCGGTTGCCGGCATGTACGTGCGCCCTTGCAGGTTCAACACGGCGCATTCCACGCCATTGCGCGCCGGCACCACCGCCAGTCCCGCGCCCGGGGCCTGCGGATAGTTGGCGGGACGCAACAGGCGCGGCTGGCGCTCCAGGTACTCGTAAATCTCCCGCTTGTCCCACACGTGATTGCCGGTCGTTAACACATCGAATCCCAAAGCGAACAAACCCTCGGCGATGGCCGGCGTGACGCCGAATCCGCCGGCGGCGTTCTCCGCGTTGCCAATGGCCAGGTCGATGGCATTGGTTTGCATGATATCGGCAAGGTGATCGGCTACGATTCTCCTGCCGGGAGAAGCGAAAATGTCCCCGACAAAAAGTATATTCATTTTGCCATTCAACTTAACACGCATGCTATGGTCAAAAAGATGCCGAGCGTTCCCCCTGATTCCGAGCCGCCGGAGCAGCGTCATGTAATGCCTCGGGAACGGCGCTACGTAAAGGTCCGCCGGGTCGACGAGTGCGCCACTCTGGGCGATGTTTTTCTGCATTGCCTGCCGGCCTTCGGAGGCGCCTCGTTGCGCCGCATCTACGACATCCTGGACCGCGCCATCGGCATGGGCTGCCCGTTCACGCTGGCGGTCTCCGGACCGGTGACGGTATCCGGCCAGCACCAGGCCTGGCTGCTGCCCCTTCTTGAAACCGGCTGGGTGGCTTACCTTTCCACCACCGACGCGGTCTGTTACCACGACGGCCATCGCAGCCTCAACGCCTACCGTTCGGGTCCGATTCACGAAGTCCCCATTGCGAGCGACGATGCCGCCCTGCGCGAGGAAGGCACCATCCGCGTGACCGATATGGCCTTCGACGAAGGCGTGCTGCTCGACCAGGACCGATTCCTGAGCGCCATGCTGGCGCGCCCCGAATTCCAGCGCAAAATGACCGGCACGGAACTGCGCTACCTGTTGGGCCGCTACTACGCCGCCGAAGAGGAGCGCAACGGGGTCGCCGCCGGCCTGCTTTCCACCTGCTGGCGCCGCGCCATTCCGGTGCTGGTGGGCGCTCCCGCCGACGGCAGCGTGTTTCTCAACTCCATGAAGCTGTGGGCCATGCGCCAGTCCGGGCTGATTCCCGAATACGGCTTTGAGCTGGACCTGCACGCGGAAGTATTCGAAGCCTGCGCTTACCACCGCTGGGGTCTGTTCGATCACCCGGTGCACGCCCTCGCCACCTTGATTTTGGGCGGCGGCGTGCCTAAGAACTATAACCTCCAGCCCGAGCCGGCTCTGGGCCAGGTGCTGGGCCTCGCCGACGTGCGCGGCTACCAATTCGACGTGCAGATCGTGACCGCCCCGGTGACCGATGGCTCGCTTTCTTCCTGCCCGCCGGCCGAGGCCGTTACCTGGGGCAAGGTCGACAAAGATACCTACCTCCAGACCACCGAGAGCATGCAGGCGGATTATTCCACGGTGATGCCGTTTCTGGTCAGGGCTTTGCTCGACAACCGTGCCCGCTACCGCCAGATGGTGGAGGAGGAGGGCGAAGCGGCGGCGTTCGCGAGGGAACCCAAGGCGCGCGGCTACCTTCGCCCCAGCCAGGGCTATCGCCTATTCGAGCAGCGGGAAAACCTCTGCGCCGCGCTGACCGCGGACGTGAAAGCCAACCGCGAATGGCTCCTCGAGAGCGTGACGTACCCTTTGGCCGGGTAGCAATAAGGGGAACCAGGCGCCGCGTTGGTTCACCAATGACAGGGACGCCGCCCATGCGGCCAGTGTGTTACACCAGGATTAGTTATATGGTGTCTTCCAGCGATCCGTATCGGGGCCTGAGGGAACTGCCTCCGTTTCCCGCCATCGCAACCAAGCTGTTGCGCGTGCTTTCCCGCGAAGACGCCGATCTGCGCGATATCCAGAATTTGATTCGTACCGATGCCGCTCTGAGCAGCGACCTGTTGCGCATCGTCAACTCGGCGGCTTTCGGCACTTCCACGTCCATCAGCAGCATCCAGATGGCGGTTCTGCGCCTTGGTTTCGAACGCGTCAGGCAGTTTGCCATGGCGGTGTCGCTCAAAGGGTTCCTGCAGTGCGTCCGCATCGACCTGCTGCGGCACCTGTGGAGGCACAGCCTGGCGTGCGGTCTGATTGCCAACGACCTTTCGAACGCTTGCTCCACCGCGATGGCCCAGGACGATTGCATTTATACCACGGCACTGCTGCACGATATCGGCCGCCTGGGCCTGTTCGCCACCCATCCGACCGAATACGCCACGTTGATCGAGTTCGAGGCAGCCGATGGCACGGACCTGCTGGAGCGCGAACGGCACGCCTTCGGCATGGACCATTGCCAGGCCGGCGTTTGGCTCGCCGACCACTGGCAACTCGGCGAAGAGATCCGCCATGTGATCGCCACCCACCACGACCCACTTTCCACCGGCGACTTTCAACGGGCCGACGTGGTGCGGGTGGCAATCCTGCTGGCCGACAGCCTTGGATTCGACGTGATCCCACCGGCTCGCGTCTTCACTTTGTTGGAAATCCGCGCCATGCTCCCCCGGGCCGCCCAGTTCCGCTTCGACCCGGACCCGGAGCGCTTCAAGACTGGCATTACCGAACAACTGGACGCCTTCGATTAGGCCGGAGCCGAGACCGTCAAGCGAGCGGTTCCGGCGACTGGTGTGGCTAATTCCCGACAGGCACCTAGGTCTCTGACCGCATGTTTTGTGCGCTAGCGTGAGACCACTCCCTTACGGTCGTGGCTCGTAACCGAGCCGCGCGCGTCAGCAAGCGGTTGCTGATTGGCACCATATCTCCCGGTCATGGTACTAGAGGGGGTTTGTAGCTAACCAGGGGCCTGGGAGCCGGCCCCTGATTCCTCAGCAGTACATTACAGCAGCGGACGTTCCATCTCAGCCGCAGAAACCGTAGAAAACATGAATGGGCGGGCAGAGCACGATCTCGGAGCCACCCTCCAGCACGGTGGTAATCTGCAGGGTAATGTAGAAATCACCGCTGTCCAAATCGATGTCCGGAGCAACGACGGTCATGCTGGTTGCGCTGGTAACCGTTACGTCCGTGTACGTCACCGCGGACGTCACATCGGTGGGTTCATACGTGGCTACCGTGGTGGCGCCCTGTGTGAAGTGCGTGCCCGTTCCGGTAATCGTGAACGTAGTGGGAGTGCTATTTGGACAGACGCCGCCCGGGCTTGCGACGGCCGACGGCAACGCGGTGGTTGTCGTCGTGGTGGTTGTTGTGGTTGTCGTCGTGGTGGTGGTGGTCGTGGTAGTCGTGGGGGCTGCCGTTGTTGTTGTCGTGGTGCTGGTCGTCGTTCCGGAACCGGCTCCGATCGCAAAAGCCTTCTGTTCGGCCGCGCCGAGCGATAGAACCACCGGCAGAGCCACCCCGGAAACCGCCTGTAGCAAGGACCTGCGCGAGGCGGCTTGCGCGGCCGGTTCTACGCTACCCGAACACACTACTAAGCCCGCGGCCTCCAGCTCCGAGATCGCCGCCAGCGCGACATCCTCGGGCACTCGGTCTCGAAGCTGTTCGCTCATCGCCTGCGCGACCACGGCCACCGTGCAACTCTCGCGGCATGCCTCAAACGCGGCCGCCGCGCTCGCATTCAGGGAATGGACGGTTCGGGTGCTCGTATCGAACACCGCGGTCGATCCATCCGGCAACTTCTCAACCACCAGGTTTTCCGAGGCGGTTCGCCGCACTCGGAATTCGTCGCGATTCATGCGTTCTCCAGTTCCTCGCCGAAGCGGGAGCGGATGTCGGCGCCAACGATGTTCGAAACCACGAAGATCGCGCCAGGTACGGGTTCAGCCGGCAAAATCCAAGGGTTGGGGTTCATTGGCGGCAGATCTGCCAGCATCGCGCTCGGCCGTATGTCTTAGAAATACTATCACAACCGTGCTGTGCTTACCATGCCTCCGACACGCGACTGCCTCGACACCCGACAGAAAGAGGGCTGTCCCGGCGAGCTTTCACCGATCGGCCATCGGACGTCAGCCACCGCTCGCCTACCAGACCACACAATGCATCGCTCCGGCGTGGCTAACAGCTTCGAAGCCTCGCTACGAAACGGCGCGAGCGGGCGTTTGGTCAGGCGGATGGGCGGTCGCGCCACCGTCCGGAAACCGGATGCGGAAGCGGGTACCCTTGCCCGGCGCGCTGTCGACGTTCACCACGCCGTGGTGCGCCTTGGCGATCCAGGCGACGAAGCTCAACCCCAGCCCCAGCCCCTGTTCCGGTGCCGGCGCCGTGCCCGTTCCCGGCACGCGGTAGAAGCGGTCGAAAATATGCGGCAGGAATTCCGGCGCAATGCCGCGGCCGGTATCCTCCACAATCAGTTCCACCGCCCCTTCCACCGGCTGCACGGCCACCCGCACCCGGCCGCCCGCGGGGGTGAACTTGATGGCGTTCGAGAGCAGGTTGGTGATCATGCGCTCGATCTGCACGCGGTCGCCCTCCAGCGTGCAGCGCTCCGCCAGCTCGGCGGTCAGCGCGATTCCCGCGGCCTCGGCCGGAATCTGGAATTGTTCGGTCACCTCCTCCACCACGCCGGAAAGATCCAGCGGCGCCCGTTGCAGCGCCAACTGTCCGGATTCGGCCTGCGAGAGCAGCAGCAGGGCGCGCACGATCTGCGAAAGCCGGTCGATATCCTGCATGGCGTTGAACATGGCTTCGCGGTACTGGTCGGTGGTCTTGGCCGTGAACAGCGCCACTTCGATCTGGCCCCGGATCGCCGTGATGGGCGTGCGCAGTTCGTGGGAAACGTCGGTGGAGAACTGCTTCATCTGGCGGAAGGAGGCTTCCAGGCGCTCGATCATGCGGTTGAAGGTCAGGATGAGGTAGTCGAGCTCATCGCCGGAATTGCGCGACGGAATTCGCAGGCTCAGGTTGGAGCTGGAGATGCGCTGTGCCGCCCGGGCCACATCGTGTACCGGCGACAGCGCCCGCCCGGCCATCACCCAGCCCAGCAGCGAGCCTAAGATGATGGCCACCGGAATGGCCGCCGCCAGCCTCCAGGTGGTTTCGCGCAGCGTCCGGTCGCTTTCCTGAAAGGAATCGCCCAGCGCCACGTAGAAAGGCTCCTTGTGCTGCTGGTCCCATACCATTGCCGCGCGGATCAGGAAGGGTTTGCCGTCCGAATTGCGGCGCACATCCCAACTGGGCGTGATGGGCGCGTTCGGATGGGCTCTGGCGAACTCCAGCATCCTTTCCATTCGCTCGTGAATCTCCGCGGGCTTATCGATGCCGATATCCTGGTAGCCGGTCGAGACGGAAGGCCCCTGGGCCATGATGTCGGGAATCACGTGGCCGTACTGGTCGGCGATGAGATAGATCTTCTTGATGTCGAGCACGACCGTGGTTTCGTCCGGGTCGTCCTTGTCGTAATACCAATCGGCGTAGGTGCCCTTGATGGGGTCCACCCAGATGCGCAGGAACCCGCCCTTCACGGCGGCCCATTCGTCATTGAGACCGTCCTTCACGCCGTCGGAAAGGGTGGTGGACAGGCGAGCGCGAAAGTAACCCGCCACGGCGATCAGCAGCAGCGCGAAAAACAGCGAGTAGACGGCGGTCAGCCGGAAACGAAGCCCGCGAACCAGACGGCGCAGATCGCGTTTCTTCCCCGCCATATCACGCCTGCGTGGCCGCGTCCGCCGGGCGTTCGGCCGGCTTATCGGGAGCTTCAATCATGTAACCGATGCCGCGCACCGTCTGGATCAGCTTCAGCGCGAAGCGGTCGTCGATCTTGCTGCGCAGATGGCGGATGTAGACGTCGACGATGTTGGTCAGACCGTCGTAGTCCATGTCCCAGACGTGCTCCACGATCATGGTGCGGCTGAGCGGCCGGCCGTGGTTGCGCATCATGTATTCCAGAATGCCGAATTCCTTGGGCGCCAGTTCGATCGTCTCGGCGCCGCGCGAAACCTTGCGGCGGATGCAATCGAGCACCAGGTCGCCCACTTGCAGGCGCTCGGGCGCGGGTTGTCCGCGGCGCAGCAGCGCACGCACCCGTGCCAGCAGCTCCACAAAGGCGAATGGCTTGGTGAGGTAATCGTCGGCGCCCTGCTCGAGCCCATTCACCCGGTCGTCGAGGCCGCCCCGGGCGCTCAGAATCAGCACCGGAGGGCCCACCCGCTTGCTGCGGATGTTTTCGAGCACTTCGAGGCCGTCCATGTCGGGCAGCATCAGGTCGAGCACCACCAGGTCATAGTCGGCGGAGTGAATGTTTTCGAGAGCGGCGGCGCCGGTGCCGGCGGCATCCACCGCGTAGCCGGCTCCCTGCAACCCGCGGCAGAGAAAGTCGGCGATTCGCTTTTCGTCCTCGACGACCAGAATTCTCATCGACTTACAGCTTATCGCAAACAGCGGGGCTTCGCCCCGCAAATCCCTTGCGGGATTCGGAAGTTGAGGAAGTTCAGAAGTCGAGAAGTCGAGAAGTCGAGAAGAACGCCGCCGCAGCCCTTCTGCCCTTCTGCCCTTCTGCCTTCTCTCTTCTCTTCCTTCCCCCTGCTACCATCTGAACATGAACCCAATCTCGAGCCAGGACCTGCGGTACCCGATCGGTAAGTTCACCCGTCCGGAATCGGTTTCGGCGGAAGAACGGGCGGAACTTCTGGAGGTACTTGCCGCGACGCCGTCCCTGCTGCGCGGCGCCGTGGTCGGGCTTTCCGACGAACAGCTCGACACGCCCTATCGCCCCGGCGGCTGGACTGTCCGCCAGGTGGTCCACCACGTCGCCGACAGCCACGTGAACAGCTACATCCGCACCCGCCTGGCCCTTACCGAAGACAATCCGTTGATCCGGCCATACGAGCAGGCCAAATGGGCGGAGCTGCCCGACGCCCGCACGCTGTTTATCGAACCATCGCTGGCGCTGCTGGAGAATCTGCACGCCCGCTGGGTAGCGCTGCTTTCGAGCTTGAATCCGGAGGACTACGCCCGCACCTTCCGCCATCCGGAATACCCCGCACCCATGACCCTGGACGCTAACCTGGCGCTGTACGCCTGGCACGGAATGCATCATACCGCGCACATCACCGGCCTGCGGAAGCGCATGGGGTGGAAATGAGGAGCTTTCAGCGATCAGCAGTCAGCCATCAGCTTCTTACCGCCGCTGCACGGAAACGTGCGCCCGCCAGTGAACGCACAAGCTGATAGCTGACCGCTGAATGCTGACCGCTGTTTTGTCACCAAACCACCCGTCGGTGCGTCCAATCGTTTAGACACTGTATAATGGCCCTAGGCCCGCAGGAGATTTCCTTACCTATGAGCAGCCGCTTCAAGTATTCCGTGGTCAGCGCGTCCACGTGTCTTTCCCTCATGCTTCTGATCGGGAGCGTGGTAGGCAAGGGCGCCGACCAGAACGATCCGCTGAAGCAAATCGGCGTTTTCAGCGACGTGGTTGGCTATATCAAGAGCCAGTATGTGGAAGAGCCCGACATGAAATCGGTCACCCTCGGCGCGCTCAACGGCATGCTCGAAGCGATCGATCCTTTTGCCAGCTATCTCAACGCGGATCAGTACAAGGAATACAAGACCTACCTCGATACCCGGCAAACCAAGCCGGGCGACGTCGGCCTGGTGCTGTCGAAGAAGCCCGGCTACATGGAAGTGGTGGCGGCGGTACCGGATTCTCCCGCGGCCAAGGCGGGATTCGGCACCCGCGACATGATCGAATCGATCAAGGGCATCTCCACCCGGGACATGCCGTTGGCCTATGCCAGCATGCTGCTCGCGGGCAATCCGGGCACCACCATCGATCTGACCGTGGTCCAAGTACGTCATCCGGAGCCGCAGACCCTTACCTTGACGCGATCCGACGTCGCCACGCTGCCGTTGGTCACCCGCCCGCTCGATAACCAGACGGGATACATCGGCGTCGGCACGCTCTCCGCCGAACGGGTCAAGGAAGTGGCCGCGGCGGTTCAGAAGCTTCAGAAAGACGGCGAGCAACGGCTGATTCTGGACTTGCGCAACTGCGCCACCGGCTCTCCCGACGCCGGCATCGCCCTGGCGAACCTGTTCCTCAATAAAGGGCGCATCACGTATCTGAAGGGGCAGCGCGTGCCGCAGCAGAATTTCGATGCCGATCCGTCCAAGGCGATCACCACCCTGCCGCTCGCGGTGCTGACCAATCATGGCACCGCCGACGCCGCCGAAATCGCCGCTGCCGCTCTTCTGGGTAACCAGCGGGCTCAAGTGGTGGGCGAGCGCACCTACGGAGATGCCGCCCAGCGCAAGGCGCTCGACATGGACGATGGCGGTGCCATTCTCCTATCCGTGGCCAAGTACTACTCGCCCGACGGCAAGGCGATTCAGGATACCGGCGTGACGCCCAGCACCCCGGTCGCCGAGCCGGAGCCGCAGATCGACTTCGACGAAAATGGCGAGCCGGTTCCCGCCCCACCGCAACCGCAGCCGCAGCAAAAAAAGCTGGAAGACGATCCGGTGGTGAAAAAGGCGGTCGAAGTGCTCGTGTCCAATAAGGTGTAGATTAGGTAGCTGTGACCGATCCGGCCACTCGCTACCGGGTTGTCCGTGAACTGGGGCACGGTTCCATGGGAATCGTCTTCCAGGCCGAGGATATTGCAAACCATCGCTCCGTGGCGCTTAAGTTCCTTGGGGACGAGCACCTCGCCAGCCGCGACATCGTGGCCCGCTTTGAGCAGGAAGGGCAGCTCCTTAGCGCCGTTCACCATCCCAATCTTTGCGCCGTGTACGAGGTAGGTTACTGGCAGCAGCGTCCCTTCCTGGCCATGGAGTTGCTCGAGGGCTGGACTCTGGCGGAGCGAATGGCCATCCGTTGGCTCTATCCTCATGAGGCGCTCGAAATCGGCCTGCAAGTTCTTTCCGGGCTGGGTGCGGCGCACACGGCTGGAATTCTTCACCGCGACATCAAGCCCGCCAACGTCTTCATCACCCGCCAGGCAGAGGTGAAGCTGCTCGATTTCGGTTTGGCGAAAGACCAGGCCGGCCGTGCCGCCTCGGCGGGACTGGGCGACGATGGCGCAACCGCCGTGTTTACCCGGACGCTGACGGGCGTGATCCTTGGCACCTACGCCTATATGGCTCCCGAGCAAGCGCGCGGCGAGATGCTCGATGCCCGCGCGGATCTCTACTCTCTTGGCGTGGTACTGCACGAAGCCATGACCGGCAGGCTGCCTCAATCCGGCGCGCCATCGGCGGAAGTCCATCCCGAACTGGCCCCCATCGTCGCCCGCCTCACCGCACTGGATCGCAATGCCCGTTACGGCGACGCCGCCGAAGCCTACGCCGCCATGCTGGTCGTCAAACGCGCCGGCGGCCCGCGGCCTCGGGCACCGGTGGGGTGAGGTCCCATGGGAATTGAAAATAGCTACAAATTGTGGCTATAATGGGACAGCCATGGACGTTGGCATCGCCGAAGCCAAGAACCGTTTGCCAGAACTCATCCGCGCCGTCGAAGGCGGGGAAAAGGTGGTCATCACCCGGCATGGCAAGCCCGTGGCCGAGCTCGCTCCAGCGCCTCCCGAGCGACGGCACGCCCGTTTAGGCGGTATGAAGGGGCGTATCGAACTGCTCCCCGGATGGGACGCTCCCGTTGACCTCGACCGCTTCCTGTCTGGCGATGTGTGAGCGGCTACCTGCTCGACACCCACATCGCCATCATCGCGTTGGTTGAACCCGACCGCCTCTCGTCCGCCGTGCGCTCGGCGATTCTCGCGGGTCCGAACGTCCTGAGCGTGGTGTCGTATTGGGAGGTTCTGCTCAAATCCATGAAGGGGAACCTGAAAGTCGGCGATCCCCGTGCCTGGTGGCTGGACGCCCTCGATCAACTGGCGGCGAATCCGCTCGTGCTGCGGCCGGACCACATCGCCGGTGTTTACACTCTGCCCGACATTCACAAGGACCCCTTCGACCGGATACTGATTGCGCAGGCATCGGTTGAAGCTCTTGAAATCGTTACTCTCGACGCCGAAATTCCGCGCTACGCTTCCGCGCGAATTCGGGTGCTCTGCTAACGCCTACCGCAACCCGCTCCATTCCTCCGAAATCACGATCGAATTGGCCGGATTGGCCGGGTCGAAACGAACGGCAATCACGGTGATCATCTGCTTTTCCGGCGGCAGGTACGCGCTCAGTTGCGACACGTCCTGGGAGGCGGTGTATTCCACGCCGCGCACCGAATAGGAGTAGAACACCAGTTCCTCCCGCAGGTCCACCAGCGCGGCGTCGCACATTTTGCCCGTGGCTACCAGCCAGGCGCGGCGACGGCGCTCTCGCTCTTCCGGAGTAACCCGCGAGCGCTTCCAGGCCCGGTACCCCAGAATCCCAACCAGTCCCGCCAGCACTCCGGCCAGCAGCAGCGTTACGGTCCCGGCGGCCGAATCGAACCAAGCCTGAGCGCCCGGCATGGATAAGCGGACTATCTCCCGACCGGCTCTTCCTGGAACGCCGTGGCCCAGTCCTCTTGGAACTGCGCCAGTCCCTTATCGGTGCGCGGGTGATTGAACAGCATGTCCAGTGAGCCCTCCAGTCGCTTCCCAGTTTATCACCGCGCGAATCCAACCTCGGGCTCCAAATCCTCCTCTCCGCCGTGCCCGGTTTCCGCCGCCGTGCCGCTCCACGCTCTGGTATTCTCTTGGTACCGCAAATAGAAAGGAGTCCGGCTACGCGGCGCCAGCCGCCGGACATTGTATGGGGACTTTCCGTCCGGTCATTCACGTTTCCCGCATCCGCAAGAGCTACGGAGCCACGGTGGCCGTCTCCGAGGTCTCTTTTGACGTCGGCGAAGGCGAGGTTTTTGGATTGATCGGGCCGAATGGTGCCGGGAAGACGACTACGATGGAGTGCGTGGAGGGAGTCCGCCGGCCGGACGCGGGCCGGATTTCGATCCTGGGCCTCGATCCGTTCCGCGACGTGGTTCAGGTCCAGAACCGGATTGGGGTACAACTCCAGCAGGCGCAGCTCCAGAAGAGAATCAAAGTCTGGGAAGCGGTGGATCTCTGGGCCTCTCTCTACCCAAAGCCGCTGGACGGCAACCGGTTGCTCGAACAACTCGGCCTTGCCGACAAACGCAACGCCTGGTTTATGACCCTTTCGGGCGGCCAGAAGCAGCGGCTGTTCATTGCTCTGGCGCTGATCAACGATCCGGAAGTGGTATTCCTGGATGAGTTGACCACCGGGCTGGACCCGCAGTCGCGCCGGGCCATCTGGGACCTGGTCCGCGGCATCCGGGACCGCGGCAAAACGGTCTTTCTGACTACTCATCTGATGGAGGAGGCCGAGCGGTTGTGCGACCGCGTGGCGATCATCGAGCACGGAGAGATCGTAGACATTGGCAGTCCGGAGGAATTGGTGCGGCGGCACTGCCCCACGCGAACGGTGATCCTGGCCACCGAAAACGCGCTGGCCGAAGAACGCCTGGGCGCGATTCCGCGGGTGGAGAACGTGATCCGCCAAGGCTCCCAGTTCACCATTCAGGGGCGGGGCGAGGACTTCGTGACCGAGGTGATCCAGTGTCTCTCCGAAAATCGCATCCGGGTCGCCGACTTCCGCACCGTGCTGCCCAACCTGGAGGACGTCTTTTTGAAACTGACCGGCCATTCGATTCGCGATTGAAAGAGACTCGGCGATGCTGCGTGGACTTCGGAAACTGACCTGGCTGGAGATCAAGATTTTCCTGCGAGAGCCGCTCGGGGCGTTCGGTTCCATCTTGTTTCCCGTGCTGGTTTTTGTGGTGGCAGGCCGATTCGTGGGTGGCCTGCGCGGCCCAGGCTCACTCGCCGCCGCCGGATTCCTGCGTGTCGGGCTACCGGTTTTCGTGTCGGTGCTGATCGCGCTCAGCGCGGTATTGTCGCTGGTCACCGTCATCTCGATTTACCGGGAAGGCGGCATTCTCAAGCGGCTCCGGGCCACGCCGTTGCGGCCGCAGACGATTCTTGCCGCTCACGTGCTGGTCAAACTGGCTCTCACGGCGCTCACCATGGCCCTGATGGTGCTGGCGGGCAAACGCTACTTTCCGGCCCACACCCACGTTCCCATATTCGGGTTCACGGTGGCGCTGCTGATCGCCACGTGGAGTATTCTGTCGATCGGGTTTCTGATCGCGAGCATTGTGCCTACGGCGCGCTTCGCCCAACCCATCGGCGCCGCCATCCTGTATCCGATGATCGGACTGTGCGGATTGTTCGTGCCGGTGCAATCGTTGCCGCCCGCGCTCCAGGCGGTGGCGCGCGTCGTGCCGCTGACCTACGCGGTATCGCTCCTCGATGGAATCTGGAAGGGCGAAGCGTGGTCGGCGCACCTGGGCGACGTGGCGGCGCTGGTTGCCGTATTTGCCGTCTGCACGGCGCTCTCAGCGAAGGTCTTCCGCTGGGAATAGCGCGGCCCACGCGCGCTCACCGGCCGTCGCCGTCGTCGTCCGGATCGGTTGCCTTGCGTCTGTCGTGCAGGAAAAATGCCGCGCTCTTCGGCGCATCGACGGCCTGGTAGCAGCGCGGCGCGCGGCTGAGATCGTAGAACCCCGTCAGATCGTTGGTGGCCCGGCTGTCGGCGAAATCGAGCGCCCCTTCGCGGATACCGAAGTTGTGCTCCACAAACCTCAAAACGCTCCCGAAATCGTGGTGCGCGTTGTTGATGTAACCGGCCGGCGTGTACGCGGAAACGAACACCAGCGGAACGCGGAAGCCATATTGGTAATCGCCCTCCGGTTGCGCCAGGATGGTGGGAGATTCGTGGTCGTACCAGCCTCCCCAATCGTCCCACGCAATCACGATCGCCGTATTTTGCCAATAGCCGGTGTTGTTGTCGCACGCGCTGCTGTTTCCGATGGCATTGACGATCGCCGATACCCACGAAGGCCCGCCTCCGTCGTTGACCTTCGCATGATCGGAATTCGCACCCGTCGGAATTACCCAACTTATGGACCGCAAGTTACACGCCGCGATATCGCTCAGCACATCGGCCGGCTTCAGATCGACGTTGGCCGACCAGTCCGATCCCACGCACTCTCCCCCGGGACCGGTGGATTGGCAGATATGCTGAATCGCATTGGGCGCGGTCCAGATCGATCCCGCGCTGGGCGCATAGTATCGCCAGGTTACGTTCCCGGGAAGGATGTCCGCCATGGTGGAATGCTCGAAACACGGATAGACCTTCTGGTTTTCGCCGGCGGGGGTGATCAACTCCACCGTGGTCCCGGCCGATGCCGTGCATCCGGCCACAGACTTGGTTCCCGACATGTTCTCCGAGGCGAAGATCCCGGCGGCATCGTCGGCCGCGCTCGGCGCCGACGTTCCCCCGAAGATGAACTGATGAGCGGGGAAACTGGGCCCCTGATTGGTTTGGAACATGTAGTTAGCCCATCCATATTGCGTGGCCAACTGCAGATAGGGAGTCACCACATTGGTTGAGTTATCGACATACCGGAACTGCGGCTTCGATGGGCACTTGCCCGAGCAGGTAACCCCGCCGGAACCGTCCATTTTGCAGGCGCCCGTTACCGGGTTCGCGTCGCACTGCGCGACAAAGGCTGAATGCGCATGGCTAAGATCGTACTTGTTCGCCAATGCTACGGTGCCGGGCTGCGTCACACCGGTCGCGGAGTTGCGGTCCAGCCAGCCCGACGTTTGAATATTGTATTGCGAGGCGGTGGGTGTGGTGCTGCAGGATGCGGCCGAGCCGAATGGCGCCGAGCATAGACCCTGGAACAGATTGTCCGGAGTCCGATTCTCCTGAAAGATCACCACGATGTGCTGGAAGTTAGGAATCTGCGCCATGGCCACGAAGCTTCCGAACCAGACCGGGAGCAACCTCGTTGCCGCAAAATGCAAGAGCCCGTGCAATCGGTTCATACCCCGACAAACCCGGATGGAGCACTGCGAGTTGCGGAATTGTGGTTCGCCGGCTGGGTCACTGGTCCGCGTAGAGCTTCACCAGCCGATAAAGAAACGTTCGGCCGTCGTAGACCGACTGCACCCGGATGCGCTCGTTCAGGCCATGGATGTGCCCGAGGTCGGAATCCTGGAAGAGGCCTGAAATCCCATAGGTCGGGATGCCCGCGGGGTCGAGAAACTGGGCGTCCGTCGCACCGGGCTCCAGCGTCGGGACAACCGGGACTCCGGGCCACATCTCGTCCGCCAGTTTCTCGATCGGCTTCAGGATGCGCGGCGTCAATGGGGCTGGTTCCGCCACAGGTCCGCGAACTTCCGGAATGGTGACCGCGACGGCGGGATCTTCGACAATCTTGACCAGTTGAGCCAGCACGGCATCGCGCGACACGCCGGGAAAGATGCGGCAGTTGATGTTCGCGCGAGCCCTCTGCGGCAAGGCGTTGGTGGCGTGGCCGGCCGAGAGCATGGTCGCCACGCAGGTCGTGCGCAGCATGGCGTGCCAATTCGCGTCCCGGTCCAGAACCGCCACCGAGGCCCGGTCGTCCGGATTCCCGACCACGGCTGCCATGGCGGCGCCAGCCTGGCCGCCGACGATCTTCGACATGCCAGTGAAGTAGGCCCGATTCGCGTCGTTCAACTGAACTGGAAACTCGTAGCGGCTCACGCGATCGACGGCGCGCACCAGGTGATAGATAGCGTTATCGGGAACCGGCCGCGAACTATGGCCTCCGGGATTGGTCGCCTCCAGCACGTAGTTCTGGGAGGTCTTTTCGGCAGCCAGAATTTCGAGCGCCACCCGGCGCCCCTCGGGATACAGAATACCGCCGACGCCTTCGTTCAGGGCGAACTCGGCATCGATCGCGTCGCGTTCGTGCGTGGTCAGCCAGCCCGCGCCGTTCAGCGCGCCGTTGGTTTCTTCCCCGCAGGTCAGCGCCAACTTGATCGACCGCTTTGGCCGAAAACCCTCTTCCCGAAAACGGACCAGGTTGTCGACCCAGATGGCGGCCTGGGCCTTCATGTCGTTGGTTCCCCGGCCGTAGAAGTATCCGCCTTCCTCGATCAGGGTGAAGGGGTCGCGCGTCCAGTCCTCCCGCTTGGCCTCGACCACGTCGACGTGGGCCAGCATCAGGATAGCCTTCGCCCCAGGCTCGGACCCGTGCAGCACGGCCAGCAGGCCGCCCTCCTTTGGATGTCCCTCGGGGACGAATGTGCGCACGTCCCGGTCCGGATAACCGGCGGCGAGCAGCCGCGCGCCCATGCGCTGCGCCGCCAAGGTGCAATCGCCGGCCGAAAGGGTAGTATTGGTCTCGACCAGTTCCTTGTAGGTCGCGCGAAACCGCTCCAGCGTCCGGTCGGATTGGGCATATCCCGATCCGGCGCCAATCAGCATCGCAAGCGCGGTCAATGTGCTTCGACGGTTAATCCCCAACACCTGCGGCCCTCCCGAATCCTCGCGGTAAACGAGATTCTAGCACTGAGGGCTTGTCGGAAAATAATCATGCCATTCGTGGAGCGAACTCTCAGTCCGCCACGCCGGGACTAATCCCGGCGCCCGTCTCGAATATGCTGCCATGCAACCCGGGGACAGGCCGCACCCCTGGTTGCGGCTCGCCAACGTGTCTCCGGACAACCGCTCCCTGAACGGCCCTGGCTTCACCCGGTTCTGAGCGCAGTCACAAGGGGATAGACGTCAAGAAGGTAATCAAAGCACCTCCACTCCGGAAATCCGACGGGAGACGCACCTGAGTAAGTCATTTTCTATCCAAATGTCCAATTCTGTGTCCTCCGCTGGACAGTTATTCGCGCTGACTATTACCTTCATGCGATAGTGGCCAGCGGTAGGGATCGGCACAGCTGGGGTCCATCCTCTATCGCCTCCGGCGACACATGGGATTAGTAACTGCTTTTGCGAACTGACACCGCGATCTGGTCCAGTAGCTATGTCGAATCCTATGATCGCCTTTGGATTTAAGGAGGTCTCGGCGGTCTTATAATCCAAGTCCCTTATGTGCATCGGGAGAGGAAAAGTTAGCGTCTTAACCTCATTCGGCTCAATTGACATTATCTGGGCCCTTACCGATTCAAGGGTCTCGCTTTCGCTGAGATTGGTGACCTGAAAATAATAGCCAGTTCCAGTAGACCGCCGTCCCTCTTCTAGGGGCCAGGAGTGCTGCTGCGCAATTCCGATCTTGAGTCCGGGCATCAACCGCTTCTCGGCTTTCTCCGCACGCGTGCGTTCGCCCCGCCACGCGTCATACTGGGCGACCAAGAGCGCCCAAACTGCTCCCGCCGTGCTCAGCCATGCCGAATAGCGGACTACCAGTACAGTCTTGGCCGGATCGTCAGCATATTTCGCGGACGCTATTCTGAAGCCCGATAGCCAAGATCGCCAACATCCAGCCGGAGATGTGGCCTTTGTAAAACTTGGCCACGCTCACGACGTACTCCCACGCCCGCTTGGCATGCAGAAAGTGTACCACTGGGTGAGTCAACTAGTATGTTGGCGCATTTTCTGTCGCTTCACCTCTTGCGGCATCGCGCAATAGTCCCCGCCCATCGTCGCCGGCGTATTCCAGATTCCACCCTTTCTGGAACGCGCGCATTGGTTCCAGGCGAAGGGGCGTTACTCCGCTCTGAGCGCCGTCATGGGAGAAATGGATGCGGCGGCGTTAGCCGGCACCAGCGCCGCGATCAGGGCACAGAGGCCGAGTGCGCTAGCCGCTACTGCCAGCGCCAGCGGGTCCCAAAAGGAAACGTCGTATAACTGGCTCGAGATCAGCCGCCCGGCGGCTACGGACAGCGGCAGGCCTAGTCCCAGCCCGATTGCCACCCGCGTAAACGCCCCGCGCAGTACGTGTCGAACTACTTCCGCGCGGTCGGCCCCAAGCGCCATGCGAATCCCGATCTCATTGGTCCGCTGCGCCACTGTGTAGGCTGTCACACCGTAGAGTCCGACCGCGGCCAGCAGCAAAGCCACCGTTCCAAACAGTTCCGCCAGCGTGGCGACGGCGCGTTCCTGATCGAAGGTGAGAGCGACCCGCTCTTCCATGGTCCTCACGCTGACGATTGTCAAGCTCGGATCGAGCCCCGCCAGCGTCCGGGTCAGCTCCGGTTCAAGCGCGCCGGGCGGAACACCGGTCACAAGCATGATTCCCTCGATGAAATGCGATTGCACTTCCACTCTCTTCATGAGTTCGTCTTTGTAATTGACGTTCTGAGCCAGGGGCACGTAGAACATGGGCATCGCCGGCCTGCGCAGGCCCCAGCCCGCGAACTTCGCGTCGCGCACGATCCCCACAATCCGGAAGGTATCGGCGTTCTGCGGAAGGTCGAGGCCGAAGTGCTGCCCCAGCGGATCTTCGCCAGCCTTGAAAAAGCGCTTCACGAACGCTTCATTGACAATCGCGACCGGCGCCGTGGTTTCGTTGTCGGCCTTGGTAAAGTTCCGTCCGCGCAGTGCCGTGATGCCGAAATTTTGAAGATAATCGGCACTCACCCGGTCCCAGGAGGCGCCTGCTTGTTCACTCATTTTCGGCGCGGGATGGCCGGATACCAGAATGAGCTCACCCCAGTTGTCAGTTAGCGGGTTGTACAGGGCAAGACCCGATCCTTTTACCCCGGGCAGCCGGTTCAAAGCTTCCTCGATTTTCCGATAGAGCGCTTCCAGCTTCGGCAGCGTGTAGGTAGCCGGCGGTCGGTTGAGCGAAACCACTACGCGGTCGTCGGTCCGATAACCGAAATCCTGGTGCTCGAGCTTGTCGAGGCTGCGCGCCAGCATGGTTGCACCGGCCACCAGCACCACCGACAAGGCTGCCTGCACCACGAGCAGCGCCTTGCGGGTGAACCCGGCGTGGTCAGTGGTGCCGCGGCCGGAACCACGCAAAGCTTCCACTGGATCGGTTCGGGTGGCAAACCAGGCCGGAGCGGCGCCAAAAAGAATCCCGGTCAGGAGAGACACGGCAAAGGCAAACGCCAGCACAAGGGGCGAAGGCAGGACGCTGATCGGGAGAAAGTGCGCGCTGCTGAATGCCAGCGCCAGCAACAGACGCGCCGCCGCCGCCGCAATGATCAGTCCGGCAATCCCACCCGCGATTGCCAACAGCGTGCTTTCGAGGAGTGCCTGGAAGACAATTTGCCGCCGGCTGGCCCCGACGGCGATGCGCAGGGCCGTTTGCCTGCGGCGCGCCACCGCGCGAACCAGAAGCAGGTTGGCGACATTACTGCACGCTATCAACAGCACCATCGCGCAAACCGACATCAGAATCTGGAGACTGCGGCCGTACTCCTCCTTCATCACCGCCACGCCGGCTCCCGCCGGGACCACATTGATCGACTGTTTGGGAAGCATGCGGATTACGTCCGGCATCCAGTTGGATGGATAACCGGAATCGTATTGCATCCACCGCCGCAGGATTCCAGTCAGCCGCGGCCCCATGCCCGCGGTGGAGGCGCCCGGATGCAAGCGGCCGATGACGCGCAGCCATGCGGCGACCGACTGATGCAACAGTGCTCCATCGCCGGCGATCATGGGCTCCTGTTGAACCGGCAGCCAGATATCCGGCGGGTCGCCGCGCAACGTCTCTCCAAAGAACCCCGGCGGCGTCACGCCGATCACGGTGAAGGGATGTCCGTCGATCGCGAAAGTGGAACCGATCACCGAAGGATCGGCTCCGTAATCCGCCTGCCAGATGTGATGGCTGATCACAACCACCGGCGGAGCGGAGGCCTGGTCGTCGGCGGGCATAAACACGCGCCCGCCAAGCGCCCTCACGCCAAGCGTGCCGAAATAATTGCCGGTCACGTACTCGGAGCGCAGCGGCCGCGCGGCGTTGGTCGTACCCTCCCGCCGTACACTCAAGCGAGGCCCACCCGCCTGAAAGGCGGCTACTTCTTCGAACTCCGGCAGGTTGGCCTTCAGACGCTCGTAAAGAGGATACGAAAACATCCCCCACCGGTCTTGCGGCCCGCCCTCCACGCAGCATTCGTCGCCGTCGCCGACGCGATAAAGAAGCGCGGGATCGGAAACCGGCATGGACTGCAGCATGACCGCATGGATCAGCGTCCCGATCGCGGTGGTCCCGCCAATGCCCAATCCCAGTGTCAGTACAGCCGAGGCTGTAAATACCGGCGACAGCCGGAACTGCCGCACGGTGTAGCGGAAAGTTGCAAGCGGATTCTGCATTCCACCGTCCTCGTTTCTACGAAGCCGGCGTCATCCCAGTTTCGCCCGGCGCCAATGTATGAAAAAAGTCTCGTTTCATCTCTTGGCTAATACCGTCGCGGCGGGAAAAGGTTACAACCCCGATCTTGTCGATCTGGCTGCGGGGAAGGATTGGAGGGTTGGTGCCGAAGGTGGGGGTCGAACCCACATGAGAAGTGAATCCCGACGGATTTTGAGTCCGTTGCGTCTGCCAGTTCCGCCACTTCGGCTCGGAAACTTCCCCTATTGTAACCGATTACGGTCGCAACCCGGTAAGCGACCGCGAACAGGGTGCTTAACCGATTTGGGGGAGTTAGTTCCCGGCAACCGCTCCCTGACGGTCGCGGCTCGGTAAGCGACTGCAGACACGCGGTTTCCGTAACCGAGCCGCGACCGTAAGGGGGCGGTTGCCAGGCCTCAACTGCGAAATCCCCAGATCGGTCACTCACCTACGCCGTAATGGCGTGGCCGGGACGCCTGCCACCCGGTCGATTGCGCTGACCCACGCCGGCATCCCCCGGCTAATTGTAAGATGAACTTGCGATGTGAGAGTCGGCAATGAGCCTGGACTTGGGCCTGGCGGTATCGGTGGGGCTGGGACTGTTTTTCGCCGTGGCTCTGCTGCTGTCCCTGGTCACGGACGCACGCTTGCGCCGGTGGCCCGCGGCTGCCGGGACAATTCTGGAATCCGGCATCCGTCTGGGCACCGTCCGGAGAACGGGCGGCCAGCCGCAATATGAGTTGACGGTGCGGTACGCGTATGAGGTTCGGGGCTGGACCTACACGGGGAACCGGCTATCAAACCGCCCTCCCACGCAGAACCTGCGCAACTTTCCGGAACGGCCGGCGCCATGGCTGGCGGCCCTGCGCGACCGGTATGCACCGGGAATTCAAACGCAGGTGCACTACGATCCGAAGCACCCGGAAGCGAGCTATTTGTTCTTTCGCGGCAGCTCCGGGCTGTGGGTTCTGGCCGGCTGTAGCGCGGCCTTCTTCGCTATCGCCGCCGCATGGTGGACGTTCGCTCCGCGCTAAGTGGCCTCGGCGTTTGGGCGGCCAAGAGAGAATGACCTGACCCAGACGGTGGGACAGACGATCGTTTTTCGTCGTCTGTCAGGCTGTTACCGCCTGGCGAGGGCCCGACAGACCACAAAGGACGATGATCTGTCCCACCCTCTCTCCGCCGAAACCGAGCTCGCGGGGCAGTGGGGCGGCCCGCGGGACAGCCCTGGGCGGACCATCGTTTTCCAAGGGGCATAGCTGTAAGCTCTTTGCCTTCAGCGAATCGTTCCTTCACGTCCTGGCTTGGCCCCCAAGCATACTGCATCAGATCGCGTCGAGCATTCGGCCGGGCTGTCGTCGGGCACGAGGGCATTAATGGGAACCAATGGGAACCACTGGGAGGGGCACTCACAGATCGCGAGACCATCTGGCGCGAGGCACCGTTACTTTCCGATATGCCCGTTCTGCGACCGGAACTACGCCCGCCGTGATCATTGGAGATTGAACCGGACGGGCTGAAGCTGCGGCAGAGGCGTGGTACGGTCACCCCGGAAATCCCATAGCCGCACCTCTATGTAGAGGGTCAGGTCTAATTCGGAAACATCCATAGCACCGGAAGACACAAGGTGCCTTGCTAGTCGCCTCATCGCGGCCACCTGTTCAGTCAATCCCTTTGCGGCTGTCGCACTGATCCGGGCGGGATTCGCCCACGCCACTTGCTCTTGCGAGTTGGCAGCAGTCGAAATATCCCGACTCGGCATGTGCGCGAGTTCGGCTAGGTAACAGATCCGATCGCTTTCGCACTGGGGGCAGCCGGCTTCGCATTCACGGCAATACCCATCGGAGGGAAAAAAGACCGTTCGATTCACGCCGGGTTCAAAATGAACGCGCCTGCTGTAAACGGACAAAGCGCGAATGGACTGGGCGGGGCCCTCGCTGACCAATTCATCGTTGCATGGCCCAAGTCCGAACGTCTGTTCAGCGCAGAAATGTTCAGCGGTCAGCCAGTACTGGTCAATGGGCGGGAATCCCGGTGGCACCTGCAGGCTCGAGTTGCCTAGCATTCCCGATCCTGGCGAACCGGGCGAAAGAAACTTGTCCGTGTCTGACACCCAAACCCGGTTTGATAATCGCAGTTCCTCTAGCAGAGCCGTCGCGAATCCATGTGGACGGAGTCGGGTGAGGGCGTTGCTGGCAGCGACCCAGAGGGAGATCGGTACTCTTGCCTCCCGAACCCTCGCCAGCAGGGACGAATATCGAGGTTCGTCTTGAAGCATCAGGATTGTTCCCTCGGTCGGAAACCTCTGAAAGATGGCGTACAGCTTGGGAACTTCAAGCGGCCGGTGTAACTGGATCAGCGCGTCTAACAAGGCTTTGGCTGCCCACCACGCATAATCCAGGTGCCTATAGCCGGACAGGTCCACGTACATCATACCGGACATGTCGGGCTGCAATCGATCCAACTCGGCGGCAATTTCTGCCGCGCCGTCGTTTGCGTGACACTGGGCAATCAAGTGCGCCCCCCAAGCTTTCTCCTGCAAGGATGAGGCGTGGAGGCGCTCCAACCCCGGAGCACACTGCCTGGGATCGGGGTGTTCGTCGGCCTGACCGAAGGCAGCACCAGCGACCAGAGTCATCGAAAGCAGCAACTCCAGTCCGCGCAGAATTTGGCCCTGAATCCAGCCTGACATGTGTCGCTCAATAGTTTGACACCAAAAGCAACCGGAAAGTGGGCATATCGGTAAAGTGCAGCGTTGAAACCGTGGAAACGTGGGCTGCGGCCCGCGTGCTTCCCTGATCGAGCGTGCAAGCCGCCGGAGAAGAAACCGCGCCGCCGCATCTTTCAGGCGCCACGCGACGCTTCGCCATCTCGCCGCAAGCCCCTTGCGCCTCTTAAGTTTGCAAAGAGTTCCCTGAAAACCCACCGCCACCCAAAAGCCGATCACCGATTTTCTAAATATTCCCCTCCCCTTCATTCCAAGCCACTTCCGCCCAATCCGCCCCCTCCGGACACCCGCCTTTCCCGCGCTCGCAAGCTATCGTAGTGGCCGAAAGGAAGCTCCCATGCCCGATTCCGCCCTCGCCGCTCCTCAGCTCAAGGTTGTCGACGCCCTCTTGAACGGCGCCAACCTCAATGCCGCCGCCGATCAGGCCGGCGTTCACCGCAACACCATCGCCTATTGGCGCCACACCTCGCCGGCCTTTGAGGCGGCCCTCCGTGACGCCCAGAACGACCGCGCCGACATGCTGCGCGAAGGCGCCGTCGCCCGCGCTGAGCTGGCCTTCCAAGCCCTCGAACAGATTCTCCAAGACCCGAAATCCTCCACCTCCGCCCGCCTCCGCGCCGCCATCTTCATCCTCAGCCACGCCTTGCCCTCTTCCGCGAAGGCGCGTCGTGCCACCCCCACCCTCCCAGAATCCGCTCAGGAAGCCGCCGCCCAAAATCCCGAAATCATGCACAAAAATGCACAAACTCCCCAACAGGCCTATCGCCGCCCCGATCCCAAAACCGGCCGCAACGACCGCTGCCCCTGCGGCAGTGGCAAGAAATTCAAACAATGTTGCCTCAACAAACCCCAGACCGTCGCCGCCTGATGAAACCCGAACGCGATTTGGGGGGAGTTAGTTCCTGGCAACCGCTCCCTCGCGGTCGCGGCTCGGTAAGTGACTGGAAACACGCGGCGCCCGTTACCGAGCCGCGACCGCGAGGGAGCGGTTGCCAGGCCTAAACTACAAAAACCCCCGGATCGGTCAAGCACCCTGGGCTGCCTCACAGGTTCCGCCAGCGGTCGTAATGCGATGGAAGGGCTCAGCTCGTTTTCCTTGACTGCGCGACGACTCTACCCGCTCCTCGCCCCTACCCCGCTTGGTTGGTCCGGCCGGAGCGTGCGATCCAGTGGCGGAACATGGCGGTGAAGCCACGGGCCTCGGGGTCGTGCAGCAATTGCTCCACGGTGAAGCGCATCTTCCGGCTCCAGTTGGGATACTGCCAGGTGGTGCCGGGAAGATTCTGTTGCGCGGTTTCCTTGGTCAGGTCTTCCTGGTTGATGGCCAGCAGTTGGGAAGGAGTGAGGGCCAGGAAGCCGACCACGGCATTGTGGATCTCGCCGGTCATTTCGCCGTAGGCGGAAGCCTGCCGGGGCGAGCCTACGGGCATCAGGCCCTGGCTCAGCAGCACCTCGAGTATGCGCTGCTTATCCACCTGGCGGGCCGACTTGGCGGCGGCCATACCGGCATCGTCCAGCACCCCGGCGGCGCGGCGCGCCTCGATGTCCGTGCCCAGCCAGAAGCCGGCCAGAGTGGGGAGATCGTGAGTGGTGGAAGAGACCAGGGCCTGGCGAGGGTATTCGTCGGGACGGCGCATCTCGCCTGACGGAGTGCGCTCGAAATAAAATAGCCGGTAGCTCAAAACCCCATAGCGGGCCAGGGCTTCGCGCGTCGCCGGTTCCACCGTGCCCAGGTCCTCGCCCACCAGCACCACCCGGTTGCGCACGCTTTCCAGGGCCAGAATGCGCACGAAGTCTTCGCTGGTTTCGCGCACGTAGGCGCCTTCGGTGGCGTGGGCCCCGTCCGGAATCCAGTAGAGACGGAACAGGCGCATGACGTGATCCATCCGCAGGGCGCCGCCGTGGCGCGCATTCTTGCGGATGGATTCGGCAAACAGCCGATAGCCGTTTTCCCAATGCCAGCGGGAGTTAGGCGGCGGAAAACTCCAGTCCTGCCCCTCGGGCGCGAAATCGTCCGGCGGCGAGCCCACCCGGCATCCGGCCACGAAGAACTTGCGGTGGGCCCAGAGGTCGGAGCCGAAGCGGTCGGTGGCCAGGGCCAGGTCGTGGTACAGCCCCAGCGCGAGCCCCCGGTCGCGGGCGCGCCGCTCGACGCGGGCAAGTTGCACGTCGATCTGCCATTGCAGATATTGGTAAAACAAGACCAGGCGCCAATGTTTGCCGCGGAAAGCCGCCGTTTCCGCCGAATCGGGGTCCTGGTAGCCGGCCGGCCATTCGGTCCAGAGCCAAAGGTCCGGCTGGCGCTGGTGCAGACGCTCATCCAGCGCGCAGAAGGTGGAGAAACGCTCCAGCGAATCGCCCTCCCGCCGCCGGTAGGCGTCGAAATCGCGGGCCCTCGGCGAGCCGCGCCGCCGTTCGCGCAGAAATGTTACGAACAGCAGCTTCAGAAACCGCAGCTTCAGGGCGGCCACGCGCTCGTATTCCACGAACGGAGTGCCGCGCAACGCGTCGATCTCGGCGGCCACCGCGGGGCTCGACCGCAATTGGCGCGCCCGCCGGCAGCCGGCCCAATCTTCCACCGCCTCCACGTCCAGGTAAAGAAAGTTTCGGTAAAAAATGGAATTCGGCAGGTAAGGGCTGGTATTGAACGGGCGGCGGTTATGGATGGCATGCAGCGGGTTGAGCCCCACGAAGCTGGCCTGCAACTCGCCCGCCGTCCAATCCACGATCTGTTCCAGGTCTTCGAAATCGCCGCAGCCCCAGTTGCGGCCGGAGCGCACGCCGAAAAGGCTGATGGTCAGCCCCGCCATTTTGCCGCCCCGGCCCAGGTGCGGTTCCGTCCAGGCCCGTTCCGGCGTCACGATGTAGCGGGTGGTGGCGCTGGCGCCGGCCACCTTCACCGCGATGTCGTGGTAGCCGAGCGGCAGTGCCACTTCCAGGCGCGCCAGTTTTCGCACCCACGTGGCTCCGTTCATCTCGATCGAACCGGTCTGTTCCAGACCGAGCAGCCCGACTTGAAACTCGCTCTCCGCGCCGTCCTCGTGCCGCACCGTAATGGCCGCCGTCTCGCCCAGCATTTCCGCCGGAACATTCAGCGGAAGCTCGGTATGATCGGACACACCGATGACCACGGTGGGCGGCGCCAGGCGCTCCCATTCCCGGCGGGTCTGGTCCGCCAGGGCGAGCTCCAGTTCCTCCGCGTTTCCGGCGGCAACGCCCATGGCGCCCAGTAGGGCTTGCTTGACCGCGGCCGGCGTCTGGTGGTACCGGCCCCAGATATCCCAGAATCCCGAATCGATACCGTGTTGCGCGGCGGCACGGTCCAGAAGCTCGTCGAAGTTGGCGGCTGGCATTTGGAAAGAGTTGAAATACCGATTTTACAGGACCCGGAGGGAGTTTAACAGGACCCTTCCGGTCCATGCGAGAATAACATGTATGGAAAACCCTCTAGCCAGCGGACCGCCGGAGCTTTTCGCACGGCTGGACGACTACTCCGTCAATAATGCCGCCGCCGCCAATTCCGAGGGTATCGTCCTCACCACTCTCGACAAAGCTCTCAACTGGGGCCGGAAGAATTCCATCTGGCCGATGAGCTTCGGCCTGGCCTGCTGCGCCATCGAGATGATACACGCGTACATGCCGCGGTATGACCTCGACCGCCTGGGGATTATCCCGCGCGCCTCGCCGCGGCAGAGCGACGTGATGATCGTCGCCGGCACTCTGACCAACAAGATGGCGCC